>NZ_JBQEPC010000010.1:0-163621 GCF_052045655.1 Microbacterium sp. 22215
TCACCGGCATTGCATGGGCGACAGCGTAGCAGCGGAGCTCCTGCTCGCTCCACGCCGGGAGCCGCCTTCTCGCCGTGCGCCTCGCAGCACTACGCTGGCGTCATGTTGTACGAGCACCTCGGGGCTCGGCCCCGGATCCATGACACCGCCGTCGTCGCTCCCACCGCCGTGATCTCCGGCGACGTCGAGATCGGCGCCGGCTGCCAAGTGCTGCACGGCGCCGTGATCACGGCGGAGGGCGGTCCGATCACGATCGGCGAGCACGTCATCGTGATGGAGAACGCGCTCATCCGTGCGACCGCCGCGAATGCCGTGCACATCGGCGCGCACACGCTCGTCGGCACCCTGGCGAGCATCGCCGGTGCGACGGTGGGCGAGGAGGTCTTCTTCGCCTCGGGCGCGCGCATCTTCAACGGCGCCCTGGTCGGCGACCGATGCGAGGTCAGGGTCAACGCGATCGTGCACCGACGCGCCGTGCTGCCGGCCGGCACGGTCGTGCCGATCGGATGGGTCGCGGTCGGCGACCCCGTGCAGCTGCTCTCGCCCGACCGCGAGGCGGAGATCTCGGCCGCGCAGCCCGAGCTCGACTTCCCCGGTCACGTCTTCGGCGTCGACCGCGACACCCCCGATCTGATGGTGCAGCTGACGGAGCGCTACGGCAGCTCGCTCGCGCGTCACGCCCACGATGTGCGTCTCGACGCCGACGGCCGCGCGGCGGGTCGAGGGTGAGCGACGGCGCAGGTCTCGTCCGACCCGATGTGAGTGCGGCCGACGCGGCCGCGATAGCTCGGGAGTGCTACGGCATCGACGCGGTGGCGAGCGAACTCGGCAGCAATCAGGATCGCAACTTCGTGCTCGTCGAGACCGACGGGACGCGCAGTGTCCTGCGTGTCGACAACCCGGTGTTCGGTGATGAGGCACGCGACGCGCAGCATCAGGCCCTCGAGGCCTATCGCGCGGCCGGAGTGCCGGTTCCCGCCGTGCTGCCCGGTCTCGACGGTGCGCTCACACAGCGATGGCGCGGATTCGCGGTGAGACGCAGCGAGTTCGCCGACGGTGAGGCGCTCGTCGATGCGGGTTACCTCGCGCCGGTCGTGCTCGCGGAGTTCGGGTCGCTCGCGGCGGCATCCGTGAACGCGCTCGCAGGCCTCGAGCATCCCGGCCTCGACCGCGAGCAGATGTGGGACATGCGCGTCGCCTTCGAGCAGATCACGATGCTGGCGCCGTCGGTGACCGACGCGGAGCTGCGCTCGCGGGTGCGCACGGCGTCCGATGTCGCGCAGAAGGCGATGGCGGTCGTGGCCGATCGGCTGCCGGTGCAGCCGATCCACGGCGATCTCACCGACGACAACGTCACCGGTCGGCGCGGCACTGACTCTCGACTGCACCCGCACGTCGTGCTCGATCTCGGCGATCTCGGCCTCGGCTGGCGGGTCGCCGAACTCGCGGTGTGCGTCTCGTCGATGCTCCACCACGAACCCGAGCGCCCTCTGCGCGCACTCGACACCGTCGCCGCGTTCCACGCGGATGCACCCCTCAGCCGCGATGAGGCGCTCGCCGTCTGGCCGCTGGTCGTGCTGCGATCGGCGCTCCTCGTCGCGAGCGGCTGGAGGCAGCTCCAGATCGACGGCGACAACGAGTATGCGCGCGAGCGGATCGCGGGGGAGCAGGCCATCTTCGACGCCGCGACCGCTGTGCCGCTCGTCGAGGCGACGGAGCTGGTGCTCGACAGGCTGGGATTCGACGCCCCCGCCTTCGAGGTGCCGGTCGTCGAGGAGCCGGTCGTCGAGGTGTCAGTCGTGCCCGGGCCGGTCGTCACTGCGCCGGTCGTCGCCGCGTCGCGAGTCGAGACATCGGAGGCGGACGGATCAGAGGAGGAGACGCCCGAGCGCGAGGGGCCCGAGGAGGACGCACCGCCGCCCGACGGCGATCACCTGATCTCCCCACTCGCTCCGCTGCTGCCCGAGCTCGACGGTCGCGTCGTCGTCGCCGACCCCGGCGTGGAATCCGACGCACTGGATGCCGGCCGTTGGATGGCTCATGACGCCGAGGCGCAGCTCATCACCGCGGCTCACGCCCAGGGCGCACGCGCCGCCGTGATGCCATACGGCGTGTTCCGACTCACGCGCACCGAGGTCGACACCGCAGATGCCGCGGCGACCTGGCCGGTCGAGACCGAGGTGCACGTCGCTCCCGGGCCGTCGTCGCGCATGATCGCGCCCGTCGAGGGCGACCTGAAGATCACCGACGGCAGTGTGCGCATCACGATCGACGGCGGGTGGGAACTCGATCTCCGCGGCCCTGACTTCGAGCCGACACGCAACGGCAGGGTCGAGAAGGGTGAGAGCATCGGCCGACTCGCGGCGTCGTTCGAGATCAGGACGCTGGTCGTAGGACTCCGCCGAGCGGATGCTCCGTCGCTGCCCGCCGACCCCACTGCCGCACACCTGGTCAGGCCGGATCGGGTCGACGCCTGGCGCCGCTTCACCGCCGACCCCGCCCCATTGCTGGGGCTTCCGGCGCTCGCGCAGCGCGACGATTCGCGCGACGAACTCCACCGTCGCGAACGGATCTTCGCTGAAGCGCAGGAGCGCTATTACGAGCACCCGCCGCAGATCGAACGCGGCTGGCGGCATCACCTCATCGACACCACGGGTCGCAGTCACATCGACATGGTGAACAACGTCGCAGGCCTCGGCCACGGGCATCCGAAGGTCGCCGAGGCCGCGAATCGGCAGCTCAAGACCCTCGCCACGAACTCGCGCTTCCTGTTCCGTGACCTCGCCGAATACAGCGAGCGGCTGATCGCGCTGATGCCCGAGGGCAGCGGACTCGACACCGTGCTGCTGGTGAACAGCGGCTCGGAGGCGGTGGATCTCGGCATCCGCCTGGCGCAGGCGGCGACCGCACGACGTACGGTGGTGGCGCTCCGCGAGGCCTATCACGGGTGGACGATGGCGAGCGATGCCGTCACGACGAGCGCGTACGACAACCCTCATGCGCTCGAGACGCGCCCCGACTGGGTGCATGTCGCCGACGTGCCCAACTCCTTCCGTGGCACGTACCGCGGAGACGATACAGCCGACAGCTACCTCGCCGACCTCGCTGTCGACCTCGACCGTCTCGCCGCAGAGGGGCGCGACGTCGCGGCTTTCCTGTGCGAATCCGTGCTGGGCAACGCCGGCGGAGTCCTGCTGCCCGACGGCTATCTGGCGGGCGCCTACGAGCTGGTGCGCGCACGCGGTGGGCTCTGCATCGCCGACGAGGTGCAGGTGGGCTTCGGACGGATGGGCTCGAGCTTCTGGGGGTTCGAGCGCTCAGGCGTCGTGCCCGACATCGTCACGATCGCGAAGCCCATGGGCAACGGGTTCCCGATCGGGGGAGTGATCACCTCACGGCGGATCGCCGATGCTCTCAGCGCCCAGGGTCAGTTCTTCTCCTCGGCCGGTGGCAGCACGCTGAGCTGCCGCGTCGGCCTCGCCGTGCTCGACGCCATGGTCGAGGACGACCTGCAGCGCAACGCGCTCGAGGTCGGCCGACACCTGTCTGAGGCGCTTCGCGGGCTGGCGCTCCGGCATCCGCTCATCGGTCCCGTCCACGGCGAAGGGCTCTATCTCGGTGTCGAGCTCGTGCGCGACCGCGACACCATGGAGCCGGCCGCTGCCGAGGCGGCGGCGATCTGCGAGCGACTGCGTGAGCTCGGCGTCATCGTGCTCACGACCTCCGAACGGTCGAACGTGCTGAAGATCAAGCCGCCGCTGTGCCTGGCGTTCGAGAGCGCCGATCACGTCGTCGCGATGCTGGATCGGGTGCTCTCCGAAGGCTGGTGATCTCGGGTCGTCTTCGAATCCCGCGTGGATTTGTCATGTTAAATGCGCATTTCGAATCAGATCAGCTCTTCCGCTGTCGAATATCTCGGGTACATACTGATGCTCAGCGTCGGACGACCCGAAGTCCGGCCCATGCGCTGTTCCCGAAGGAGTACACATGGCCACGAAGACGAAGCCGCTCGCGCAGGGTGGAGGAACCCTCAAGCGCAACCTCGGTCTCTGGGCGATCGTCGGGCTCGGACTCGGCTACATGACGCCGACCGTGGTGTTCGACACGTTCGGCATGGTGGCCCGCGACACCGACAACGTCGTCCCCGCCGCCTACCTCGTGGCGCTCGTGGTCATGGTCTTCACGGCCATCAGCTACGGCAAGATCTCCAGCGCCATCCCGAGCGCCGGATCCGCGTACACCTACGTCCGCGAATCGATCCATCCGAACCTCGGATTCATGGTCGGCTGGACCTCGCTCATCGACTACGTCCTGCTCCCGATGGTCAACTGCCTCATCATCCGCAGCTACCTGGAGGCGCTGTTCCCCGACATCCCCGGGTGGATCTGGGTCGTGCTGTACTGCATCCTCGTGACGAGCATCATCTACATGACCATGCGAGGCACCTCCAACATGAACATGATCCTGCTCGTGTTCTCCATCGTCGTGATGGTCGTCTTCGTGGTCATGGTCGTCGCCCAGCTGATGCGCGGAGAGGGCGCAGCCACGATCGCCTCCTCTGCGGCGTTCATCCACGACGGCGCGACGATCGGAGCGGTGCTCACGGGAGCCACCATCGTCTGCTTCTCGTTCATCGGCTTCGACGCCGTCACGATGTACGCCGAAGAGGCGAAGGACCCGAAGATCATGCCGAAGGCGATCCTCCTCACCGTGCTCCTCGGTGGGGCGATCTTCCTGATCGCGGGATACGTGACGCAGCTCCGCTTCCCCGATTGGAACGAGTTCGCTCCCGGTGGCGACATGCAGTATGTCGAGGACTCCACGTTGCCCATCATCGGAAACCTCGTGGGCGGCGACGTGCTGATGGCAGTGCTGACGGCCGCCGGATTCTGCGCGACCCTCGCCTCGGGCCTCGCCTCGCACGCATCGGTCTCGCGCATGCTGCTCGTCATGGGTCGCAACAACGTGCTGCCCCAGAAGGCGTTCGGCTACATCAACCCGCGCACCCACACGCCGACCTTCAACATCGTGCTGGTCGGCGCCATCTCACTGCTCGCGATCCCGTTCACGCTCGAACTGATCGCCGCGTGGATCAACTTCGGGGCGCTGATCGCCTTCACCTTCGTGAACATCTCGGTGATCGCGTGGTTCGCGATCCGCAAGGGACGGCGCCACACGCCTCGCGACATCTTCTCGTACATCGTGATGCCCGGGATCGGCATGCTGCTGACGGGGCTCCTGTGGGTCAACCTGCATGAGGATGCGCTGCGGGGCGGTCTCGTCTGGACCGTGCTGGGCGTGATCTACCTCGCCGTCATCACGAAGGGATTCCGCAAGAAGGTGGTCGCGTTCGACGAGAACCAGGCTGTCACGGGGTACAACAAAGTCGTGAAGGTGCCGGTCGACGAGAGCTGATCCCCGCACGCACAGAACACGGATGCAGAAGAGCCGCCCACCCGAAAGGCAAGCGGCTCTTCTGTCGTCTCAGGACGCGCGCGACGTCGGGTCAGATGACACCCTGCGCGAGCATCGCACCGGCGACGCGCTCGAATCCGGCGATGTTCGCACCCGCCACATAGTCACCGGCGACGTCGTACCGCTCGGCGGCGTCGAAGGCGGCGCTGTGGATGTCGGCCATGATCTCGCGCAGCTTGTTCTCGCTGGCGTCGAAGCTCCAGCGCTGACGTGAGGCGTTCTGGCTCATCTCGAGGGCGGAGGTCGCCACGCCACCGGCGTTCGCTGCCTTGCCCGGGGCGAACAGCACGCCCGCAGCCTGGAACGCGTCGACGGCTGCAGGCACGCACGGCATGTTCGCGCCCTCCGAGACCGCCCGCACACCGTTCGCGATGAGCGCCTCGGCGGCAGCGAGGTCGAGCTCGTTCTGCGTGGCGGAGGGCACCGCGATGTCGACGGGAACCTCCCAGACGCTGCCTCCTTCGACGAAGCGCGCACCGGGGCGGCGGTTGGCGTACTCGACGATGCGAGCGCGCTCGACCTCCTTGATCTGGCGCAGCAGGTCGACGTCGATGCCGGCGTCGTCGACGACGTAGCCGGACGAGTCGGACGCAGTGACGGCGGTCGCGCCGAGCTGCGTCGCCTTCTGGATCGCGTAGATCGCGACGTTGCCCGAGCCCGAGACGCCGACGCGCTTGCCCTCGAGAGAGTCGTTGTGGACTCCGAGCATCTCCTGCGCGAAGAACACGGCGCCGTAGCCCGTGGCCTCGGTGCGCACCTCGGCGCCACCCCACCCGGTGCCCTTGCCGGTGAACATGCCCGACTCGTGACGGTTGGTGATCTTGCGGTACTGGCCGAAGAGGTAGCCGATCTCGCGACCGCCCACACCGATGTCACCCGCGGGGACGTCGGTGTGCTCGCCCAGGTGGCGGTAGAGCTCGTTCATGAACGACTGGCAGAAGCGCATGATCTCGGCGTCCGACCGGCCGTGCGGGTCGAAGTCGGATCCGCCCTTGCCGCCGCCGATTCCCTGTCCCGTGAGCGCGTTCTTGAAGATCTGCTCGAAGCCGAGGAACTTGATGATCGAGAGGTTCACCGATGGGTGGAATCGGAGGCCCCCCTTGTAGGGGCCGAGCACCGAGGAGAACTGGATGCGGTAGCCGCGGTTGACCTGCATGCGACCCGCGTCGTCGACCCAGGGGACGCGGAACAGGATCTGTCGCTCCGGCTCGACCAGACGCTCGAGGATGCCCCCGTCGACGAACTGCGGGTTCCGCGCGAGCACCGGGGCGATCGAGTTCAGCACCTCGTGCACGGCCTGCTGGAACTCGGGCTCGTGGGGGCTGCGGGCGAGGACCGTGTCGAAGACGGGCTGCACGGAGTCGGCGAGCGGATGGAAGTCGGCGGAAGACGAAGAAGTCACGCGAGAGCTTTCTGAACGGGGGAAGAAGATGGTGCGTGCGATCGTGTCGCGTGAGAGGTCGCCGGATCGGGCAGAATCTTCACTCTAGCGGGCACGCCGAGGTGAGGACTCTCACACCGGAATGCAGTCGATCGCGACGACGGGGCGGGTCACCCGGTGTTCTGCAGGCCGGCGGCGACACCGCTGACGGACAGCAGCAGCAGTCGCTTCTGCTCGTCCTCCGCACCGGAACCCGTCGCCTCCGCAGGGTCACGCAGCGCGCGCAGGGCACGCAGCTGCAGCAGCGAGAGGGCATCGACGTAGGGCGTGCGCAGCTGCACGGCGCGCTGCAGGATCGGCTTGTTCTCGAGGAGACCGACACCGCCAGTGAGGCGGATCACCCATTCGCGGGTGAGCGTCATCTCATCGAGCACCAGCTGGGCGAGATCGTCCCGATCGCCCAGGGCGAGGTACTGGCGAGCGATGCGCTCATCGGTCTTCGCGAGGCTCATCGCGACGTTGTCGATCATCGTGCGCAGCAGCGGCCACTCGCGATACGCCTCGATGAGACGGGCCTCGTCGCCGACGGCGGCCAGTGCGGTGCCGAGACCGAACCAGCCGGCGAGGTTGATGCGCGCCTGCGTCCACGCGAACACCCACGGGATCGCGCGGAGGTCTTCGAGAGACTCGACCGACAGGCCTCGTCGTGCGGGGCGCGAGCCCAGCGCGAGCAGACCGATCTCCTCCATGGGCGTCACGGTCGCGAACCAGTGCGCGAAGCCCTCGGCCTTGACGAGCGAGAAGAAGCGCTCGCGCGAGGAGCGGTCCATCACCGAGGCGATGTCGGCGAACCGGGCGGCGGAGTCGCTGGTGTGCTTCTCGACGGTCGGCGACGACGCGAGCAGGGTCGCCGCGGCGACCTGGTCGATGTGACGCATCGCGATCGCCGGCTCGCCGTAGCGGGCGAAGATGACCTCGCCCTGCTCGGTGAGCTTGAAGCGACCGTCGACCGAGTGCGGCGGCTGCGCGAGGATCGCCGAGTTGGCGGGTCCGCCACCTCGGCCGAGGGCGCCGCCGCGGCCGTGGAACAGCGTCAGCTCGATGTCCGACTCCTGCGCCCACAGCGCGATCTTCTCCTGCGCCTCGTACAGAGCGAGGTTGGCGGCGACGGGGCCGACGTCCTTCGACGAGTCGGAGTATCCGAGCATGACCTCGAGCCGGTTGCCGGTGGCGGCCATCCGCTCCCGGAACTCGGGGAAGGTCACCGCCTCGGCGAGGATCTCGGGTGCGGCCTGCAGGTCGGCGAACGTCTCGAACAGCGGCACGACATCGAGCACGGGAGCGTCGTCGCCGAGTGCGTGCCGTGCGAGCGCGTACACGTTCGCGAGGTCCGACGCGGCCTGCGTGAACGACACGACGTAGCGGCCGGCGGCGCGGAGGCCCCGGTCGCGCTGGATCTCGGCGATCGCGCGGAAGACCTCGAGCACCTCCTCGGTCTGCGCGCTGATGGGCTCGCCACTCGCCAGCTCGGCGAGCGCCTTCGCGTGCACCTGCGAGTGCTGACGCACCTCGAGCTCGGTGAGGTGGAAGCCATACGTCTCCACCTGCCAGATCAGGTGCTGCACCCCGCCGAAGGCGTGACGCTTCGCTCCGGCATCCGACAGAGACGCCTGCACGGCGCGCAGGTCGGCGAGGAGCTCTTCGGGGCGGCTGTACCGCTGCTCGTCTCCTCGACGGGTCGCGGCCACGCGGTGGGCGAGCGCGAGCAGCACCCGGCGGTGCGGCTCACCGGGGGAGCGCGCACCCAGCTCTTCGGCGGCGCGCGGCTCCGCGGCGGCGAATGCCTCCCAGATGTCCGAGACCGCCGCGCTCGCGGGGGTGTCCTCGGCGTCGAGGGTGAGGGTGCGGCCGATGCGCTCCAGCGCACGCTCGAGGCCGCGGAGCACATGGTCCGAGGCGATCTGCGAGGCCTCGCGCGTCACGGATGCCGTGACGAACGGGTTTCCGTCGCGGTCGCCGCCGACCCAGGATCCGATGCGCACGAATGCGGGCACCACGGGTGGCGTCGAACCGGAGTCGTCACCGCGGAGCGCGTCGTCGATACGGCGGTAGACATGGGGGACCGTCGTGAACAGCGTCTCGTCGAACACGCCCATGACCGTGCGCACCTCGTCGGTCGGAGACGGCTTCTCGGCGCGCAGCGGCGCGGTGCGCCAGAGGGTGTCGATCTCCTCCAGCATCCGACGACGAGCGCGGTGCTCCTCGGAGCCCCCCTCGCTCGCCGCGTCGTGCTGGGTGAGCAACTCGGACAGGCGACGGATGCTCGACGACACGGCCCGGCGTCGGGCCTCGGTCGGGTGAGCGGTGAAGACCGGGTGGAAGCGCAGACCCTCCAGGCGACGGCGCGCCTCGTCGTCGCCGACCTCGGTCTTCAGCCGGGCGTACGCCGTGGCGACCGTGTCGGCGGCATCCTCGCGGCCGGGCTGTCCGGCGCGCTCGCGCAGGACGCGCACGCGCTGGTGCTCCTCGGCGAGGTTGACGAGGTGGAAGTAGCACGTGAACGCACGAGCCACCTCGTCGGCGCGGGCGATGCTGAACGACTCGGCGATGGCGGCCGCACGCTCGAATGCGTCGGACGTCTCCTCGTCGTAGGCCTGGATGGTGGCGAGGCGCAGACGCTCGACGTCCTCGAAGAGATCGTCACCGCCCGCCTCTCGCAGTACCTGGCCGAGGAGGGCGCCGAGCATTCTCACATCGGAGCGCATCGCGTCGGGAATGCCGCGGCCCGCTTCGAAACGGCCGATGATGCGGATGGCCGAGGTGTCGGTGGGCTCGGGGAAGGCGTGTTCGGGGGTCACCGTTCGAGAGTATCCCGGCTCGGGGTGGTGCTCTGAACTCATGACGATGAGAGACGGCGGCGATGCCCTGCGAACTACCATGGAGACGATGCGTATCTCCGCGAACCCCCTCCGCAGCCAGCAGTTCCCGGCTGTCCTCCTTCTCGTCGCGGCCGGGCTCGGTCTCCTCCTGGCGAACCTGCCCACCCATGACGCGCTCGCCGCGGTCCTCGACTTCCACATCGCCGTGCCGGGCACGTCGCTCGATCTCTCGATCGAGCACTGGGTGTCGGACGGTCTGCTCGCGGTGTTCTTCCTCGTCGTGGCGATCGAACTGCGCCACGAACTGACGCACGGAGAGCTCGACTCCCCGCGCAAGGCCGTGCAGCCTGCGATCGCGGCGGCCGGCGGTGTGCTGGTGCCGATCGCGGTCTACCTGCTCATCGCGGGCGACTCGGCGACGGCGACCGGCTGGCCGATCCCCACCGCGACCGACATCGCCTTCGCACTCGGCGTGCTCGCGGTCTTCGGGCGTGGGCTGCCGCCGACCGTGCGCGTGTTCCTCCTGGCGCTGGCGATCCTCGACGACATCATCGGCATCATCTTCATCGCGGTCCTGTTCGCTCATGACGTGCAGTGGCTGATGCTGGCGCTCGCCGTGGTCGCGGTCGCGGTGTTCTGGCTGCTCAGCAGGCTGCTCCATGCCACGGGCCATGCGGCCATCGCCGTCGCGATGGTCGTCGTCGGTCTCCTCGCCTGGGGACTCGTCGCCGCATCCGGCATCCACGCGACGATCGCCGGCGTGATGCTCGGACTCGTGATGTCGCCGGTTCCCGCGGCGCGCACCCGACACGCCCTCGAACCCACCGTCAACGGCGTGATCCTGCCCGTCTTCGCCTTCGTCGCGGCTTTCGTCGTGATCCCCGATCTCGCGCTCTCCGAGCTCTCACCGGCGTTCTGGGGGATCGTGGTCGCTCTCCCCGTCGGCAAGATCCTCGGCATCTCGCTGTTCGGCTGGCTGGCGATGCGCATCCGTCCCCGTGGCGCCGCTCCTGCGCTGCCGTTCGGCGACATCCTGGCCGCCGGTGCTCTGGGCGGAATCGGGTTCACGGTCTCGCTGCTCCTGGCGAACCTCGCCTTCGCGTCCGACGCCGGCATCCGCGATCAGGCGATCCTCGGCGTGCTCGTCGGATCGCTGCTGGCGCTCGTGCTCTCCGCCGTGATCGTGTCGCTCCGGGCACGCTCGTACCGTCGGCTGAACGCCGAGACATCCTGACCGCGTTCGAGGAGGAACAGTGACCGAAGAGCAGGATCGCGACCCGCTGCGGGCTGCGGCCGAGACCATGCGCGAGGTGCGCGAACGGTGCGTCTGGTCACAGCAGATCACCCATCGCGACCTCGTGCCGTACCTGATCGAGGAGTCGCACGAGGTCATCGACGCCGTCGAGAGCGGCACGCGAGCCGACCTGCGTGAAGAGCTCGGCGACCTGCTCTGGCAGGTGCTGTTCCATGCGGCGATCGCCGCACAGGACCCCGACGACCCGTTCGACATCGACGACGTCGCCGACACCCTGACCGAGAAGATGGTCCGCCGGCACCCCCACGTGTTCGCCGGGGAGGTCGCGACCACCCCCGATGAGGTGCTCGTGCACTGGAACGCCGCGAAGGCGGCGGAGAAGCGCGCGAGGCGGAGTGTTCTCGACGGCGTTCCTCGAGGGATGCCTGCACTCGCACTCGCGCAGAAGATCGTCGGACGAGCCGCAGGGGCAGGCGTCGAGGTCGCGGGCCCGTCCGGCGGCACCGCGACCGCACCTGAGACAGAGGCGGAGCTCGGCGACGCTCTGCTCGAGCTCGTCGCGATCGCTCGCGCCGAGGGATGGGATGCCGAGCGCGCGCTCCGCGAGCGGCTCCGAGGACTCGAAGCCGACGTGCGCGACGCCGAATCCGGAGCCTGACGCCACAGGCCGCCCTGCCGACCTGGAAAGATGGAGGCGTGGCTACTGTGAACCCGCCGCGCGGCATGCGCGACATCCTCCCCGCCGACAAGGCCCGCCGTGAGCGCGTCCTCTCCGTCATCCGCGATCGCTACCGGTCGCACGGATTCGACGAGATCGAGACGCCCGCACTCGAGGAGTACTCGCGCCTGCACGCCGGAATCGGCGGCGACAACGAGAAGCTCGCCTACAACGTGCTGCGCCGGGGCCTCGACGCCGACGCGATCCGCCAGGCCGCCGACGACCAGGGCGCCCTGGCCGACCTCGGGCTCCGCTACGACCTCACCGTTCCGCTCGCGCGCTTCTACGCGAGCAACCGCGGGCAGCTGCCCGGTGTCTTCCGTTCCATCCAGATCGGCCCGGTGTGGCGTGCCGAGCGTCCGCAGAAGGGCCGCTACCGCCAGTTCGTGCAGTGCGACATCGACATCATCGGCGATGACTCGTCGCGGGCAGAGGCCGAGCTCATGGTCGCCTCGCTCGACGCCGTCGACGCGCTCGGTCTCGAGGGCGCGACCGTGCGCATCAACGACCGGCGCGCGCTCGACTGGATGCTCGACAGCTTCGGCTTCGTCGCTGACGAGCGCCCGGGCGTGCTGATCACGATCGACAAGCTCGACAAGATCGGGCCCGAGGGGGTGGCCGCGGAGCTGCGCGAACGCGGCGCCGCTGCCTCCGCCGTCGACGCCTTCGAGTCGTTCCTGCGTCGCCCGCAGACGATGGAGTACAACCCGTTCGGTGAACGGCAGATCCGCAAGGCGCTGCCCGATGACGCCCCCGACGAGATCGTCGGACACCTCGTCGGCATCGGCGAGGCCGTGGCGGCCGGTCGCGGCGCGACGGACATCCCGCTCGTCTTCGATCCGTTCCTCGTGCGCGGCATGGGCTACTACACCGGCACGATCTTCGAGCTCGCGCACCCTTCGGTGTCGTACTCGCTGGGCGGCGGAGGTCGCTACGACGGCATGATCGGGCGATTCCTCGGCCAGCAGGTGCCGGCTGTCGGGTTCTCCCTCGGCTTCGAGCGCCTGGTCGACCTCGTGACGGCGGGAGTGGACGCAGGCGAGCGGGCGGTCGTGCTCATCCACGACGCCGACGTTCCGGTGGTCGAGCTCGTGACCCACAAGGCCGCACTCGTGGCGTCCGGTGCCAGGGTGCGGTTGGAGCGACGCACGAAGAACGTCAAGGCGCTGCTCGAGCGCTCGGCCGCCGACGGGTACACGGAGTTCGCGACCGTCTCTGCCGGTGTCGCGCAGCTGGAGCTCAAGCCCCTGTCCTGAGGCCCGGTTCGCCGGATGCCGTTCACGCGGCGTTCACGCCGGTCGGGTCGAATCGGCACATGAGACGACAGCATCTCGTCGCCTTCGCAGGGGTCGGTGTCGCCGCGATGGCGGTGGCCGCCGGCATCCGATCCGTCCTCTCGCATCAGGCGGCCATCGCTCGCCGACGCATCGGCAAGCCGCTCGGCGAGCATTCACTCGACAGCGACCGACTGTGGCGTCCGTCGCTCGGCGGTGATCCGATCGAGCTGCTCCTGCTCGGGGATTCGCTCGCGGCGGGTCTCGGCGCCGAGCGGCGCAAGCAGACCCTCGGCGGTCGCCTCGCCAAGGGCCTCGCACGACGGCTGGGGCGGCCCGTCCATCTGCGCACCGCAGCGGTCGTCGGCTCGGAGTCACCGGACCTCGCGGCCCAGCTCGCCGACCTTCCCGACGACTACGCGCCGCACGTGGCCGTGATCGTGGTGGGCGGCAACGACGTCACCCACCGGATCGCGGTCGCGGTCTCGACGCAGCACCTGCGCGATGCGATCCTGCGTCTGCGCCGTCGCGGCACCGAGGTCGTGGTCGGAACCTGCCCCGATCTCGGCGCCCTGCGCCCGGTGCCGCAGCCGTTGCGTCGCCTGGTGTCCAGCATGTCGCGTCGGCTCGCCGAGGCGCAGACCGAGACGGCGCTCGCTGCGGGGGCACGCCCGGTCGATCTCCGTCGTGCCGTCGGGCCGATGTTCTTCGACGATCCGGATGCGATGTTCAGCATGGATCGCTTCCATCCGAGTCCTCTGGGCTACCGGCGCACGGCCGAGGCGCTGCTTTCGACCGTCTGCCTCGCCGCGGAGACCGCGCTCAGCTCGCGTCTTCAGGTGCAGCACTGAACGACGCGGCCCACTCGGCCACCCGTCGCGCGCTCTCCTCGTCCGACAGGTCTTCGACGCGGGTCATCACCGACCACCGGACGCCGAAGGGATCCCGGATGCTCGCGAAGCGGTCTCCCGAGACGAACGCCGACGGAGCCTCCCGCACCGTCGCCCCGGCGGCGACGGCACGCTCGACGACGACGTCGACGTCGGGGACGTACAACCCCATCGAGTAGCAGTCGTCATCGCCCGCGGGCGCGGGAACGAGGTGGTACTCAGGACTCGGCTCGCCCAGCTGCAGGCGTCCGAGACCGAAGTCGAGGTCGGCGTGGGCGACGACGCCTCCGAACTCGGTGACGTCGACGACGCGGGCGCCGAAGACGTCGCGATAGAAGTCGATCGCTTCGCGCGCCCCGGGGATCGCGAGGAACGGGGTGAGGGAGGTCGCGCTGTGCGGTCGTCCGTCTGTGGTGTGTGCGCCGGTCGCGCCGGTCGTGTTCTCGGTGGTCATGTCGCCACGGTACGGAAAGACCCGCATCGTGCGCTTGAACATTCGCGACAACCTCGCCACGGGTCTCGTCGTAGGGTCGAGGGCATGGATGTCGATTACCTCGGGCCCACCGTGTCCGCGATGTGGCTGACGGTCGCGATCCTCGCCGGAGGATTCGCGCGTACCCGGAACCGATCCGCGTTGGTGTGGTTCGTGCTCACGGTCTTCCTGGGCCCGATCGCGGCGTTCCTGCTCGTGGTGTGGCCTCCGGCTGATCCGATCGCGTCGCCGTCCTCGAGCGCCGTGGGTTCGTCGCCGGATCGCCCGAACGGCGAGTGAGCGTGCGCCAGACGCGCGGGGTGCTGTACCCGGCACGTCTGCCGGAGTTCCATCGTCTGCCGCCCGCGGCGAACGCGCGGGATCTCGTCGTCTGGTTCTGGATCCCGGAGTGGGACATCGAGCCCGGCAGATCGTCGAGGCAGGACATCGTCGGCTACCCGGCGCTGAACCTCGTCGTCGAGCAGGGCGTGGTCACGCTGTCGGGTGCGACGACGCACGCATCGCATCGCGACCTGAGCGGAACCGGGTGGGCGGTGGGCGCTCTGCTGCGGCCGGCCGCCGTCGCAGCGCTCACCGGTGATCCGGCGGCGCTCGTCGACGCCGAGTCGATCGTCGACGCCCCCGACCTGGCGCAGTCGGTCGGTGCCGCGATGCGCTCGGGCGACGGGCGGCGTGAGCGTGCCGTCGCCGCGTTCTCGGACTGGCTCGCACATCGAGTCGGCCCGATCGACGGTGCGGCAGCTCAGGCGAACGCGCTCGTCGAGATCCTCATGGGAGACCGAGCCGCCGATACCGTCGAGGAGGCCGCGACGCGGCTCGCGGTGTCGGTGCGCACCCTCCAACGGCTGGCTCACCGACACGTGGGCATCGCTCCGGCGGCGATGATCCGGCGGCGCCGGCTCCAGGAAGCCGCTGAGCGGCTCCGACTCGATCCCGGGGCCGACCTGTCCGAGCTGGCAGCCGAGCTGGGATACGCCGACCATGCGCACCTCACGCGCGACTTCCGCAGGATCCTGGGGATCGCTCCACGCACGTATCGCGGGGGATCCGGCGAGGAGCCCGCAGCGACCCCGCACGCCTGATCAGCGCGTCAGCCGCAGTCGGACCACCCTGTAGAGCACCCCGGTCAGCACGACGGCCGTTCCGACGATCGACGCCAGCACCGGCAGCGTGTTCACGAGCAGCAGGCAGCCGAGCGCCCCGACGACCTGCAGTGCGCGGGGGTGGCGACGCACGGCACCGTGCTGACGGAACGCCGCGGCGTTCGCGATCAGGTAGTACAGCAGGACTCCGAAGGATGAGAACCCGATCGCGTCTCGCAGATCGGCGACGAGCACGATCCCGACCACGATGACGGCGATGACGATCTCGGCGCGACGCGGCACCTGTCGACGGTCGTCGACCTTCGCGAGCAACGACGGAAGATCCTTCTCTCGCGCCATGGCCAGCGTCGTGCGTCCGATTCCCGTGAGCAGGGCGAGCAGCGCGCCCAGCGAGGCGGCGGCCGCCGTGATCCGGACGACCGGTGTCAACGCGGCCCACCCGGTCGATGCGAGCACGTCGGCGAGCGGCGCCGAGCTCGACACGGCCTCCCCGCCGAGCGTGACGACGACCGTGATCCCGATCAGCACGTACACGAACACCGCTCCGCCGAGCGCGAGCGCGATGGCGCGGGGGATCGTCCGAGCGGGGTCGACGACCTCTTCGCCCATGGTCGCGATCCGTGCGTATCCCGCGAACGCGAAGAAGAGGAGTCCGGCACCCTGCAGCACCCCGTAGGCGGTCGCGTCGGGGAGAGGAGAGGGCGTCGACGCGGATGCCGAGCCGAGGCCGACCGCGACCACGAGGGCGAGCCCGAGGAGCGAGCAGACCACGAGGATCCGAGTCACGAGAGCCGTCCGCGTGATGCCGAGGCAGTTGACGGTCACGAGGGCGACCACCGCCGCGATCGCGACGGGCCGCTGCCACCCGTCCGGAGCCGCGTACGCCGCGAAGGTCATGGCCATCGCCGCGCAGCTCGCGATCTTGCCGACCACGAAGCTCCAGCCCGCGACGAATCCCCACCACGGACCGATCTCGGCGCGCGCGTACGCGTAGGTACCGCCGGCGACCGGGTGCACGGCGGCGAGCTGAGCCGACGCGGTGGCGTTGCAGTACGCCACGATCGCGGCGATCACGAGCGCGATCAGGATGCCGCTGCCGGCGACTCCGATCGCCGGCCCCCAGACCGAGAACACTCCGGCGCCGATCATCGAGCCGAGTCCGATGGCTGTGGCGTCGCCGAGTGTCAGGCGGCGGGCGAGGGGCATCCCGTCATCGTGCCACGGCGCGGTGAATTCACGGTGTACTCGTCGTCGCAGATCAGCCTCGTGCCGAGGTGACCCGCTTCTTCTCACGGATGTAGACCTCGCGACGCACCTTGGCGACCACATCGCCGTCGCGGTCGGTGATCACCGTCTCGAACCATTCGAGCACCTTGGCGCCGCCGTGGGCGCGCTCACGGATCTCCGCGGCGCGTTCCCGGCTCACCTCGAACTCGGCCGTGAGGACGCCGCGGCCGGGCTTGAGGAACTCGATCTCGCCGCGGGTGTCCCACACCACGTGGTCGCGTCCGAGCTGGTGCATGACGAGCATGAAGAAGTAGGGATCCGTCATCGCCGACATCGAGCCGCCGAACGCGGTCTTGACGTAGTTGCGGGTGAAGACGTTGACATGCAGCTCGACGGTCGCGTGGGTCCAGTCCTCACTGAAGCGGCGGACGCGGATTCCGCTGAACAGGTTGGGAACCCACAGGCTCATGCCGATGGCGAGGCGGCGGGGAGTGATGCGCATGAGGTCAGTGTGGACGACGTTGCCGGCGAGGCGAAGCTTGCTGGAGGGTTCCGACAGTTGTTATAGTTCTCCTATAACTAATAGAAATTGAGGACGCGATGCTGATTCGAATCGATGCCGACAGCGCTCGGCCGCTCTTCGACCAGGTCGCGACGTCCGTCCGTGCCGACATCCTGACGGGGCGGCTCGGACCCGGCGACCGGCTGCCGGCCGCGCGCGAGCTCGCGGACGCCCTCGAGATCAACCTGCACACGGTCCTCCGTGCCTACCAGCAGCTCAGAGACGAGGGCCTGATCGACCTGCGCCGTGGCAGGGGAGCGGTGGTCGCAGCCTCCGCCGCGCCTCTCGCCGAGCTCTCGCACGACATCACCGCGCTGGTCGCCCGCGCCGCCTCCCTCGGCGTCTCTCCCACGACCCTGGCCGCCCTCATCAAGGAGACCGACGCATGACCCCCGAGATTCGCAGAGCCCGCACCGCCTTCTGGTGGGTGGGGGTGATCCTCCCGCTGGCGCTGATCGCGCTGGCGACCATCGTGGTCCTCGCCTGGCTCCCCGACGTGCCGGAACCTGCCGCGATCCACTGGGGTCTCGACGGCGCCGACGGCTTCGGGCCTCGGTGGACGCCCCTCGCCCTGCTGATCGGCCTCGGCGGCGGCACCGTCCTGCTCTTCGCGCTCATCGCCCTGTTCTCGCATCGGCTCCCGCAGAAGGGCGCCGCCGCGCCGATCCCGCAGCCCCAGTGGTCGGCGACGGCCCGGTTGCTCGGCGCCGTCAGCTTCGGGACAGCGGGCATGCTCGCGATGCTGGCCATCGCCTCGACCGCCGCGCAGCGCGGCCTCACGGATGCCGCGGATGCCGCGGACATCACGCCGTGGGTCCCGGTCCTCCTGCTCGTCATGCTCGGTCTCGCCGTCGCGGGCTGGTTCCTGCAGCCCTCGGTGCCGGTGTTGCCCGACTCGTCGGGCGCCGCCGCGACGCCGCTGCCCCTGGCCGAACACGAACGGGCGGTGTGGATGAAGACCGTCACGGTCGCACGGACCGGCCAGGTCGTGCTCGGGATCGGCGTCTTCGTCGTGGTCGCGATGAGCGTGCTTCTGCTGGCTCAGGGCATCGCCGCAGGATGGATCACGGCGGCAGTCGCCCTCGTGCTCGTCGTGCTGGTCTCGACCAGTCTCACCTTCCGTGTCCGTGCGAGCGCCGCCGGTCTCCGAGTGCGCTCGGTGGCGGGGTGGCCGCGCATCGAGATCCCGCCGGCTGAGATCGCGAGCGCCCGAGCGGTGCAGGTCGACCCGTTCGCCGAGTTCGGCGGCTGGGGGTATCGGTTCGGGATGGACGGTCGGCGCGGGATCGTGCTCCGCAAGGGGGATGCCCTCGAGGTCACCCGGACGAACGGGCGGGTGTTCGTCGTCACGGTCGATGACGCGGCCACCGCGGCATCCGTCCTCGCCGCTGCCACGTGACGTCGACCGTGCGCCAGCCCCCGCATCCGCAGCACACGAACAGGGAAGTACCGTCATGACCCGCACCCGCGTCGCCGCCATCACCGCCTTCACCGTGCTCGCGTGCGGGCTCGCCTGGCTCGTGTCCCTGCCACTGTGGCTGGGCGACGGGCTCGCAGAACCGATCGCGGGGGTGCTGTTGCCGGTGATGATGCTCACGCCCGCAGTGGCGGCGCTCGTCATCACGTTCACGATGCGCATCCCCGCGCCCGGTGAACGCGTGCGCTTCCTCGGCCTCTGGCCGCTGAGACCGGCCAAGCGCGTGGTCTGGCTCATGGTCGTCGGCTGGCTCGCGCCCCCGCTCCTCGTCGGTCTCAGCATCATGATCGCCGCGGCGCTCGGGTTCATCCGGCTCGATCCCACGTTCGCGGGTTTTGCGGCCGAGGTCGCGAAACTCGTTCCCGAGGGGACTCCGATGCCGCCGATCGAGCTCCTGGTCCTCTCACAGATCGCGATGATCCCGGTCGGTGCCCTCGTCAACAGCGTGATCGCGTTCGGTGAGGAGCTCGGCTGGCGCGGATGGCTCGTGCCCGCGCTCCGGCCACTCGGCACCTGGCCGACGCTGCTCATCAGCGGGGTCATCTGGGGCCTCTGGCACAGTCCGGTGATCCTTCTCGGCTACAACTTCGGCCGCACCGACATCACCGGCGTGCTCTTCATGATCGGTGGCTGCGTCGCGTGGGGCATCCTGCTGGGATGGCTGCGTCTGCGCTCGGCGTCCATCTGGCCGGCGGTCCTCGCCCACGGGGCGCTGAACGCCGCGGGAGGACTCGTGATCCTCGTCGCCGCGTCGCAGCCCGACCTCGCGCTCGCCGGCCCGTTGGGCGTCGCCGGGTGGATCGTGGCGACCGTCGTGATCGTGATCCTCGCCCTCACAGGGCAGTTCCGTCACCAGCCCGAGCTCGCGGGCGCGCCGGGCCGGCTGCTGTCGGCCCCGCGCGGAGACCGGCATCCCGCGGCCCCTTGACGCCCCCGAGACCGCGCGGTTGGCTGAGGGCATGGATTCCACTCCCGACGCCTGGTCCGACGCCGACGCCTACCTCGCCGACCTGCTCGTCGGCCACGACCCGGACCTCGAGGCGGCCCTGGCCGCCCAGCGCGATGCAGGTCTGCCCGCGATCGAGGTGGCACCGGTCTCGGGCAAGCTGCTGAACCTGATCGCACGGATCAGCGGCGCTCGCCGGGTGCTCGAGATCGGGACTCTCGGCGGGTATTCGACGATCTGGCTCGCGCGCGCGGTCGGCCCGGAAGGTCGTGTCGTGACGGTTGAGGCCGAGGCGGACAACGCCGCCGTGGCGCGGGCGAGCATCGACGCGGCGGGAGTCGGCGATCGGGTGGACATCAGGATCGGCCGCGGTGCCGACGTGCTGCCGACCCTCGTCGGTGGCTTCGACCTGGTCTTCATCGACGCCGACAAGGAGTCGAACACGATCTACCTCGACTGGGCCGCGAGGCTCGGGCGCCCCGGCACCGTGGTCGTCCTCGACAACATCGGGCGCGAGGGCGAGATCGTCCGCGAGGACTCCACCGATCCCAAGGTGGTCGGTACGAGGGACGGCCTGCGGATGCTGGGGGAGGACCCTCGCTTCGACGCCACCGCACTACAGACCGTGGGGGCGAAGGGGTGGGACGGCATCGCGGTCGCCCTCGTGGTGTGACCCTCCGACGCGGGCCAGGGGCCTGATCGACGGGCGGGCTAGACTGGGGCGCGGATCGACGACGCTCCACACACCTTTTCTCTGAGCAAGGAGCACATCAGTGGCACTGATCGAGGCTGTAGGCGCACGCGAGATTCTCGACTCGCGCGGAAACCCGACCGTCGAGGTGGAGGTGCTCCTCGACGACGGCGTCGTCCAGAGGGCCGCCGTCCCGTCCGGTGCATCCACCGGCGCATTCGAGGCATACGAGCTGCGTGACGGCGACAAGAGCCGTTACGGCGGAAAGGGCGTCCTCAAGGCCGTCGACGCGATCATCGACGAGCTCGGCCCGGCTCTCGAGGGCGTCGAGGCGAGCGAGCAGCGCATCGTCGACGAGATCCTGATCGAGACCGACGGCACCGAGAACAAGCAGCGCACCGGCGCGAACGCGATCCTCGGCGTCAGCCTGGCCGTCGCGAAGGCCGCGGCCGACTCGGCCGACCTGCCGCTGTTCCGCTACCTGGGCGGACCCAACGCGCACGTGCTGCCCGTCCCGCTGTTCAACGTCATCAACGGCGGCGAGCACGCAGACAACGGCATCGACATGCAGGAGTTCTTCCTCGCGCCGATCGGTGCAGAGACCTACTCCGAGGCGCTCCGCTGGGGCGTCGAGACCTACCACGTGCTGCGCGGCGAGCTGAAGGCCGCTGGCTACGCGACCGGCCTCGGCGACGAGGGTGGCTTCGCCCCCGACCTGCCCAGCAACCGCGAGGGTCTCGACTTCCTCGTCAAGGCGATCGAGAAGGCCGGCTTCAAGCCGGGCACCGAGATCGCCCTCGGCCTCGACGTCGCAGCCACCGAGTTCTTCTCCGACGGCGTCTACCGCCTCGACAACAAGGACTGGACCGGCCCCGAGCTGATCGAGTACTACCAGGGCCTCGTCAACGACTTCCCGATCGTCACGATCGAGGATGCGCTCGCCGAGGACGACTGGGACAACTGGAAGCTCCTCACCGACGCACTCGGCTCGAAGGTCCAGCTCGTCGGCGACGACCTGTTCGTCACGAACCCGACCCGCCTGGCCGACGGCATCAAGCGCGGCGTCGCCAACTCGCTGCTCGTCAAGGTCAACCAGATCGGTACGCTCACCGAGACGTTCGACGCGGTCAGCCTCGCGCAGCGCTCGGGCTACACGGCGATGCTCTCGCACCGCTCGGGCGAGACCGAGGACACCACGATCGCCGACCTCGTCGTCGCCACGAACGCGGGTCAGATCAAGGCGGGTGCGCCTGCTCGCAGCGAGCGCGTCGCGAAGTACAATCAGCTTCTGCGCATCGAAGAGGAACTGGGCGACGCGGCGGTCTTCGCCGGTCGCTCGGCGTTCCCGCGCTACCAGGGCTGACTGCAGCTGAGACAGACACACGCCGCGTGAGCGGCACGTACGGAGGAGGAGCCGTGGCACGACGACCGGCTCCTCCTTCGGCGTCTGCGGGCCCCTCGCGGCCCGCAGGCCAGACGACGAAGGCGACGACGCGGACCGCCGGCTCGCGCTCGTCGCGCACCGCGACGAGCAGAAGCACTCAGGACCGCCGTGTCGACGTGCGCGAGTGGGCCTCCGGCATCCGGCTCTCGGCCTTCTCCGTCATCATGCTCTCGCTCGTCGTCCTCGGCGCGTGGGTGCTCGTCCCCACACTCGGCACGTTCATCGACCAGCGGCAGAAGATCGCCTCACTCGAGCAGTCGATCCAGGTGTCCGAAGACGAGATCACCGCGCTCGAGAAGGAGCGCGAGCGCTGGGAGGACCCGGCGTACATCACCACCCAGGCTCGTGAGCGTCTGTACTACGTCAAGCCGGGCGAAGTCGTCTACCTGATCGACAACGACCTCGACCCTGCGGCGCTTCCGCAGCAGCAGGGCCCGGTCAGCGACACTCTCGAAGAGACGCCGTCGGACTGGATGCCGCAGCTGCTGCGCACCCTCACGGCCGCCGGACTCAGCGACACCGCTGCGGTCGCCCGCTGAACGTCGCCACATCCCGCCAGGGCGAGGCCTCCGAGCATCTTCCCGGGCGTCTCCCGTACGCTGGTGGGGTGACCACGCCGCCATACCCCGCCCCCACTACCGCCGAGCTCGCTGTGGTGTCGGCCCAGCTGGGAAGGCAGGCTCGAGGCGTCGTCGGCATCGCGGCGCGCTGCTCGTGCGGAAACCCGACGGTCGTCGCCACTGCGCCCCGGCTCACCGACGGCACGCCGTTCCCCACGTTCTACTACCTGACGCACCCCGCGGCGACCGCGGCGATGTCGACGCTCGAGGCGACGCAGGTCATGCCCGAGCTCGCCGCGCTTCTCGCCGACGACGAGGACATCGCGGCGGCCTATCTCGCCGCGCACCGGGCGTATCTGAGCGACCGCGAGCAGTTCGGCGAGGTGAGCGAGATCGACGGCATCTCCGCCGGCGGCATGCCCACACGCGTGAAGTGCCTCCACGCTCTGGCAGGTCACGCTCTGGCCGCAGGGCCCGGTGTGAATCCGATCGGCGACCTGGCGCTCGAGCGCTCGAGCTGGTCCCCCGAGCGGTGCCGGTGCGACGACCCGGGTGCGGCTCTGCGCGACGCCGGGGCGTCGTCGGCATGAAGCCTGGTCGGATGCTGCGCAACGGCGTCGCAGCGGCGACCGTCGTGGCATCCGTCCTGCTGCTGGGAGCCGCGGCGACTCCGCCTCCCGTGCCGGACGACCCGGCTGACCCGGTGCGCGCCTCGGAGTACTGGCTCGACGGCGCCGGCATCCGTGATGCGTGGCAGACGACGCGCGGAGACGGCGTGACGATCGCGGTCATCGACACCGGCATCGGCAAGGTGCCCGGCGTCTTCGACGAGGCGGTCACCGGCGGCACGGACGTGTCCGGCACCGGAACCCCCGACGGACGCACTCCGGTCGGCGCGATCGATGGCAACCACGGCTCGTGGGTGGCGTCGCTCGCCGCGGGCCGCGGTGCTGCCGACGGCAAGGGCATGATCGGGGTCGCGCCGGAGGCCGATCTGCTGTCGATCTCGGTCGGTTTCGGCGCCGCTGCGGCCGTCCCGTTCACCGACCAGGTGGCGAAGGCCATGCACTGGGCGGTCGATCACGGTGCCGACATCATCAACCTCTCGTTCACGACCAACACACTCGACTGGGACAAGAGCTGGGATGACGCCTTCCTCTACGCGTTCGACCACGACGTCGTCGTCGTGGTCGCTGCGGGGAACAGGGGGAGCGGGACCAACATCATCGGTGCCCCCGCGACGATTCCCGGCGTGCTGACGGTGGGCGGGGTCGACCAGACGGGCACCGCCAGCGTCGAGGCTTCGACGCAGGGCATCACCATCGGGATCGCCGCGCCCAGTGAGGGCCTGATCGGCGTCTCCGCCGACGGCAAGGTCGCTTCGTGGAGCGGCACCAGCGGTGCAGCGCCGATCGTCGCAGGCATCGCGGCACTCATCCGGTCGGCGCATCCGGATCTCGACGCGGCCAACGTGATCAACCGCATCATCAAGACGGCGATCCCTGTGCCGGGCACGACGAAGCTGCCGGATCCGCTCTACGGGTACGGTCTCGTCGACGCCGATGCCGCCGTGAGTGCAGACGTCGCGAAGGTGGACGAGAACCCGATGGGCGACCTCGCCGAGTGGGTCCGGCTGTACCGGAGGGCGGAGTCCGTTCCGGAGCCCGAGCCCACGGTCACACCGGTCGAAGTGCCCCCGCTGCCCGCCGCCGACGCGCCGAGCGAACCCGTTTCACCGCTGCTTCCCAGCGCTGAAACTCTGCGTTACGGTACCCTGCCGCTGATTGCACTCACAGTCCCTGGTATCCTGGTAGCGCTTGGCGTCACCGCAGCTGCCCGGCGCATCCGATCGGCGCGCGCTCGCACGCCACATCCCTGACTCCCGAGGAGTTGTTCCCCTGTGCCTCAGAACAGCACTGTGCCCAAGATTCTGATCGTCGGTGGAGGCTACGCAGGCTTCTATACGGCGTGGAAGCTGGAGAAGCACCTTCGCAAGGGTGAAGCAGACGTCACCATGGTCGATCCGCTGCCGTACATGACGTACCAGCCGTTCCTTCCCGAGGTGGCCGCCGGCTCGATCGAAGCCCGCCACTCGGTGGTGGCTCACCGTCGTCACCTCAAGCGCACGAACATCCTCAACGCCAAGGTGACCGGCATCAACCACGCCGAGAAGGTCGCGACCATCACGCCGCCGGTGGGCGAGCCGTACGAGTTCGCCTACGACCAGATCGTGGTCACCGCGGGCGCGGTCTCGCGCACGTTCCCGATCCCGGGCATCGCGGACAACGCGATCGGTCTGAAGACGATCGAAGAGGCCGTCGCGATCCGTGACCGCCTGATGTCGAACTTCGACAAGGCCGCATCTCTGCCTGCGGGCCCCGAGCGCGACCGTCTGCTGTCAGTGGTGGTCGTCGGTGGTGGCTTCGCCGGCATCGAGGTCTTCGCCGAGCTGCGTTCGCTGGCATCCTCGCTCGTGGGCAAGTACCCGCAGCTCACCTTCGAAGACACGCACTTCCACCTGATCGAGGCGATGGGCCGCATCATGCCCGAGGTGTCGCTGCCGACCAGCGAGTGGGTGCTCAAGGACCTCGCGAAGCGCGGTGCCAACGTGCACCTCGACACGCAGCTCACCAGCGCGGTCGACGGCAACGTCGAGCTCTCGACGGGTGAGGTCATCCCGACCGACCTCATCGTCTGGACCGCCGGTGTCATGGCCAACCCGACCGTCGTGCGCGGCGGCGACCTCCCGATCGAAGAGCGTGGTCGCATCCAGACCCGCGCAGACCTGCGTGTCGGCACGCCCGAGGCGTTCGTCGAGGGTGCATGGGCAGCCGGTGACGTCTCGGCGGTTCCCGACCTCTCCGGTGGTGGCGTCGGCGGCTTCTGCGTGCCGAACGCCCAGCACGCGGTGCGTCAGGCCAAGCTGCTCGCGAAGAACCTCGTCGCCGTGCTGCGTGGTGAGGACCCGAAGGAGTACGTCCACAAGAACCTCGGCGCCGTCGCAGGCCTCGGGCTCTACAACGGTGTCTTCCAGTCCGGCAAGATCGCGCTCAAGGGCTTCGTCGCCTGGGTCGCGCACCGTGGCTACCACGGCCTCGCGATGCCCACGTGGGAGCGCAAGTTCCGTGTGGTCTGGGGCTGGTGGAACAACCTGTGGCTCGGCCGCGACCTCGTGAACCTCGAGACCGTGCAGAACCCGCGCTACGTCTTCGAGGAGTTCGCCGCACGTCCGCGTCCTGCCTCCGCTGCTCCGGCCCCCGCGGTCACGGCGCCTGCGGAGCAGGCGAAGGCCGTCGACAAGGCCGCCGATGAGAAGCCCGCCGGCGAGAAGGCCGCAGTCAAGAAGCCTGCAGCCAAGAAGCCGGCAGCGAAGAAGCCTGCCGAGACGGCCGCCACCAAGTAGTCCGTGTCGCCGAACGCCCCGATTCCCTGGAGTCGGGGCGTTCGTCGTCTGCGACGGACGATCGGCGCGGCTCGCACCGAGCTCATAGGGACGCTTGCTACCGTCGGTCGAGCAAGGGGAGTACTCCCGTCTGCGGTGGAGTCGTCATTACGGACATCTCGTCCCGGCCCACCGGCCCGAGAGGGTGGAGGAGACCTGGCGTCCGTATTCGCGGACGGCCGAGGACCCTCTTCGCACCACTGTCGAGTCCCGTGGCCGTCCACACTCCACGAAGGAATCGACACCATGGGAAAACTCAACCGACTGCTCGGGATGGCCGCTCGCGCTCTCGATCTCGACGAGAGCGGATCCCGCAACGACCGGTCCGGCTCGCAGGCAGGCGCAACGCCGCAGGTGCCGGGTCGGCGTCCCTCCGAGCGCGATCGATACGCGCCGCCGCCGGCGCACCACGCGAGTCGTGAGCCCTACGCGCCCCCGGCCGCCGGACGCGCGTACACCGATCGCCCCGGAGCCGGGGGCACGAGGGCGGGGTCGGATGCCGATCGCGCGGCCATCGCCCGGTACGACTACCTGCTCGAGACGGCCGACCCCCATCGAGTCGAGCAGATCCACCGGGAGGCATTCGCCCGGCTCACGCCCGCGCAACGAGTGCAGGTGCAGGAGCGGATGACGGCGGAACTCGCGCCGGGGGAGCGACCGGCATCCTCGTCGCCGGACGATCTGGCTCGCGCTGCAGGACGCTCCGAGGCATCGCGGCCCGGCCGCATGCGGGGGCTGCTCTCGCGAGTACGCGGATTCGGTGCGGCCGGCGCTGTCGGAGGAGCCGCGGCGGGAGCATTGGGCGTCGTCGCGGTCGGGGCAGTGGGCAGCGCCGTCGCAGCTCCCCTTCTCGAGCAGGCGGCCGGTCTCGGAGTGGACTTCGACGCGTTGGCGCAGGGCATCGACGTCGAAGCGATCGCGAGCGGGCTCGGAGCGGAAGAGCTCGCCGGTGCAGCCGAGGGGGTCCTCGGGTCGGCGGGCGAGACGGTGTCGGGGCTCGGTGACACGGCGAGCGAGTGGGGGCAGCGCCTCGGCGACCTCGGCATCCCCGGAATCGGCGATCTGTTCGGCCGATGACTTCTCTCAGCGCGGTGGCTGTCGACGCCTCGGCCTCTGACCACGGCTTCTCGGGTCTCACAGGCTTCGCCGCCGATGTCCTCACCGGTCTCGGCGACATCGGAGTCGGCGTGCTCGTCTTCGTCGAGGTGCTGGTCCCGCCGATCCCCAGCGAGGTGATCCTGCCGTTCGCGGGCTATCTGAGCCAGAGCGGCGACCTCACCCTCGGCTGGCTGATCGTCTGGAGCACCCTCGCGTCGTGGATCGGTGCGCTCCTGCTCTACTGGCTCGGGTCCGCCATCGGGGTGGATCGAGCGGTGCGGCTGCTCTCGGCCACCAAGCTGGTGAGCCGCGCCGACCTCGAGCGCGGCGTGCGCTGGTTCGAGCGCAGCGGAGCGTGGACCATCCTCGTCGGCCGACTGGTTCCCGGGGTGCGCAGCCTGATCTCGATCCCGGCCGGCGCGACGCGCATGAATCTGCTCCGCTTCAGTGCGTACACGATCGTGGGCAGCGGCCTGTGGAACTCACTGCTCATCGGGGTCGGGGCGGCTCTCGGCACTCAGCACGAGCAGCTCGAGCATGTCCTCGGATACCTCGACTACGCGGTGTACACCGCGATCGCCGTCGCACTCGCGGTCCTGATCCTGCGCCGGGTGCGCGACGCCCGTGGCTCGCGGTCTGCCGCGACGCGCGCCGACGGATCACGCGAATGACGGTGCCGCTGGTGCCCCCGCTGGGACTCGAACCCAGACTGAAGCGATTTTAAGTCGCCTGCCTCTGCCATTGGGCTACGGGGGCGTTCAGCGCTGACCGTGCGCTCAGAGTACACGGGGGAGTCGGTGTCGGGCGCCCGTAGGGGGCACCCGACACCTCAGCACCCGATCTGAACGGCACACGACCACGGGGAGGCGGGTCGACGGCAGGTGCTGGGGACCGCTCCGGAACGGTCCATCATGCAAGACCCGTGCGCACTCGGTTCATGACGCAGACCGTCC
The DNA here is from genome assembly GCF_052045655.1 of Microbacterium sp. 22215. Lineage (NCBI taxonomy): Bacteria > Bacillati > Actinomycetota > Actinomycetes > Micrococcales > Microbacteriaceae > Microbacterium > Microbacterium sp. 22215. The sequence continues at coordinate 27,869 of NZ_JBQEPC010000010.1, forward strand.
AAGTTCTTGTGATTCCGTGATTCTCCCCGACGTGACGAGAGAGACGGGCTTCTCAGCGCCCGTCTCTCTCTTGATGCTGCTGAGACAGCATCGCTACCCCCCGGCAACCGGCCTGACACGGCCGGTGAGGCGGTCTCGCGACCGCTTCAGTGAGAGAGACGGGGATCTGCGCGGTTCATGACGCGATACCCAGCTAATGTATTGGGATTCAGGGCGGACGTCGCGCGGGGATTCGAGGTGGGCACGTGAGCGGCCCCTGCGACTCGATCCCGCAAAGAGTGAATCTGAGTACGCGCAAGCCCTAAGGTGGGGGAGTGCGCGACCTCACCGCCGATCTGAGCCCCGAGAAGAGACGCTCCACCGTCTCCCCCGAGTGGCAGGACCCGTCACGATATTGGCCGCGGCTGTCCGCCGCGACCGGCCACCTGCCTGCTCCTGTGGCGGTGATCGATCGCGAGGCGCTGCGGCACAACGCGATGGATCTGCTCGTGCGCGCGGGCGGGTTGCCGATCCGCGTCGCCTCGAAGTCGGTTCGCGTGCGGTCGGTGCTCGACGCGGTGCTGCAGCTGCCGGGGTACCGCGGGATCCTCGCCTTCACCCTCGCCGAGGCGCTGTGGCTCGCCGAGACGCATGACGACATCGTCCTCGGATATCCGACCGTCGACCGGGCCGGGCTCGCGCAGCTCTTCGCCTCGGAGGATGCCGCGCGCAGGATCACGCTGATGGTCGACGACCCCGCACACCTCGACATCATCGACAGCGTCGCACCGGCCGGGAGCCGACCGGACGTCCGCGTGGCGATCGACGCCGATGCGTCGCTTCGCTCCGCCGCACTCGGGCACATCGGAGTGCGACGGTCGGCGCTGTTCACCGCGGGCGAGGTCGCCGCCTTCGCGCGGAAGATCGTGCGTCGTCCAGGGTTCTCGCTCGTCGGCCTCCAGATGTATGAGGCACAGATCGCAGGACAGGGAGACAACGCCGGACCGGATGCGCCGGTCATCCGGCTCATGCAGGCACGGTCGCGCGCCGAGCTCCGTGAGCGCAGGGCGGCGATCGTCGCCGCGTTGTCCGGGATCGCTCCGCTGGAGTTCCTCAACGGCGGTGGCACGGGGTCTCTCGAGTTCACCGGCAGTGACGAGTCGTTGACGGAGGCGAGCGCAGGCAGCGGGCTGCTCGGAGGGCATCTCTTCGACGGGTATCGCTCGTTCCGGCCGGCTCCGGCGTCAGCCTTCGCGTTCGACGTGGTGCGGCGGCCTGCAGCGGACATCGCCACGGTGCTCGGCGGCGGGTGGATCGCTTCCGGTCCCGCGGTCGGCTCGCGTCAGCCGCTTCCCGTCTGGCCGGAGGGGTTGCGCACGCTTTCCCGTGAGGCCGCGGGTGAGGTGCAGACGCCGTTGCAGGGCCGGTCGGCGGAACGACTGGGCGTCGGTGATCGCGTCTGGTTCCGCCACGCGAAGAGCGGCGAACCCGCCGAGCGGATCGAACGGTATCACCTGGTCTCCGGTGACGAGATCATCGACGAGCTGCCGACCTATCGCGGCGAGGGGAAGGCGTTCCTGTGACGAGAATCGGTGGCACCTGGCAGAACTGGGGGCGATCGGCGCAGGTCAAGCCACTCCGGGTCGAGCGACCACGCACACCCGAGGGGGTGCAGCGCGCCGTGAAGGCGGCGGTCGCGCAGCGGCTCACGATCAAGGCGGTCGGTGCAGGGCACAGCTTCACCGGCATCGCCGTGGCTCCGGGGGTGCTGCTCGAACTCGATGACATGCAGGGGCTGGTCTCGGTCGACGAGGCTACCGGGCAGGTCACTCTCCTCGCGGGCACTCGGCTGCACCGCATCCCGGGACTCCTCGCTCCGTACGGTCTCGCGATGGAGAACCTGGGCGACATCGATCGGCAGTCGATCTCGGGAGCGATCTCGACCGGAACCCACGGCACGGGAGCGTCGTTCGGGGGCCTCGCCGCTCAGGTGGTGGGGGCCACCCTGGTGACCGCCACCGGCGAGTTCCTCCGCGTGGACGCCGAGCAGAACACCGACCTGCTGCCGGCTGTGGCGCTCGGTCTGGGTGCTCTCGGGATCCTCGTCGAGGTCACGCTGCAGTGCGTTCCTGCTTTCATCCTGAAGGCGATCGATGAGCCCGCTCCGCTCGACGACGTGCTGGCGACGCTGGCGCACCGTGTCGCCGCGTCAGATCACTTCGAGTTCTACTGGTTCCCGCACACCGACGTCGCGCTGACGAAAAGACAGACGCGCGTTCCGGAGTCCACGAGACGCCAGCCGCTGCCGACGGTGGGCCGCTGGATCGATGAGACGCTGCTCTCGAACGGGGTCTATCGTGCGGTGTGCGCCGCCGGACAGATCGCCCCCGTGATCACGCCGCCGTTCAACAGGCTCGCGGTGAAGCTGACAGGTGATCGGCAGTACACGGACCTGTCGCATCGCGTGCTGACGCAGAGCCGCACGGTTCGGTTCCGAGAGATGGAGTACGCGCTCCCCGCCGAGAATGTCGTCCCGGCCTTCCGTGCCGTGCGGGCGCTGATCGAGCGACGCGGCTGGCGCATCGAGTTCCCCATCGAGGTGCGGTTCGCCGCGGAGGACGACAGGTGGCTGTCGACGGCATACGGACGAGCCAGTGGGTACATCGCGGTCCACCGCTACTGGCGCGCGGATCCGACGGCGTACTTCGAGGCCGTGGAGCAGATCATGCTCGAGCACGGTGGCCGCCCGCACTGGGGCAAGCTGCACACGCTCGGCGCCGACCGGCTGCGCGAGAGTTACCCGCGCTTCGACGATTTCGTCGCTCTCCGCGACCGGCTCGACCCCGATCGTCGGTTCACGAACCGATACCTCGACCGAGTCCTCGGAGCGTGATCCCGATCGCCGACGGTCGCGGGGGCGTCGCACCCAGTCGACGCGCAGACTGCGCCGATAGGATGAGACAAACACGAGGAAGGGTGGGCCTCTGATGGAATGGCTCGTGCCGGTACTGATCGTCGTCGGTGTGATTCTGCTCATCGGAATCTACCTCTGGGCGACCTACAACTCGCTGGTGCAGCTGAACGTGCGCGTCGACGAGGCGTGGAGCGGCATCACCGTGCAGCTGAAGCGTCGAGCGGACCTGATACCGAATCTCATCGAGACGGTGAAGGGGTACGCCTCGCATGAGAAGGCGGTCTTCGAGAACGTCACCCGCGCGCGTGCGGAGACGCTGTCGGCCGGTGGCCCCGGTGAGGCAGGGATCGCAGAGGGACACCTGCAGCAGGCCCTTCGCAGTCTCTTCGCGGTGGCGGAGGCGTATCCGCAGCTGCAGGCGAGCCAGAACTTCCTGCAGGTGCAGCAGGCTCTCGTCGACACCGAAGACAAGATCCAGGCGGCGCGACGGTTCTACAACGGCGGCGTCCGTGAGCTGAACACCAAGATCAAGGTCTTCCCGAACAATCTCTTCGCCAAGGGCCTCGGATTCACCGAGCGCGAGTTCTTCGAGGTCGCAGACAGCGGTGCGATCTCAGAACCACCACGCGTGCAGTTCTGACGTGAGAAGGCCCGATGCGCAGCAGCGCATCGGGCCTTCTTCTTGTGTGCACTCGGCCGACGAGAAGGTCACCACACGTCGACATCGACCTCGGTGCCGTCGACGGTCACATCACCGCGAAGGCTCCACGACTCGGTGCGGTAGGTCTCGGTTCTCGCAGCTCCGTCCTGTCCCGTGCCCGATACCGTCGCGATGAGGATGCCGCCGTCGGCGACGAAACCGTCATCGGTGATCTCGAGCACAGGCAGACGGTCGATCCGGAAGCGGATGCCGTCGACCGCGGCGAACTCCGTACCCCAGGGGATCCGGATGCCGCAGCCTTCGGGAACGGCGTCCGCATCGACCGTGCAGTCCTCGAGGTGCTCGTCGAGCTGCTGCTGCGCGAGGTCTCGCACCTCCGTCGTCGCCAGCGGCGTGGGGGACTGCGTGGCGTCGGGCCGAGGGTCCGTCTCAGTGGGAGCCGTCGCGCTCGCGGACAGCCACAGCCAGGTCGCCACCGCGAGTACGACGAGGATCGCCGCGGTCACGGCGATCGACCACCCGAGGCGCCGATTCATGCGACGGGCTCTCGGGCGTGGACGTGGCGGCGCACCGACGCGCCCGCGAGTCCCGAGAGCGCGGAGTGGAGCTCGTCGGATGCCGTGCCCCAGCCCGACACCGACACACGCTCGAGCCCTTGCCAGGAGGCCGCGCGCACCAGCTCCCGTGCGATCCGCTCGATGTCGTCGAGGGGCCGAGCCTGAGGCTCCCACCAGGCGGACTGCACCTGCAGCGTCGAGGTCGATCTTTCGGCTTTCAGGTCGACCCGCGCGACGATCCGATCACCGACGAGCACCGGAAGCGAGTAGTAGCCGTATCGCCGCTTCTCGGCGGGGACGTAGATCTCGATGCGGTAGTCGAGATCGAACGCGCGCAGCGCCCTGTCGCGGAACCAGACGACCGGGTCGAAGGGAGTGAGCAGCGCAGCCGCGTCGACCCTGCGGGGGAGCACGGCCTCGCGGTGACGCCACACGGGGAGCGGGCGACCGCCGCGTTCCCACCCTTGCACGGCGACCGGGAGGAGCTCGCCGGCATCGACGAGGTCTGAGATGGACTGCGACACCGCCGCGCGGTCGCGGATGCGATGGTAGTCGGCGAGGTCGGACTGCGTCGCGACGCCGGAAGACCGTGCGGCACGGCGAGTGAGCTCACGGATCGCCTCATCGCGGGGGACCTGCTGCGAGAGCACGGCCTCCGGGATGACCTGCTCGGCGAGGGCGTAGCTGCGCTCGAACCCCTTGCGGCCGCTGATGGCCACGTCTCCGGTGCGCCACAGGTGCTCGAGCGCGAGCTTCACGTCATCCCAGTCCCACCAGGTGCCGCGTTCCCGCGGAGCATCGGCTCGGAGGTCCGCGGGGCGCAGCGGTCCGCGTTCCCGAAGCTCGTCCTTCACCCACCGCAGCGTGCGGGCGTTGCTGCTCATCCAGGAGTCCGGCCCCGCCCACCGGGCACGGAAGTCGTCCATACGGAACCGCCAGAGGGGCCAGTCCTCGATCGGTATGAACGTCGCCTCGTGAGCCATGTACTCGACGTAATGGGTCGTGCGCGAGTGGAAGACCCGATCGAGCAGCGCGGGATCGTATGACCCCAGGCGGGAGAACAGCGGCAGGTAGTGCGAGCGGGCGAACACGTTGACCGAGTCGATCTGCAGCACGCCGAGCCTGTCCATCACACGATGCACGTGCCGTGCGGTCACCGAACTCGGGCGGGCGCGAGTGAAGCCCTGCGCGGCCAGCGCGATTCGACGCGCCTGGGCGGAGCTGAGGGTGTCGGTCACGTCGTCAGCGTATCGCCGGTGACCGACATCGACACCCGCCGTCATGGCGTCCGACGGCAGCGCCGTAGACTTGGGCGATGAGCGAAGAGCAGCGTCCGAGGCTGAGGGATCTCTTCCGTCCGCGCCCGGAGGTGACGGATCGCACCGTGACCACGGAGGCCGACCAAGCAGTGCCCGTCGGGTTGCGTGTCACCGCGGCCTACGCCTGGCGCGTGCTGCTGATCGCCGCGGTCGTGGCCGGCTTCATCTGGCTCGTCATCGAGCTCAAGCTGCTCGTGATCCCGCTGATGGTCGGCATCCTCATCACCGCACTGCTCTGGCCGGGCTTCCAATGGATGCTGCGGCATCGGTTCCCGCGATGGCTGGCCGTCGCCCTCTCGATCATCGGCACGCTCGCGATCGTCTCCCTGCTCATGTGGCTCGTGATCTGGCAGGTCCGCGCACAGCTGCCCGATGTGCAGGAGCGAAGCTCCCAGGCCATCGCGGAGTTCCGCACGTTCCTCCTCGACGGACCGCTGCACCTCAGCGAGTCGCAGATCCAGGGTTACATCGACCAGGGCCTCCAGATCATCAACGAGCAGACGCAGGCGCTGCTGAACGGCGCCCTCGCGGTCGGCACCACCGCCGCGCACGTGGTGACGGGGGCGGTGCTCTCGCTCTTCATCCTCATCTGCCTGTTGGCCGACGGCCGGGGCATCTGGAAGTGGACCCTGCGTCTCTTCCCGCGGGCCGCTCGCCCTGCCGCTGACGCGGCCGCCAGCAACGGCTTCGCCACCATCGTCAACTACGCCCGCACACAGCTGCTCGTCGCGGCGATCGACGCCGTCGGCATCGGAGTCGGCGCCGCCCTGCTCGGCGTCCCGTTGGCCATCCCCGTCGCGGTGCTCGTGTTCCTCGGCTCTTTCATCCCGATCGTCGGTGCCGTCGTCACCGGTGCGATCGCGGTGCTGCTCGCCCTCGTCTACAACGGCCCCTGGATCGCGCTCGCGATGCTGGCGGTCGTGCTCGGTGTGCAGCAGCTCGAGGGCCACATCCTGCAGCCGATCCTGATGGGCTCGGCCGTGAAGGTGCATCCGCTCGCCGTCGTCCTCGTCGTCGCCGGCGGCTCGATGGTCGGCGGGATCCCGGGTGCGCTGTTCGCCGTGCCGCTCGCGGCATTCGTGAACGTCGCGGCGGTCACCGTCAGCACCGGCTCCTGGCGCACCGGCGATCAACCCGACGCAGACCTTATCTGGAGTACAGTTCCGCGCGAGCGGACACGGAGGAATCGATGAGCGCAGTCCCCAGCCTGACCGAGTTCGAGAGCGCTGCTCAGAGTCTGGCTGAGGTGATCACGCACACGCCGACCCTCCCGTCTCGGGCCCTGTCCGACATCCTCGGTGCACCGGTGCTGCTCAAGATGGAGAACCTGCAGCGCACCGGCTCGTTCAAGATCAGAGGCGCGGCGTATCGCCTCTCGCAGCTGAGCGCCGAAGAACGCGCGCGCGGCGTGGTCGCGGCGTCTGCCGGGAACCACGCCCAGGGCGTCGCCCTCGCGGCGCAGGCCCTCGGCATCCCGGCGACCATCTTCGTGCCGCTGGGGATTCCGGTGCCCAAGCTGCTGGCGACGAGGAGCTACGGCGCCGAGGTCGTGCTCGAGGGCGAGACCGTGGCCACCTCGCTGCGTTTGGCCGCCGAGTTCGCCGAGCGCACGGGCGCCGTGATCATCCATCCGTTCGACCATCGCGATGTCGTCATCGGTCAGGGCACGCTCGGTCTCGAGCTGCTCGAGGACGCGCCGGATGTCGACACGATCGTGATCGGGATCGGTGGTGGAGGTCTCATCGCCGGCGTCGCGGCCGCGGTGAAGGCCAAAGCGGCAGAGCTCGGACGCACCGTCCGCATCATCGGCGTCCAGGCCGAGAACGCCGCGGCGATGCCCCCGTCCCTCGAAGCCGGCCATCCCGTCGACATCGAGACGAAGCCGACGATCGCCGACGGCATCCTGGTCGCGCGACCGGGCGCCATCCCGTTCGAGATCATCAAGGATCTCGTCGACGAGGTCGTCACGGTCACGGATGACGACCTGGCTCGCGCCATCCTCGTGCTGCTCGAGCAGTCCAAGGTGATCGCGGAGCCCGCCGGCGCGGTGGGAGTCGCGGCGATCCTCGCGGGCAAGGTGAAGGCGAGCGGCACGACGATGGCGGTGGTCTCCGGCGGGAACATCGATCCGCTGCTGCTGCAGCGCGTCGTCTCGCACGGCCTCGCGGCCTCCGGCAGATATCTCACGATCCGTATCCCGCTTCCCGACCGTCCCGGTCAACTCGCACGCGTGTCCGAGCTCATCGCCGAGGCGGGCGCCAACGTCATCGAGGCGATGCACACCCGCCACGGCCACGGACTGCAGATCAGCGAGGTCTTCCTCGAGCTCAGCGTCGAGACGCGCGGTGCCGAGCACTCCGAGCACACCCTCGACACGCTGCGCCGAGCCGGGTTCGCCCCGATCGTCGTCCCGGATTGACGGCATGAGCAGACGAAGAAGCCCCGTCCGTCCGGACAGGGCTTCTTCGTATGGCGGGCGCGATCGCGCGGACCGGGTTCAGCCGGTGTAGGTCTCGACGTTGACGATCTCGACGGCGATGGAGCGACCGTTCGGGGCCTCGTACGACGACTTCTCGCCGACCTTGAGACCGAGGATCGCCTGGCCGAGCGGGCTGGCTTCGCTGTAGACGTCGAGGTCGCTGCCACCGGAAGCGATCTCCCGGCTGCCGAGGAGGAAGACCTCTTCGCCGCCGGCGACCACCGCGGTGACGACGGTGCCGGGTTCGACGATTCCGCGGCTCGCGGGGGCCTCGCCGACCTTGGCGGTCTTGAGAAGGCCTTCCAGGGTGCGGATGCGGGCTTCCTGCTTGCCCTGCTCGTCCTTGGCGGCGTGGTAGCCGCCGTTCTCCTTGAGGTCACCCTCTTCGCGGGCCGCTTCGATGCGCTTGGCGATCTCGTCGCGTCCCGTCGTGGACAGGTGTTCCAGCTCGGCGACGAGCCGGTCGTATGCTTCCTGCGTGAGGAAGGGAACCTGAGCGTCAGTAGACATGACGAAGCTCCTTCGGTAGGTACCCGCTGACGATCCGCGGGGGATATGCCAAGACGCCCCGGCAGGTTGCCAGGGCGTCGTCTTGCTGCGACGAGTCTAGGCGACCCAGCAGCTGTTCACCAAACCTGTGGTCGCTGCCGAGACCGTGGGGACGGTCGCCGACAGGGCCTGGGAATGCGTCTCTCCGCCGGGGATCTCGACGACCTTCCATCCGACCACGCCGAACTCCTCATCGAGGGCTTCGACGATGCACGCCACGTCCTTGCCCTGCACTCCCGTGATCTGGAACCTCACGTTCACGGTGTGCTCGTCGACCAGATCGAAACCGAGATCGTCGGCGTCGACCGCGTTCATCTGCCTGGTCACGGTCATCCAGCCGAAGGCGCCGACGATCAGCACCGCGATCGCGATCAGGACGATCCAGGGCCCCCGTCGTCTGCGGGTGCGGCCGTAGCGGTCGTCGAGCTGTTCTGCGGTTGTCACGGGGTGGGTCTTCCGGTCGTTAGGCTGGTAACTCCAGGTTATGCGACCTGCGCATGAAAGGCCGACTCCGTGCTTGCTCTGACCGAGACCCCGATGCCGACTCCCACGATGACGGTGGACCCTCAGCTGGTCACGCCCGGCTTCGTCGGCTTCGCCGCCGTGGTGATCATCCTCGTCGCCGTGATCCTGCTGATCCTCGACATGAACCGGCGGATCCGTCGTGTCCGCTATCGCGAAGAGGTCAGAGAAGAGCTCGACGCGGAAGAGGCCGCCCGCGCCGCGGACGAGGCGACGGAGACGGACGCCGATCTGCCTGTCGTCCGCGAAGGCGACGACGACCCGGACAAGCGCTGATCACACACTGAGCCGATCAGGCTCCGAGCGACGGTGACAGGGGTGCCAGAGCGATCAGGAGGCACGCCGTCCAGTGGCACAGGAATGCCAGTACCGTGCACACGTGGAAGATCTCGTGGAAGCCGAAGTGGCCGGGCCACGGGTTGGGCTTCTTGATCGCGTAGACGACGGCTCCGCCCGTGTACAGCAGGCCGCCGACGATCACCAGGACCATCATCGCCGCATTCGCCGCGAGCAGGTCGGCCATGTACATCACGGCCGCCCAGCCGAGCACGAGGTAGAGCGCGACGTAGAGCCAGCGCGGAGCGTTGATCCAGAAGACGCGGAACAGGATGCCGAGCAGCGCGCCGCTCCAGACCAGTACGAGGAGCAGTGCTCCCTTGCCTGGCGGCAGCGCGAGCACGGCCAGAGGCGTGTACGTGCCCGCGATGAGGAGCAGGATGTTCGCGTGGTCGATCCGCTTGAGGACGACCTTGACCTTCGGGCTCCAGTCGAAGCGGTGGTACAGCGCCGAATTGCCGAAGAGCAGAAGCGACGTCGCCATGAAGACCGCGGCGGCCCACTTGGCCGCTCCGCCCTGCGCGACGATGATGAGGACGACTCCGGCGACGATTGCGATCGGGAAGGTCGCGGCGTGGATCCAGCCCCGCCAGGTGGGTCTGATCTCGACAGCCGCGTCGTGCGCCGCCTCCTCGAGGAGAGGGAGCTGGGGGACGTCGGGTGCGGTGGAGTCGGGTGTGCTCACGCCCTCACTCTAGGCGGCGGGCCATGCCGCCCGGCGTACATATCCTGAGCGTCAGCCCCCTGTCGCCCGGGCCCGGGCACGATAGCGTAGGGAGGTGATGTCACGTGAAGGTCAGGGGCGGGGGCCGCTGTACCGTCTCTACACCAACAGGCTCCGCCGCCACCTCGATCCGGCGTCCGTGCCGCACCACGTCGCGATGATGATCGACGGCAACAGGCGGTGGGCGCGCCAGCTGGGGTACGCGACTCCGGCCGAGGGGCATCGGGCCGGTGCCGCCAAGATGCGGGAGTTCCTCGGATGGTGCGATGAGCTCGGCATCCGCGTCGTGTCTCTGTACCTGCTGTCGAGTGACAATCTGCTCAAGCGCGACTCCGCGGAGCTGGCCGATCTCATCGAGATCATCGCCGAGCTCGCCGAGGCCCTGTCGGAGGAGCCGAACTGGCGCGTCAAGCACGTGGGGCGATCCGACATCCTGCCCCCGGAACTCGCCAGAGTCCTGGACGACGCGCAGGAGCGTACGCGCGATCACACCGGACTCCATGTGAACCTCGCGGTCGGATACGGCGGACGCAACGAGATCGTCGACGCGGTGCGCAGCATCGTGACCGCGCACCAGGCATCGGGCGGAACGATCGAGGATCTCGCCGCACACCTCACACCCGAGATGATTGGCGAGCACCTGTACACCGGTGGGCAGCCGGATCCCGACCTCGTGATCCGCACGAGTGGTGAACAGCGGCTGAGCGACTTCCTGCTCTGGCAGAGCGCGCACAGCGAGTTCTACTTCGTGGAAGCGCTCGGCCCGGATCTCCGGCAGGTCGACTTCCTGCGAGCGATCCGCGACTTCGCCGACCGCGATCGGCGCTTCGGGCGCTGATCCGACGTCGTCTGCACAGCCGGCGACTCTCGCGGCAGCATGGCCACGAGCCGTTAATCAACACGTAACGAAGTGATGGCGTGTCGAGCCACGTCAATGTCGGCACCTGGTCGTAGCTTCTAGTCATCGGGCAAGGTGCCCGTCGGGTCGGCCTCAGGTTGACGACTCGTGACCCCCTGGTCGACTCGTTCGAACAACCGGGATTCTCCCCGGGTCGGGAGTGGGTCGTGACCTCACGTACAGCGCAGCAGTCCGCAAGCACCGCGCAGCAGTCCACCCGTAAGACGACGACGCGAGCGGCGTCCGCTGATCCTGATCAGGATCTCCGGACCTACGTACTCGACACGTCCGTCCTGCTGAGCGATCCGCAGGCGTTCTTCCGGTTCGCCGAGCACTCGGTCGTCCTTCCGGTGGTCGTCATCACCGAACTCGAGGGCAAGCGCCACGATCCCGAGATCGGCTACTTCGCCCGGCAGGCCCTGCGCCACCTCGACGATCTTCGCGTCGAGCACGGACGCCTCGACTTCCCGGTCGAGGTCGGAGAGGGCGGCACTCTTCGCGTCGAGCTCGCCAACACCGACGCCTCCGTGCTTCCGGCCGGCATCCGACTCAGCGACAACGACACCCGCATCCTCTCGGTGGCCATGCACCTCGCGCAGGACGGACAGGATGTCACGATCGTCTCGAAGGACCTCCCGATGCGCGTCAAGGCCGCATCTCTCGGTCTCCGTGCCGAGGAGTACCTGGCCGAGCAGGCGGTCGACTCCGGCTGGACGGGCATCACGACCCTCGACCTCTCGGGCGACGAGATCAGCGACCTCTATGAGAGCGAGGTCGGCATCAGCGAGGACGCCAGAGGGCTCCCGGTCAACACGGGGCTCATCATCCACTCGGAGCGCGGTTCCGCCCTCGGACGGATGACGGGTGACGGCGAGTACAAGCTCGTGCGCGGCGATCGCGACATCTTCGGCATGCACGGCCGTTCGGCAGAGCAGCGCATCGCGATCGACCTGCTGACCGACCCCGATGTGGGCATCGTCTCTCTCGGCGGACGAGCGGGCACGGGCAAGTCGGCGCTCGCGCTGTGCGCCGGACTCGAGGCGGTGCTCGAACGCCAGCAGCAGAAGAAGATCATCGTCTTCCGCCCGCTGTTCGCGGTCGGCGGTCAGGAGCTCGGCTACCTTCCCGGCGACCAGGGCGAGAAGATGGGGCCCTGGGGGCAGGCGGTCTTCGACACCCTCGGCTCCGTGGTCTCGGGCAACGTCATGGAGGAGGTCGTCGAGCGAGGCATCCTCGAGGTGCTCCCGCTCACGCACATCCGCGGACGCTCGCTGCACGATGCGTTCGTGATCGTCGATGAGGCGCAGTCGCTCGAGCGCAACGTGCTGCTCACCGTGCTCAGCCGTATGGGGCAGAACTCCCGGGTCATCCTCACCCACGACGTGGGTCAGCGCGACAACCTGCGCGTCGGCCGTCACGACGGCATCGCCAGTGTGATCGAGACTCTGAAGGGCCACGACCTGTTCGCCCACGTGACGCTGATGCGGTCGGAGCGTTCCGCGATCGCTGCCCTCGTCACCGAGCTCCTGGAGGGCGGCGAGCTCAGCTGAGTTCGCCCGGAAGCGGATGCCGCGGGGGTTCACGGCATCCGCTTCCGTCTGCCCCGGACCGGCCTCGGTCCCGATCTGGGGGGTGACGACCGTTCGTATCCTGCACCCGTGCAGGAAGAGACAGCGCCCCGATCTGCGGGCCCTGACCCGGTCTGCCGACTGTTCACCAGGAACAGTCGGCAGATCGGGACCGAGTCTGCGAATCGGGGCGCTGTCAGTGCGTCGAGATCAACCGGGGTGGGTCATCGACAGCAGGTCGAGCTTCTCGTCGAGCTGCTCGAGCGTGAGGTCGCCGCGCTCCACGTAGCCGAGGTCGATCACGGCGTCTCGCACCGTGATGCCCTTGGCGACAGCGTGCTTGGCGATCTTCGCCGCCGCCTCGTATCCGATGAGCTTGTTCAGCGGAGTGACGATCGACGGGCTCATGCCGGCGAATGCGGCGGCGCGCTCGAGGTTCGCCTGAAGACCGTCGACGGTCTTGTCGGCGAGCACACGCGAGGCGTTCGCGAGGAGACGGATCGATTCCAGCAGCGCCGTACCCATCACGGGGATGGCGACGTTGAGCTCGAACGATCCTGACGCTCCGGCCCAGGCGACGGTCGCGTCGTTGCCGATCACGCGTGCGCAGACCATCAGCACGGCCTCGGGGACGACGGGGTTGACCTTGCCGGGCATGATCGAGGAGCCGGGCTGCAGGTCGGGGATGTGCAGCTCTCCGAGTCCCGTGTTGGGGCCTGAGCCCATCCAGCGGAGGTCGTTGTTGATCTTGGTCAGCGAGACGGCGATGGTGCGCAGCGCACCGGATGCCTCGACGAGACCGTCGCGGTTGGCCTGCGCCTCGAAGTGGTCCTTCGCCTCGGTGATCGGCAGCTCGGTCTCGGCCGCGAGCAGTGCGATGACCTTCTGCGGGAAGCCGAGCGGCGTGTTGATGCCGGTGCCGGTGGCCGTGCCTCCGAGCGGGACCTCGGAGACGCGGGGGAGCGCCGACTGCACGCGCTCGATGCCGAGACGGATCTGTCGGGCGTAGCCGCCGAACTCCTGGCCCAGGGTGACCGGGGTCGCATCCATGAGGTGCGTGCGACCGGACTTGACCGCGTCCTTCCACAGCTCGGCCTTCGCCTCGAGGGCGACGGCGAGGTGGTCGAGCGCCGGGATCAGGGTGTCGATGAGCGCCTGCGTGACGGCGATGTGCACGGAGGTCGGGAACACGTCGTTCGACGACTGCGAGGCGTTCACGTGGTCGTTCGGGTGCACGTTCGCACCGAGGATGCGGGTCGCGAGGGTCGCGAGGACCTCGTTCATGTTCATGTTCGACGACGTGCCGGAGCCGGTCTGGTACGTGTCGACCGGGAACTCGGCGTCGTGCGCACCCGAGGCGACCTGGTCGGCGGCCTGCGCGATCGCGTCCGCGATGGCACCGTCGAGGGTTCCGAGCTCCTTGTTCGCGAGCGCTGCGGCCTTCTTGATGCGCGCGAGGGCGGCGATCTGCGTGGACTCGAGGCCCTTGCCCGAGATCGGGAAGTTCTCGACGGCGCGCTGCGTCTGCGCGCCGTAGAGCGCGTTCACGGGAACCCGCACCTCGCCCATGGTGTCGTGCTCGATGCGGTACTCGGTGTCGGTCATTCCGAACCCTCCTTGGTTGCGGGGCCGTGCCCCTCGGTGTCGATTCCGTCTGAGTCGATTCCGACCGTGATGACGGGCACCGCGGTGCCCTCGGCCAGACGGTAGTTGGCGCCGACGATGCCCAGGCGGCCTTCGGCGACCGCGTTGGAGATCACCTCGGACGACTGCAGCAGATCGCTGACGGTGTTGCGCAGGTGCTCCTGGCCGACCAGGTCGGCGTCGATCTCATCGACGGTCGTGCCGCCGTTCTCGACGAGCACCTTGCGGGCTGCGGGCACGATCGGCGCGATGAGCTTCCAGATGTGCGGGGGGAGGGGCGCGGCGTCGATCGCGGTCCCGTCGATGGCGGCGCGCACGGCGCCGCACGAGTCGTGGGCGAGGACGACGATCAGCGGCACGTTCAGCACGGCGACCGCGTACTCGAGGCTCGCGACGATCGACTCGCCGATCACCTGGCCGGCGTTGCGGACGACGAACAGATCGCCGAGGCCGAGGTCGAAGATGATCTCAGCGGCGAGACGCGAGTCCGAGCATCCGAACAGGGTCGCGACCGGATGCTGCGCTGCGGCGAGGTGCTTGCGGCGGGCGACATCCTGGTTCGGGTGTCGCGGAGCGTCGTCGACGAATCGCTGGTTGCCCTCCTGCATCTGCTTCCAGGCGGCGGCGGGCGTGAGCGTGTCTGTCATGAGGGCTACTCCGAGAGTTCGCGGATCTGGGGGACGAGGGATTCGGCGAGGTCGGCGGTGGAGTCCGTAGAACGCGAGCCGTAGAGCAGGAGGTAGTCGTCACCCGCCTGCGTGCCGATCGCGTAGGTGATGTTCTGCTTCGCTCCGGCATCACCGAGCTCGTAGACATCCCATTCGAGGCCGCCGATCGAGGCCGTATCGGTGGGGGCTGTTCCGTTCAGTCGCTGCGGTGCCCAGGACGAGTCCGCGTCGAACGCCTGAGCGAGCTTGATGAAGCCGCGCTCGTCCTCAGCGGAGGGCGCCAGGGTGACATCCCACACCGCGGTCGCTCCGCTCGTGAGACCAGCCGCGTTGACGCGCCAGAAATCGCCGAGGTCGGGCACGATCACCGGGCTGTCCACTGTCGATTCGACGTCGGCGGCGATGCCGACCATGTCGATCTTCGCTGCCGTCGCGGGCTCTCCTCGCGGCACGATCAGCACGATGACCAGGACGATCGCGAGCGTCGCGATGAGCGCCGCGACGAGACCGCGGACGGTCTGGCTCGAGCGATACGCCTTGCTGAAGGCCGCCTTGCGTGCGGCCGTCTCCTCCGGAGTCTCGGGGCGGCCGATCTCGGCGACGATCGGAGCGGGCTTGTTCATGACTCGACCTCGTCGGACGGATCGGATGCTGCGGCACGGGCGGCCTCGAGTCGACGCTTCGCGCCGAGAAGCCATTCCTCGCAACGCGCCGCGAGCGCCTCGCCGCGCTCCCAGAGGGCGAGCGACTGCTCGAGCGTCGGGGCGCCCTGTTCGAGCTCGGAGACGACCTTCACGAGCTCGTCGCGAGCGGCCTCGAACGACAGCGTGTCCACAGGGGTGTCGTTCAGCGCACTCACGCCTCCATCCTACGCGGTGCGCGCGGGCCGCTCAGCCGGATGGAGGCGTCGACTCTTCGGCGATCTCGCCCTCCGAGCGAGCGGCGATCGACCCGCGGTCGACGGTGATCGTGAGGGCGCTGCCCGCGGGCGCGTCCGCCGCGTCGCGGAGGATCACGCCGCCGTCGAGATGGGCGATCGCGTATCCGCGGGCGAGCGTGGCCGCGGGCGAGAGTGCGCGCAGGGAGGCCCGCAGCTCGCTGGTCTCTCGACCGGCCGCGTCGTGCAGGCGCGTGATGGTGTCGCGCCCACGCGAGAGTAGCAGCCACACGTCCTGGGACCGCGAGTCGATGATGGGGTCGGGCGACCGCAGCGCGGGACGCGAGCGCAGCTGCTCGAGCTGGGCGATGTCGTGGGACAGCCGCTGTGTGAGCCGGGAGGTCGCCCGGGAGCGCAGCTGGGCGATGAGTGCTCGCTGCTCGCTGACGTCGGGCACGACCCGTTTCGCCGCATCCGTCGGAGTCGAGGCGCGGAGATCCGCGACGTCATCGAGGAGGGGATGGTCGTTCTCGTGTCCGATCGCGCTGACCACCGGGGTGGATGCCGCTGCCACGGCGCGGACGAGGCGCTCGTCGCTGAATCCGAGGAGCGTCTGCGGGTCTCCGCCGCCACGCGCGATGATGATGACGTCGACATCGGGGTCGGCGTCGAGTCGGGCGAGCGCGGCCAGGGTGTCGGGCACGCACCGGTCGCCCTGCACGGCGGCATACTCGGTGCGGAATCGCACCTGCGGCCAGCGCAGCTCGGCGTTGCGATGCACATCTTTCTCGGCATCGGATCGCTCGCCCGTGATCAGACCGATCACATGCGGGAGGAACGGGAGCCGTTTCTTGCGCGAAGGATCGAACAGGCCCTCCTGGCGCAGCTGGAGGCGGAGCTTCTCGAGGCGCTCGAGCTGATCGCCGAGACCGACGTGCTTCATCGCCGAGACGGTGAAGCTGAAGTCGCCCGCCTTGACGAAGTAGTCCGCCTTGACCGCGGCCACCACATGGTCGCCGACGGCGAGATCGCCCGGAATCCTCGGTCGGACGCTCGACCAGATCCGGATCGAGATCTGAGCGTCGGAGCGGGTGTCCTTCAGGCGGGCGAAGATGTTGCCGCCCCGGACGTTCCAGGAGGTGATCTCGCCTTCGACCCAGACGGTGTTCCACCGGGCGACGAAGTCGCGGATCGTCCCGTTCAGCCGTGCGACCGAGGTCGGGGCGTCCGCCGACGAGTCGCGCGGAGCGACCGCATCAGCCGGTGGAGTCTCGCCTGGTCGAGTCGAGGCTTCGAAGACCGTCATCCGCTCAGTGCACCTTCCGCTCCTGCTCAGGTTGTCGGCGGTAGAATTCCAGTGTGACCTCCACTGCCGTTCATCTGCCTCTTCCGCGCATCCCACGAGTACGTGGGGCGGCCGGGCGGCTTCAGGATAACCCGGTGGCGGGGAACAAGCGCGTTCTGCTCGCGGCGCCGCGCGGATACTGCGCCGGAGTCGACCGTGCGGTCGTCGCCGTCGAGAAGGCACTCGAGCGGTACGGAGCGCCGGTGTATGTGCGCAAGCAGATCGTGCACAACATCCACGTCGTCACCGAGCTCGAGGAGAAGGGCGCGGTCTTCGTCGAAGAGGTCGATGAGGTGCCCGAGGGCGCTCACGTCGTCTTCAGTGCGCACGGAGTCTCGCCCGCCGTCGTCGAGGCGGCATCCGATCGCGGTCTGCACGCGATCGATGCGACCTGCCCGCTCGTCACCAAGGTCCACCGCGAAGCGGTCCGCTTCGCCCGCGATGACTTCGAGATCCTGCTCATCGGTCACGAGGGCCACGAGGAGGTCGAGGGGACGGCCGGTGAGGCTCCGGATCACGTCACCATCGTGAACTCTCCCGACGAGGCCGACACGGTGCAGGTGAAGGATCCGTCGAAGGTCGTCTGGCTCTCGCAGACGACGCTCTCGGTCGACGAGACCATGGAGACGGTCAACCGTCTGCGCACGCGTTTCCCCGAGATGCACAATCCGCCGTCCGACGACATCTGCTACGCGACGCAGAACCGCCAGGTCGCCATCAAGAAGGTCGCGGCGAACGCAGACCTCGTGATCGTGGTGGGATCTTCGAACTCCTCGAACTCGGTGCGGCTCGTCGAGGTGGCGCTGGAGTACGGAGCCAAGGCCGCGTACCGCGTCGACTACGCGGAAGAGGTCAAGCAGGAGTGGCTCGACGGTGTGGCCACGGTCGGCGTGACCAGTGGAGCATCCGTTCCCGAGGTGCTCGTGCGCGAGGTGCTCGACGCGCTCGACGGTGCCGGCTACCACGACGTCGAAGAGGTCAAGACGGCGGAGGAGGACCTGATGTTCTCGCTGCCGAAGGAGCTCCGCCAGGATGCCTCGGGTCAGCGCGATGCGCGTGCGCTGGGGGGCCGCGCCTCGGGCGGAAACGCCTGACGGTGCCCACGACCGACGCGGCGCCGACGCTGATCGGTTC
The DNA here is from genome assembly GCF_052045655.1 of Microbacterium sp. 22215. Taxonomy (NCBI): domain Bacteria; kingdom Bacillati; phylum Actinomycetota; class Actinomycetes; order Micrococcales; family Microbacteriaceae; genus Microbacterium; species Microbacterium sp. 22215. The sequence continues at coordinate 46,043 of NZ_JBQEPC010000010.1, forward strand.
GGTCCAGCGCGCTCTGCGTCTGGTCGACATCGTGGCGAATTCGGCGCGCCCCGTGCCGGTCAAGGCGCTCGCGGCGCTCACGGGTCTCACCCAGGGCACGACGTACAACCTCGTGCGCACGCTGGTCCATGAGGGGTATCTGACGAACGAACCGGACGGTCTCGTGCTGGGCACGAGCTTCCCGGTGTTCCAGTCGGGTCCGGACGCCGGCGGGGTGCTTCTCGCGCGCGTGCGCACCGCGCTGCGCGAGGTCACCGAGACCCTGGGTGCGACGGCGTACCTGTCGAGGTATCACGACGGCGAGGTGCACCTGGTCGACGTCGTCGACGCCGTGCAGCGCCCCCGTGTGGATCTGTCGGTGGGGCTCGAGTCGAGCGCGCATGCGACGGCGCTCGGCAAGCAGATCCTCACTGACCTCAGCTGCGACGAGCGTCTCGACTATCTGTCCCGTCACCGGCTGGAGGAGCTCACTCCGCGCACGATCAGCGACCGCAGCGCGCTGTTGGCCGAGCTCGAGCGGTCGCCCGGATTCGCCCTCGACCGCGAGGAATATGCGCTCGGCAACAACTGCGTCGCCGTCCCTGTGATCGCCCCGAACATCGTGGCGTCCCTCGCGATCTCGCTTCCTGCGGACGGCGCGCACGTCGACCGCGCGCTCGTGACGAAGCTCAAGCAGTCGGCGACCCGATTGTCGCTTCAGCTGGGGGCGGATGCTCTGACGAGCGGCGAGCCGGAGCTCCCGTCGTCCTTCTGACGTTCAGTTGGTTCACTATCTGAAGAAATGCCCCTAGCGGGTCGGCACGCGCTTTCCTACTATGTGTAGGAGTAGTCGCATGTGCAAACGGCACTACAGGTGGTGGAATGTCCCCAGCGTTCCTCGCCAACTTGGATGACGAGCGTCCCCAGCGTTCCGAATCCGCGGCCCCGAGGAGTCCCCACTTCTCCGGGGCCGCCATCATGTTCGGGCGGATCCTGTCTGAGAACTCCGCTGATCTGAGACGGCTACCATGGCGGGATGACGGATCAGAGGCCGCAGTACGGCGAAATCGCGACCCTCGAGGAGCAGCGGAGGGCGGCGGGTCTTCCGCCGATCACGGACGTCGCACCGGTCGAGGCCGCGCCGGCATCCGAACCGGACGCCGCGCGCGAACCCGCCGTGCGCTCACGCCCCGGCGATCGTTTCGTGACGATCGCGCTGCTCGCCTACGGCCTCATCAATGTGGTGATGACCGGTCTGTCGTATCTCGACTTCTCGACGACGATGAACGAGATGATGAGCGTTCTCGGCGTCGACGGGGAGTTCACCAACTTCGCTCAGGGCAAGCTCTGGGGCACGATCGCCGCGATCGTCCTCGCGGCAGGATGGTCGCTCACTGCGTTCCTCTCGATCCGTCGGCTGCGCACGGGCAAGACGTCCTGGTGGGTCCCGATCGCCGGCGCGGCCGTGACACTGCTCGTGGCATCGATCTGCGCCGCGATCCCGCTGATGAACGACCCCGCATTCATCGACTTCGTGGCGAAGACCGCCGGCCAGTAGCCGCCCGAAACGCAGAGATGCCCCCGACCGAAGCGGTCGGGGGCATCTCTCTGTCAGAACGTGATCAGCTCTTCGACTGTCCGTACGAGCCGAGCTGGCGCGTGGACTCGACCACGCGAGCGGCCATGGCCGTCTCAGCAATCTTCCCCCATGCGCGCGGGTCGTACTGCTTCTTGTTACCGACCTCGCCGTCGACCTTGAGGACGCCGTCGTAGTTCTTGAACATGTAGTCGGCGATCGCACGGGTGTATGCGTACTGCGTGTCGGTGTCGATGTTCATCTTGATGACACCGTTGGCGACCGCGAGGGCGATCTCGTCGTCGGTCGAGCCGGAGCCGCCGTGGAAGACGAGGTCGAGCGGCTTCGCGCCCGTGTTGTACTTCGCAGCGACCTGCTGCTGGATCTCGCCCAGGAGCTCGGGACGCAGCTTGACTCCGCCGGGCTTGTAGACGCCGTGCACGTTGCCGAACGTGAGTGCGGCGATGTAACGCCCCTGCTCGCCGAGGCCCAGAGCCTGGACGGCCTGGTCGACATCCGCGAAGGTCGTGTAGAGCGCGTCGTTCGAGCCCTCGTGAGCGACGCCGTCCTCTTCTCCGCCGACGACGCCGATCTCGACCTCGAGGATGGCGTTGATGTTCTTCATGCGGGGGAGGAGGTCCTGGGCGATCTCGATGTTCTCCGCGAGGGGGACAGCCGAGCCGTCCCACATGTGCGACTGGAAGATCGGGTTGCGCCCGGCCTTGACCTCTTCTTCGGAAGCCGAGATCAGCGGCTCGACGAAGCCGGCGAGTGCGTCCTTCGGGCAGTGGTCGGTGTGCAGCGCGACGGTGATCGGGTAGTTCTTGGCGACCTCGGTCGCGAACCGCGCGAAGGCGAGTGCGCCGGTCGCGCGTGCCTTCACGGTGTGGCCGGCGAAGTAGTCCGCGCCACCCGTGGTGACCTGGATGATTCCGTCGGAACCCGCCTCGGTCAGGCCCTGGAGGACCGAGTTGATCGTCTGCGAGCTGGAGACGTTGAAAGCGGGGTACGCGAAGCCGCCGGCCTTCGCGCGGTCGAGCATTTCGGCGTACTGATCCGGGGTGGCGACGGGCATGAGAACTCCTGCGATTAGGGAAGCCGGGACAGCAGTCACTCTATCGGGGCTGGCTCTCGGTTTCTGGCGGCGAAGCGCGGGGCGGCTCCTGCTCCTGCTCTCACGTTAAGAATCGCTTTTCCTTCGGCCTGGAGAGGCCGAAAACACCCCGGTTGGCAGTGTCTCGATGGCTAGGCTGACCGCATGGTTAGTCTCACAGCGGATCTCAGCCCCCTTCGTCCCGACCGCAACCTCGCGATGGAGTTGGTGCGAGCAACGGAGGCTGCCGCGATCCGCGCCGTGCCGTTCATCGGTCGGGGTGCGAAGGAAGCCGCTGACGGCGCTGCCGTCGACGCCATGCGTGCGTTCCTCGGAACGGTGGCGTTCCAGGGGCGAGTGGTGATCGGCGAGGGTGAGAAAGACAACGCGCCGATGCTGTTCAACGGCGAAGAGGTCGGCACCGGCACCGGCCCGCAGTGCGACATCGCGGTCGACCCGATCGATGGCACATCGCTCACCGCGGCGGGTCGCCAGAACGCGCTCTCTGTGATCGCCGTCTCCGACCGCGGCTCGATGCTCGACGCCTCCAGCGTCTTCTACATGGACAAGCTCGTGACGGGCCCCGCCGGAGTGGGCGTGGTCGACATCCGTCTCCCGATCGGTGAGAATATCCGCAAGCTCGCCGGAGCGCTCGGCAAGCCGGTCGATGAGATCGTCGTGTCGGTGCTGAATCGTCCTCGGCACGAGAAGCTGATCCAGGAGATCCGGGATGCCGGCGCAGGAACCCGTCTGATGAGTGACGGTGACGTCGCCGGCGGCATCAACGCAGCGCGTCACGCCGCTCGCACCGACATGTGCGTCGGCGTCGGCGGCAGCCCGGAGGGCATCGTCACCGCTTGTGCCATCAAGGCGCTCGGCGGTCACATCCAGGGGCGGCTCTGGCCGCGTGACGACGATGAGCGTCAGCGCGGTATCGACGCGGGTCTCGACATGGACAAGGTCTATGAAGCCGACGATCTGGTGCGGGGAGACAACACGATCTTCGTCGCCACCGGCGTCACCGACGGTCAACTCGTGGCCGGCGTGCGTCGCGAGGGCGGCTACATCTACACCGAGAGCGTCGTGCTCCGCGGGGCGTCGGGAACACTGCGCCGGATCGCCTCAGAGCACCTCGTGTCGAAGTGGCTCTGATGCTCGCCGGCTGAGGATTCCCGGTCATCGTTACCGACCCGGTACCGCCCTCTGGGGCGCGAAGCCCGGGATTCGCGCGCAGCCGTGTCACAATTGTCACTGGATTTGTCGCCGTCGACGGAGCCGCCAGGCACCGCAGGCACAGGAGGGCAGACCGATGACAACGCAGCACACGAGTGGCTCCACAGCCGCTCCGACCAAGATCGTGACGACGCCCACCGGACGCATCATGCGTGTCAACGTCGACGAGGCGGGGGTGCCCATCGCGTCGAGCGTGCCGGGACCGGCCGTGGTCAAGACGTCGGCCGTCGTGGACCCTGCTCGCCGCGCAGACGTGCTTTTCCGCGTGCGCCGCGACGAGGGCCACGAACTGAGCTCGTGGTGGATGATCGGAGCGTTCGTCGTGACGAGCGGCCTGGTGATCCTGCTCCTGAGCGGCGTGCCCGGCATCGCCTGAGCTCAGCCGCGCGCTGTCGTCTCGGGTCCGTCGGAATCCGAGGCCGTCACATGCGTCACATCGTGACCGACCAGGCGTGACCGGATCTCTCCGACGTCGGCCAGTAGTCCCGAATCCTGCGGTTCCGTCTTCTCGACGAGCTCTTCGGCCGTGAACCTGCGTGTCTGTGCGGTGATCGTCGGGGGAGCTGAGTCGAGCGTCGTCGCGCTGATCCCGGGGAACTGCCGTGCCGTCACGAGCACTCGGCTCTCGAGCGAGCCGGCGAACCGGTTGTAGCTGTCGACCGTGCGCTCGAGTGCTCGGCGCAGGTCGTCGGCGTGACCGGCGAGTACGCCGAGACGGTCGTACAGCTGAGTACCGAGGTTCAGCAGCGCGCGTGCCTCGGTGGACACCTCCTGTTGCGTCCAGGTGTACGCCACGGTCTTCAGCACCGCCCACAGGTTCACGGGGGAGGCCAGTGCGACCCGCTTGCTGAAGGCGTAGTCGAGCAGCGTCGGATCCTCGTCGATGGCTGCGGCCAGCAGTGATTCGCTCGGCAGGAAGCAGATCACGAACTCGGGACTCGCGTCGAGGCCCGACCAGTACGCCTTCTTGGCGAGAGCGTCGATGTGTGCGCGGACCGCCTTCACGTGCTTCTGCATGTGCACCCGGCGCTGTGCTTCGTGAGTGTCGCCGATCGGCAGCGCGGACGCTTCGAGATAGGCGTCGAGCGGCACCTTCGCGTCGACGGCGATCGAGGTGCCTCCCGCCAGACGGATCACCATGTCGGGGCGACCCTGACCGTGGTCGGACGAGATGGTGGCCTGGAGATCGAAATCCACGTGCCGGGTGAGTCCTGCCGCCTCGACCACGCGGCGAAGCTGCGTCTCGCCCCACACGCCGCGCGTGGCGGTCGACTTGAGCGCTCCGGCGAGAGACTCCGTCGTCGCTCGCAGCGCCTCATCGGACTCCTGTGCGCGCCGCAGCTGTTCGGCGAGGGAGCCGAACTGCGCATGGCGCTCCTGCTCGATGGCCGACACCTTCTGCTGCATCTGCTGGAGGCTCTCGCGCACGGGGGCGAGAGCCGTGAGGACCGCGTTCTGCTGCTGCACCCGCTGCGCCTCGGCGCGCTGCTCGACTCTGGAGTGCTCGACGGCATCCCGATACAGGTCGTACTGGCGGTCGCGGTCGTCTCGTGCCGCGGCGAGTTCGGCCTGCGCCCGGGCGAGGTCGGCCGCCCCGCGCGAGGCGCGGAGGAACCAGCCGACCGCTCCGCCGGCCACCAGCGCGGCGAGCAGGAGAATCATCGTCAGAGCATCCATGTGCTCCATGATGCGCGCGGCCTCGGACATTCGTCCGCTGCGACTCAGGCGACCGCGCGCTCCGGAGTCGCGATCACGGGCTCGGTCACCCGCAGCTTGAGCGCCGAAGCCAGGGCGAACACATCGGAGGCGCCCTGTCGCCGCGCCGCATCCATGATGATGTGGGCGCAGGCGAGGGCGTCTGCGAGCGCGTCGTGGTGAGAGAAACCGGTGAAGCCCGCGGCCTCGGCGGCCTTCGGCAGGCGGTAGGACTCGAGCTCGTACGTCTTGCGCGCGACCTGCAGGCTGCAGAGCGAGCGGTACGGAGGGCAGTCGCCTCCGGTGACTTCCGCCGCGCGGCGCAGGACGTTCAGGTCGAAGCCCGCATTGTGGGCGACCAGCACGTCGGCACCCGCGAAGGCGCACAGGCGATCGAACTGATCCGCCCAGGAGGCGGCAGCGACCACATCGTGCGCGCGGATGCCGTGGATCTTGGTGTTCCACTCCTGGAACTCGTCGTGGCCGGCGGGCGGGCGGATCAGCCATCCTGCCGTGGCGACGATCTGGCCGTCACGCACGCGGACGAGTCCGACGGAGCACGCGGAGGCGGGGCTGGAGTTCGCGGTTTCGAAGTCGATCGCGGTGAAGTCCAGTGGCACGTATCCACCTTCTCCCGGCGAGAAGGACCCCCGAGGAGGACTCGCCGTAGGCTGACGATATGAGTGCAGACAGGGCGACATCCTTCGGCGCGGAAGCCGCGAACTACGAGGCAGGAAGGCCCGAGTACCCGTTCGACGCGGTCGCATGGATGCTCGAGCGGATGCCGGCCGATTCGCGCCGCATCGTCGACGTCGGCGCGGGGACCGGCAAGCTCACCCGCGTGCTCTCACACGCGCCCGGCGCCGAGGTCGTCGCCGTCGATCCCGATCCGGCGATGCTCGCGGCGCTGCGCCAGAGCGTTCCCGGAGTGCCCACATTCCAGGGGACGGCCGAGCAGATGCCCCTCCCGGACGCGAGCATCGACGCGGCCGTCCTCGGTCAGGCATGGCACTGGGTGGAGCCGATCACCGCATCCGCGGAGCTGGGTCGCGTCGTCCGCAGCGGGGGAGTTCTGGGTCTCATCTGGAACATCCGCGACGAGAGCACTGAGTGGGTGCGTCGCCTGACCGACGTCATGCACAGCAGCCCGGCCGAGAACATGGTGAACGGCCCCGAATCCGAGGGCCCGCGCATCGCCGCGCCGTTCGGCGAGGTCGAGACCCAACGCTGGGAGTGGAACCGTCCGATGACGCGGACTCAGCTGCACCAGATGGCCCTCTCTCGCAGCTACCTCATCACCGCTCCCGCGGACGAGCGCGCCGAGATCACGCGCCAGATGGATGCCCTGTTCGACGAGCTCGGACTCGACGGGGATTCGACCATCGACCTTCCCTACGTCACGCACGCGTTCCGGGCGGTGCGCGGCTGATCCCGGGCATCCCGCGGGGGCGAACCGTCTGCGACAGGTAGACTCGACCCCCGTGGCTCTCACTATCGGAATCGTCGGCCTGCCCAATGTCGGCAAGTCCACCCTCTTCAACGCTCTGACCAAGAACGACGTGCTCGCGGCGAACTATCCGTTCGCGACGATCGAGCCGAACGTCGGGGTGGTGAACCTGCCCGATCCGCGTCTCGACAAGCTCGCCGAGATCTTCGGCAGCGAGCGCATCCTCCCCGCCGCCGTGTCGTTCGTCGACATCGCCGGCATCGTGCGCGGCGCGAGCGAGGGTGAGGGCCTCGGCAACAAGTTCCTCGCGAACATCCGCGAAGCCGATGCCATCGCGCAGGTCGTCCGCGGCTTCGCCGACGACGACGTCGTGCACGTCGACGGTGCCGTCAACCCGGCATCCGACATGGAGACCATCAACGCGGAGCTGATGCTCGCCGACCTCGAGACGGTGGACAGGGCGATCACCCGGTACGAGAAGGAAGTTCGCGGCAAGAAGATCGAGCCCGTCGTGCTCGAGACGGCTGTCGCCGCGAAGGATGCTCTGGAACGCGGCGTCCTGCTCTCGGTCGCCGGCATCGATCTGACCCCGATTCGCGAGCTGGGACTCCTGACGTCGAAGCCCGTCATCTTCGTGTTCAACGTCGACGAGGCCGTTCTCACGGACGACGCCCGCAAGGCGGAGCTCGCGGCCCTCGTGGCCCCGGCGAAGGCGATCTTCCTCGACGCGAAGATCGAGTCGGAGCTCATCGATCTCGACCCCGAGGATGCCGCAGAGCTGCTCGCGTCGACCGGTCAGGACGAGTCGGGCCTCGACCAGCTCGCCCGCATCGGATTCGACACCCTCGGCCTGCAGACGTACCTCACCGCAGGGCCCAAGGAGGCACGCGCCTGGACGATCCCCAAGGGCTCGAAGGCGCCGCAGGCAGCTGGAGTCATCCACACCGACTTCGAGAAGGGCTTCATCAAGGCCGAGATCGTCTCGTTCGACGACCTCGTCGAGACCGGCTCTGTCGTCGAAGCCCGCTCGAAGGGCAAGGCTCGCCTCGAGGGCAAGGACTACGTCATGCAGGACGGCGACGTGGTGGAGTTCCGTATCGGAAACACATCTGGCGGATCCAAGTAGGTCACGTGTCCGCGCAGAGTCCTCTCGAATCCAACCTGACCGGTGGTGGCCGAGCGACGACAGGAGAAGTCGCGGGGCGGGCGGTGCTGGTCGTGCCGATGGAGGATCGATCGTGGGAGTTTCACGACAAGCCCTGGGACGTGTCCGATGAAGCTGAGTGCGAGGACTCCTACTGGCCGCACGATGACCAGCCGAACGTCGAATGGTCGAGGTGGAGCATCGAGTGGGTGGAATCCGACAAGCTCATCGAGTTCGTTCGAACGCATTGGCCCGAATTCGATGCGGAAGACATCACAGCGAAGCGGCTGCCGCCGATTGACGCATGACGATGACGTCGTGGAGTTCCGCTTCAACAACTGAGCGGGGCTCTGCCCGAGTGCTGAGGCGATCGGGCGCGTCTCGTATTAAGCCGCGGGTCGCGAATCAGATCTCGTCGCTACGTCGAGTTCGCACGGTCCAGCCGACCTGCACCAATGCCTCCGCAAGGCGGCCGGCGGCAGCGCGCGCGACATCGAAGCTTGCGTCTGAGCAGACGTCGATGGCGATCGGCGGCGGATCGGCAAAGCGTGGTATCTGCACCTCTGCCCAGGCGTCGGGCGACAGCGGTACCCGAGGAGACGCGGTGCGTGCGTCTCCGATGGCGCTGTCCGCCACGAAAGCGATGACGTCCAGCGCATGGAGCTTGGTTATCGGCATGTCCACGACGATGCTCACGGCGAAGGTCGCCTTTGCGGTATCCCCGAACTCTCGCCTCACCGCATGAAGATATCACTGCGCTGCCGGAGCGAGCACACCACCGAGATCGTGACATCGACCGGCGATGATCGCGATGCCGTGGAGGCGCGAGCGAACTCGGTGCGAACAGCGGGCCTAGCCGCGACGCTCGACGTCGCGGCGCAAGACCTCGGGCCACGCTTCGACGTCTTGCGGCGTACGGGCGACCGTCAGCGTCGCGTCCGGGAGCAGCGTGGCGAGTCGTTCCGCGGTCGACAGCGGGTGACCCGGGTCATCCACCCACGCCAGGATCGTCGTCGGCACTCCGATTAGCGAGATGTCCTTCGCGGAGGGCAGATCGCTGAGCCCTGCGCCGCGAAGGACCGACGGCAGGAGAGCATCGGCGATGTCGGGCCAGGACTCGGGGGTGGGGACGGTGGCAGGGGGCGGTGTGGATCCGCGCGTGCCGGCGAGGAATGCCTCCACACCGTCGGATTCGATGAGCGCGGCCGCGGCTCGGTAGATCGCGGCCTGATCAGTTCTGGTCTCCCAGGCCGTGGGCGGCACCATGAGCGTGAGGCCGGTGAAGCGATCAGGCTCGATCGATGCCGCGTGCAAGAGAGTCGCGGCTCCCATGGACGGGCCCACTCCATGCACACGTTCGCCAGGGAACCAGTGGTCGAGCACTCGCAGGAGATCGTCGGCGAGGTTCTCCCAGCGATAGTCCTCGGGGACCTTCCGACCGGTCGACCGGCCGTGGCCACGTGCGTCGTACCGCAGCAGTCGAGTTCCGCTGAGTCCTCGACCGAGGTCGAGACTGAGCACCCGGTCACGGGCGCGGCTCGATGTGAGGCCATGCAGCTGGACGACCGGGTGGCCGCCTTCATCGCTCAACGCGACGGCGAGCTCGGCTCCGGGCACCTCGAAAGTGGGCATCAGGCTCCTCGATCGGTGACTGACCGCGTCGGGTCGGGCAGTCGTGGAGTTTTCAGGTTATCTGGGGCCGATAAGGTACTGCCCATGCGACTGACCAACGTCACGCACCTCCGCCTCCCGTTCGGACGGCTCTGGGGGTACGACGTGAGCGCGTCCCCGCTCGGGCGGCGCCTCCCCGTCTCGTTCGATCAGCGACTCCATGTCGGGGCGGGCGACCGACCCGGCTCCTGGATGGCACTGTCGTTCCGGCTCCCCGCCGATGTTCGTCGCGAGGCGATCGCGGATGCCTGGCTGGCTGTCATCGCCCGTCACGGCACGCTGAGAACGGCATTCGCGCCCGGTGCTGATGGCGTCCCGGTGCTCCACGAGATCGAGATCGGCCCCGGAAGCTGGGTCGAGCATGAGGTGGGCCCTGGTCAGGCTGTCAATGACGCGCTGCGGGACATCCTCGATGCCGCGTGTTCGCCCTACCGGAGTCCTTCGCACCGGCTGTGCGTGTTGGAGACCGCCGCGGGGCTCACGGTCGTGATCGCGGCGGATCACGCGCACGTCGACATGTGGTCGATGCTGGTGATCGCGCGTGACCTCTTGTCCGCGCTCGATGCAGGCAAGTCGGGCGCAAAACCGATGCCGACGCCGGCTCCGGCATTCGTCGAGCACACGCAGGCACTCCTCGATCGGGATGCTGCACCGGACAGCGTGCGTCAGCGCTGGGAATCGATCATCGCCGACAGCGGCGGCGTGATGCCGCGGTTCCCGCTGTCGCTGGGTGCGCCCGAGCCGCAGCGTGAGCGGGTCGAGGTGCGCGACGTGTTCGATGTCGATGACGCCGCGGCGTTCGCTGCGCAAGCGCGTGACGACGGCGTCTCGACCCTCGCACGCGCAGTCGTCGCGATGACCGCCGTGACCCGCGAGCTGGCGGGCACCGCGCTGCGAGCGGTGTTCCCGGTGCACAGCCGCTTCGAGGAGAACTGGCACGACTCGGTCGGCTGGTTCATCACCAATTCCGTCCTCGAATCGGAGCTCGCCGAACCGCACGACGCGGCGGCTGCGGTCAAGGAGGCTGTGCAACTCGGCGCGTGGCCGCTCGCAGACGTCCTGGCTCCGTGGGGCGGCATGCCCGTGGCTCCCGGAATGTTCGCGATCTCGTGGCTGGACCTGCGCAGGCTGCCCGTACGGATCGACTCCGTCGGCCTGGATGCCCAGTACGTCAGCGCCGCGACCGACACCGACGGCGTCATGCTGTGGTTCATCCTGGACGAGTCGGGTCTGCACCTCAGATGCCGTTATCCCGACACGGCTGAGGCGCGCGTCAACGTCGGCGGATGGCTCGACCTGCTCGTCTCCCGATTGCAGGCGGACGCGCGGTCGTCCGTGCGTGGACGGCTGCAGGTGGCAGGCCGGACCTTCCGTCTCGAGCGCGCGGGCCGCGATGACATCGGGGCGATCGCAGCGCTGCTGTCGGATGACCCGTTCGGCTCGGACCGTGAAAGCGTCGAACTCGAGCGATATGAGGCGGGCTTCAGCGCCGTCGCTCGCGACGTTTCCAACTACCTGGGGGTCGTCCGGGACAGCACCGACGACATCGTCGCCACCATCCAACTGACCGTCATCCCGGGGCTCTCGCGCGGTGGCTCGACCCGACTTCAGATCGAGGGACTGCGAGTCGCGCCAGGGGAGCGGTCGCAGGGCCTGGGGGCGGCGATGCTCGAGTGGGCGCACGAGTTCGGTCGTGCACGGGGTGCGCGGCTGTCGCAGGTCACGACCGATGAAGCACGGGATCGTACTCGCGCCTTCTACACGCGGCTCGGATACGAGACCGCCCACGTCGGACTGAAGCGCCAGATCTAACGGCGTACGCTGTGGGTGCCGCCGACCGAAGGATTCGCCATGTCTGACCACAACCTGCACATACCCGCCCCGGACGAGCCGTCCGTCCCCGAACTCGAAGTCGACGAGACCATCGCGCCGCGACCGGAGGAGGAGATCGCCGACGCTCTGCGAGCGAAGCCCGACCTCGGCGACCACAGCGGCTAGACGCCCTCGACTACGCTGGAACACGACCCCTGCACGCCGAACGAGGAGCCGCGCGCCCATGACCGACACCCAGATCTTCGAGCCAGAGGGCCGCGCCATCCCCTTCGTGGATGAGGGCGACGGACCTGTCAAGCTCGTGCTGGTCCAGGAGCAGGGGCTGGCGGCCGACGTGCTCGGCGTCGCCGCGCACTACCTCGCCGAGGAGGCGGGCTTCCACGTGCTGCGCATCGGCCACCGCGGCGGAGAGGCGACCGTGGACGAGCGTGTCGCAGACGTCGTCGCCGTGATCGACCACGTGGGCATCGAAGACACGTGGGTCGGAGGACACGGATTCGGTGGCACGATCGCCCGCGCTCTGGTCGCCGCACACACTGACCGCGCGAACGGGCTCCTGCTGCTCGGCGTCGAGGACGTCGACATCGCTGTCGCGCCCGCGATCCCGGTGCTGATCGTCCAGGGGACTGAAGACACCGACACCCCGGCGGCGAACGCCGAGGCGCTGCAGTCGACGATCCCCGACCGCTCGAGCATCAAGACGATCGCCGGCGATCACCTGTTCCCGATGCACCACCCGATCGAGACCGGTGTGATCATCGAGGAATACCTGGACTGGGACTGATCCGGATGGTGTCGCCGAAGCGCACCGTCGTTCTCGCAATCGATCTGCAGGCCGGGGTGATGCCCGGATGCTTCGACGAGAAGGGCGTGCTCGGGCGTGCCGCTGCGCTGGTCGATCGCGCTCGCGCCGCCGACGTCCCCGTGGTCTGGATCCATCACGATCCGGTCGGAGTGGGCACGCCCGAGTGGGAGCTCGCGGCGCCCTTGCTGCGTGCGGAAGGGGAGCGGCTCGTCCACAAGGACTATCGCGACTCCTTCGCAGACACGACCCTGCGAACGACGCTCGACGAGCTCGGCGCGACGCACCTGGTGATCACAGGGGCGCAGTCGGACTTCTGCGTGCGTACGACGATGCAGCGCGCGGCTGCTGAGGGATACGACGTCACGCTCGTGAGCGACGCGCACACCACTGTCGACACCGAATGGGACGGCGTGCCGATCTCGGGTGAGCAGATCGTCGCGCATACGAACATGTACTTCTCGGGTCTGCGGTACCCGGGTCAGCGGTTCACGATCGCCACGCACGATCAGGTCGCGCTCTGACGGAAGCCGCGTCGATGAGGTTCAGAGGTCGCTGAAGTCGTCAGCCGGCGCGTTGATCTTCGTCACGACATCGTCCGTGAGCGAGAACATGACGTATCGGATGCCGGTCTCTCCCGGGCGGGTCAGCGAGGTCGTTCCCGGGACTTCCTGCTCGCCCACGCCCAGGTAGTCGGCGATGCCGTCATCGTCCTCGTCCCAGACGTCCCAGCCCTGCGCGGCGATGACCTGATCGCGGGTCGAACCGATCGTGAGCCCCTCCTGCGAGGCGATCGGGACGCCTCCCACCGTGGCGGCATCGACGAGGATCCGTGAGGAGGCTCCTTCGCCGCCCTCCTCGGTCACGACGCTGAGGCCGTCCCAGTCGTAGCTGACCAGGTTGGTCTCGTAACCCGGCGGGTCCTGAAGGTCGGTCAGGGCGGGCGCCTCGCCCGTCGCCGTCTCCAGCAGTTCCAGGACAGCCGCGGCATCGTCGTATCCCGCGGACTCGGTGTCGGCGCCGTCGACGAACTCGAGCCCGTCGATCGTGACGACGAGGCGAGCCTCGGCTGCAGGGGTGGGGGTGGCACTCGGCGTCTCCGACGATGTCGGCGCGGGGGTCGAGGCGCCCGGAGCAGGCTCAGGCGCGCAGGCGGGCAGAAGCGCGGCGGTGGTGGCCAGAGCGAGAAGGAGCGGAGCGTGACGTCGGCGCATGCCCCGATCGTATTGGTCGCCGATGCCGGCGCGCGGCTGCGGGGCCGAGCGTTGGCGAACCGTGATCGTGTGCGTGAACGACGGCGCAGGGCTGAGAAGATTGTCTGATGACCGCAACCCTCGTCGCCCAGAATCTCGCAGGTGGCTACGGTCACCGCATCCTCTTCGAGGGCCTCGACCTCACCGTCGCTCCCGGAGACGTCATCGGCGTCGTCGGCGCGAACGGAGCGGGCAAATCCACGCTGCTCCGGATCCTCGCGGGTGTCCTCGCGCCCGCTGACGGCACCGTCTCGCTCGCACCGACCGATGCCTTCGTCGGCTGGTTGCCGCAGGAGCACGAGCGCGTCGAGGGTGAGACCGTCGCCGAGTACATCGCGCGTCGGACCGGCTGTGCTGCGGCGACACGAGAGATGGATGCCGCTGCTGCCGCGCTGGGCGACCCGTCCCTCGCGCCGGAGGGAACGGATCCGGCCGATACGTACTCGCAGGCGCTCGACCGGTGGCTCGCCAGCGGTGCCGCCGACCTCGACGAGCGCATCCCTGCGGTGCTGGCGGATCTGGGGCTTCCGAGCGGTGGACGTGTCGCCGAAGACGCACTCATGACGGGGCTCTCCGGCGGGCAGGCCGCCCGCGTCGGATTGGCCGCTCTGCTGCTCTCGCGCTTCGACATCGTCTTCCTCGACGAGCCGACCAACGACCTCGACCTCGACGGCCTCGACCGGCTGGAGGCCTTCGTGCGCGGACTCCGCGGCGGCGTCGTGCTCGTCAGTCACGACCGCGAGTTCCTCGCCCGAAGCGTCACCCGGGTGCTCGAGCTCGATCTCGCGCAGAACTCCCACCGTGTCTACGGCGGCGGATATGACGCGTACATCGAGGAGCGTGCCGTCGTGCGCCGGCACCTGCGCGAGAAGTACGACGAGTTCGCCGACAAGAAGGCCGATCTCGTCGCTCGTGCCCGCACCCAGCGCGAGTGGTCGAGTCAGGGTGTGCGGAACGCGATGAAGAGGTCGCCGGACAACGACAAGATCAAGCGCAAGGCGTCGATGGAGTCCAGCGAGAAGCAGGCGCAGAAGGTGCGTCAGATGGAGAGTCGGATCGCACGCCTCGACGAGGTGGAGGAGCCGCGCAAGGAGTGGCAGCTCGAGTTCACGATCGGAGCCGCGCCTCGCTCGAGCACCGTCGTGTCGACGCTGAACTCCGCGGTGTTCCGGCAGGGCGATTTCACGCTGGGGCCGCTGTCGCTGCAGGTCGACGCGGGCGACCGCATCGGGATCACCGGCCCGAACGGTGCGGGCAAGTCCACGCTGCTCCGAGCGCTCCTCGGGCGGCAGGCGCCTGTCGAGGGGACTGCGACCATGGGCAGCAGTGTGGGGGTCGGCGAGATCGACCAGGCGCGATCGTTGCTGGTCGGCGATGCTGCGCTCGCCGACGCCTTCGAGGCGCTGGTTCCCGAGATGTCATCGGCTGAGGTCCGCACGCTGCTGGCGAAGTTCGGTCTCCGGGCCGATCACGTGACGCGTCCGGTCGACGAGCTCTCGCCCGGCGAGCGCACCCGGGCGGCGCTCGCTCTTCTGCAGGCGCGCGGCATCAATCTGCTGGTGCTCGACGAGCCGACCAACCACCTCGACCTTCCGGCGATCGAACAGCTCGAGCAGGCGCTGGAGTCCTACACCGGCACGCTTCTGCTCGTCACGCACGACCGTCGGATGCTCGAGGCGGTGCAGACGACCCGTCGCTGGAGCGTCGACAATGGGCAGGTCGAAGAGCGCTGAGGCTCAGCGACCCTGGCGCTTCTTGTACGGCTTGGGCTGCCCCTTGACGATGGGCGCGCGTCCCTTGCCCTTGGATGCCTTGGCCTTGCCGCCGGCCGGAGCCACGGTCTTCGGCGCAGGCGGGGGAGCGGCAGCCACCGTGGCCTGAGCCTCGACGAGGAACAGCTCGCCGACGTTCGTCAGGCGGGGCGTGCCCTCGCGGTTGACGAGCGTGTGGCCCACCTCTTCTTCGAGCTTGTCGAGCGAGGTGTAGAGCGAGGCCAGGGGGATGCCCAGCTCTTTCGCGGCTCGGGGGAAGTGCAGCGTCTCGGCGAGGACGACGTAGCGACGGAGCAGTGCCAACTTCATGCGCGTGAACGGTCCTTCTCGGGCCACGACGATCGCGGCTCTGGTTCTAACCTACGCGAGCCGGATGCGCACCCGACTCAGACGCACGGATGCCGCGGCTCGACGAGCCGCGGCATCCTGGAAGTTCTTTCGTCAGGCGACCTTCGGGAGCACAGCGAACGACACCGAGCCTTCGTCATCCACTCCGGCATCGAGGATCTTGTCATCGAGAGCGGCGGCTGCGGTCTCATCGAGGAAGAGACGGGTGCCCGAGACCTCGACCACCTGGTCTTCGGGCTCGGGATCGGGGGTGACGAGGACGGCGAGGCGCGCGCCGCCGTCGGGCCCGGGTGCGGGCGTGGAGTGAATACGGAGCCCTGCGTCGGTGGCGTCCGTCTGACGGCTCACGAGGGTGTTCACGATTGCGGAGGCGTTATCGGTGAGGGTGAGCACGAGACTCTCCTTCCGGTTGCGGTCACGACGCGGGTGCGGCGTGTCCGGGCCACGATTCCCCACCCCGCGACGCGTTTCAACCCGACGCGCCCGGTTCGGAGGGGTCTCCCACCTGATGCAGAGGTTTTCTCAGGAACACCTGCTCCGTGCCGTCACCGTCGGGCACGCGCACCGTCTCGCGGTAGCCGCGTGCCTTGTAGAGACGGATGTTCGCCTCGCTCAGGCTGCCCGTGAAGAGCTCCGCTTCCGTTGCCGTCGACGACCGCTCGGCTTCGTCGAGAAGTGTTCGACCGATGCCCTCGCCCTGCATGTCGGGGGCGATCGCGATGCGCCCGATGAGCAGCACGCCGTCGTCCTCCACGAAACGGATCGCGCCCACCAGGCGGCCGTTCATGCGAGCAGTCAGCCCGCTCCCCGCTCTCAGCTCCGCCTCGACCTCGGCGAGCGTCTGCGTCAGCGGCGGCATGTCGGCACTGCCGTAGATCTGCGCCTCCGACACGAAGGCCGCACGCTGCAGCGTGAGCACCTCGCCGGCATCCGCTTCGGTCATCGACGCGATCGCCACGTCTGGTCCGGTGTCACCGGTCTGGTCTGAGGAAGTATCTGGTTCGATCACTGCGCCACCATCAGGCCTGCGCCGCTGAGGTGTCAACCCCCTCGAATCCGGGAGGATCGAGGGCTAGCGTCGCAGGACCGACACGAGGAGGACCCCCATGGCTGAGAACACGAAGTCGAAGACCGCGAGCACGTCCAAGCGTGGCGCGAAGACCACCAGGCGGCAGAACGCCGAGAAGGGGTTCACCGCCTCCCCGACCCTGGCCGCCAACCTGCAGGTCGTGCTCGTGGACCTGATCGAGCTGTCGCTCCAGGGCAAGCAGGCGCACTGGAACGTCGTCGGACGCAACTTCCGCGACACCCACCGACAGCTCGACGAGATCATCGACGCGGCCCGGACCTTCAGTGACACGGTCGCCGAGCGCATGCGTGCGCTGCATGCCGTTCCCGACGGCCGTACCGACACGATCGCCGAAACGACCTCGCTTCCCGCGTTCCCGGCGGGCGAGGTGTCGACCACCGACACGATCGATCTGATCACCGCGCGACTGGATGCCGTCGTCGGCACGATCCGCGAAGTCCATGACGCCGTCGACGAAGAGGATCCGACGTCGGCGGACATCCTGCACGCGGTCATCGAGAGCCTCGAGCAGTTCGCGTGGATGGTCAGCGCCGAGAACCGGACCCCGGCAGGGCGCTGAGGATTCCTCGGTCTTCCCGCTCAGCTCCGATCGACCGACCCGCCTCGCTCGGCCTCGCGCCGAACGAGGCGGGGGAGGACGAGCCAGAGCAGGCCGACGAAGACCACTGAGGAGACGAGAGCGATGAGTCCCGCGCTGCGATTCACCGTGAAATCGACGATGAGAGTCGTGACACCGATCGTGAGGGCGGAGATCGCCACGAGATCGATGACCACGATCCGCGCAGCCACCCGCACGAGTTCGGGTTTGCGGCGTCGACCGAACAGCGCCCTGTGCAGAGCAACGGGGGCGAGCGCCAGAATCGTGGCGACTGCCGCGAGGGCCACGAGCACCACGTACACATCTCGCTGGAACTCATCCATGTCCTCGAACCGCGGAGTGAAAGCCACGGCGAGCAGGAAGCCGGTGAGGATCTGCGTACCGGTCTGCATCACCCGCAGTTCCTGGAGAAGTTCTTCCCAGTTGCGGTCTGCGCGCTCGTTGCGCGTCTCGTCTCGTCCGTCTCGACGGTCGTCGAGCTCAGGGGACGGCACGGGTCGGTCATCGGTTTCCATGCGGCCAGTCTCGTGGGACTTGTCGAATCCTGTCCACTCTCTTGCGCGCCGGCCGAGAAGGAGAGCGTGATGACGCTCCCACCGATCCGCGAGTGGTGGTCGGAGATCTCTCGTGAGGCACGCGTGGAGGTGCTGAGTGACACCGCTCCGCACCTGGGCGAGAAGGCCCGGGAGGAGATCCGGACGATCACGGGTGCCGTCGTCGGGATGGCCGAGACACTGTCCGACGACGATCTCGCCTTTGCGCGCGCGGAGGCGCAGGCAGAAGTCGATGCCGCGGACGCCGACTGAGACCGCGGTCTCAGTCTTCTTCGGTCGTCTGCTCCTCGCGGAGACGGGGGACCGTCCGACGTTCGGGGCGGAGGCCCGCCTTGTCGGCGTAGAACGCCCGGATCCGATCCATGTCGGCGGCGACATCGCCGGTGAGGTCGAGCGTCTGCCCGAGTCCGGTCGTCATCGTCGTGCGGTCGACGAAGCCGAGGGTGACGGGCATCCCGGTCTCGCGCGCGATGCGGTAGAACCCCGACTTCCAGTACTCGTTGCCCCCACGGGTCCCGTCGGGGGTGATGACCAGCCCGAACACGCCTCCGGAGTTGACCTGAGCGACGACGTCGTTGACGACTCGGGCGGGATCCGAACGATCGACGGGAATGCCGCCGAGCCGGCGCATAATGGGGCCGCGCCACCCTCGGAAGAGGCTGTTCTTGCCCAGCCAGTGGACCTCGATGCGCAGGCGCCAGGCGATGGCGAGCATCAGCACGAAGTCCCAGTTGGACGTGTGGGGCGCGCCGATCAGGATCGTGGGGCGAGTCGGCGTCGACTCAGCGGTGAGGGTCCAGCGGCTGAACGTCCAATACAGGCGGGCGAGGAGTCGTGTGAGCACTCGTCAACCGTAGGGGAGCACTGCTGTCCGTCTGCTGTCGATCGGCGTGTCGATTTCCGCGCCACTGGGTCGCAGCAGGCGTAGCATCTAATGATGGCCACGACACAGGACTCCGCCGAGCAGGACGCGACCCCCGCGCTCCGGCCGCTGCCGGACGCTCTGAACCTGCTCGAGAACGACTCCGCCGGGTACTGCAGCGGCGGCGTCTGCCACTTCCCTGCGCCCAAGACGCAGTAGCGATCAGACGCCGCCGTGGCGGTGGTCAGTGCCCGCCGTGTGCTCCACCGGCGATGTCGTCGGCAGGCTTCGTGACGAACGCGCTGAGCGCGACAGCCGCGAGCGAGATGATCGCGGCGATCAGGAAGGCCATGCGCGCACCGGGGGCTCCTGCGGCGGCCGTCTCCAGCCCCTCCGCTTCACCCGCGTGGAGGATGGCCGAGTACGTCACGGTGAGCACGGCGACGCCGGCCGCTCCACCGACCTGCTGAAGCGTGTTGAGCACCGCGGAGCCGTGCGAGTACAGCGAGCGCTGCAGCGATCCGAGCGAGGCGGAGAACAGCGGCGTGAACGACATGGCGAGACCGACCGACATCGCGGCCTGCACGATGATGAGCACCCACCACACGGTGTGCTCGCCCACGGTCGAGTAGTAGAACAGCGCCGCCGACACGAGGATCGTTCCGGGGATCAGCAGCGGGCGGGTGCCGCGTGCGTCGTACACGCGACCCATGATCGGACCCAGCAGACCCATGAGCACGGAGCCCGGCAGCAGGATGAGGCCGGACTCGAGGGCGTTGAGCCCGGCGACGTTCTGCAGGTACTGGGGGAGCAGCGTCAGGGTGCCGAACATCGACAGCGCGAGGATCGTCATGATGATGACGGAGAACGTGAAGTTCGCCGAACGGAAGACCCGCAGGTCGAGAAGCGCGTCATCGACCCGCTGCAGCACGAGCTGGCGCCACACGAAGAGGGCGAGCGCGACGGCACCCACGACGAGTGCGACGATTCCGGTCGTCTCGCCCGAGCCGCCCTCGCCGCCGAACTGGCTCAGACCGAACACGATGCCGCCGAAGCCGAGCGCAGCGAGCGGGATCGAGAGCACGTCGAGGGGGACCTTGCGGGTCTCGCCGAGGTTCGTCATCCACTTGGCCCCGATGAGGAGCGAGACCAGGGCGATCGGCAGGATGATCGCGAACAGCGCGCGCCAGTGCAGCGTCTCGAGCACGGCGCCGGCGAGCGTCGGGCCGATCGCGGGCGCGAGCGAGATGACCAGGCCGACTCGACCCATCATGCGACCACGCGACTGCGGCGGGACGACGTTCATGATGGTGGTCATCAGCAGGGGCATCATGATTCCGGTGCCGGCCGCCTGGATGACGCGACCCACGAGCAGAACGGCGAACCCGGGCGCGACGAGGGCGACCAGGGTTCCCAGCGAGAACGAGATCATCGCGGCGATGAAGACCTGGCGCGTCGTGAAGCGCTGCAGGATGAATCCTGTGGTCGGGATGACGACGGCCATCGTCAGCATGAACGCGCTCGTGAGCCACTGGCCGAGCTCGGGCGGGATGCCGAGGTCGACGTTCAGGTGGGGGATCGCGATGCCCATCGTCGTCTCGTTGAGGATGGCGACGAACGCGGCGACGAGCAGGAGCCAGATCACGCGCATGTCACTGCGTGCGATCTCACCTCCGGGTGCGGCAGGGGGCGTGGTGATCGACCCGGTGTCGACGGCAGACATACGGCCTCCTAGGCACTGAAGAGGGGGAGAGATCGCGCGAGTGCGCGGGGACCACTCAGCGTAACCACAGGTTCGGACATTTCATTCCGAATCGGAGTGAATCCGCTCTCAGCGGACCGTCCGGACGCCGCGGGCGGCCCGACGTCCGCCACGCTGACTACGCTGGCGACATGAGCATGGGTGGAATGCACGGCGGGTTCCGTCGCGTGGACGAAGACACGCAGCGTCGCCTCAACGCCGACGCCCCGAGCATCAGCGGACTGGGAGCCAGGGTCGTCACCCTCTTCCGCCCGTACCGGTGGCGCATCTTCTGGACGGGCGTGCTCGTCGTCATCGGCGCGGGCATCGCGGTGATCCCGCCGCTGATCGTCCAGCGCATCTTCGACGACGCGCTGTTCCCCGTCGCCGGTGGCGGCCCGCAGCTGCAGCTGCTCATCTGGCTCGTCTCGGGGATGGTCGGACTGTTCCTCCTCTCGGCCGTGCTCGGCGTCGCCCAGACCTGGCTCACCTCGACGGTGGGCAACAGCGTCACGGGTGATCTGCGAGTGCGGCTCTTCGAGCATCTTCAGGCGATGGAACTCGGATTCTTCACGCGCACCAAGACCGGAGTGATCCAATCGCGTCTGCAGAACGACGTCGGCGGCGTCTCCGGCGTGCTCACGAACACGGTCACCAGCATCCTGGGCAACATCGTCACGGTGATCGCCTCGCTCGTCGCGATGATCCTGATCGACTGGCGTCTCACTCTGATCGCGGTCGTGCTGATGCCGTTCCTGATCATCGTGCAGCGACGAGTCGGGCAGGTGCGGGCGCGCATCGCCGGGGAGACGCAGGAATCGCTGTCCGAGCTCACCTCGATCACGCAGGAGACGCTGAGCGTGTCGGGGATGCTGCTGTCGAAGGCGTTCAACCGTCAGCGCACCGAATCCCAGCGGTACCAGGCCGAGAACCGCAATCAGGTGAAGCTCCAGGTGCGACGAGCCATGAGCGGTCAGGGCTTCTTCGCTGTCGTCCAGGTGCTCATGGCGAGTGTCCCGGCCGTGATCTACCTCGTCTCCGGCTACCTGATCGCCGGCGGCACGGGCGCGATCACGGCCGGCACGGTTGTGGCGTTCACGACCGTGCAGGCGCGACTGCTCCAGCCGTTGATGGGCCTCATGCGGGTGTCGTTGGACCTGCAGACGTCGTCAGCGCTGTTCGCGCGCATCTTCGAGTACCTGGATCTCGTCCCCGAGATCCAGGATGCTCCCGACGCGATCTCCGTCTCCGAGGCGCCGGGCCCGCGGGGGCGCATCGAGTTCGCCGATGTCGTGTTCCGCTATCCCGATGCAGCGCCAGACGCGCGGCCGACTCTGCAGGGAGTGTCGTTCGTCGCGGAGCCCGGGCAGCACGTCGCATTCGTCGGTCCCTCGGGCGCGGGCAAGACGACGGTGCTCTACCTCGCACCGCGCCTGTACGAGGCGCACGGCGGGGCGGTGCTCTTCGCGGGGGCCGATGTCCGCACGCTCACGCAGGAGTCGATCATCGATCAGGTGGGCATCGTCTCGCAGGAGACGTACCTGTTCCATGCGACGATCCGCGAGAACCTGCTCTACGCGAAGCCGGAGGCGACCGAGGCCGAGGTCATCGCCGCCTGCCAGGCGGCCAACATCCACCACATCATCGACGGTTTCGAAGACGGCTACGACACCGTCGTGGGGGAGCGCGGGTATCGGCTCTCGGGCGGGGAGAAGCAGCGCATCGCGATCGCCCGCGTGCTGCTGAAGGACCCTCCCGTGCTTCTGCTCGACGAAGCCACCTCGGCGCTCGACACCGTCTCGGAGCGCGTCGTGCAGGAGGCCCTCGATGAGGCGGCGAAGGGAAGAACGACGCTCACGATCGCGCATCGGCTGTCGACGATCATCGGTGCAGACGTGATCCACGTCGTCGAGGCCGGTCAGATCGTCGAGTCGGGCACCCACTCCGAACTCCTCGCACGCGGAGGGCTGTATGCGGAACTGGCCGCGCAGCAGGTCGCGGCCTCGCGCGTGCTCGCCACCGAGACGGTGATCGAAGAGGTCGTCGCGGGCGGAGTGGTCGCCGCGCTCACGGATCGCAGGGCCGACCGTGCACCCGAGGACTCGGCGGGAGCGGATGCGGTCGCAGCCCTCACGGCGCCGGTGCCGCTGCTCGATGCCTCGCGCGCGGACGAGAGGGTCTATCCCGCCGAGGGCTGAAGACGGTTCAATGCACCGACAGTCCACCGTCGATGAAGAGAGACTGCCCGGTGACGTAGCCAGACCCCCGGCCGGCGAGGAACACGGCCGCGGCGGCGAAGTCCGACGGCAGCCCGTTCCGCCCGATCATCGTGCGGGCGGCGAGGGCCGCGATCTGCGCCGGGTCCTCCTGCAGTCGCGCGTTCAGCGGCGTCAGCACGAACCCGGGGACGAGCGAGTTGCTCGTGACGCCCGTCCCGCCCCAGGCCTCGGCCTCCGACCGCATCAACGACTCCACGGCCCCCTTCGATGCTCCGTAGACGCCGCTCCCCACGAAGGCGCGATGCGCCTGCTGCGAGCTGATGTGGATGAGGCGCCCGTAACCCCGCTCCGCCATTCCGGAGGCGAAGCGCTGGCCCAGCAGGAACGGGGCGAGCGCATTGACGGTCATCGTCGCGTCCCAATCGTCTTCCGTGATCTCGGCGAACGGGGGACGGATGTTGATGCCCGCGGAGTTCACGAGGATGTCAGGCTCTCCGAAGGGCGCGGCGGCCGCATCGGCCACGGCGTGGATCCCGTCGCGGGTGCTGAGGTCGCCCACGACGCCCGCCGCTCGGCATCCGGCGTCCGTGAGTTCGCGGACCGTCTGGTCGATGCGCTCGGAACCGCGGGCGACGATCACCGTCGCGGCTCCCGCCTTGGCGAGAGCCGTCGCGATCCCACGACCGATTCCCGAACTCCCTCCGGTCACGACCACGATGCGGCCCTCGAGCGAGAACAGGTCGGCGAGGTAGTCGTTCATGGGTCTCCTTGGACGTGCACTCACCAGGCCAGAGCGGCGGTGAGGCGGGGATCGGGGGTGGCCCCGGAGTACTCCGGCAGCGCCTGGATCTCGGCGACGAACGCCTCGACCTCCGCCGCGTAGGCCGGGTCGGGGTGGGTCGCAGCGATGTCGAGGAGCGGGGGCAGGTCCATCGCCAGGATCAGTTCGAGGCGCGCGGTCACGGCGGCGTGCGCACCGGCGTCATGGAGCACGCGGATGCCGCCGCGAAGCGCCGTGAGGTAGTCCCGGAGCACCGGCAGCTGCGCCCGGCCCTGCGTGATCGAGGTCCCGTCGGCGCGGAGCCGCCAGCGGACGACCGTGTCGGGGAGCACGTCGAATGCCCGTGCCCGCGTGTACATCAGCTGGGCCACGACCTGATCCTCGTACGCGACCCCTTCGGGGAACCTCAGATCGCTCCACAACTCTGTGCGGCTGACCTTCGACCAGGCCACGATGTTGGCGCTCGCTCGGGGATGCTCGACGATCGTGGTGCCGAGTCGCGCCGGCGAGGTCGCGGCCTCGACCCAGGGCTGCACGCGTCCGGGAACATAGCGCTCGCCGTCGAAGCGCGACCGCACGTAGGCACCGGCGACGAAGTCGCTCCCGGTCTCTGCGAGGGTTCCGATGAGTCGCTCGAGAGCAGTGGAGGTCAGCTCGTCATCGCCGTCGAGGAACCCGACCATCGGGGTGTCGACGAGCTCGATGCCCGCGTTCCGCGCGGCTCCGAGCCCCCGCGACGCCTCATGTCGCACGAAGCGGAACCGTGGATCGGATGCTGCGGCCTCGGCGAAGATCCGGGCGGTGTCATCGGTCGATCCGTCGTCGATCAGGATCGCATGCCAGCGGGTCTCGGTCTGCGCGCGCAGCGAATCGAGTGCGGCAGGAGCGAAGGCGGCGATGTCGCGGCCGGGGACGATCAGAGTCACGATCGGGGCGGTGGCGGTCACCAGCCGAGTCTATGGCCGCTGAACAGGGTGTCTTCCTCAGCGGACTGCGACGGCGCGCACCGACTCCGCCACGAGGTTCCCGAGCCGGTCGGGCAGGTCCTCGGGGAGCGGGTCGCGGCCGAATGTGAAGCGCACGGACGTCTGCGCGACGGACGGCTCCACGCCGCAGGCGAGGAGCACGTGGGAGGGTTCGTCGCTTCCCGCTGCGCACGCCGATCCACTCGAGGAGACGACGCCTCGGCGCTCCAGCTCGAGCAGCACGGCTTCTCCGCTCACACCGGTGAACGTGAAGCTCGCCGTGCCGGGAAGCCGTCTGATCGGATCACCCGTGAGCGCCGCCTGCGGCACGAGGGTGAGGACGGCGGCGATGAACCGCTGCGTCGTCGCGCCGATGCGGCTGTTCAGCGCCTCGCGCTCCGCCTCGGCGAGATCCAAGGCCACGGCGAGTCCGACGGCCCCCGCGACGTTCTCGGTCCCCGAGCGGCGGCCGCGCTCCTGCCCGCCCCCGTGCAGGAGCGGCTCGAGTGCGAGCCGTCCGCGCACGGCGAGAGCGCCGATCCCTTTCGGGGCTCCGAGCTTGTGCCCGGCGATCGCGATCGCATCCGCCCCGAGCTCCGCGAGCGGCAGCCACCCTGCGGACTGCACGGCGTCGACGTGCAGCGGAACCCGTGCGGACCTGGTCACCTCCACGAGCGCGGCCACGTCCTGAATCGTGCCGATCTCGTTGTTGGCGTGCCCGAGGGCGATAAGCGCGGTGTCGTCGCGGATCGCCTCATGAAGCGAGACCGCGGAGATCCGGCCCTGTCGATCGACGGGTGCGGCCGTGACCTCGACATCGTGGAAGCGTCGCAGATAGTCGGCGGACTCCAGGATCGACTCGTGCTCGATCGGCGAGACCACCAGATGACGCCGGCCGTCGGCGAGAGCGGCGAGCACGATCCCCTTGACCGCGAGGTTGTTGGCCTCGGTGCCGCCGCCGGTGAACACGACGTCGCCGATGCGCATGCCGAGCGCTCGCGCGACCCGCGACCGTGCATCGTCGAGCGCGCTCGCCGCAGCCTCGCCATAGGTGTGATGACTGGAGGGGTTGCCGAACACTCCCGTGAGGTACGGACGCATCGCGTCGAGCACCTCCGGCCGGACCGGGGCAGTCGCCGCATGATCGAGGTAGAGCATCGGAGTCAGTCGATCCGCACGTCCAGGCCGAGATCGAGCGCGCGTGCCGAGTGGGTCAGAGCCCCGACCGAGATCACGTCCACACCGGTCCTCGCGATCTCGCCGACGGTGTCGAGGTTCACCCCGCCCGACGCCTCGACCTGGGCACGGTCGCCGATCAGCGCCACGCCGGCACGCAGATCGTCCACCGAGAAGTTGTCGAGCAGCACGGTGTGCGCTCCGCCGTCGAGCACGGCGGGGATCTGATCGAGCCGGTCGACCTCGACGACCACATGGGTCGTGTGGGGCAGCCGTGAGAAGGCCTCTCGCAGAGCGGTGGCCAGGTCGACACCCGAGCGCTGGAGCACTGCGAGATGGTTGTCCTTCGCCATCACGGCATCCGACAGCGAGTACCGATGGTTGTGGCCGCGGCCCGAGATCACCGCATGCCGCTCGAACGCGCGGAGGCCGGGGGTGGTCTTGCGGGTGTCCGCGATGCGCGCCGAGGTGCCCTCGATCGCTCGCACGTAGGCATCGGTCAGCGTCGCGATGCCGCTCATCCGCTGCGCGAAGTTCAGCGCGATGCGCTCGGCGGTGAGGATGCCGCGGGCCGACCCCGAGACCGAGGCGAGCACGTCGCCGGGAGTGAAGCGATCGCCGTCGCCGACGTGCACGTCGATCGTGATCGATGGATCGGTGAGGGCGAAGGCGGCCGCGAACACGTCGCCTCCGCTGAAGATCCCCTCTTCCCTGGCGACCAGATCGGCGGTGGCGGTGGCGTCGGCGGGGAGCAGCGTGGTGCTGGTGAGGTCACCCCACGGAGCATCCTCCTCGAGGGCTGCGCCCACGACACGGGTGATGAGTGCGGGCGTGAGCATCAGACGGTCTCCAAGAGCGGCGAGGCGACGGGGTCGCGGTAGTGGGCACCGACCGATTCGGTGCGGGCGAGTGCGGCTGAGGCCGTGGACACGGCGAGGAGGAGCAGGTTCGCGTCCTCGCGTTCGGCGAGGGTGACGGGGGCCGCTGCGGCGGAGAGCCACAGGGTGAGGGAGCCGAGTGCTCGCTCGAGGCCCTCCTCTGTGCGGAGGAGCCCGACGTCGTCCCACATCAGCCGCTGGAGCGCATCGCGGCTGAACGAGGCGCCGTCCACGGGCGAGAGCGGCGAGGCGCCGCGCCCGGATCTCGGGGTCTCCACCGAGGGGGACGCCACGGAGCTCGTCCAGGGCGTGCTCACGGCGTCGGCCGCGCGAGCCCCGAAGACCGCACCCTCGAGCAGCGAGTTCGAGGCGAGACGGTTGGCGCCGTGGACGCCGGTGCGGGCGACCTCTCCGGCGGCGAGGAGACCGGGGATCGACGTGCGGCCGTCGAGGTCGGTGACGACACCGCCCATCAGATAGTGCGCGGCAGGGGTCACCGGAATCGGCTCCATACCCCAGTCGAAACCGCGCTCGCGCGTGACCCGGTCGATCGTCGGGAAGCGGTGCGCCAGCATGCGCGCGCCCAGCATCGTGGCGTCGAGACGCACGGGAGAGCCCTGAGCCGCGGCCTGTCGTGCGATCGCGCGCGACACGACGTCGCGGGGAGCCAGCTCGCCGTCGGGGTGGGTGTCGAACACGAAGCGCCGACCGTCGACGTCGATGAGTGTCGCGCCCTCACCGCGCACGGCCTCGGACACCAGGAATGCCGGCCCCTCGGCGAGGATCGTGGGGTGGAACTGCATGAACTCCAGATCCGCGACCGCTGCGCCGGCACGGAGCGCGGCGGCGATGCCGTCGCCGGTGGTGCCGGCAGGATTCGTCGTGTGCGCGTAGAGGTGGCCGGCCCCGCCCGTCGCGAGGATCACCGCATCTGCTGCGAAGTCTGCGACAGCTCCGTCGACGAGCACGCGGATGCCGCGTGCCTCGCCCTGCGTGACGATGAGGTCTGCGAGGAACGCGTGTTCGACGACGGTGATGGCCGCGTGCCGAGTGGCGGCGACCAGCGCACGGGCGATCGCTGCTCCGGTGGCGTCGCCACCCGCGTGCACGATGCGGGCATGGCTGTGGGCGGCCTCGCGCCCGAGCAGAAGTTCGCCCTCGGGGGAGCGGTCGAAGGCGACGCCGCGAGCGATCAGTTCCGCGATCCTCGCGGCCGCATCCTGCACGAGCACGGCCACGGCAGCGGGATCCGACAGCCCCGCCCCTGCGCTGATCGTGTCGGATGTGTGCTGCGAGGCCGAGTCGTCCGGGCCGTACATCCCGGCGACACCGCCCTGGGCGTACCCGGTGCACCCGTCACCGAGCGCACCCTTGGTCACGACCGTGACCGCGTGCCCCGCCTCCTGGGCGTGCAGCGCGGCGGTGAGGCCTGCGATGCCCGAACCGACGACGATGACGTTCATCGTGCGCTCGCCACCACCGGCGGCTTCGCCGCCAGCATCCGCTCGAGGGCGACCCGCGCCGGGTCGGCCACGTCCGCCGTCACCGTGATCCGATTGGGGGTGCGGCCGGCCACCAGCTCTTCGAGCACCCACGCGAGGTATCCGGGGTGGATTCGGTACATCGTCGAGCACGGGCAGACCACCGGGTCGAGGCAGAAGATCTCGTGCTGGGGGAACTGTGCGGCCAGTCGGCGCACGAGGTTGATCTCCGTGCCGATCGCGAAGGTCGTGGGCTCTGTCGCGGCGGCGATCGCGCGGCGGATGTAGTCGGTGGAACCCGCTTCGTCCGCGGCGTCCACCACTTCCATCGGGCACTCCGGATGCACGATCACACGCACGTCGGGATGCTCGGCGCGAGCCTGGTCGATCTGCGCCACGGAGAAGCGCCGGTGCACCGAGCAGAAGCCGTGCCAGAGGATCACGCGGGAGTCGACGAGAGCGGATGCCGTCGAGCCGCCGAGCGCCTTGCGCGGGTTCCACATCGGCATCTGCTCGAGGGGCACGCCCATCGCCTTCGCGGTGTTGCGACCCAGGTGCTGGTCGGGGAAGAACAGCACCCGCTGGCCTCGTTCGAACGCCCACTCGAGCACGGTCTGCGCATTCGACGACGTGCACACGATTCCGCCGTGCCGTCCGACGAAGCCTTTGATCGCGGCCGACGAGTTCATGTACGTCACGGGGATGACGGGCACCCGGCCGTCGGCATCCTGAGCGTCGAGATCGCCGAGGACATCGGCGAGCTGTTCCCAGCAGTCCTCGACCTGATCGATGTCGGCCATGTCGGCCATCGAGCATCCGGCTGCGAGGTTCGGCAGGATCACAGCCTGGTCGGGGCCCGAGAGCAGGTCGGCGGTCTCGGCCATGAAGTGCACGCCGCAGAAGACGATGGCCTCGGCATCCGGTCGCTCCTTCGCCGCTGTCGCGAGCTGGAACGAGTCGCCCAGGTAGTCGGCGTGACGCACGACCTCCTCGCGCTGGTAGAAGTGTCCGAGCACGACGGCCCGGTCGCCGAGCGTCGCCTTGGCCACGCGGATGCGCTCGTCGAGCTCGTCCTCGCTCGCCTCGCGATACTCCGCCGGAAGCTCGCCCTGACGCGGCGCTCCGGTCGGGATGACATCTCCCATCGAGGATCCCGGCCCGTATCCGGGGCGCGCGTCGAAGTCCCAGGGGCCCGCGGCGAGATCGGTCGTGCAGGTCGCGTCTGTCGAGGCACCCGACACGATCGACTGGATCGCGTGGTCGACGGAGGCGTCGACGGGCTGGACTGCCGGGGTCGGAACGAAGGTGATGCTCATCGGGTGCTCGTTTCCTCGGGGCCGAGAGGGCCGTGATCGGCCAGTTCGACATCGGTGTTGTAGCGGTACAGGCGGGCGGGGCGGTGACTGCCGGTGCGGAACTGGTCGGTGGGGAGGAGGTTGCCGGCGGACTCGACCTGTCGGCGGAAGTTGGCCGGGTCGAGATGCTTGCCGAGAATCGCCTCGTAGGCCTCCCGAAGGTCGGCCAGAGTGAACTCGGCCGGCAGGAAGCCGTGTGCGACCCGGCTGTAGCCGACCTTGCTGCGCAGGCGCCAGAGCGCGTAGTCGATGATCTTGCGGTGATCGAACGCGAGCGGTGGCAGGTCGCCGAGATCGAACCAGCGCACGTTCTCGGGAGCGAGACCGGATGCCCGATGCGCGGCGCTCTGGGCGTCGACCTCGTCCTGCCGCAGCAGGGCCCAGTAGACGATCGACACGACGCGCGTGGGGGAGCGGTCGACGGCGCCGAAGGCATAGAGCTGCTCGAGGTAGCTGGGTGTGAGACCGGTCGTCTCGGCGAGTGTGCGGGCGGCGGCATCGACCGGCGATTCGGCCGGCGTCAGCCAGCCTCCGGGAAGCGCCCACTGGTCGGCGAACGGCTCGCGCGTGCGCAGGACCAGGGGCAGCGCGAGCACCGCCGCGCCGTCGTCGGTGCGACGCAGCGTGAGGATCACCGTCGACACGGCGACATCGATGCCCCTGGTTTGAGTCATACGTACCTTAACCTCCGAGATCGATCTTAGTGTCATCCCGACTCTTAGTGCACCTGTATGACGGATCGGCCGCTGAGGCCGAAACGTTATATACCAGCGTTCCGGACTCTTGTCGCCCGGATGGCTATTTGTTAGGTTACTGTCCTAACAAATCCCTTCACGGGGATCTGTCGCGAGTTCCGCTCTGGGGCTCGGCTCCATCCCGGAGATCCCTCCTGCAGTGCAGCACCGAGAGGAAATACAGAATGATCCGTAACGGAAGGCGCAAGATCGCGCTCACCGCTGTGGCGGGGGCATCCGTCCTCGCCCTGGGTTTGACCGCCTGTGGCGCAGGCGGCGGCAACGAGGGGAGCGGTGGCGACGGCGACCGGGCTCTTCGGGTGTGGGCCGGCAGCCAGACCCCGATCACCGCGAACTACAACCCGTTCGCACCGACCGTGCTCCATGGCGCGCTCGGACCCATCTACGAGCCGCTGTTCTTCTTCAACAAGACGGCCGACTCCGAGCCCGTCGGTCTGATCGGCGACTCGTACGAGTACAACGAGGACGGCACGGTGATCACCGTCACCATCAAGCCCGACCTCAAGTGGAGTGACGGCGAGCCTCTCACCGCCGCCGACGTCGCGTTCTCGTTTGCGTACGAGGCCAACAACCCCGAGGGTAACGGCCTCGTCTCGGCCGAGGCGACCGACGACACCACCGTCGTCCTGACCTACACGACCGCCCAGTACACGACCGAGTTCCAGCGTCTCGGCTCGACCTACATCCTCCCCGAGCACATCTGGGCCGACGTCACCGACTTCGCGAACTTCGCGAACGAGGAGCCGGTCGGTTCCGGCCCGTACGTCGTCGACAAGACCACGAGCGAGTCGTACACGCTCGTCGCGAACGAGAACTTCCGCGGCGCCGACGACCTCGGTGTCAAGAAGGTCCAGTACATCGCGGTCGACAACAACCAGACCGCCCAGGATCTGCTCGCCGCGGGCAAGCTCGACTGGACGGGCATGTTCATCCCGAACCCCGACGACGTCACGGGCAACGGCGCGATCGACTGGATCAACACCCCGCAGGACCCGACGGTCCTGTACACGTGCTCGAACGCCGAGCTCGGCTGCACCGGTCCGCAGACCGACGTCGCTGTGCGTCAGGCGCTGAACGTCGCCATCGACCGTGCGGCGATCAAGGACAAGGCGTTCGTCGGGCTCACCGGCGACATCTCGCCGACGTTCGCGCTGCTCCCGCGCGACGAGAAGTGGGTCGCCGACTCGGCCAACGAAGTCAGCCCCCAGGAGGCGAACGCCGCAGAGGCGGGCGAGATCCTCGAGGCGGCCGGCTACACGAAGGACGGCGACTTCTACTCCAAGGACGGGAAGCCGCTCGAGCTCAGCCTGATCTCGGTCGACGGATGGACCGACTACAACGATGCTGCGAAGCTGATCGCCGAGCAGGCCGAGGCGGCCGGCATCAAGGTCACCGCGTCGACCGTGCAGTGGCAGGAGTTCTCGGACGCCCGTCAGGGTGGCGACTTCCAGCTGATCGTCGGCGGTGTCATCGGCACGTCCGTGGCCGACCCGTTCCAGATCTACCGCGACTGGTTCGGCGGCACGACCGTCGGCTCCACCGCAGCCGTGGGCTCGGAGGTCCCGGCCGGACGCTGGAACTTCAGCCGCTACAGCAACCCCGTCGTCGACGACGCGGTCCAGGCCGCGATCAGCACGAACGACGAGGCTGAGAAGAAGGAGCTGTACGGCACGATCCAGACCGAGATCGTCCGTGATCTGCCCTACATCCCGCTCGTCATCAACGCGACGCAGACCTTCTACAACACGAAGGACTTCACGGGCTGGCCGACGGAGGACGACCTCTACGCCTTCCCGCCGTCCTGGGGTGCGATCGCGGCAGGCTACATCCTGACGCAGCTGCAGCCGGTCAAGTAAGGAATGGGGTCGGGGGAGCAGGAAGCAAGGTCTGTGACATGAAGTTCTATGCACGAAGAATCGGGTTCTACGCGTTCACGCTGTGGGCCGCGATCTCACTCAACTTCCTGCTTCCCCGGCTCATGCCGGGGAACCCGGCGGACATCATGATCGCCAAGATGCAGCGAGCGGGCGGCGAGGTCTCCGAGACCACGATCCGCAACATCAAGCTGCTTCTCGGCGGTGATGACTCGTCCCTCTGGGAGCAGTACATCGCCTACTGGGGCCGCATGTTCCAGGGAGACCTGGGAATCTCGGTGACGAAGTTCCCGGCTCCCGTGAGCGAGCTGATCGGCCAGGCACTGCCCTGGACGCTCATCCTCGTCGGCACGGTGACAGTGATCTCCTTCATCCTCGGCGTCGCGCTCGGCGCCTGGGCCGGATGGAAGCGCGGGACCTGGGTCGATCATCTGATCCCGGCGACCACCGTCCTGCAGTCCATCCCGTACTTCTGGATGGCGCTGCTCCTCGTCTCCGTCTTCGCGGTCGGTCTCGGCTGGTTCCCGATCTTCGGGGGCTACGACGTGTTCGACTTCCCCGACGGCCCCGAACCGACGTGGGCGTTCTTCACGGATGCGCTCTCTCATGCGATCCTTCCGGCGCTGACGATCGTCATCTCGTCGGTCGGCGGGTGGATGTTCGGGATGCGCAACATGATGGTGCAGACCATGGCTGAGGACTACGTGCTCACGGCCGAGGCCAAGGGGCTGCGTCCTCGCCGCATCATGACGACGTACGCCGCACGCAACGCCGCGATCCCCTCGATCGCCGGCTTCTCGATCACGTTGGGATTCGTGGTCGCAGGCTCGATCGTGATGGAGCAGGTGTTCACCTATCCGGGCATCGGCAAGCTGATGTTCCAGGCGGTCACGAACAACGACTACGCGCTGATGCAGGGGCTCTTCCTCGTCATCACGATCACGGTGCTCGCCGCCAACTTCATCATGGATCTCGTCTATGGCTTCATCGACCCGAGGGCGCGCCAGAATGTCTGACACCGACAACGCAGCGCTGATCACCAAGGATCAGCCCACGACCCAGCCGGCGACCACCATCTCGCTGGCCACGCAACGCGGGCGCAAGCGCCGCCGGGTGCTCCCGACGACGTCTCCGAAGTTCATCACCGGAGCGGCGATCGTGATCGCGATCGTCCTGTTCGCGATCATCGCGCCGATGTTCTCGCAGAACCCGCGGAGCACCGACAACCCTGCTCTGCTCCCGCCGTCGCCGGAACACTGGCTCGGCACCACCAAGCTCGGCAACGACATGTTCGCCCAGCTCGCCATCGGTGCCCAGGGCTCGCTCCTGGTCGGCGTGGTCGCGGGCGGCATCGCCATCGTCCTGTCCCTGCTGTTCGGCGTGCTCGCCGGCTACCTCGGCGGCTGGCGTGAAGACACTCTCGCGCTGCTGACGAACGTGATGATCGTGATCCCGGGCCTGCCGTTGGTCATGGTGATCTCGTCCTTCGTGCCGCAGCGCAGCTGGCAGCTGGTCGCGTTCGTGCTGGGCATCACCTCCTGGGCGGGCGCCGCGTACGTACTCCGACTCCAGACGCGCTCTCTGCGGACCCGTGACTACGTCTACGCCTCGAAGGTGGCGGGGGAGCGATCCTTCCGCGTCATCCTGGTCGAGATCATGCCGAACCTGCTGCCGCTGCTCACGGCGCAGTTCCTCTTCGCGATCATCTTCGCCATCCTCGGCGAGGCCGGCCTCTCATACCTGGGCCTCGGCCCGAACTCCTCGATCACCTGGGGCACCATCCTCAACGACGCGCAGTCCGGGCAGGCGCTCGGTCGAGGAGCCTGGTGGTGGTTCGTACCCCCGGGCGTCATGATCGCCATGCTCGGTGCAGGTCTCGCCCTGATCAACTTCGCGATCGACGAGGTCATCAACCCCAAGCTGCGCAATGCGCCCGACGCCGCCCGACGTGTGCGCAAGGCAGCCAAGACGAAGGGGGTCGCCGCATGAGCGCTCCGGATGCCGTGCTCACGGCGCGCAACGTGTCGATCGAGTACGAGGTGGATCCGCCCGTCAAGGCGGTCCGAGATGTCTCCCTCACCCTCAACCGCGGAGAGATCCTCGGTCTGGCGGGAGAGTCGGGATGCGGAAAGACGACCCTCGCCTACGGCATGAACCGGCTGCTCAAGGCGCCGGCGCTCATGACGAGCGGCGAGATCGTCTTCCACGACCGTGACGGCCACGACATCGACATCGTCGCACTCGACGGCGACGGGCTCCGAGCCTTCCGCTGGGACAAGATCTCGATGGTGTTCCAGGGTGCGATGAACTCGCTCAACCCGGTGATCAGCGTCAAGGCGCAGATCTTCGACATCTTCGACACGCATCGCCCCGGCATGTCCAAGAAGGACAAGCAGGAGCGTGCCGAGGAGCTGCTGACCCTCGTCGGGGTCGACCCGTCGCGGCTGACGAGCTTCCCGCACGAGCTGTCGGGCGGCATGCGGCAGCGCATGATGATCGCCATGGCGCTCGCGTTGGATCCGCAGGTCATGATCATGGACGAACCCACCACCGCGCTCGACGTCGTGGTGCAGCGAGGCATCATCCGCGAGATCATGCGACTGCGCGAACGGCTGGGTTTCGCGGTGATCTTCATCACCCACGACCTCCCGATGCTGATCGAGATCAGCGACCGGATCGCCGTGATGCTGCAGGGGCAGATCGTGGAGGAGGGCACGGCCGAGGAGATCTACCGCACGCCGCAGCACGAATACACGAAGAAGCTGCTGTCGAGCTTCCCGAGTCTGACCGGCGAGCGCGGAGACTTCGTCCGCACCGGCAACCAGCCCAGCCAGGAGGAGATCCGATGAGTGCTTCCACCCTCGAAGCCCGCAACCTGGTGAAGGACTTCACGCTGCGATCCGGGCTCAAGACGTCGACCCTCCATGCGGTCAAGGACGTCTCGTTCACGATCGAGGCGGGCAAGACGGTCGCCCTCGTCGGCGAATCGGGTTCGGGCAAATCCACCATCGCCCGGATGCTGATGAAGCTCGAGACTCCGACCAGCGGGCTGATCCTGCTCGACGGCAAGGATGCGGGGATGCGGGGCCGAGCGGTCGAGGAGTACCGCTCGCAGGTGCAGATGGTCTTCCAGGATCCGTTCGCCTCGCTGAACCCGTTCCACACGATCGTCCATCACCTGGAGCGACCGATCAGGCTCCACCACCCCACGCTCTCGGGCGCCGAGGTGCGTGCGCGGGCGATCGAGCTGCTCGAGCGAGTGCGGCTGTCACCCGGCGAGAGCTTCGCCGAACGTCGCCCGCACGAGCTGTCCGGTGGTCAGCGTCAGCGTGTGGCCATCGCGCGGGCGCTCGCACCGGGGGCACGGTTCATCGTCGCGGATGAGCCCGTCTCGATGCTCGACGTCTCGATCCGGTTGGGGGTGCTCAACCTGCTGGCCGATCTGCAGCGAGAGGAGAACCTCGGCGTGCTCTACATCACGCACGACCTCGCGACGGCTCGGCATTTCAGCGACGAGATCATGGTGCTCTACAAGGGCGACGTCGTCGAGCGCGGGCCGGCTGACGAAGTCATCCTCAATCCGCAGCACGAGTACACGAAGACCCTGCTGGGCGCGGCGCCCGAACCCGAGAACCTCGGCCGCCTCCGCGACGAGGTCCGCGCCGAGCTCGCGGGTCTCTGAGCATCCGTTCCGGTTCCACTTCGTGCCGCCGGCGACCCGTTCGCGCGGCACGAGGTGCGACCGGAACGGCACCCGTCTCGGTGCGGACGACCCGCTAGACTGAACGCACAAGTGAAGACAGGCCGAATGACCCACGCGGGAGAGCCCCGGCGAACGCAGCCGGGCACCGAAGGAGCAAGCCTCCCCGCCAATCTCTCAGGTATGCGTACCGCGCGGTTCCGGCCACTCTGAAAAGTGAGATCGAGCGATGCTGTAGCGCTCGGCTCCGCCGACGGTGAAAGCCCAGTCTCTGGGTGAAGCTCTCAGGCCCATGACAGAGGGGGAGTTCCGAGGACCAGCGTCTGCGCTGTTCCGCCCGACCCAGCCCGGGAGAACTCCATGTCCGACCCTCGCTACACCCCGCTCCGTGAGCGCCATGAGGCGCTCGGCGCCTCGTTCACCGACTTCGGCGGCTGGCAGATGCCGGTGCGCTA
The DNA here is from genome assembly GCF_052045655.1 of Microbacterium sp. 22215. Taxonomy (NCBI): domain Bacteria; kingdom Bacillati; phylum Actinomycetota; class Actinomycetes; order Micrococcales; family Microbacteriaceae; genus Microbacterium; species Microbacterium sp. 22215. Next base: position 82,373 of record NZ_JBQEPC010000010.1, read on the forward strand.
CACGTCCGACCTCGCCGAGCACCACGCGGTGCGACAGGCAGCCGGGATCTTCGACATCTCGCACATGGCCGAGTTCATGGTCACCGGAGACTTCGCCGGGGACTTCCTCGACTACTCCCTGGCCGGCCGACTGTCCGCGATGCCCGTGGGCAAGGCGAAGTACTCGCTGATGCTCGCAGACGACGGCGGGATCATCGACGACGTCATCGTCTACCGGCTCGCCGACGATCGCTTCCTCGTCATCGCGAACGCGGGCAACCGCGGATTCGTCGATGCCGCCTTCGCCTCGCGCGTCCGCTCGTTCCCCTCGCGGATCGAGCGTGAACGTCCGGCGCTCGCCGCGGGGGAGGACCGCACCTTCGAGGGCTTCCTCGGAGATCGCGGCGTCGACGTCGAGGACGTCTCCGACGAGTACGCGCTGCTCGCCGTCCAGGGACCCGCATCCGAGGCCATCGTCTCGTCGACGGCAGGCATCTCCGACCTCAGCACTCCCTGGGCGGAGCAGAGGTACTACTCCTGGGCCGACGCCTCCTTCCTCGGCGGCCCACTGCTCCTCGCCCGCACCGGGTACACGGGTGAGGACGGCTTCGAGCTGCTCGTCCGTGTCGCCGATGCCCCCGCGCTCTGGGACGCACTCGTCGACGCCGGGCAGACGCACGGTCTCGTGCCGGCCGGCCTCGCGGCGCGCGACACGCTCCGACTCGAAGCGGGTATGCCGCTCTACGGGCATGAGCTCTCCCGCGAGACCAAGCCGTCGCAGGCCGGTCTCGGACGCGTCGTCGTCACCGACAAGGAGAGCTTCATCGGCAAGGGAGCGGTGGATGCCGCATCCGATGCCCCCGTGCTCGTCGGGCTCGTCGCCGAAGGCAAGCGCGCGGGCCGTGCCGGGTACTCCGTCGTGGACGAAGACGGCGCTGTGCTCGGCGCGATCACCAGCGGTGCGCTCAGCCCGACGCTCGGCCACCCGATCGCGATGGCCTATGTCGCACCGTCTTCCGCTGCGGAGGGAACCGCAGTATTCCTTGATGTGCGGGGGACCCGCATCCCCGCGACCGTGACCGCCCTGCCTTTCTACCGGAGGACCAAATGACCGACCTCAACGCACTCCACTACACCGATGAGCACGAGTGGATCGCCGCTGACGGCGACACCGTGACCATCGGGATCACCGACTACGCCGCCGACAAGCTCGGCGACGTCGTCTTCGTCGAGCTCCCCGCCGTGGGCACCGAGGTCACCGCCGGATCGGTGGTGGGCGAGATCGAGTCGACCAAGTCGGTCGGCGAGCTCTACGCGCCGGTCACCGGCACGGTCGTGGAGATCAACGACGCCGTGGTCGACGACCCCTCCCTCGTCAACGCCGAGCCGTTCGCCGGCGGCTGGCTGATCAAGGTCTCCGTCGACGCCGGTGCGCTCGACGGACTCATGGACCGCGACGCGTACGTCGCTCTCACGGAGGGCTGATCGACCAGTGGTCTCTTTCGCCGATCGTCACATCGGAACCACCGCGGCCGCCCAGCGTCAGATGCTGGACGCGCTGGGGGTCGAGTCCGAGCTCGAGGACTGGAGCCCGGTCGAGGCGCTGATGCGCCAGGCCGTGCCGTCGTCGATCTTCACGTCCGCCACCTCGGATTCAGTCATCCCTCGCGCAGCGAGCGAGACCGAGGCGCTCGCCGAGCTTCGAGCGATCGCCGCCCGCAACACGGTGAACCGGCCGATGATCGGCCTCGGGTACTACGGCACGATCACCCCTCAGGTGATCCAGCGCAACGTCCTCGAGAACCCCTCGTGGTACACGGCCTACACGCCGTACCAGCCGGAGATCTCGCAAGGGCGCCTCGAAGCTCTCATCAACTTCCAGACGATGGTGGCCGAGCTCACCGGTCTCACCACGGCCAACGCGTCGATGCTCGACGAGTCGACCGCTGTCGTCGAGGGGATGCTCCTGGCACGCCGCGCATCGAAGAAGGCCTCGAACGTGTTCGCGGTCGACGCCGACGCGTTCCCGCAGACGAAGGCCCTGCTCGAGACCCGCGCCGAGGCTGTGGGCATCGAGCTCGTGAGCGTCGACTTCGCCGCAGGCGAGGAGCTCCCCGCGGAGATGTTCGGCGTCTTCGTGCAGTACCCCGGTGCCTCCGGTCGTGTGTGGAACCCCACCGCCGTGATCGACGCCGCGCACCTCGCCGGCGGACTCGCGGTCGTCGCGGCCGATCTGCTCGCACTCACCCTGATCGCCTCGCCCGGTTCCCTCGGAGCGGACGTCGCGGTCGGCACCACGCAGCGCTTCGGTGTGCCCATCGGGTTCGGCGGACCGCACGCCGGGTACATGGCCGTTCGTGCCGGGCTCGAGCGGCAGCTGCCGGGACGCCTCGTCGGTGTCTCGGTGGATGCGGACGGCAAGCCCGCGTACCGGCTGTCGCTGCAGACGCGCGAGCAGCACATCCGCCGTGAGAAGGCGACCAGCAACATCTGCACCGCGCAGGTGCTCCTCGCGGTGATGGCGTCGATGTACGCGGTCTACCACGGGCCTGACGGGCTCAAGGCGATCGCCCGGGAGGTCGCGGCCAAGACCGCGATGCTGCGTGACTGGCTCGCCGACGCGGGTGCGGATGTCGTGCACGACTCGTTCTTCGACACGCTGCAGGTGCGGGTGCCCGGCCGCGCGGCCGAATACGTGGAGCAGGCCCATCACGGCTTCGGCATCCTGCTGCACGCGGCTGATGCCGACACGGTCGGGATCTCGGTCGACGAGACCACGACGGTCGCCGAGCTCCACCAGGTCGCCCGTGTGTTCGGCGGTTCGCAGGACCGTGCTTTCGGCTTCTACGGCTCAGGCTCGCAGGGCGCTCTGCCCGGCGACCTGCTCCGCCAGGACGAGTACCTCACGCACCCCGTCTTCCATGCGCACCGCAGCGAGACGGCGATGATGCGCTACCTCAAGAGCCTCGCCGATCGCGACTACGCGCTCGATCGCGGCATGATCCCCCTCGGGTCGTGCACGATGAAGCTCAACGCGGCGACCGAGATGGCATCGATCACGTGGCCCGAGTTCGCGGGCATCCACCCGTTCGCTCCGGCCTCCGACGTCGAGGGATACCTCGACATGATCACGCAGCTCGAGGCGTGGCTGGCCGAGGTCACCGGGTACGACGCGGTCTCGCTGCAGCCGAACGCCGGATCGCAGGGCGAGCTCGCGGGCCTTCTCGCGATCCGCGGCTACCACCTGGCGAACGGCGACACTCAGCGCACGGTGTGCCTGATCCCGTCGTCGGCGCACGGAACCAACGCCGCCTCTGCGGTGCTCGCCGGCATGAAGGTCGTCGTCGTCGCCTGTGACGAACTCGGCAACGTCGACCTCGACGACCTGCGCGCGAAGATCGCGGCGAACGCCGGCGAGCTGTCCGCGCTGATGATCACGTACCCGTCGACGCACGGCGTGTACGAGCAGGACGTCGTCGAGATCACCACTGCCGTGCACGAGGCCGGCGGCCAGGTCTACGTCGACGGCGCGAACCTCAACGCGCTGCTCGGCTACGCCCGTTTCGGCGACCTCGGCGGCGACGTCTCGCACCTGAACCTGCACAAGACGTTCGCGATCCCGCACGGCGGCGGTGGCCCCGGCGTGGGTCCCGTCGCGGCCAAGGCTCACCTCGCGCCGTACCTGCCGTCGCACCCGCTCGCCCAGCGCGCGGAGCATGCGGGCGGGTTCGTCTTCGAGGGCGGAGCGGTCTCCGCCGCGCCCTACGGATCGGCCGGCATCCTGCCGATCTCCTGGTCGTACGTGCGGATGATGGGGGCAGACGGCCTTCGTCACGCGACGGCAGCAGCCGTGCTCTCGGCGAACTACATCGCCGCGCGCCTCGGCGAGCACTACCCGGTGCTCTACGCCGGCGAGAACGGCCGCGTCGCTCACGAGTGCATCCTCGACCTGCGTCCGCTCAAGGAGGCCACCGGCATCACCGTCGACGACGTCGCCAAGCGGCTCATCGACTACGGCTTCCACGCGCCGACGATGTCGTTCCCCGTCGCGGGCACGCTCATGGTCGAGCCGACGGAGTCGGAGGACCTCGGCGAGATCGAGCGCTTCATCGAGGCGATGATCATGATCAAGGCCGAGGCGGATGCCGTCGCAGCCGGGCGCTGGCCCGCCGACGACAACCCACTGGTGCACGCACCGCACACCGCGGTCTCGCTGATCGCGGGGGAGTGGAGTCACGCGTACACCCGAGAGGACGCCGCATACCCGGTGCACGCTCTGGTCGCCGGCAAGTACTGGCCGCCTGTGCGCCGCATCGACCAGGCCTACGGCGACCGCAACCTCGTGTGCGCCTGCCCGCCGGTCGAGGCCTTCGCCTGACTCGAGGAGCGTACAGAGACGGCGTCGTGTCCATCCGGGCATGGCGCCGTCTCTCGTTTCCGTGCATTTCCGCATGTTTCCGCGAGATTACATATGGTCACCACTCAGTAACGGTTCATTAGCCGAGTGCGGCGTCCCCTGAATCGCGGGTTACAGTCAACTATCCCTACGCGTTCGACGATGAGCGCGCAGTCTGATGAATACCCGTCCACAGGAGGACACAAAGTGAAGCGCAACAAGATCGCCCTTGCGGGCACCGCGCTGTTCGCGATCGGCGCCCTGGCGCTCGCGGGCTGCGCGAGCGGTGGAGGCAACGACGGCGACGGCGGCTCCGGCGCAGCCGGCGACCCGGATGCCATCATCACCACGAACGGCTCCGAGCCCGAGAACCCGCTGATCCCCACGAACACCAACGAGGTGGGTGGCGGAAAGATCCTCGACGAGATCTTCGCCGGTCTGATCTACTACGACGCCGACGGCAAGCCCGTCAACGACGTCGCCGAGGAGATCACGACCGAGGACCCGCAGAACCTCACGGTCAAGATCCGCAAGGGCCTGAAGTTCACCGACGGTGAAGAGGTCACCGCCGACAACTTCATCAAGGCGTGGAACTACGGCGCACAGGCCGAGAACGCACAGCTCTCGGGCTACTTCTTCGAGGACATCGAGGGCTTCGTCAACGACGCGGGTGACCCCGACAACCCCGATGACGACGTCTTCGGCGCGCAGGGTGACCTGTCCGGTCTGAAGCAGGTCGACGACTACACCTTCACGATCGCGCTCAACAAGCCGGCCTCCGACTTCGCGCTGCGCCTCGGATACTCCGCGTTCTACCCGCTGCCCGACGTGGCCTTCGAGGACATGGAGGCCTTCGGCCAGAACCCGATCGGCAACGGCCCGTACATGATCGACGGCGACGACGCGTGGCAGCACGACGTGCAGATCGACCTCGTCCGCAACGACGACTACGACGGCGGACGCAAGGCTGCCAACGGCGGTCTGACCATCAAGTTCTACGCCACGCAGGAAGCGGCTTACGCCGACCTGCAGGGTGGGGACGTCGACGTGATCGACGCGATCCCGACCGGCTCGCTCCAGGTCTTCCAGGACGAGTTCGGCGACCGCGCCGTCAACCAGCCGTCCGCGGTCTTCCAGTCGTTCACGATCGGCCAGTTCCTCCCGCACTTCAGCGGCGAAGAGGGCCAGCTGCGTCGTCAGGCGCTGTCGATGGCGATCAACCGCGAGGAGATCACCGACACGATCTTCTCGGGCACCCGCACCCCGGCATCCGACTTCACCTCCCCGGTGATCGACGGATGGTCCGACTCGGTCCCCGGCAGCGAGGTTCTCGAGTACAACCCCGACGAGGCGAAGAAGCTGTGGGCCGAGGCCGACGCCATCTCGCCGTGGGACGGCGAGTTCAAGATCGCTTACAACGCCGACGGTGGGCACGACGCCTGGGTCGACGCGGTGAGCAACAGCATCAAGAACACGCTCGGCATCGAGGCATCGGGCGACCCGTACCCGACCTTCCAGGACCTTCGCACGAAGATCAACGACCGCACCATCACCACGGCTGCGCGCTCGGGCTGGCAGGCCGACTACCCGGGTCTGTACAACTTCCTCGGACCGCTCTACGCGACCGGCGCCGGCTCGAACGACGGTGACTACTCGAACCCCGAGTTCGACGACCTCATCAAGGCCGGCATCAGCAACCCCGACCCCGATGCACAGATCGAGGACTTCACCAAGGCGCAGGAGGTCCTGTTCAAGGATCTTCCCGCGATCCCGCTGTGGTACTCCAACGTGACCGGTGGCTTCGGCGAGAGCGTCGACAACGTCACGTTCGGCTGGAACTCGGTTCCGCTCTACTACGAGATCACGAAGGCCGGCGAGTAAGTCTGACGGCACTTCACCTGTGAGGCGGTGACGATTTCTTCGTCACCGCCTCACAGGCTTGTGTCCACGCGGCTATCTCTCCCCTCACAGAAGGGACAAGCGGATGCTCGGTTACATTCTGAGACGTCTTCTGCAGGTGATCCCGGTCTTCTTCGGAGCCACCCTGCTCATCTATTTCCTGGTGTTCGCCATGCCCGGCGACCCGATCCTCGCCCTGTTCGGCGACAAGACGCCGAGCCCGGCGGTCGTCGCGCAGCTGCGAGAGCAGTACCACCTGAACGAGCCGTTCCTCGTGCAGTACTGGTACTACATCACCGGTGTCTTCCAGGGCGACCTGGGCATGACCTATTCCGGTCGCCCCGTCTCCACGGTGCTCGCCGCGACGCTGCCCGTCACGGGGCGTCTCGCCGTGATGGCGATCGCCATCGAGTTCGTCCTGGCGATCATCATCGGCACGATCTCGGCGTTGCGCAAGGGCAAGCTCTTCGACAACGTCTCGCTGGTCGTGGCTCTCGTCGCGATCGCGATCCCGATCTTCGTGGTCGCGTTCCTCGCCCAGTACTTCCTGGCGATCCAGTGGGGTTGGTTCAAGCCGACGGTCGGCGCCGACAACGACTGGGGTGGACTCTGGCTTCCCGCGATCGTGCTCGGGTTCAGTCTCTACGCGGTGAGCATGCGTCTGATGCGGAGCTCGGTCATCGAGACCCTGAATCAGGACTGGGTACGCACGGCGTACAGCAAGGGGCTCTCGCGCAACCGCGTGCTTCCCGTGCACGTGCTGCGCAACTCGCTGATCCCCGTGATCACCAACTCGGCCACGAACTTCGGTGTGCTGCTCGTGGGTGCGACCGTCACCGAGGGCATCTTCAACGTGCCGGGTGTCGGAAACACGCTCTTCCAGGCGATCCAGCGCGGCGAGGGGCCGACGGTCGTCTCGTTCGTGACCGTCTTCGTCATCCTGTACGTGCTGGTGAACCTGCTCATCGACCTGCTCTACGGTCTGCTCGACCCGAGGATTCGCTATGCCTGATCCCATCTCTCCCAAGCACTACGTCGCCCCCGTCGAGACGGAGTCGATCGCGGTCGACGCGGTCCGTATCTCGGACAAGCCCAGCAACCTCTGGCGGGACGCCTGGTTCGACCTGCGTCGCCGTCCGCTGTTCTGGTTCTCGATCGCGCTGGCCCTCGTCTTCCTTGTGATGGCCGTGTGGCCGACGCTGTTCACCGCGACGCCGCCCAACGACCAGTGCTACCTGTCGAACAGCAACGGCGGACCGGCCGAGGGGCACCCCCTCGGGTTCACCTTCCAAGGCTGCGACATCTACGCGCGCATCGTGTGGGGCGCCCAGACGTCCCTCGCGGTCGGCCTGATCGCCACGCTGATCTCGTCTGTTCTCGGTCTGATCATGGGTGCGCTCGCGGGCTTCTACGGCGGGTGGCTCGACTCGGTCCTCTCGCGTGTCGGCGACATCTTCTTCGCGATCCCGTACATCCTCGCGGCCGTGGTCGTGATGACGGTGTTCAAGGACATCCGTTCGGTGTGGATCCTCGCGCTCGCCATCGGAGGGTTCGCCTGGGCATCCACCGCCCGTGTCGTGCGAGCGGAGGTGCTCCGCGTGCGTCAGGCCGACTTCGTGATGGCCTCGCAGGCCCTGGGGCAGTCGAAGTTCAAGATCCTGTTGAACCATGTCGTCCCGAACGCGATCGCGCCTCTGCTGGTGGTGTCGACGCTCGGCCTCGCCGCTGCGATCGTCGCTGAAGCCACTCTGTCGTTCCTCGGAGTCGGACTCGGCAGCAGCGTCATGTCGTGGGGGAACGACATCGGCGACGCCCAGGCGTCGCTGCGTGTCGCGCCGATGGCACTCATCTATCCGTCGATCGCGCTCACCCTCGCGGTGCTCGCGTTCGTCACCCTGGGCGAGCTCATCCGAGACGCCCTCGACCCGAAGGCGAGGGCACGCCGATGAGCGAGCGAATCACCGAACAGGTCCCGCTGCTCAGCATCCGTGACCTCAGCGTCGCGTTCCGCACGCAGGAGGGCCTGCGCGAAGTGCTCCACGGAGTCAGCTTCGACGTCATGCCGGGCGAGACCGTCGCGATCGTCGGCGAGTCGGGCTCGGGCAAGTCCACGACGGCCACGGCCATCGTGAACCTGCTCCCGGGAACCGGTGAAGTCACCGCCGGATCGATCACCCTCGAAGGCCGCGAGCTCACGACGCTCAACCGTCGCGAGATCGAGGCTGTTCGCGGACGGGACATCGGCTTCGTTCCGCAGGATCCGATGTCGAACCTCAACCCCGTCTGGAGCATCGGCTTCCAGGTCAAGGAGGCGATCCGTGCGAACGGCATCGCCCAGGGGCGCGAGGCCGCCAAGGCGCGCACGGTCGAGGTGCTGCAGCAGGCCGGGCTGGCGGATGCCGAGAAGCGTCTGCACCAGTTCCCGCACCAGTTCTCCGGTGGCATGCGTCAGCGTGCGCTGATCGGGATGGGCCTCGCGGCCGATCCGAAGCTGCTCATCGCCGACGAGCCGACCTCGGCTCTGGATGTGACGGTGCAGCGCGTGATCCTCGATCACATGGCGTCGCTCACTCGCGACAAGGGCACCTCGGTGCTCCTGATCACGCACGACCTGGGCCTCGCGGCCGAGCGTGCGGACAAGATCATCGTGATGAACGGCGGCAACATCGTCGAGGCGGGTCCCAGCAGGCAGATCCTCGAGAACCCGCAGCACCCGTACACGAAGCGCCTGGTGTCTGCCGCGCCGAGTGTCGCGTCGCAGCGCATCCAGGCGGTGGTGGAGGACCGGGGTATCGAGACGCTCGAGGATCTCGCCGACATCCCGCCGACCGTGCGGGTCGCTGGGCTCACGAAGGACTATCGGATCCGTCAGGGAGGCTTCCGCAGTGAGGCGTTCCGAGCGGTCGACGACGTGTCGTTCGCGATCCCTCGCGGCAAGACGCTCGCTCTGGTCGGCGAGTCGGGTTCGGGCAAGTCCACCGTCGCGAAGATGGTTCTGAAGCTCGAGGAGCCCACCAGCGGAACCATCGAGATCGACGGCCAGGATGTGTCGAAGCTGTCGAACGCCCAGGCGTTCGGTCTGCGTCGGCGCATGCAGCCGGTGTTCCAGGACCCGTATGGCTCGCTCGACCCGCTGCGCAACATCGGCAACACCATCGCCGAGCCGCTGCAGATCCACGGCGTCGGCGACCGCGCGTCTCAGCGTGAGCGGGTCGAGGAGCTTCTCGACCAGGTCTCACTGCCCCGTGTGCTCGCCACCCGGTACCCGAACGAGCTCTCGGGCGGTCAGCGTCAGCGTGTCGCGATCGCGCGCGCTCTCGCCCTCAAGCCCGACATCATCGTCCTCGATGAGGCGGTGTCGGCGCTCGATGTGCTGGTGCAGGATCAGGTGCTGCAGCTGCTGGCCGAACTCCAGTCAGAGCTCGATCTCACGTATCTGTTCATCACGCACGACCTCGCGGTCGTCCGTGTCTCGAGCGATCTCGTGTGCGTCATGGAGAAGGGCAAGATCGTCGAGCAGGGCACTGTCGACGAGATCTTCGCCAACCCGCAGCAGGAATACACGGATCGTCTTCTGAAGGCGATCCCGGGTGCGTCGATCACCCTCGGTGGTCACGGAGAGTGAGCACCGAACCTCGACCGGAGGCCGCACGGACTTTCCGTGCGGCCTCCGGGCCGGTCTCCCTCGTGCTCTGCTCGCTCCTGGCGCTCTTCCTTCTCGGCGACGCCGTCGTGCGTGCAGGGTGGGGTCAGATGCTCCTGCTCGCGCCGTGGGTGCTCCTCGGACTCTGGGTCGTCTACGAAATCGCCTTCGTGTCGGTCGTCCGAGTCGACGACGACGGCGCGGTCGTGCAGAACATGCTGCGCCGCACATCATTCGGCTGGAGCCGGGTGCGCGACATCGACCTGCGCTGGCAGCTGCTCTTCTCGCTCGAAGACGGCAGCGATCTCTCGTGCTACGGCGGACCCGCACGAGCGCGTCCGGTCCGTCGCCCCACGAGCGGTGACGACGAGGCGAAGGCTCCGGCCGGCCTGCGGGAGCTGACCGAGATCCGCGACCGTTGGCAGCAGGCGCCGGCGACGGCGGATGCTCCCGTCCGCCGCACCTGGGACGCTCAGGCGCTGATCGCGCTCGGCGTCATCGCGCTGTGGGCCGTCGTGTCGGTCGTCATCGCGAACGCCTGAGCGAGGCTCCGGAGCGCTCCCGTCAGCCGGGGAGCCCGAAGAGGTCCGGCCACGTCGCCGCGGCCCACGGGTACCCGACGAACACGGTCGCGTCGATCAGGAAGTGCGCGACGAGGAACGGCATCAGCCGGCCGCTGCGCTGGAACAGCCAGCCGAACAGCAGGCCCATCGCGAAGTTCCCGATGAAGGCCCCGGGGCCCTGGTAGAGGTGGTAGCTCGCGCGCAGCAGCGAGGTCGTCAGGATGATGGCCCACGGACCCCATCCGAGCTGCTTCAACCGGGCGAACAGATACCCGAGAACGACGAACTCCTCCTGCAGAGAGGCACGCGCTGCCGCCAGGAGGAGGATCGGCACCGTCCACCAGTGGGCGTCGAGTCCCGCCGGGTCGACCGCGACGAAGAGCCCGGTGGCTCTTCCGACCAGATAGAGGCCGAGGCCGGGGATGCCGATGGCGAGCACCAGAAGCGCTCCTCGTCCGGCATCCGCTGCGATCTTCGTGCCGTCGAGGCCCACTCTGCCCAGATGCGGGCGCGACGTCTGCCAGAGCAGGAAGCACACGAGAAGCACGGGGACCAGCGAGAACCCGATGGACAGCACCTGGTAGATGAGGTCGAAGATCTCGCGGTCGCTGCGGGACGGATTCAGGGTCGCCGTCTGGTCCGCCAGAGGCGTCTCGTCGGTGAGGCGGTACGCCAGCTGCACGATCGCGTACACGGCGGACTGCCCGAGACCGAGAGCCAGCACGATGGCGATCTCCCACCACAGACGACTGCGTGAGGGGGCGGGGGAGAGGTCGGCATCGGTCACGCCCTCGATCGTACTTCGCGCGCTCAGGAACGACTCCGCCGCATACGATAGTCTGGAACGTCGGCTTCTCGGCAAAAACCCACACTCTTTAGGACATATGCATGGCGCACGCCCTTCGCTCTGACCTCCGCAACGTCGCTATCGTCGCGCACGTCGACCACGGCAAGACCACTCTCGTCGACGCCATGCTGCGTCAGACGGGCTCGTTCGGCGAACACGCCCACGTCGATGAGCGCGCGATGGACTCGAACGACCTCGAGCGCGAGAAGGGCATCACGATCCTCGCCAAGAACACGGCGATCACCTACAAGGGCAAGCACGCTCAGGGCAAGGAGATCACGATCAACGTGATCGACACGCCTGGTCACGCCGACTTCGGCGGTGAGGTCGAGCGCGGCCTGTCGATGGTCGACGGCGTCGTCCTGCTCGTCGACGCGAGCGAGGGGCCGCTTCCGCAGACCCGCTTCGTGCTGCGCAAGGCTCTAGAGTCCAAGCTCCCCGTCATCCTCCTGGTCAACAAGACCGACCGCCCCGACGCTCGCATCGCCGAGGTCGAGGAGGAGGCGCACGATCTGCTCCTCGGGCTCGCATCCGACCTCGTCGACGACGTGCCCGACCTCGACGTCGACGCTCTGCTCGACGTGCCGGTCGTCTACGCGTCCGGCCGTGCCGGCGCGGCATCGCAGAACCGTCCCGCCGACGGTTCGCTGCCCGACAACGACGACCTCGAGCCGCTCTTCGAGGCGATCCTCGAGCACGTCCCGGCTCCGGCGTACGACGACGAGCACCCGCTGCAGGCCTGGGTCACCAACCTGGACTCCAGCCCCTTCCTCGGCCGCCTCGCGCTGCTGCGCGTCTTCAACGGAACGCTGAAGAAGGGCCAGACCGTCGCCTGGGTCCGTGCCGACGGCTCGACCAGCAACGCGCGCATCACCGAGCTGCTCAAGACCCGTGCGCTCGAGCGCTACCCGGCCGACTCTGCAGGCCCCGGCGACATCGTCGCCATCGCCGGCTTCGAGAACATCACCATCGGTGAGACCATCGCCGACCCCGAAGACGTGCGCCCGCTTCCCGCGATCACGGTCGACGACCCCGCCATCTCGATGACGATCGGCACGAACACCTCGCCGCTCATGGGCAAGGTCAAGGGCCACAAGCTCACGGCTCGCATGGTCAAGGATCGTCTCGACAAGGAGCTGATCGGTAACGTCTCGCTCAAGGTCGTCGACATCGGACGCCCCGACGCATGGGAGGTGCAGGGCCGCGGTGAGCTGGCTCTCGCCATCCTCGTCGAGAACATGCGTCGCGAGGGCTTCGAGCTCACCGTCGGCAAGCCGCAGGTGGTCACGAAGAAGATCGACGGCAAGACGTACGAGCCGTTCGAGCACCTGACGATCGACACTCCGGAGGAGCACCTCGGCGCGATCACCCAGCTTCTCGCGAACCGCAAGGGTCGCATGGAGAACATGACGAACCACGGCACCGGCTGGGTGCGCATGGAGTTCATCGTCCCGTCGCGCGGCCTCATCGGCTTCCGCAGCGAGTTCCTCACGACGACGCGCGGTACGGGTATCGCCAACGCGATCTCGCACGGGTACGAGCCGTGGGCCGGTTCGATCACGACGCGTCAGAACGGCTCGATCGTCGCCGACCGTCAGGGTGTCGTCACCCCGTTCGCGATGATCGCCCTGCAGGAGCGCATGTCGTTCTTCGTGCAGCCCACGCAGGAGGTCTACGAGGGCATGGTCATCGGCGAGAACTCCCGCGCCGACGACATGGACGTCAACATCACCAAGGAGAAGAAGCTCACCAACATGCGTGCGGCGAGCTCCGACACCTTCGAGTCGATGACGCCCCCGCGCCAGCTGACTCTCGAGGAGAGCCTCGAGTTCGCGCGTGACGACGAATGCGTCGAGGTCACGCCCGAGGTCGTCCGCATCCGCAAGGTGAACCTCGACGCGAACACCCGTGCGCGTGAGACCGCTCGTCTGAAGCGTCAGGACGCCAGCGCCTGAGAATCCTCTAAGAGAAGGGCCCTGTACANACAGGGCCCTTTTCTCATAGAACGCCCAGGCGGGCCGTTGCAGAATCGTTACCTTGCGCCTGGGGCAACCTCCCGACGAGTGTCCTGTTACGGGCGTACGACGACCCGAAAGTCGAACCCATGCTTCAGAACACCCGTGCTCTTCGGCGCGCCCACGCGGCGGCATCCGCTCGCAACGCGATCACGGCCCGCCGCCCCAAGATGATCTTCGGAACCATCGCCGGAGCCGTCCTCGGCCTCGCCGTCACCGTCGGCGTGGCCGCAGGTCCCGCGGCGGGAGCCGAGATGCCCGACGCCGTCGCCGAGGTCACCTCCTTCGTGACCGGCGGCGAGCCGATGGCGAAGATCGCCGATGACTCGGCGATCACGATCGCACTCGCGCAGGATGCCGTCACCGCGGCGGAGGCGCTCAACGCGGAGGTCGCGGCCTCCGGGCTCGATCTCGGCGCGGACCCCGCGTCGGTCGAGACAGCCGAGCTCACTGCGGATGTCGCACACCTGAGTGGCGATCGCGCATCGATGTCGGCGTTGCTGCTCTCGAGCCTCGCCCTGGAGACGTCGACGGGAACCGACGACGTCATCGCCGACACCGCCGCGCTGAAGAAGTCGCTGACCGCGGCCCAGGAGAAGAAGGCCGCGGATGATGCCGCGAAGGCCGCCGCGGAGAAGGCCGCCGCGGAAGCCGCTGCGCTCGCCCAGGCCAACACGCCCGAGGGGGCCAAGGCCACCGCGCGCCAGATGATGGCCGACAAGTACGGATGGGGCGACGATCAGTTCTCCTGCCTGAACTCGCTGTGGACCAAGGAGTCCGGCTGGAACTACCAGGCGTACAACGCGTCGGGTGGAGCGACCGGCATCCCGCAGGCGCTTCCTGGCAGCAAGATGGCTTCGGCCGGCAGCGACTGGCAGACGAACGCCGCCACGCAGATCGCCTGGGGTCTGGAGTACATCTCCTCCGTCTACGGAGCGCCCTGCAGCGCCTGGGGTCACTCGCAGGCGTCGAACTGGTACTGAGTCGCCTGGCGAACCACCGTCTCGTCGAGACCCACCCCGCATTCGTTGCGGAGGTGGGTCTCGTCGTTTCACGGGGGCCTCGACATGCTCCGAACTGCCTCTAGGCATCGACACCCGAAGCCACTACCGTGAGCGATGACGGCTGGGGGGTCGTGGATCCGAGGAGGACGAATGGACGTCGCGGCGTTGTCGGGCATCCCGCAGCAGGTGTCGACCGGAACGCTCCCGGGGTGGGACAGCGTCGAGGATCACGTCCGCGAGGCGCACCGGCGGTATGCCGGGAACACCGACGGGGCCGTGGCCGATTACATCCCGGTGCTCGCCGAGGTCGACCCCGAGCTGTTCGGACTCGCCGTGATCCAGGTGGACGGTGGACTCCACGACGCGGGCGACGCCCTGCATCCGTTCTCGATCCAGTCGATCTCGAAGATGTTCGTCTATGCCCTCGCCATCCAGGAGCACGGTCACGAGCGCGTGCGGGACATCGTCGGCGTCAACAACACCGGCCTCGCCTTCAACTCGCTGATGGCTCTCGAGCTCAACGGCGGACACCCCATGAATCCGATGGTCAACGCCGGCGCGATCGCGACGACGGGGCTCATGCCGGGGGCGACCGCGGTGGAGCAGTGGGAGCGCGTGCGAGAGGGGCTGTCGGCTTTCGCCGGCCGGCCGCTCAGCCTCGACGGCGTGGTCTACGCCTCCGAAGCCGAGACGAACGAGCGCAACCGCGCGATGGGATGGCTGCTGCGCAGCTACGGTCGACTCGACGGCGACCCGGATGAGGTCGTCGACGTCTACACTCGTCAGTGCGCGCTGAGTGTGACGGCACACGATCTCGCGGTGATGGGGGCGACGCTGGCCGACGGCGGTGTGAATCCCGTCACGGGTGAGCGTGTGGTCTCCGCCGAGGTCTGCCGCGACACCCTCGCCGTCACGGCCTCGACGGGACTCTACGAAGCATCGGGGGAGTGGCTCTTCGAGATCGGGCTTCCGGCCAAGTCGGGGGTGGCAGGAGGCATCGTCGCCGTCGCACCGGGCAAGGGCGCGGTCGCCGGATTCTCGCCCCGTCTCGACGGCGCAGGCAACTCGATCCGCTCCCAGCTGGCGATCGGTCATCTGTCCCGCGCACTGGGGCTCAACCTGTTCGCCTCTGCCCCCGCGCAGACGCGAACCGCGGACTGAGCTCGACGCATCCCACCACGATCAGAGGATCCTCCCATGACACACACCGCCGCCACGGCCACCAAGACATCGTGGATGCCGCTGGTCAGTCTCTTCCTCGCCCAGGTGCTCATGTCGTTCAACGTGGCGGCACTGCCGATCTCGCTGGGCGGCATGGTGAGCGAGTTCGGGGTGCCGCCCACGGTCGCGAGCACCACCATCGTCATGTACGGGCTCGCGGTCGCGGCACTGGTGATGACCGGTGCGAAGCTGGGGCAGCGCGTCGGCTGGGTGCTCATCTTCCGTGTCGTCATCGTGCTCTTCGCCGCGTCATCGGTGCTGATGATCGTGTCTCCGAGCGTGGGGTGGGCCATCGCCGGGCAAGCTGTTGCGGGTGCTGCGGCCGCCATCATCGTCCCGTCGATCGTCGCCCTGATCGCCGAGAACTATCGAGGTGCGCAGCAGGCGACCGCGATCGGTGCGATCGGCTCCGCCCGTGCGATCTCGGGCGTGACGGCGTTCCTCATCGGCGGAACGCTCGGCACGCTCGTCGGCTGGCGTCCGATGTTCTTCATCGTCTTCGGCATCGCGGTGGTGGTCTTCGCCTTCAGCTTCACGCTGCGCGGAGACCGCGGAGACGCCTCGATCCGCATCGATCTGGTCGCCTCGCTGCTCATCGGCGCCGCGATCGTGCTGCTGACGCTCGGTTTCAACAACCTGAACGGATGGGGAGCTGTCGCGGCCACGGATGCGGCGCCGTTCAGCATCCTGGGGCTGTCGCCCGCGCCCGCGTTCATCGTCGTGGGCATCGTGCTCGGCCAGATCTTCTTCGTGTGGACCCGGCGCCGGATGGCCGAGGGCAAGGTGCCTCTGATCGACCTCAGTGTGCTCGACTCGTCGAAGGAGCGGGCGGCGGTGTACGCGATGTTCATCGTCGTGGCTCTCGAAGCGTGCGTGAACTTCACGATCCCGCTGTACATCCAGATCGTGCAGGGACGCACGCCGTTCGACACCTCGCTCGCGATGATGCCGTTCAACCTCACGGTCTTCATCACCGCGACGCTCGTGGTGCGCTTCTACAAGCGCTACCCGCCGCGCGTGATCGGGGTCTTCGGTTTCATCCTCACGACGGTCGCGCTCGTGTGGCTCTCGTTCGTCGTGAACAACAACTGGGAGACGCTTCCCACGATCCTGGGGCTGATCGTCTTCGGCATCGGGCAGGGCGCCCTGGTGACCCTGGTCTTCAACGTGCTGGTGACGGCGGCGCCCGCCGAACTCGCCGGTGACGTCGGATCACTCCGCGGAACGACGCAGAATCTCGCGTCCGCGGTCGGAACCGCACTGGCCGGAGCGTTGCTCGTCTCGCTGCTCGGTCTGAGCATCGGACGCGCCGTCGTGGAGCACCCCGAGCTGCCGCCCGCCCTGGTGGCGCAGGTCGACATGGACAACCTGAACTTCGTCAGCAACGACGACCTCCGTGCGGCGCTCGAGCAGACGGACGCGACCCCCGATCAGATCGACGCCGCGGTGGCGGTGAACGAGGAATCGCGCCTGGGCACGCTTCGCCTCGGACTGCTGCTGCTCGCGGGTCTCAGCGCGGTGGCGATCCTCCCGGCGTCCCGTCTGCCGAAGTACAAGCCGGAGGAGATTCCCGACCCGTCGCCCGCGCCGGCCGGGGACTGACTCAGCGCAGCTCGGAGATCAGCACCGCGCTGGTGCCGGGCACGGTGGCCTCGAACACGTGCGGTGCATCTCCGGCATACGAGAGATAGTCACCCGGGTTCAACAGCACGGGGTCGCCCACCGGTCCGATGTGCGCCTGCCCCGAGATGAGGATGACGTGCTCGGTCGTTCCGGGGTGGTGGGGATCCGAGCGTCGTGGATCTCCGGGTTCCGCCTTGATCACGTAGATGTCCCGACGTGCGCCGGGCGGGCTCGCAGCGAGCAGCGTGGCGCTGTACGCCGCCGCCGCGGACGGTACACCGGCGAGATCGTCGGCGCGGATCAGCGTCGGTGCGTTGGCCTGCTGGTCGACGAGGACGGCGAACGGCACGCCCAGCGCGACGCCGAGAGCCCACAGCGTCTCGACACTGGGGTTGCCCGACCCCGACTCGAGCTGTGAGACCGTCGCCTTCGAGATGCCTGCTCGACGGGCGAGCTCGGAGACCGACAATCCGGCCGTCTCCCTCTCTCTGCGCAAGGTGCGGGCGATGCGGGTGCGGAGGTCGTCCATGTGTTCATCATGTCAAACGATCGTTCGCTTGACTATCCGATCATCAGTGTTCAGAATGATGGTCATGTGTTCACTGCATCGAACGGTGCTCTTTTGAGCGCCGAGCGCGAGGTCTGGCGTGAGGCGCTCGGAGTCGTGCTCGCGACCAGCGCGTACGGGATCTCGTTCGGAGCGTTGGCCGTGGCATCCGGTCTCGATGTCTGGCAGTCCTGCGTCCTCAGCCTGCTGATGTTCACGGGCGGCTCGCAGTTCGCCTTCGTCGGGGTCTTCGCCGCCGGGGGAGTCGCGGCCCTTCCGTCGGCGATCGCGTCAGCCGTACTGCTCGGGGTGCGCAACGTCGCCTATGGCATGCGGATGTCGCCGATCGTCGGCACGACCCCGGCGAGGAGGGTCGCCGCGGCGCACTTCACGATCGACGAGTCGACCGCCGTGGCGATATCGCAGAGTGATCCACGGCTCCGTCAGATCGGATTCTGGGTCACGGGGATCGGCATCTTCGTGGGGTGGAATGTCACCACCCTGATCGGTGCGCTCGTCGGCGACGTGCTCGGCGATCCGAAGACCTGGGGGCTGGATGGGGCGGCGGCGGCGGCCTTCCTCGCTCTGCTGTGGCCTCGGCTCAAGCAGCGTCAGGCGATCGCCGTCGGGGTGGCCGCAGCGGTGGTGGCCGCATCGCTCACACCGTTCATCATGCCGGGTCTGCCGGTGCTGGTCGCCGCGCTCGTGGCGATCTTCGTCGGATGGTTCAACTGGCTCGGGCGAGACACGCCGGTCGGCGAGCAGAACTCGGAGGGGGAGAGATGAGCGTCTGGAGCGCGATCCTTCTGGCGGCGCTGATCTGCCTCGCCCTCAAAGCGGTCGGATACCTCGTTCCGCCCAAGGTGCTGGAGGCGCCCCGACCCGCACGCATCTCGGATCTGCTCACCGTCGCTCTCCTCGCGGCTCTGGTCGCCGTGCAGACCCTCGGCGCGGGTCAGGCCGTGGTCGTCGATGCGCGAGTGCCTGCGCTGCTCGTCGCCGCGGGGCTGCTGTGGTTGCGTCAGTCATTCCTCGTCGTGGTCTTCGCCGCGGCCGCGGTGGCCGCCGTGCTTCGCCTGCTGGGCCTCGCCTCCTGATCTCGTTCGCCGGTGACCACGCGTAGGATCGTCTCGTGCGTATCGGATGGATCTCCCGGGTGCTCTCCTGGATCGCCGCGGCCCTGGTCGGCGGCGTCTTCGGCGTCGCCGGCACGATTGGCCACAGTCTCATGTGGGGGCCGATCCCGGCGGGGCTGATCGTGGGTGCGATCGCGTGCGGCGCGATCCTCGTGGCGATTCGCGCGCTCACTCACGATCGGGGTGCGACGCTTGCCGCGGGGCTCGGGATGGTCGGGATGCTGCTTCTGATCTCGGGGGTCGGCCCCGGAGGTTCTGTGGTCGTCGAGGACACGCTCAGCGGCCGCATCTGGATCTACCTGGTCGCCGGCCTCGTGCTGCTGGCCGTGGCCTGGCCGTCTTTCTCGCGTCTTCCTGTGCGCACCGTGGCCGCAGAGCGCGACGCGGCGCCGGCGTCGGCTCCCATCACGGAGGTGCCGGGCGTGACCGGTGAGACCCGCCTGGGCGATCGGACGGGTCGCGAGTCGTAGACTGAGGGGGTGACGTATGTGATCGCCCTCCCGTGCGTCGATGTCAAGGATCGCGCCTGCATCGACGAGTGCCCCGTTGACTGTATCTACGAGGGCGAACGCTCGCTGTACATCCACCCCGACGAGTGCGTCGACTGCGGGGCCTGCGAGCCGGTCTGCCCGGTCGAGGCGATCTACTACGAGGATGACCTGCCCGACGAGTGGCAGGACTACTACAAGGCCAACGTCGAGTTCTTCGACGAGGTCGGATCTCCCGGCGGTGCGGCCAAGGTCGGCGTCATCGCGCATGACCACCCGATCATCGCCGCCCTGCCGCCTCAGGGCGAGTAGTCCGTGAGCGTCCGCGACCTCGCCGACTACCCCTGGGATGCGGTCGTCCCGTACCGTGAGCGCGCCGCGTTGCACCCGAACGGGATCGTCGATCTCTCCGTCGGCTCGCCCGTCGACCCGACACCCGCGCTGATCTGTCGGGCACTGGCCGAGGCGACCGATGCGCACGCCTACCCGCAGACGGTCGGCACGCCGGTGCTTCGCGAAGCGATCGTCGACTGGTACGCGCGCCGCAGGGGAGTGCCCGATCTCACGGTCGCCAACGTGCTTCCGACGATCGGATCCAAGGAGCTCGTCGCCCTGCTCCCGACGCTTCTCGGGCTCGGCGAGGGTGACATCGTCGTGCATCCGCGCATCGCCTACCCGACGTATGAGGTGGGCGCTCGAGTGGTCGGCGCGACGCCCCTGGCCGCGGATGACCCGGCCGAGTGGCCCGAGGGCACCAAGCTCATCTGGATCAACACGCCGGGCAACCCCGACGGGCGCACCTGGACGGTCGACGAGCTCGCCGTGGCGGTCCGTCGTGCTCGTGAGCTCGGAGCGGTGCTCGCCAGTGACGAGTGCTACGCCGAGCTCGGCTGGGACGGTCGTTGGGCGAGCGAGCCCATTCCGTCGATCCTCGATCCGCGTGTGACGGACGGCAGCAGGGCGAATCTGCTCAGCGTCTACTCGCTGAGCAAGCAGTCGAACCTCGCGGGTTACCGCGCGGCTTTCGTGGCCGGGTGCGCGCGCATCGTCGGTGAACTGCTCACGGCGCGCAAGCATCTGGGACTGATGCCGCCAGAGCCCGTGCAGCACGCGATGGCCGTCGCCCTGGGCGACGATGAGCACGTCGCGGCGCAGAAGGAGCTGTACCGCCAACGGCGCGACACTCTTCGTCCAGCCCTCGAGGCCGCGGGCTTCCGCATCGACGGCTCCGAAGCGGGGCTGTACCTGTGGGCGACCGAGGGGCAGGACGCCTGGGCGAGCATCGCGAGGCTCGCCGATCTCGGCATCCTCGCAGGCCCCGGCCCCTTCTACGGCCCGTACTCGACCCAGCACGTGCGTCTCGCTCTGACTGCTCCGTCTGAGCGGATCGCCGAGGGCGCTCGTCGCCTGCACGCCCAGGCTCTGTAGGTTCCCTCCTCGGCGCCACCTTTCTTTTGTTCGATGTCACAGTAGGCCGGTGTGCCTACTAGGCTGTAAAGGCGATTCGGTCATGTATCGATGATCTCGATCCGACCTGGTGCACAGCGCCGTGACATCGCCACATCCGACTTGATGAAGATCCATGAGGAGGCCCGCGTGAGCGCAGCGGCAGAGCAGCAGGCGACGGCGAAGCTGACGATCGGCGAGACCACTGCGGAGTTCCCGCTCGTGCGCGGCACGGCAGGGACTGACAGCATCGACTTCTCGACGCTGACCCGCCAGACCGGCTACACGGGCCTCGACTACGGGTTCGTCAACACGGCGTCGACGAAGTCCGCGATCACGTTCATCGACGGCGACAAGGGCATCCTGCGCTATCGCGGGTACCCGATCGAGCAGCTCGCGGGCTCGACCAGCTACCTCGAGGTCGCGTGGCTCCTCATCTACGGCGAGCTGCCGTCGGCGGCCGAGCTCGCGGAATTCGACGAGAAGATCCGTCGGCACACGCTGCTGCACGAAGACCTCAAGCGCTTCTTCTCGGCTCTGCCGCACACGGCGCACCCGATGTCGGTGCTGTCGTCGGCGGTCGCGGCACTCTCGACCTACTACGAGGGCCAGACCGACCCGCACAACCCCGAGCACGTCGAGCTCAACATGATCCGCATGCTCGCCAAGCTTCCGGTCATCGCTGCGTACGCGCACAAGAAGAGCGTGGGCCAGGCCTTCCTCTACCCCGACAACTCGCTCGGGTTCGTCGAGAACTTCCTCAAGCTCAACTTCGGCGTGCACTCCGAGGAGTACCAGGTCAACCCGGTGATGTCGAAGGCGCTCGAGCTCCTTCTGATCCTGCACGAGGACCACGAGCAGAACGCCTCGACCTCGACCGTGCGCCTGGTCGGCTCGACCGGTGCGAACCAGTTCGCCTCGATCTCGGCCGGCATCCAGGCCCTCTCCGGCCCCCTGCACGGCGGTGCGAACGAAGCCGTCCTCACGATGCTGGGCCAGATCCGCGACTCCGGCCAGAGCGTGTCTCGCTTCGTGGAGCGAGTGAAGAACAAGGAGGAGGGCGTGAAGCTGATGGGCTTCGGGCACCGGGTCTACAAGAACTACGACCCTCGCGCCAAGCTCGTCAAGGAGGCCGCGGGCGAGGTGCTCGCAGAACTCGGCGTCACCGATCCGCTGCTCGACCTCGCACAGGAGCTCGAGGAGCTCGCCCTCGCCGACGACTACTTCAAGGAGCGTCGTCTGTACCCGAACGTCGACTTCTACACCGGCGTGATCTACAAGGCGATGGGCTTCCCGACGCGCATGTTCACCGTGCTGTTCGCCATCGGCCGTCTGCCCGGCTGGCTCGCGCAGTGGCGTGAGCTGCAGCTCGACCCGCAGACCAAGATCGGTCGCCCGCAGCAGCTCTACACGGGTTCGCCCGAGCGCACGTTCCAGACCCGCTGATCCGACGCGCGATGCCCGTCGTCAGCGCAGAGGCCGTCGTTCCGGTCGACCCGGCGACGGCCTTCGCGGTCTCGCAGACGACGGGAGCGGTGCGCAGGCGCTGGGACCCCTTCATCAGCGAGCAGCATTTTCTCGACGGCGCGGAGGTGGCGGCCAAGGACGTGCGGACGTTCACTCGGCAGCGATTCGGCTTCTCGATGGTGAGCAGATACGTGTCCTACGCCCCGCCGCGCAACGTCGGCATGGTCATGGAGACCGGGCCGTGGTTCTTCACCAAGCTCGGCGGCGGCTGGCGCTTCACCGAGGTGCCGGACGGCACGCTCGCCGTGTGGAAGTACAACTTCTCGTGCTGCCCCACGTGGATCGCTCCGATCGCCGAATGGATCGGCGTGCGCGTTCTCGGCTTCGAGATCAGACGCCGTCTGGCGGGATTCGTACGCGGATGCTCGGACCCTCAGGTGCTCGAGGAAGTACGGCGCACCCCGCACTGAGCCTGGACTGAAACGACGAACGGGTGCCTCGATGCCTGAGCATCGACGCACCCGCCGTGTCGTGTGTGGGTCAGCGGCCCTGTGAACCGCGACCGCGGCCGCCCTGACCGCCCGAGCGGGACTGGCCGCCCTGGCCGCCCTGACGGGACCCGGCCTGCGCACCCTGTCCCTGGCCGCCCTGACCGGAGCGGGGACGGCGGCTGCGACGCGACGGCGGGTTCGCTGCGGAGTTCCGCTCGCCACCGGCCGGACGCTGCTTCGGGGCCTGACGCTGCTGCTGCTGCTGAACCGGCGCCGGGCGCACGTGCGGGGCGCGCTCGGGCACGAGCTCGGTGACGGCATCCGACGTGACCGGCTCGAGAGCGGCCGAGATGGCAGCCTTGCGGAGGAGATCCTTCACATCGCGACGCTGCTCGGGCAGGACCACCGTGACGACCGTTCCTGCTGCGCCGGCGCGAGCCGTGCGGCCCGAGCGGTGCAGGTACGCCTTGTGCTCCATGGGCGGGTCGACGTGGACGACGAGGTCGACGTTGTCGACGTGCACGCCGCGGGCGGCGACGTCGGTCGCGACGAGAACGCGCACTCCGCCGTCCGCAGGATCGGACGAGAAAGCGCCGAGGTTGCGCTCGCGGGCGTTCTGCGACAGGTTGCCGTGCAGATCGACGGCCGGGATGCCGGCGGCGGTGAGCTGCTTCGCGAGCTTCTTGGCCTGGTGCTTCGTGCGCGTGAAGAGGATGCGGCGACCCGTGCCCGAAGCGAGGTCGCGCACGAGCGTGGTCTTGTTGTCGGTCGAGTCGACCACGAGCACGCGGTGCGTCATCTCGCCGACCGGAACGCTCTCTTCGTCGACCTCGTGGCTCACGGCGTTCGAGAGGAAGCGGCGGGCGAGAGTGTCGATGCCGCGGTCGAGGGTCGCGCTGAACAGCAGGCGCTGACCGCCCGCAGGAGTCGCGGTGAGGATGCGGGTGACGCCGGGCAGGAAGCCGAGGTCGGCCATGTGGTCGGCCTCGTCAAGCACGGTGACCTCGACGGCGTCGAGCTGCACGACCCGCTGCTTCATGAGGTCTTCGAGGCGGCCGGGGCACGCCACGACGATGTCGACGCCGTTGCGCATCGCCTGCTCCTGCGGGCGCTGGCTGACACCGCCGAAGACGGTGGTGACGCGCAGGCCCTTGGCCTCGGCGAGCGGCGCGATGGTCGCGGCGATCTGAGTGGCGAGCTCACGGGTCGGTGCGAGCACCAGACCGCGAGGGTGGTTCGGGCGGCTCTTGCGCGACGAGGCCGCGAGGCGCGAGACGAGGGGAAGCGCGAACGCGATCGTCTTGCCGCTGCCCGTGCGTCCGCGGCCGAGGAGGTCGCGGCCGGCGAGGGAGTCGGGGAGGGTGTCGCGCTGAATCGCGAACGCCTCCGTCTTGCCGTCCTTCGAGAGGACGGCGGCGAGGTCGGCGGGCACGCCGAGATCGAGGAAGGAAGTCATGAAGTATCTCCGAGAATGCACGCACGAACCATCGGGCCGGGTGCGGGAAGGTGGGCGACGGCGCGGGATCGCGCATCGTTTCGCCGTTCGAAATGGCCAGAACCAGGCAAGTGGCGCGGGAGCGTGTCGACGACGCAGACGTCTCGCATCGCGAGGAGCGTCGATCCGACACTATCACGCGTCAGGAGGAGAAGCCTGGGACGTCGCCCGCCACAGCGCGTCGCGCGGTCAGGCGTGCAGCGCTTCGTTGAGGGTCACGCCGACGCCGGCGCGCCGGACCGCCTCGACCGCTCCGCTGAGCGAGTTGCGGCGGAACAGCAGCCCGTCCTGTCCCGAGAGCTCGGCGGCCTTCACCGTCTTCTTGCCGCCCTCGGCGGTGGTCGGGCCGTCGACGAGGACGACCTTGGTGCCCGCAGTGACGTAGAGACCGGCCTCGACCACGCAGTCGTCGCCGAGCGAGATGCCGATGCCGGCGTTCGCTCCGAGCAGCGTGCGCGAACCGATCGACACACGGTGTGCGCCGCCTCCCGACAGAGTGCCCATGATCGACGAGCCCCCGCCGATGTCGCTGCCGTCGCCCACGACGACGCCCTGCGAGATGCGGCCTTCGACCATCGACGAGCCGAGCGTACCGGCGTTGAAGTTCACGAAGCCCTCGTGCATCACGGTCGTGCCGGGGGAGAGGTGCGCACCGAGCCGGACGCGTGAGGCATCGGCGATGCGGACACCTGCCGGCTGCACGTAGTCGCTGAGTCGGGGGAACTTGTCGAGTCCCTGCACCTGGATGCCGGCGCGCTGCAGCTGCGGACGCAGCCGGGCCGCGTCATCGGGATGAACAGGGCCGGCGTTCGTCCAGGCCACGTTCGGCAGGTGCGAGAAGATGCCGTCGAGGTTGAGCTCGTTCGGACGCACCACCAGGTGCGACAGAGCGTGCAGACGCAGGTAGGCGTCGACGGTCGATGCCGGTGCGGCATCGAGGTCGATCTGCAGTCGGACCGTCTCGACGGTGACGTTGCGGCGCTCGTCGGGTCCGGCCAGAGCCTCGAGGCTGACGAGCGCGACAGCGGCGTCTCCGGCCGACGGTGCGTCGGTGAGCACTTCGGGGAACCAGGCGTCCAGCACGGTGCCGTCGCCGGCGATCGTCGAAAGTCCGGTACCCCACACGGTGCGCGCCTCAGTCATGACTCCACGCTATCGCGACGAGATGTGCGCGATCGCACAGATGTCGGGGTAAGTAGGCTGGGGGCATGGTGCTCGATCTGACAGCGTCCTCCGTCGACCTGACCCGCGCGATCTGCGACATCCCGAGTGTCTCGGGTGACGAGAAGACCCTCGCGGATGCCATCGAGGAGGCGATCTCGGGCTACGACCACCTCGAGGTTCTCCGCCACGGCAACACGATCGTCGCCCGCACGAACCTGGGTCGCGAGCAGCGGGTCGCGATCGCCGGTCACATCGACACCGTGCCGATCAATGACAACGTGCCGACGAAGGACGTCGAGATCGACGGCGTCGCGTACCTCTGGGGCCGCGGAACCGTCGACATGAAGAGCGGCACCGCCGTGCAGCTGAAGCTCGCCGCCGAGCTGACCGAGCCCTCGGTCGACATCACCTGGATGTGGTACGACAACGAGGAGGTCGAGGCGTCGAAGAACGGCCTCGCGCTTCTCGCCGCAGTGCGCCCCGACCTCTTCCAGGCCGACTTCGCGATCCTCGGCGAGCCGTCGAACGGCGAGGTCGAGGGCGGATGCAACGGCACGATGCGCGCGATCGTCCGCACCACCGGCGTGCGAGCCCACGCCGCACGCGCGTGGATCGGCGAGAACGCGATCCATCGTGCGGCTCCGATCCTCGCGCGCCTCGCCGAGTACCGCGCCAGGGAGATCCCGGTCGACGGCCTGCTGTATCGCGAGAGCATGAGCGCGGTGCGCATCACGGGCGGAGTCGCGGGCAATGTGATCCCCGACGCGTGCGAGGTCGAGGTGAACTACCGGTTCGCGCCCAGCAAGTCGGCGGCCGATGCCGAGGCCCACATCCGCAACCTCCTCGCCGGTTTCGACGTCGAGATCACCGACGCCGCCGAGGGCGCCCGCCCGGGCCTCGACGCGCCCATCGCCCAGGAGTTCGTGGCAGCCGTCGGCGCCGAACCCCGCCCGAAGTACGGATGGACCGACGTCGCCCGCTTCTCGGCTCTCGGCATCCCTGCCGTCAACTACGGCCCCGGCGACCCTCACCTCGCGCACCACGACGAGGAGCGGGTGCCGCTCGCGCAGATCGATGCGGTCGAGCGAGGACTCCGCACGTGGCTCAGCTCGCGCTGACCGTCACCCGTCGCTGGGCGAGTGCTCCGCTCGCGCTGCGCATCGCGCTCGTGTATCTGACGGCGCGAGTCATCACCACCGTGTTGATGATCGCGGCCGCTCAGCAGTCGACCTCGCTGTCACGGTTCGGCGCCGAGCCCGGCCTCGCCGACTTCATCGTCGGATGGGACGCCCAGTGGTACTGGCTCGTCGCCGAAGAGGGGTACCCCGCCGATCTGCCTCTCACCGAGTCGGGTGAGGTCGCCGAGAACGCCTGGGCGTTCATGCCCGTGTTCGCCTTCGCAGCCAAGGCCGTCGGGTTCCTGTTCGGCTCCTGGGGGATGGGCGCCTTCCTGCTGTCCTTCGTGGCCGGATACTTCGCGTGTCTCGCGCTGCACCGCCTCCTTCGAGACCGCATCGGTCAGCAGGCGGCGATGTGGGCGGTCGTGTTCTTCGCCGCGGGTCCGATCGCCGCGATGTTCCAGGTCGGGTACGCGGAGACGCTCTTCCTTCTCCTGCTCTTCCTGGCACTGGATGCCACGGTGCGCCGCCGCTACGTGTGGTTGTATCTGCTGATCCCGGTCATGGCGTTCACGCGGCCCGGAATCCTGGCCTTCGCGCTCTATCTCGGCCTGCACGGCATTCTCCGATGGTGGCACCGGCGCGAGGACCCGCTGCGCCCGAGAGAGATCGCGCACATCATCGCCCTCGGCGCGCTCGCCACGGTGGCCGGATTCTCGTGGCAGGTGATCGCGGGAGTGGCGACGGGGGATCCGGGCGCCTATCTCGCGACAGAGCTCGCCTGGCGC
This sequence comes from Microbacterium sp. 22215, assembly GCF_052045655.1. NCBI lineage: Bacteria > Bacillati > Actinomycetota > Actinomycetes > Micrococcales > Microbacteriaceae > Microbacterium > Microbacterium sp. 22215. The sequence continues at coordinate 109,703 of NZ_JBQEPC010000010.1, forward strand.
AGGAACTGGCTCGTCGGCGGTGTGGAGGGGTTCATTCCGTTCGAAGGATGGATCCAGGCATCCCAGTTCTGGTTCGGACAGTGGGGGCTTCCCACGTCATGGGGGCCGATCGTGCTCGCCCTCCTCGTGGTCGGTGTCGGCGCCGCACTGATCTACCTGCCGCAGGTGAGGGCGCTCGGTCCGGATCTGCGGCTGTGGAGCGCGAGCTATCTGCTCTACCTGCTCGCGGTCTTCTTCCCGCAGTCGAGCACATTCCGGCTGTTGCTGCCCCTGAGTCCCGCCTGGGGAGCGCTCGCGGTGCCGCGTTCGCGGCTCTGGCGGATGGGCGTCCTGGCGGCCTGCGTGCTGGGCCAGTGGGTCTGGATCTACAACGTCTTCGCGCTCGGGAACACCTTCTGGCAGGTGCCGTGAATGTTAAGGCTTGATGCATTTCTTCATAGGCGACATCCAGGTTCGGGTAACACCCGATAAACTGATCGCATACCACCGGAGGAAAAGGAGCCCACGATGGCAGCGATGAAGCCGAGGACCGGAGACGGACCCATGGAGGCCGTGAAAGAAGGGCGACTCATCATCGTGCGCGTCCCGCTCGAAGGAGGCGGCCGTCTGGTCGTCTCCGTGAACGACGCAGAGGCGAAGGAGCTTCACGACGTGCTGGCAGCCGTCGTGGCTCCCGCCTGATCGAACTCGAATTCGCGCACGCGGATTCACGAAGAGGGCGACGGATCGATGATCCGTCGCCCTCTTTCTGTCGTGGTGGCCCGATCGCTCAGGACTCTCCGACGCTGATCAGCTGCAGCAGGCCCTCGCCGCTCGTCGAGACGGTGGCGAGCACCGCAGACGACTCCTGCGTCTCCTGGATGAGCGAGCGATAGGCCGACGTGACCTCGTCGCGCTGCACGGGGTCGGCGACCCGGCCTCCACCGAGAACTCGGGGGACGAGGACCATGCCGCCCGTGCGCACGAGCCGCAGCCCGTGCTCGACGTAGTCGATGACGTTCTCGGGGTCGGCGTCGACGAGAACGATGTCGTACGACGCCTCGTTCATACGCGGCAGCACGTCGGCGGCGCGGCCGGTGATGAAACGCGCCTTCGTCACCGGGACGCGCGCATCCGCGAACGCCTGACGAGCCGCGGCCAGATGCTCCGGCTCGTTGTCGATCGAGGTCAGGACGGCCTGCGGCGCTCCGCGCAGCAGCCAGAGCCCCGAGACGCCCGCTCCGGTGCCGATCTCGACGATCGACCTGGCGCCCGTCGCGGCAGCCAGCACGGCGATCTGCGAGCCGATGGCGGCGCTGATCGGCGAGGCGCCGAGTTCGACGGCGTGCGCGCGGGCGCGGGCGATCGGCGACGGCTCCACGATGGATTCGCGGATGAAACGTGCGTTCGCATCGTTCTCGCTCATTGCCTGGTTCTCCCGACTGAGATATGTGTTCTCCCAGGGTATGCGCTCGGTGCGCGGCGGGAGGGCAGGCGCGGCGGTAGCCTGGACAGATGCAGTTCGGGATCACCTTCGAGAAGCTGCTGCTCATAGGTCTGATCGCTGTGCTGCTCATCGGACCGGAGCGGCTGCCGCGCTACGCCGAGAGCGTAGCCAAGCTCGCTCGGCGTGCCGGGGAGTTCCTGAGGGACACGAAGTCGCGCGTCCGCGACGAGATGGGCCCCGAGATCGACGACGTCGACTGGCGCAAGCTCGACCCTCGCCAGTATGACCCTCGCCGGATCATCCGCGATGCTCTCTTCGAGGATGACCCCGCACCGGGGAAGGCTCGTGCAGAGACCGTCGTCGCCGAGCCGGCCGTGAAACCGGTGCACGCTCCGCGGGTGCGTCCGGAGTTCTCGCACTCGAGTCCTCCGCCGTACGATCCTGAGGCCACCTGACCTCCAGCGCAGACGCGTCGGCCGAGGTCAACCGATCCGAGCGCGCAACTGCGCGATGTCGGCGTCGGTCAGCAGGCTGCGGGGGATCGCTGTCATCGCGGACGCTCCGCGCAGCTTCAGCACCACCGCGTCCGAGCCCGCGCGCATGCTCTGGAAGGTGCGGTAGTCGATGTCGGACGAGCGCGTCCCCGCGCCGATGTGCAGGGCCGTCTCCCCGAGTCGCACCCAGACCACCGTGCCGGGCGGCGTGGCCGAGCGTACGGCACGTCGAGCGCCGACGATCGTCATCACCACGGCATAGACCATGAGCGCGATGCTCGCGACGGGCAGCAGTCCCGACAGTCCCGGGCTTCCTCCGGCCGCGCTCTGGTTCAGGATGCTGAGGGCGAGGGCGGCGGTCAGGGCGGCCCACATGATGATCGCTGTGGGGCGGGTGAGAGCGTAGACAGCGGCATCCCGCGCCATTCCTCGGAGCAGCCTCTCATCGACGGTGAGTGACATGAGTGCCCCTAGCTCAGGCTCATCGGGAGCGAACGGCCGACGAGACCTCGCCCCTGGCCTGCGAGGGTGCGGGCGAGCGCGCGGATCGCCGTCGCCGCGGCATCCGTGCTGTCACTCAGTACGATCGGCACGCCCTCGTCTCCACCGGTGCGCAGCGCCGGACTCAGAGGGATCGAGGCCAGCAGCGGAACGGGCTGCGTCTCGGACAGGGCAGCCGCCACCGCAGCTCCGCCGCCCGACCCGAACAGGTCGACGACAGTGCCGTCCGGCAGAGTGAACGCGCCCATGTTCTCGACGACGCCGATCACCCGTTGGCCGGTCTGGCGGGCGACGAGTCCGCTGCGGATCGCGACATCGGATGCCGCCGCCTGCGGCGTCGTGACCACGAGCACCTCGGCGTGTGGAAGCAGCTGACCGATCGAGATCGCGATGTCGCCGGTACCGGGGGGCATGTCGATCAGGAGGATGTCGAGGTCGCCGAAGAAGACGTCGGTGAGGAACTGCTGCACGGTGCGGTGCAGCATCGGACCCCGCCAGGCGACGACGGCCTCGCCGTCGCGGAGGAACATGCCGATCGAGATGGTCTTCACCCCGTGCGCCACGGGCGGCAGCATCAGATCGTCGATGCGAGTCGGCTGCGTCCCCGCGGGGATGCCGAGCAGGCCGGGGATCGAGAAGCCGTGCACGTCGGCGTCGACGAGACCGACGGCCAGTCCCTGATCGGCGAGGGCAGCCGCGAGATTCGCCGTCACGGTGGACTTGCCGACGCCGCCCTTGCCACTGGAGACCAGGATGACGCGGGTGAGCGAGTCAGGACCGAACGGCATCTGACGTGCGGGGCGTCCGTCACGGAGCTTCTCGGTGAGCGCCTTGCGCTCGGCGGGAGTCATGACGCCGACCGCGACCTCCACCTCGGTGATGCCGGGGGCGGAGGCCGCCGCGGCGCGGACGTCGGACTCGATACGTGCCGCCGCCGGGCATCCGACGATCGTGAGCACGATCGAGACGTGCGCGCGTCCGTCGTCGACGGAGATCTCCCTGACCATGTCGAGGTCGCCGATCGGTCGCCGGAGCTCGGGATCGGTGACCGCGGCGACGGCCGCTCTGACGGCGTCCGCAGCGGTCATGAGGAGGGGCGGCCGCCGGGGCGACGCTCGCCCGGCTCATCGTGCTCGCCGAGTTCGGCGAGCAGCGCCTTGAGCTCCTGGCGCAGCACGTCGCGGGTCACGACCTGATTGTTGCGCTCTTCGAGCGACATCCGCAGCGCGACGATCTCTCGGGCGAGGTACTCGGTGTCGGCCAGATTGCGTTCCGCGCGCTGACGGTCCTGTTCGATCTGCACGCGGTCGCGGTCGTCCTGTCGGTTCTGTGCGAGAAGGATCAGGGGAGCGGCGTACGACGCCTGCAGCGAGAGCATCAGGGTGAGGGCGGTGAACCCGAGTGCGGCGTCATCGAAGCGCAGGTCGTCGGGCAGCAGCGTGTTCCAGCAGATCCACAGCACGCAGAACAGGGTGAGGATCAGCAGGAACGCCGGAGTTCCCATCGCCCGGGCGACCCACTCGGTGAAACGGCCGAACCTGTCGCGCGAGGTCGACCGCTGGCGGGGCGTTCCGCGTCCGAGCGTCGTGCCGCGCCCGAGAGGAGCGTCGAGCTGGGGCGAGCGGGAGCGGGCCATCAGCGCACCTCCTTCGTGACCGTCGACTCGTCGCTGTCGTGCGTGCGCCAGTCATCGGGAAGCAGATAGTCGAGGACGTCGTCGATGCTGATCGCGCCGACCAGGCGGTGCGCGGTGTCGACCACAGGCAGCGACACCAGGTCGTAGCTCGCCAGCATCCGGGCGACCTCCGCGGCGGAGGCCGTGACGTGCACGGGCTCCAGGCTGTCGTCCATGATGGCGCCGAGTCGCTCATGGGGCGGATAGCGCAGCATCCGCTGGAAGTGCACCATCCCGAGCAGACGGCCGGTCGGGGTCTCGAACGGCGGCAGCGTCACGAAGACCGCCGCGGCGAGGGCCGGGTGCAGCTCGTGCCGACGGATCAGGGCGAGTGCCTCGGCCACCGTGGCATCGGCGGAGAGGATGATCGGCTCGGGTGTCATGAGACCGCCGGCCGTGTCGGGGCCGTAGCGCAGCAGCATCCTGACGTCTTCGGCCTCCTCCGGCTCCATCAGCTCGAGCAGCTGCTCGAGTCTGTTGGGAGGGAGCTGGGCGAGGAGGTCGGCCGCGTCGTCGGGCTCCATCTGGTCGAGGATGTCGGCGGCGCGCTCGTCACCGAGGCGATCGAGGATGTGCACCTGCTCGTCTTCGGGCATCTCCTCGAGGGCATCGGCGAGACGGTCGTCGGAGAGCTCTTCGGCGACCTCGATCATGCGCTGCTGCGGCAGATCGAGCAGGGTGTTCGCGAGGTCGGCGGCGTGCAGTTCGGAGTACGAGGCGACGAGCTGCTCCGCCGACTGCGACTCACCCGGCGAGTGCTGCTCCGTGACCTCGCTCCATGCGGCGAATGTGGTCGGGCCCTTGGCGAACGGCGACGCGCTGGTCTTCGGACGGCGCAGGAAGAGCTGGCTGACAGCCCATTCGCCGAGGCGGTTCGGTTCGATCGCGACGTCTTCGATCACGGCGGTACCGCTGCCGTCGACCAGACCCACCCGTCGACCGAGGAGCTCGGCCAGGACGCGGACCTCGCCGGCGCGTGGCGAGAATCGGCGCACGTTGATGAGGCCGGTGCTGATGACCTGACCCGCACGGATCGAGGTGACGCGTCCGATCGAGAGGAACACCTGGCGGCGGCCCGGGATCTCGACGACGAGGCCGATCACGCGCGGAGCCGCCGTACTTCGGTACACGATGACGACATCACGGACTTTGCCGAGCCGGTCGCCCACGGGGTCGAAGACGGCGCAGCCTGCAAGGCGCGCGGCGAATACCCGTTGTGTGCTCACTCATCCAGCGTAGTGCGCAGGGCCTGCGAGGGGCCTGCCGAGTGTGTCGCACCGGGGCCTCGGCGCGACACGCTCCCGGCCCCGCCACCGGTGGGCATGGAACAATGGCGGGATGAGCATGCTGAACCGTCCAGCTGACAGCCGCGATGAGGGCGAGATCGTCGCCTCCACCCGTGATTACGAGGGAGCGCAGAAGACGGTCTCGAAACTGATCGCCGAGGACGTGCCTGCGCGCGACATCGCGATCATCGGACAGAGCGTCCGCACCGTCGAGCGCATCACCGGACGCCTCGGTTACGCCGCTGCCGCTCGCTCGGGTGCCGTCAACGGCGTGCTCATCGGGCTCTTCCTCTCCGCGATCCTCGTGATCGGCAACCCTGAGGTGCCGATCCAGCTCTTCGTCGGTTTCGTGTTCATCGGAGTCGCGCTCGGCATGCTGCTGAGCCTCGTCACGTATGCGATCGTGCGTCGTCGTCGCGATTTCGCGAGCATCACGCAGTTCGCGGCCGATCACTACGAGGTCCGCGTGCAGGCGGGATCCCTCGCGAAGGCGCGTCTGGCGCTCGGTGCCGCGAAGCCGACACCGGTCCGCGCACCGGTGAACCTCGATGAGCCGCCGCGGTACGGTGAGCGCATCACCCCCGGGGGCCACACGGCACCCACCCCTCCCGCCACGCCCGTCGAGCCGACGCCCGGCCCCGAACAGGTACCCGGCTCCGAGCCGACACCGCCCCTGGGCGGCGGCCAGACCCCGCCCGAGGAACCTGCGATCCCGCCGCGCCCGGCGGATCCGAGCACGCCGCCCGCTGATGCCCCGGATGCCGGTGCCGCCGGTGTTCCGCCGAAGTCGGCGGAGCCCGCCTGATGACCGAACCGCAGCGCGAGCCGTTCGACCCCATCGATCCGTCCGCACCGGCGCAGCCGCCGATGCCGCCGGCCGCACCGCCGTACGTGTCGGTGCCGCCTGCTCCGCCGGCGCCCGGGGCGGTGCCTCCCTCGGCCGTGGCACCCGTCTACTCCGATGCTCCGGTTCCGGGGCATGCCGCGCCGCATCAGAGTCCGGGACAGGCGCCCGCGTATCAGCAGCCGCCCGGTTACTCGCAGCAGGCCCCCGGGTACCCGCCGCAGCAGCCGCCCGCTTACCCGCAGCAGGCGCCCATGTACTCGCAGGCACCTCCGTACCCGCAGGCACCCGGCCACGGGTATCCGACGCCGCAGAACGGATACCCTGCGCCCGGCCACCCCGTCGGGGCGTACCCGGCTGCCGTCCCGCCGCGCGGCCTGCTCCCGTGGGCGCTCGGCCTTCTGATCCTCATCCCGTTCCCGTTCGTCGGGGGACTCGCGTCGGGGATCGCGATGGCGGTCAGTGGCGGAGCCTCCCGTCGCTTCGGGGGAGTCGCCCGGGAGAACGCGCGTGCCGCGCTGAACTGGGGGCTCACCTACCTCCTGGTCTCCACGGTGCTCCTGGTGTCGCACTTCGTGGTGCTGGCCAGTCTGACCCCCGGTTCTCCGTCGACGGGTTTCTATCCGATCGGCATCCCGATCACGATCTACTTCGCCCTGTCGGTGTTCCACCTTGGGCTCGTCATCATGGGCATGGTCCGCACATCGGGCGGCAAGCTCATGCGAGTCCCGTTCGCGATCCCGTACCTGCGCGCCTGATGTCAGAGATCTCCGTCGAGCTGCCCACCGGGGCGACGACGGTCTCTGCCGACTGGACCGCCGGGACCACCGGCAGGACGATCGTCATCGCGCACGGCGCGGGCACAGGCAAGGACCACCCGTTCCTCACGGGGTTCGCCGATGCGCTCGGTGCACTCGGCTTCTCGACGCTGCGATTCAACTTCCCCTACGTCGAGCAGGGGCGCAGGATGCCGGGGCCGGCGACGCACGCGATCGCGACCTGGAACGCGGCGGTGGCCTTCGCTCGCGAACAGGATCCGGAGGCTGCCGTCTGGGCGTCCGGCAAGTCCTACGGCGGACGGATGGCCTCCATGGCCGTGTCCGACGGTCTTGTCGTCGACGGCCTCGCCTACCTCGGCTATCCGCTGCACGCTCCGGGCAAGCCCGAGAAGCCACGCGCGGAGCACCTGCCGGCGATCACCGTGCCGCAGCTCTTCGTCGAGGGCACGAACGATCCGTTCATCCAACCCGTGACGCAGTTCGACGACGTCGTCGCCACCTGTCAGGACGCCCGTGTCGTCTGGATCGAGGGCGGTGGCCACACGTTCGAGGTGAAGGGGCGCAAGCGCCCGGCATCCGACATCGGCGCGTCGCTCGCACCTTTCGTCGCAGACTTCGCCCGGCCCTGACAGCATGGCAGGGTGACCCTCGAACGAATCGCCCTGATCTCCGATGTTCACGGCAACCTGACCGCCCTCGAGGCGGTGCTCGCCGACATCGGGCGCCGGGGGATCACCCGCATCGTCAACCTCGGCGACACCGCGGGCAAGGGTCCGCGAGGCGAGGATGCGGTGCGGCGCTGCCGTGCGGTGTGCGAGGTGAACGTCCGTGGCAACTGGGACGACTTCCTTCCCACGATCCCCGACGACGGGCCGGCCGAGATGCTCTGGTGGCGCGACGAGCTGTCGCCGTCGAGCAGGGAGTGGCTCGCGGCGCTTCCCCTCAGTGTCGATCTGATGCTCAGCGGTCGTCGGATCCGGCTGTTCCACGCGTCGGCGCAGAGCCCGCACGTCCGAGTGCACTTCCACCACACGCCCGAGCAGTTCTCCGCGATGTTCGAGGCGACCGAGATGACCGGAGACGGCCCGCTGCCCGACGTCGTGGGATACGCCGACATCCACGATGCCTACATCGAATCGAATGACGGGCGCACGCTGTTCAACATCGGCAGCGTCGGGAACCCGCTCGACACGCCCGTGCCGTCGTACGTGATCCTCGAGGGCGGTGAATCGGCCGACGATCCGTTCGGCATCCAGTTCGTCCGCGTGCCGTACGACGTCGAGGCCGAGATCGCTGTCGCCGAGTCGCTCGAGATGCCGACCACCGACGTCTGGTCGATCGAGCTCCGCACCGCCGTCTACCGAGGACGGCAGTCGTGAAGGGGCTCCACCACGTCGAGATCTGGGTGGCCGATCTCGACGAGGCCGTGGACAGCTGGGGCTGGCTGCTCGCGCGACTGGGTCTCAAGCTCACCGGAGAGTGGGCGGACGGTCGCACATGGGAGGCGGGGAGCGCGTACGTGACGCTCACGACCTCGCCGAATCTGTCAGCCACCGCACACGATCGGCGTCGCGCCGGCGTCAACCATCTCGCGTTCTGGGGTGGGACGCGCGCCGAGGTCGATTCCCTGCTGGCGGACGCGGACGCGCACGGATGGCATCCGCTCTACCAGGAGCGGTATCCGCACGCCGGTGGACCGGACCACTACGCCGGTTGGGTGCAGAACGCGCAGGGGTTCAAGGTCGAGATCGTCGCGGAGCAGCCTGCATAGGCGTCAGCCGAGCCATGAGAGCTCAGGGTCTTCGAGCAGCCGCCGCATCGTGGAGAGACCGAGGTCGCTCATCGCGGGGTTCGACTCCTCGTAGTACCAGCCCAGTCCCATCGCCTGCTGCAGGGCCCAGGCCGCACCCCGCATCCACTCGACGTCGTTGGAGCCCAGCCGGTCACGGATGATACGGCGACGTGGTGCGTCGAACAGGTGCCAGGCCGCGACGAGGTCGAGCGCACGATCCGCGGGGCCGAAGCCGCCACCGTCGAGGACCCCCGCCAGGCGATCGTCCGAGACCAGGATGTTGAACGGCGTGAGGTCACGGTGGCTCATGAGGTCGGGGGCGGACGAGGGGAGCCCCCGCAGGGCATTCCAGAGGCGACGGACTCGAGGAGCATCGAGCAGGTGGCCGCTCCTGTCGATGCAGAGCTCGACCCACTCGTCGTGGTCGGCGAGGACGCCGCCGCGACCGTGGCCGTCGAACGCACGCCCGCGGACATCCGTGGCGCGGAGAGACGCGATCACCTCACCGACGTCGGACGCCAAGAAACCGGATGCCGCGTGGCCGTCGTGGCTCGCGGTCACGCCCGGCACCCAGGTCTGCACCGACCACGCCGACGGATACTCGGACGTCGACGGGCCGACGCCGACAGGGCGGGGCGATGCCACTGGGCACACCGCGGCGAACTCCGTCATCGCGGCGGCTTCGCTGTGCAGCGCCGCTTCGGTCTCCCCGGTGAGCGGGAACCGCGCCGCCAGATCGTCGCCGATGCGGAAGACGGTGTTCACCGTCCCCGCCGTGCGGACGCGCCGCACCGGCATGAGGGCGAGCTCCGGGAACCGCCGGGCGATCAGTCGCGCAGCGGTCTCATCGGTGAGCTCGAGCTCGCCCTCATGCATGCAGCGAGGTCAGCCCTGCACTCGTGCGATCCAGGCTTCGACCTCGTCGGCGGTGCGGGGGATCTCCGCCGACAGGTTGACCGGGCCGTCCTCCGTCATCAGGATGTCGTCCTCGATGCGCACACCGATACCGCGGTACTCGGCGGGGACGGTGAGGTCGTCGATCTGGAAGTACAGTCCGGGCTCGATCGTGAAGACCATGCCCGGGGCGAGGATGCCGTCGTAGTACATCTCGCGACGGGCCTGAGCGCAGTCGTGGACGTCGATGCCGAGGTGGTGCGAGGTGCCGTGCACCATGTAGCGGCGGTGCTGTCCGCCGGCATCCGCGTCGAGGGCCTCCTGGGCGGTCACGGGGAGCAGGCCCCACTCGGCGACCCGGGCGGCGATCACACGCATGGCCGCCTCGTGCACCTCGCGGAAGCGCACGCCGACGCGGGCGGCGGCGAAAGCGGCATCCGCTGCCTCGCGGACGGTCTCGTAGACGCGGCGCTGGACCTCGGTGAAGGTTCCGGAGACCGGCAGAGTGCGGGTGATGTCGGCGGTGTAGAGGCTGTCAGCCTCGACACCCGCATCCACGAGGATCAGGTCGCCGGGGACGACCGTGCCGTCGTTGCGGGTCCAGTGCAGGTAGCAGGCATGGGGGCCGGAGGCGGCGATCGTGTCGTAGCCCTCGCCGTTGCCGTCCTCGCGGGCGCGTCGGTGGAAGACACCCTCGACGACCCGCTCGCCACGGGCGTGCGCGATCGCCTCGGGGAGTGAGCGGATCACGTCGTCGAAGCCCTGCGCGGTGATGTCGACCGCACGGCGCATCTCGGCGATCTCGAACTCGTCCTTGACCAGGCGCAGCTCCGAGACGAAACGAGTCAGGTCGTCGTCCTCCTCGAGCACGAGCTCACCCTCGACCGCCGCGAAGCGGTCGAGGTGCTCGGTCGCGACGGCGAGGTCGGCTGCCACACCGGCGAGCGACGGGCGAGGACCGATCCAGAACTCACCGACGGTGGCATCCGCGTAGAACTCGGTCGTCGTGCGGTCGGCCCGCTCGCGGAAGTACAGCGTGACGTCGTGTCCGCCGTCGGTCGGTTCGAACACCAGGATCGAGTCGGGCTCGGAGTCCGCGGCCCATCCGGTGAGGTGCGCGAACGCGGAGTGTGCGCGGTAGGGGTAGTCGGTGTCATTGCTGCGCTGCTTGAGCGAGCCCGCGGGGATGACGAGGCGCTTGCCCGGGAAGGCCGCCGACACGGCAGAGCGACGGACGGCGGCGAACGCGGCCTGCGCACGCGGCGCCGGGATGGACTCGGGGCGTTCGGCCCAGCCGGTCGAGATCGTGTCGAGGAATCCACGGGGGAAGGGCTGCTTCCGGTTCGTGGTGGTCGTCTCGGCGGGGGCCTCGGTGCTGGGCTCGGCGATCGTGTCGCGTTCTGCGGTGCTCATCCCACCAGTCTGTCACCTGCGGGTCGGCTGCGTGATGTCAGCCCGCGGGCTCGAGCTGCACCACGAGGCCCCGGTGATCGCTCCCGCCGGCATCGTCGATCACGACGGATCCCGTGGCAGTCCAGCTGGGCGATGCCATGACGTGGTCGATCGGCGTGCTGAGCAGAGCGGGGAGCGAGCTCGGCCAGGTGCCGCTGTAGCCGTTGCCCGATCGACTCGCCGCGTCACGGCAGTACCCCATGTCGCCCCCCTCGACTCCGAGACCGGCCATGTGGTCGATCGTCGCGTTGAAGTCGCCCGCGAGGATGAAGTTGCCCTCAGGGCACTGATCGGCGATCCAGCGCAGATCGCTCTGCCACTGCGCCATGTCCTCCATGCGCGGGGCGACGGCGTGCACAGCGACGATGGTGGGTCCGTCACCGCTCACCGGCATGATCACGGCGCTCGGCACCGATCCGGTGTTGCTGGTGCCATCCTCAGACGACTCGATCACCGCGTACTCGCCGAGATCGGGGGAGACGAGGACGGTCGTGTGCCAGGACTTCGGTCCGTCGACGACGTCGGGTTTGAACTGCACGTGGTGCACCCACATCGGATGCCCCTGTTCACGCAGCAGCACCGCGATCTGCTCGCCGACCTCCTCGGTCGTCTCGGGCAGCGCGACGATGTCGGCGCCCTGGTCGAGGATCTGGCCGGCGATCTCGTCTGCCGAGACCTCATCACCGGCTGTGTTCCAGGTGAGCACGCGGATGCTCGAGTCCGTCGCCGCGGGCAGCGTGTCCGATCCGAACCCGCGCTGGAATCCGATGACGCCGGTGGCACCTGCTCCGAGCAGCGCGACGATCAGGACCGACGCGGCGAATCCTCGCAGCGGCTTGGCGAGGAGAAGGAGCAGCGCGAGTACCGCCACCACGAGGAAGGCGGCCAGCACGGCGCCGCGTGCAGCGACGACCTGCGCGAACGGGTAGGTCTGCTCGAGATGGAAGAACTGCGGCCACACCACGACAGCCGTCGCGATCGCGAACAGCACCGTGATGAGGATCCCCAGTAGTCGAAACATCCCATCCAGCCTAGAAGGCGTCTCTGTGAAGTCCCTGCCTCGACGGGCCGCGCCTCCGGCGCCCGCCGGCGTCGGTACGCTCAGAGGATGGCCACCGCTCGTTCACCTCGCTTCGCCGGTCCCACCGACCTGCACATGCACTCCAACCAGTCCGACGGCACGGAGTCTCCTGCAGAGGTCGTGCGTCAGGCGCAGAGGTTCGGGGTGCGCACCATGGCGCTGACCGATCACGATCGGACGACCGGATGGGACGAAGCGGCGGCGACCACAGCCGAGCTCGGAATGACGTTCATCCCCGGCATGGAGCTCTCGGCCAAGCATGAGTGGCGCAGCGTGCACGTGCTCGGCTACCTCTTCGACCCGCTCGACACGGCACTCAGGGCTGAGACCGACCGCATCCGCGGTGATCGGATCGGACGGGCGGAGCGGATCGTCCGCAGCATCGGACGCGACTACGACCTCAGTTGGGACGACGTCATCGCCCAGACGACCCTGGACGCGACCGTCGGGCGCCCGCACATCGCGGATGCGCTGGTCGCCCGAGGGATCGTCAGAGATCGCACCGAGGCCTTCGACGGCATCCTGCACCCGCGCGAGGGATACTACGAGCCCCACTACGCCCCCGACCCGCTCACAGCCGTTCGTCTCATCACGGATGCCGGGGGAGTGGCGATCATCGCGCACCCTGTCACGGTCGGACGCGACCGGATGATGCCGGTGCCGTTCATCGAGAGGCTGATCGCTGCGGGCCTCGGCGGATTCGAGATCGACCATCGCGAGAACACCGAGTCAGGCAAGAGGACGCTGCGCGCGATCGTCGCGAAGCACGATCTGATCGTTACCGGCTCGAGCGACTACCACGGCACGGGCAAGCCCAACCTGCCGGGGGAGAACACGACGTCCGACGAGATGGTGGCCAGACTCGTCGAGCGGGCCACGGGTACCGCACCGCGCTACGCCTGATCGCGAGACGGCGGGTCTGCGGGCTCATGACAGAGGGGCGGATGCCGTGTGGCATCCGCCCCTCTGTCGTCGATCGGATCGAGGTCTGTCAGGCTCCGACGACCGGGGCGGCTCCCGCGCCACCCGAGCCGCCGCGGCGGCGACGGCGACGGCGTGCCGGTGCGGGCTTGCCGTCGTGGTGCTCCTTGCCCGAGCCGTCGTGCGTGCCTGCGCCCTCGGCGCTGCGGTCACCGGACGGAGCGGACTGCGAATCGCCGGACGCCGAGTCCGTCGCACCCTCTGCGAACGTCGAACCCACCGGGTTCGAGCCTCCACGGCGGCGACGCCGACGACGGGTGCCGCCCTCGTCGGTCCCCTCGGCGGCGGCATCCGCTGCGCGCTCCGGACGAGGCGCGCGCTCGGTCTTCACCGACTGCGTCTTCGGTGCCGAGACGAGGCGGCCCTTGGTGCCGGCGGGGATATCGAGGTCCTCGAACAGGTGCGGGCTCGACGAGTAGGTCTCGACGGGCTCGGGCTGTCCGAACTCGAGGGCGCGGTTGATGAGAGCCCACTTGTGCAGGTCCTCCCAGTCGACGAACGTCACGGCGATGCCGGTCTTGCCCGCGCGACCCGTGCGGCCGGCGCGGTGCAGGTACGTCTTGTCCTCGTCGGGGATGGTGTGGTTGATCACGTGCGTGACGTCGTCGACGTCGATGCCTCGGGCGGCGACGTCGGTCGCGACGAGCACATCGCGCTTGCCCGCCTTGAACGCGGCCATGGAGCGCTCGCGCTGATCCTGTCCCATGTCGCCGTGGACCCCACCGACGTTGAATCCGCGGTCGCCGAGCTCGTCGACGAGGCGCTGCGCAGCACGCTTGGTGCGGGTGAAGATCACGGTCTTGCCGCGGCCCTCTGCCTGCAGGATGCGCGCGATGATCTCGTCCTTGTCGAGCGAGTGGGCGCGGTAGACGAGGTGCTTGATGTTGGCCTGCGTGAGGCCCTCATCGGGGTCGCTCGCACGGATGTGGATCGGGTTCGACATGAACCGGCGCGCCAGAGCGACGATCGGGCCGGGCATGGTCGCCGAGAAGAGCTGCGTGTGCCGCACGGCGGGCACCTTCTGGAAGATCTTCTCGATGTCGGCGAGGAAGCCGAGGTCGAGCATCTTGTCGGCCTCGTCGAGCACGACCTCGGTCGCGTTCGAGAGGTCGAGCAGACGCTGGCCCGCGAGGTCGATGAGACGACCGGGCGTGCCGACGACGATCTGCGCTCCCGCCTTGAGCTGGTCGATCTGACCCTCGTAGGCCTTGCCGCCGTAGATCGCGACGACGCTGGTCGAGCGGTTGCTCGTCAGCAGATCGATGTCTTCGTACACCTGCACCGCGAGTTCGCGCGTGGGGACGACGATCAGCGCCTTGACGCCGTGCTCCGGGTTCAGGCCCAGGCGCTGCACGACGGGGATGCCGAAGCCGAAGGTCTTACCGGTTCCGGTCTTGGCCTGGCCGATGATGTCCTGGCCGGGAAGGCCGAGGGGGATGGTCTGCTCCTGGATCGGGAAGGCGTCGACGATGCCCTTGGAGGCCAGTGCGTCGACGATGTCCTGATCGATTCCGAGATCAGCGAAGGTTGTCAATGTTCAGATGCCTGTCCGGCGACCTGCGAGGATCGCCATGTTTCACGGATCCACGCCGTCTCATGTGCCACAGGCGCGGGCCCCGCTCCGACGGCGGGGACAGCACAAGCCTACCCGAGGGGGTGGTGGCGCCCGGAAGAGACGCGTCGCCCGAGTATTGTGAACCCCGTGGTGAACTGGTTCTGGAAGCGTAGGACGCCCCGGCGCACACTGACGTTGCGCAGCCGTGGTGATCAGGGCGCGTCGACGCGCGTCGACTTCGCCGAGCTCGCTCCGGAACTCAACAGATTCCTCGGCCAGGCGGCTTACCTGCAGCTCGGGTACTTCGAGACGCTCACGCGCCTGATCCGGGCGACTCCCGAGCTGTCCGAGAAGGAGTCGTTGTCGCGCGCGGCCGGCGCAGCGTTGACGAAGCACAGGGCGATCGTCGATCTGATCGCGGAGCGCGGTGACGATCCCACGCAGCTCATGCTGCCGTTCCGGGAGAACCTCGACGCCTTCCGTCGCAAGACGATCGGTGCACGCCCGCGCGAGACGCTGCTGGCCGTCTACATCACGGCCGGAATGCTCGACGACTTCTACTTCGCGCTCGCGTCGAGCTACGGCGAGACCGGCGAACGCGTCGCGGAGATCCTCAGTGAGGACGACGCCCGCCATGAGATCGTCGCGATCATCCAGGAGACGATCGACGGCGACGGGGAATGGCGTTCGCTGCTCTCGATGTGGGCACGGCGCCTGGTCGGCGACACGATCCTGGTGTGCCGGTCGGCTCTGCGCCAGCCCGAGCTCGCCGCGATGAGTGAAGACCGCGTCGAGCTCGTCTACACCGAGCTCATGGGTGCCCACGCGCGTCGCATGGATGCGATGGGGCTGGCCTCCTAGCCGGAGACCGTCCTCGCCCGCAGCCGTTCGAGGCGCCGCGTCAGGCGCCAGGCGATCACGGCCGGGATGGCTCCGATCACGCCGAACGAGATGTCGATCAGCTGCCAGCCGAGCGGGATGCCTCGGATGCTGCCGGCGATCAGCGCGAGCGGAACGATCCCGATGCAGGCGATGACCCCGAACTGGATCACCCAGATGTTCCGCACCGGATCGACCAGCGGTCCGATGAACACGACGGCGATGACGAGGTGCGCGAAGGCGAGCCAGTCCGTGCCGTAGGCGATGAACGGGTACCGGGCGTCGACGTCGGTCAGAGCATCCGCCACACGATCCACCCAGCCGACGGCATCAGGGAACCAGGCGGCGAACGGCGGGTCGTGCAGGACGCTCGACGCGAAGCCGAGCTCGAGCCGCAGCGGAAATGCAGTGACACCGCTCAGTACAAGGCCGAGCATGAGCACGCCGATGCTGATACGGATCCACCGCAGCGTGCGACGCTCGTCCACGAGTGATCAGATGCCGAGTGCGACCTTGGCCGCGGCATCCGACCGCCGACGCCAAGCGACGATCGCGATCGTCAGCGCTGCGGCCACCACGACCGAGCCGAGGACGCTGGCGAGCCACAGCCAGATGCTGTCTTCACCCACGCCCAGCCACTGCAGGCCGGTGTAGACGGCAGCGGCCACAGCCGTCGCGATGGCGGGCGTCAGTGCGACTCCGCGCAGTTCTCGGCCATCGATCATGAAGTGGGCGGCGATGCCGAGCACGCACGCCCCGATGAGTGCGAGAAGGATGTACATCGTCGTGTCAGGCGAAGAAGCCGACGCGACGTGACTCCTCGGTCCCCAGCTCGATGTAGGCGAGGTTCGCGGTGGGAACGAGGTACGAGTTGCCCTTCACGTCGGCGAAGCTCAGGTGGGAGGTGTTCTGCTCGAGAGCGGTCGAGACCTGGGTGCGGACCTCGTCCGCGCTCGATGCGGTCTCGAAGCTGAGCTCGCGGCCGGTGTTGATGATGCCGATGCGGATTTCCACGCGTACTCCTGTTTTCCAGTCGACGATGCTGTGGTCGAGTCGACCACGGGGGTCGACGACTGCGCCCAACTCTACCGGGCGGCGGCGCGTCGGGATCGGCCGACGGCCCTGTTTCGCCGTGAGCGCACAGCGACGGGAGGCCGGCGCGGACGGGGATGTCCGCAGGCCGCAGTAGCGTGGAGAGCATGACAGAGGATGCCGCGCAGAGAGCCGTGATCGGCGCTGACGCGACGGCATCCGGTGTCATCATCGGCGCCCCGGGAACGGGGAAGACCCGCACCCTCACCGAACGAGTCGTGCATCTGCTCGATACCGAGGGGCTGCGTCCTGAAGAGCTTCTCGTGCTCACACCGAGCCGCGGCGCGGCGACAGCGCTACGAGACCGGATCGGCGTGCGCATCGGGCAGGCCACGCCCGGTCCGCTGGCGAGGTCGCTCGGATCCTTCGCGTTCCAGGTCGTACGCGGAGCCATGGTGCGCGCCGGGTCCGAGCCGCCGGCGCTGCTCACCGGAGCCGATCAGGACCGGCTGATCGCCGAACTCCTCGCCGGCGATGTCGAAGACGAGCGCATCGTCTGGCCCGAGGCGCTGAGCCCCTCGGTCCGCGCCTCCAAAGGGTTCCGATCCGAACTCAGAGCGTTCCTCGCAGAGTGCGTCGAGCTCGGCGCACAGCCGGACGAACTGCGTGCAGCCGGCGACCCGGCATGGTCCGCGACTGCCGACTTCCTCGTCGAGTACCGTGCTGTGCTCGACCAGGCGCGCGCCTCGCATCGCGACGCCGCCGATCTGCTCGCCGAGGCATCCGCGATCCTGCAGACGGCGGATGCGGCGGCCCTCGGTCCGCTGGCCGCCCTCGACGTGGTCCTGATCGACGACGCCCAGGAGCTGACCAGAGGTGGCGTCGCCGTGGTGCGGGCGCTGCGGTCGAGAGGCGTCGCGGTGCACGCGTTCGGCGATCCCGACATCTCCTCGGGCGCGTTCCGCGGTGCGAGCCCCGAGCTGTTCGCGCAGCTCGCAGCCGAGCTGGGGGAGGTGCACGTGCTCGACGAGCCGCATCGCCAGGCCCGCGCCCTCACCGCGCTGACCCGCACGGTCACCCAGGCGATCGGCGTGTCCGGTCGTGTCGAGCACCGACGTGCACCGGTGCCCGTCGAGGCGGACGAGCTCGGCGCACCTGCGGTGGTCGGCACATTCATCGCGCCGTCTCCGCACGAGGAGCTGGATCGCATCGCCGGAGTCATGCGCGAGTGGCATCTCACCCGCGACATCCCCTGGGACCGCCTGGCCGTCATCGCCCACGACACCCGCCAGGTGACCCAGCTCGAGGCGGAGCTCGCGGCGCGTGAGATACCGACCAGAGCCGCGGGCGTGCAGCGCCCCCTCGGCACCGAGCCGATCGTGCGCGACATCGTCGGCATCGTGCGCCTCGCGCTCACCGCGCCGGAGGCCCGCACTCCTCAGGAATGGGAGGAAGCGCTCCGCACGCCCTTCGGGGGAATGGACGCGATCGGCCTGAGGAGACTCCGCGCCCGACTGCGCCACATCGAGCTCGCGAACGGCGGTTCGACCCCGGCACGGGAGCTGCTCCGGCAGGCGCTGACGTCTCCCGACCACTTCACGTTGATCGACGCGCAGGAATCCCGCACCGCCGCTCGCTTCGCGCACGCGGTCGCCGAGGTGGCCGACGCGGCCGAGGCAGGCGAGACGATCCACGACCTGCTGTGGCGCGTGTGGGATCAGGCGCGAGCCGTCGACGGACGCAAGCTGCAGGTCGCGTGGCGCGAGATGTCGCAGCAGTCCAGCGGCGCGGAGACGGCCAGGGCGCTCGATGCTCTCGTGTCGCTGTTCGCCGCGGCGAAGCGGTTCGTCGAGCGCACGCCGAACGAGAAGCCCGACGTCTTCGTGAGAGACATCCTCGACAGCGAGGTCCCTGAAGACTCCCTGTCGAGTCCGGATCGACCGGGGAGGGTCACGCTCCTCACGCCTGCGACCGCACTCGGAGCCGAGTTCGACGCCGTCGTGGTGGCGGGTGTGCAGGACGGGATCTGGCCCAACGTGCGCCTGCGCGGCGGGATGCTGCAGACCTGGCGTCTTGCGGATGCCCTGCTCGCATCCCGTACCGGGACTGATGAGCAGAGCCCGGATGTGCTCGATCGACGCCGGGCCGCACTTCACGACGAACTGCGCCTCTTCGTGCGAGCGATCTCGCGGGCGCGGAGAAGACTCCTCATCACGGCGGTCGATGACGACGACATGACCCCGAGTCCGTTCTTCGCCTTTCTGCCGGTGCCCGACCCTCCCGACATGCATGCATCGGCGGAGCATCCGCTCACCCTGCGCGGGCTCGTCGCCCGCCACCGCCGTGTGCTCACCACCTCGACCTCTGTGCCTGCGCGAGAGCACGCCGCCGCGCAGCTGGCCGTGCTCGCGCGCGAGGGCGTTCCCGGAGCCGATCCCTCCGACTGGTACGGAGTGACGGCGCCGACCACCGATGCACCTCTGCACGACCTCACCGTCGAGGCCGCCCGGGTATCGCCCTCGCGCATGGAGTCCTTCGAGGAGTGCGAGCTGAACTGGGCCGTGTCGGCGCTGGGTGGCGACACCGTCATGCCCCCGTCGGCGGGGATAGGAACGATCATCCACGAGGCGATGGAACAGGTGCCGGACGGCGAGCTCGACCGACTCCGCGCCGTGCTCGTCGAGCACTGGCCCGAGCTCGACTTCGAGACGGCCTGGATCGGGCGGAAGGAGCGCCGTCGCGCCGAGCTCTACATCGATCGACTCCACAGCTACCTCGCCGACGTGGCGACGGAGGGCGGCCGCGTGATCGCCGGTGAGGTCGAGTTCCGCTTCGCCGTCGAGATCCCCGCGGACGACGGGGGAGTGCCGGCGGTGCGCGCAACGCTCGACGAGTCGGAAGCGCACCCGCAGCAGGCGATCATCCACGGGTTCATCGACAGGGTCGAGGCTTACACGGCGGGCGGCGGGGAGCATGCCAAGGCGCGAGGGCAGAAATGGACGAGCATGGCGGATCCTGAGAGAGAGCGCGTCGTCGTCGTCGATCTGAAGACCGGCAAGTACGAGCCGGAGAGCGAGCAGAAGGTCGCCGATCACGCGCAGCTCGCCGCCTACCAGGTGGCGGTCCAGGAGGGTCTGATCGACGGAGCCGATCCGGCGGCGCTCGCGGGGGCGAGGCTGGTCCTCGTGGCGAAGACCCTGGCGAACAGCGATTTCCGGGTCGCTCACCAACACACGCTCGCGGGCGACGAGAGGGTGCGGTTCCTCTCACGGGTCGCGGATGCCGCTCGCGGCATGTCCGCGTCGAGCTTCACCGCCCACGTCGAGGCGCACTGCGCCGACACGCAGTGGCGGGTCCAGCCGTGCCGCATCCACACGGTCGCGGCGGTGAGCGCGTGAGCGCGTGGGCAGGAGCGGGCAACGGGGTGTCCGCACTCGACATCGCCACGGCACTGGGCCTCCCGGCGCCCACCGAGGCGCAGCAGCGAGTCATCGAAGCGCCTCCTTCTCCGGCGCTCGTGGTCGCCGGGGCCGGGAGCGGCAAGACCGAGACGATGTCCGGCCGCGTGGTCTGGCTCGTCGCCAACGGACATGTGCGGCGCGATGAGATCCTCGGGCTCACCTTCACCCGCAAGGCCGCGGGCGAGCTCGCCGAGCGCATCGGAACCCGTCTCGCACTCATCGACGAGTACGGCCGGCGGGGACTGCTGCCTCACCTGTCCGAGATCGTGGCGACGGGCATGCTCGACCGGGTCTCGAGGGCAGCGCCGGGCCGCCAGCAGGAGCTCGTGCGCTCCCAGGTGCTCGATGACCTCGCCTCTCGCTTCGGCACCGGGGCGGGAACGACGCCGCCCGCGGTCGAGGACCTGCTGATCCGACCCAAGGTCTCGACCTACAACGCGTTCGCCGACGGCATCGTGCGCGAGCACGCGGCACGCATCGGCCGCGAATCCGACGTGGCGATGCTGAGTCAGGCAGCGGCATGGATGCTCGCTCGTGACATCGTGCTTCGCTCCGACCTGCCCGAACTGGAGGAGATCGAGCGGTCGGTGGCAGGTGTCGTCGACGCCGTCCAGCGGCTCGCCGGCGATTCGCTCGACCATCGCGCAGATCTCGCGCGCGCGGACCGGATCGCACTCCGCCAGGCCGACGCGTTCGAACCGTACCGGAGCAACTCCGACGTCGCGACGGCGGAGGCCAATCTCCGGGCGCTTCCCGCGCTGTCGGAACTCGTCAGGGAGTACATCGCAGAGAAGGAGCGACGCGGTGTCCTCGACTTCGCCGACCAGGTCAGCGGTGCGTACGACATCGTCGAGTCCTCGTCCGACGTGCGCGACGAACTGCGGCTGCAGCACCGTGTGGTGCTCCTGGACGAGTATCAGGACACGTCGGTGATCCAGACGCAGTTCCTCGCGCGGCTGTTCCGAGACTCCGCCGTGATGGCTGTCGGCGACCCGCACCAGTCGATCTACGGATGGCGCGGCGCCAGCGCCGACAACCTACATGCGTTCGGTCGCACCTTCGCCGAGAAGGCGAGCGTCGCCCACTACAGCCTGATGACGAGCTGGCGCAACGACCGGAGCATCCTCGATGTCGCGAATCGCGTGCTCGGTCCGCTGCGCAGACCGGGATTGGACGTGCCGCCTCTCGAAGCCCGCCCGGGCGCGGGCGCCGGGGCCGTCGACGTGCGCTTCCCGCTCACGGTCGATGACGAGGCGCACGAGGTCGCCGAGTGGTTCGCCGCTCGTCGCGCCGCCCACGGCGACGGCGCCAAGCCCCACACCGGGGCCGTGCTCTTCCGCTCCAAGCGCCACATGCAGACGTTCGCGGCGGCCCTGGCGGCGCGAGGGATCCCGCACCGCATCCTCGGACTCGGTGGTCTCCTGTCGACGCCCGAGGTGGTCGACGTCGTCTCCACGCTGCGCGTGCTGCACGATCCGACGGCGGGCTCTGCGCTGATCCGGCTCCTGGTGGGCCCTCGATTCGCCGTCGGGGTCGCCGACATGGCGGCGCTGCAGGGTCTCGCTGCCGAGCTCTCTCGTCGCGACAGCGGGTTGCTGCCCCTCGACGATGAGCTTCGCCAGCGTGTCCGTGCGTCGCGGGGTGCCGATGAGGCGTTGTCGATCATCGATGCCGTCGACGTGCTCCGAGGGCTCAGCGACGACTATCGCCTGCTCGCGGGGATCACGCCCGAGGGCAGATCTCGCATTCGCGCGGCGGGAGAGATGCTCGAGCGACTTCGTCGTGCGTCGTCTCTGCCGCTCCCCGATCTGCTGCGCCTCATCGAGTTGGAACTGCGCCTCGACATCGAGCTCGCCGCGAACGAGACCCGCGGTCCCGCGCGGATCGCGTCGACGCAGCTGCGCGCCTTCACCGACGAGGTGCGCACGTTCCTCGCCGCCGATGAACGCGGCACGATCTCGAGCCTGCTCGCGTGGCTCGACAAGGCCGAGACCACCGACGAGCTGGTTCCTCGTCCCGAACCGCCCGAGCCCGGAGTCGTGCAGCTGCTGACGATCCACGGCTCCAAAGGTCTCGAATGGGATGCCGTCGCGGTCGTGCGAATGGTCGAGGGCGAGCTGCCGTCGCGACCGACGGACACGGCCGGCTGGTTCGGATTCGGCGTGTTGCCGTTCGCACTGCGTGGAGACAGCGCGGCGTTGCCGACGTTCAGCTGGATCCCGCCGTCGGAGGAGGAGCTCGACCCCGCGAAGCGGCTGAAGGCGGGAATCGCCTCGCTCACCAGCAGGAGCAAGACCACGCCCGGCGCGCTCACCGTGTTCAAGGACTCCTACCGGGCCTACCAGCAGGAGGAGGAGAGACGGCTCGCGTACGTCGCCGTCACCCGCGCGCGCACGGACCTGCTGCTGACAGGTGCCCACTGGGCCGGTCAGAAGCAGCCAAAGGCTCCGAGTCCGTTCCTGATCGAAGCGATCGAGGCCCTCGGGCTCAAAGCGATCGACGAGATCGACCCCGACGAGAACCCCTATGACGGCCCCGGAGCGACCATGACGTGGCCCCTCGACCCGCTCGGGGCTCGCCGACCATCCGTCGAGGCTGCAGCATCGGCCGTCCGCGAGGCGGCCGAGACCGAACCTGTGGCATCTCCCGAGCTGACGCGTCTTCTCGCCGAGCGCGCCGCACGCGCGCGTGGCACCGATGCGCCACCGCCGACCCGCGTCCCCGCCTCGCGTTTCAAGGACTACGTCACCGACTTCGGCGGCACGCTCTCGTCCATCGTGCGGCCGATGCCCGAACGTCCCTATCGACAGACACGTCTGGGCACCCTGTTCCACGCGTGGGTCGAGCGACGCAGCGAGATCGTCGGCGTCGGGCATCGGGTCGACGAGGGGCTGTGGGAGATCGACGAGGAGGATTCCGCGTTCGACGTCGATCACGGGGCTGAGGTGTCACCTGTCGACGCGGCGGAACTCGCCGGCCTGCAGCAGATCTTCGAACGCAGCGAGTGGGGTGCGCGGAAACCCATCGCCGTCGAGATCGAGATCGACTTCGCCCTCGGGGGAGCCGACCGCTCGGGCGACGCTCACATCGTGATCTGCAAGCTCGACGCCGTCTATCGACGAGAAGACCGAGGCGGACGCATCGAGATCGTCGATTGGAAGACCGGCAAGGCCCCGCGCACGCCGCAGGAGCGTGAAGAGCGCATGCTGCAGCTCGCCCTCTACCGTCTCGCCTACCATCGACGATTCGGAGTGCCGCTCGACGAGATCGACGTCGCGCTGTACTACGTCGCTGACGACCTCATCATCCGCGGCGACCGGGTCTACACCGAGTCGGAGCTCTTCCAGCGCTGGAGCGCGGCCCGCGCCGCCCGCTGAGCCTCGTCCTCCGGCGAACCGTCGCCGTCAGGGTCGCCATCGCCTGCGTGGGTGTGAGCACCGGCCGACATCTCGTCGGTCGAGCGCCCCTGCGGCGTGTGGTCGTCGGACGTCGATGACCGCACGGCCGAGAGATCCTCCGTCTCGAGGCCGCCCACCTGAAGGCGTCGCGCGGCTTCCGCTGCACCGTCGGTGAGGTCGCCGGTGGCATCGTCATCGGCCTCATCGTCACGCCACAGCTCGTTCGGGTTGTACGCGTCGGTCTGCATCGACGTGTCGGCACCCGTCGATGCGCTCGCGGGAACGCGATCGAGCGCATCGAGGGCGGAGTCGACGCCGTCGTTGCGGGAGGAGATCACTCCGAGCGCGTCCTCGTGCAATCCCTCGGCGAGGGCTTCGAGCAGGGCCGACGCATCATCGACGATGTCGGTGCGGCGCAGCGAGTCTCCGTGCACCAGCCAGCGGGCGAACTCGAGCTCGGCGAGCAGCCGTGCCCGCACCTCGAGCGCGGGGTCGGGAACACGGTCGGAAGAGCGCGCGTAGGCGGCGTGCACGTCGTCTGCGGCATCCGGGGCTGCAGAGAGCCACGACAGGTCGACGGCCGGGTCGCCGACGGCCAGTGAATGCCACCCGATGAGGCCGGTCACCTCGGGCCCGCGTTCGGGGTCGTCGTGGAAGAGGAAGGAGGTCGACTGCACTCCGCCGAGCACGACGGTGGATTCGAACCGCCACAGCTCGTCATCGGCGACGGCTTCGCGCCACCGCACCGTGAGTCGAGCGGGTACACGCCCGGTCGACGCGGCGGCATCGACGAGACGGGCCAGTTCGTCGCGACTCTCCTGCGCGGAGCGCGTGGTCAGCCCGGCACCGCGCACCACCGAGGTGGGGAGAGCGTGCACGGCCGCGATCGCGGTTCCCATCGACTCGGCGGCGCCGCGCCCGGCGGGAACCATCGCCGCCTCGATCTGGAAACCCGGAAGCAGCTCGGTCACGAGGGCGCGGGCATCGGCGAGACGGGTCTCGCCGATGTACTCGGGCGCCTTGAACGGGAGCATCGCTCGTGCGCCGGCCGTCAGAGCACGCAGCGCGAGGGCTTCGCCGGCGAGCTCACGGGCGGACTCGTCGTCGTCGGCGACGCGGATCGCGAGCTCGCGTCCGTCTGCGAGCGTGGCCACCGCGGAGTCGAAGCGTCCGTCGCCGTCCGCGCTGAGTGTGCGGGCTCCGGTCACCTCCGCGCCGGGCAGTGCGGCAGTCACCGCCGCGGCTAGAGTGAATGGAGAGCGTCCCATACCCCCAGGGTAGGTGGACGCGGGGGCGGTCCCGCTTCCGCCACGCCCGTGAGAGAGGGAGCCGATGACCACGAAGACCACGTCCCTCGACCGAGCCGCAGATCTGAGAGCGGAACCGGGAGTCATCGAGCGGCTCCGCGCCGACGAGACCACTCGGGTGATCGCCGTCCGTGACGGGCGCGTGCGCATCGCCGGCGGTGACCTCGACACTGCCTCGTTGCTCAGGGTGCCCGCGTCCGAGATCGCCGAGGCCGTCTGGGCACTGCTGGGGCGCGACGCCGAGGGCACGCCGATCCTCCTCGCGGTGCTGCCGCCGGAGGGCGACACCGTCGACACGTCTCCGGACGAGACCTGGCTCGGCCTTCGCGACCTCGGAGCGCGATTGGGCGCGGATGACACCGAGCTCCTCATCGAGGCCCTCGCACTGGGGGGATGGCTGCGCGACGCCCCGTTCTGTCCCACCTGCGGAGGAGCGACCGAGCTTCGTCAGGCCGGATGGTCGCGGCACTGCCTCGTCTGCGGCCGCGAGCACTTCCCGCGCACCGACCCCGCCGTGATCGTCGCGGTCGAGAGCTCCGACGGCGAGAGGCTGCTGCTCGGCGCCAACGCGAACTGGGGCGGCCGGATGTACTCGTGCTTCGCCGGGTTCACCGAGGCGGGGGAGTCGCTGGAGTCCACCGTGCACCGTGAGCTCGAGGAGGAGTCCGGCGTCCGCCTCGCATCCCTCCGATACGTGTCGTCGCAGCCGTGGCCCTTCCCTCGGTCGCTGATGCTCGGCTTCCGTGCGGTGGCTGTGGACGATCACGAACTGCGCCCGGACGGTGAGGAGATCATCGACGTGCGGTGGTTCACTCGCGACGAGATCGGCTCCGCCCTCGCCGGAGACGGACCCGTCGGACTGCCTGGCCCGGCATCGATCGCCCGCGCCCTCATCGTGTCGTGGTTCGAGGAGCGTGCGTGAGCGCGCTCGAGGCACTCGACGATCGACAGCGGGAGGCGGCATCGGTGCTCCGAGGCCCCGTGGCCGTTCTTGCCGGTGCCGGAACCGGAAAGACCCGGGTGATCACCCACCGCATCGCCCACGGCGTGGACACCGGCGCCTACTCGCCGTCGCGCGTGATGGCGGTGACCTTCACGGCCAAGGCTGCGGGTGAGCTCAGGGGACGACTGCGCGCGCTCGGTGTCGAAGGCGTCGCCGCCCGCACGTTCCACGCTGCGGCGCTCGCGCAGCTGAACTTCTTCTGGCCGACACTCGCCGGCTCGCCGGCGCCCTCGATCATCGACAACAAGGTGCGGGTGCTCGGTCAGGCCGCCGACGCGATGCGGCTGCGGCCGAGCACGGCCACTCTGCGTGACATCGCCTCCGAGATCGAGTGGCGCAAGGTGTCGATGCTCTCGATCGAGCAGCATGCGGCACTCGGGCGTTCGATGAGCGGCATCGATGCGTCGCAGTTCGCCGAACTCCAGCAGCGGTACGAGGCGCTGAAGGACGAGAGACGCCAGCTCGATTTCGAAGACGTCCTGCTGGCCTGTGCGGGGATGCTCGAGGCCGAGCCGCGAGTCGCGGCGTCTGTCCACGAGCAGTACCGGCACTTCACTGTCGACGAGTACCAGGACGTCTCCCCGCTGCAGAACCGGCTGCTGGAGCTGTGGCTCGGCGATCGCCGTGACATCTGCGTCGTCGGCGATGCGAGCCAGACGATCTACTCGTTCGCCGGTGCGGAGCAGCGATTCCTGCTCGAGTTCGAACGCCGGCACGCGGATGCCACGGTGGTGCGCCTCGAGACCAACTATCGGTCGCAGGCTCCGATCCTCGACGCGGCCAACGCGCTGATGAAGGGCCGGCCGGGCGCACTCGAACTGGTGCCTGCTCGCGAGACCTTCAACGCCGATTCGCCGACCGTCACCGCCTACGACACCGAGCGCGACGAGGCGGAGGGCATCGCGGCCTCGGTGTCGGCGCGGATCGAGGCCGGAGCCTCGCCGGCCGACATCGCCCTGCTGTACCGGGCCCACGCGCAGTCGGCCGTCCTGCAGCAGGCGCTCGCCGCAGAGGGGATCGCGACATCCGTGCTGGGCGGAACCCGCTTCTTCGCGATGCCGGAGGTGCGGCAGGCAATCCTCGCGCTGCGGGCCGCCGCCGTGGCCCCCACGGAGCACGGCTTCCTCCCCGGCGTTCAGCGGGTGCTTCGCGAGCTCGGTCTCACCGATGATCCGCCGCAGGCCGGCGGAGCGCAGCGCGACGGCTGGGAAGCGCGACGGGCGATCCTCCGGCTGGCGGAGGAAGCCGGTCCGGACGAGAACCTCCGCACCTTCAGCGACGCGCTCATGGCCCGGGCCAAGGATCAGCACGAGCCGACGATGCGAACCGTCACGCTGTCGACGCTGCACGCGGCGAAAGGCCTCGAGTGGCCGCATGTGTACCTCGCCGGTTGGGCGGAGGGGGCACTGCCGATCTCGTATGCCACCGGCTTCGAGGCGATCGACGAGGAACGGCGGCTCGCATACGTCGGCGTCACGCGCGCCGCGCGTACGCTGTCTCTGTCGTGGTCGCGCTCAGCGGGACGAGGGGAGCGGGCGCCGTCGCGGTTCCTGGCAGAGATAGGAACGACTGCTCGCGGCACCGGCATTCTGCGTGAAACGTCAGTGAACGCCACACGCGCCGGCCATCGCCGCTGACCTCGACAGAGGACCCGAGCGAGGCCGTCGTCATGAGCAGGCGCGCCACGAGAGTCGCCGCTTCGGCGATCCGTGCGATGCTGATCGGCCCCGACCTGCGTCCGATGAGCTGCGCGTGCATCCTCGGCCAGGCCGAGTCGCGGTCGCGCTCGTGCTCGTCACGACAGGTCAGACAGGGCGTGTCGCCGGGCACGATCAGAGGCCCGATCGTCGTCCGGCCGCTCTCCAGCGAGACCGGCAGATGGGCGGTGTCCTCGCGCAGGTAGCGCGCGAACTGCAGTGCCGCGGCGGCACCCTCGACGAGGACGACACCGATGTCGCCGGGGTTCTCTCTCGCGCCGGCGGCGATGCCCTCCTCGACGAGGGCCTCGCGCATCCGGTACTCGCAGCGTCCGTCGAGCACGTCGATGCTCTCGACCCACGCCGCGCGCGCTGCCTCGGCGTCATCGACGAGCAGGGGCTCGAGGCGGGCGAGGAGCGCCCGCGCGTCGGCGCGAGGCGCACCCGCAGCGTGGGCGATCACATCGAATGCCGAGCGCCGGAAACCTGCCGCCATCCGGGCGACCACCCGCTCCACCCATGGCTCCGACGCGGGGATGCGCAGGGTGCCCTCGATGCCGATCTGCAGGGTCTCTCCGTCGCGCCAGAGCAGCGGCACGGACGGGTCCAGGCGGGTGGTGGTCTGGGGAGTCAGAGGCGACATCCCTCGATTCTGCGGACTCCGCAGCTCCGGATGGAGCCGTCCGCCGCATCCGTGGAGAAGTCGTCGTGCGTTCTGCCCGTCGAGGTCGAGTCCTCGGCGAGCGGAACGCCGCCCATCACACCGGGCGGTCGCCCCCGGTGCCCTCGCCGTCGTCCTCCTCGGCGTCGTCGCTCGTCGAGACATCACCGGTCGGACTCGGCTGCTCTCCCGAGAAGTCGTCGCCGTCCAGAAGCCGTGCGAGGGCCTCGTCGAACTCGTCGGCGACGGGCTGCTCGCCACGGGCCGTCGCCTGCAGCCTTGCGACGAGCTTGGAAGGGTCGTCGATGTCGTCCGAGGTCGGCATGAGGTCGGGGTAGTCCCAGAGGGCGTCGCGTCCGGCGATCCCCACGGCATCCGTGACCGCCTGCCACATGGCCGAGGCCTCGCGCAGTCGACGCGGCCGCAGCTTCAGGCCGACGAGCGCGCCGAGGGCGTCTTCGGCCGGTCCTCCCACCGCGCGGCGTCGGCGCGCGGCCTCGGCGATCCTCGCGCCGTCGGGAAGTCGGGACGTCGCCTGCGCGGTGACGACGTCGACCCAGCCGTCGATCGTCGCGACGAGGTTCTCGAGTCTCGCCAGGGACTCGCGCTGAGCCTCGGTCTGGGTGGGAAGCAGTGCTCCGCCCTCGATCGCCGCGCGGAGTTCTTCGGGGTTCGACGGGTCGAGGCGGCTCGCGACGTCTTCGAGGGCGTCGACATCCACTGTGACGCCGCGGGCGAAGTCCGTGATCTGCGCCATCACGTGCAGGTGCAGCCACTTGGCGTGGCGGTACAGGCGCGCGTATGCGAGTTCGCGTGTCGCCAGATAGAGCGTGATCTGGTCTTCCGGGATCTCGAGTCCGTCGCCGAACGCCGTCAGGTTCTGCGGGATGACGGCAGCGGTTCCCGCCGGCAGCACGGGGATGCCGACGTCGCCTCCCGACACGACCTCGAGCGAGAGGTTGCCGAGCACCTGTCCGAACTGGGCGGCGAACACCGATCCGCCGAGCCCGCGCATGAGCTTGCCCGCTCCCTGCACCACCTCGCGCATGTCTTCCGGCACCTGCGTGTCGAGGGCACTGGTGAGAGCGTCGGCGATGCTCGTCGAGACGGGGCCGGCGATCTCCTTCCACACCGGGAGGGTCGCTTCGACCCACTCGCCTCGGGTCATCGCCTTGGGCGCCTCGGCGAGTTCGGAGATCGTCGTGGCCTCGCCGAGCCAGAGGTCGGCGAGCGCGAACGAGTCGACGAGCGAACCCCGGGAGCCGTCGGTGATGCCGAGCCCGTCGCGGTTCGCGATGTGCAGGGCCTGGCGCAACGCGTTCTCCCATGCATCGCCGCCGAACGCGCCCTGGAGCTGCGACATGATCGTCTGCATCATCGCCGGGTCGATCTGGATCCCGTCCATCCCCGCGAAGGCGTTCTGCAGCGCCTCGGGGTCGATGTCTCCGCCGCCTTGGCCGGACATCATTCGTCGGAGGAACTCCTGGAAGTCCTCGGGGGTCGGTTCGTTGTCTGACATGTCGCTCGCCTCTCAGCACGCCTAAAGCCGTGGCATCTACGCTAGTCACAGGATCGGCCGCGAGACCCCGACGCGGGCAGATCGCTGTACGCCGCCCGCGAACGACGGAGGAACACTGTGGATCGAACACGGTCTGTGAAGCTCGGACTCGGTGTCTGGGCACTGATCGTCGCGTTGATCGCGCTCGTCGTGCTGACCTTCCTGCCCACCCCGTACGTGATCCAGCGGCCGGGCCCCGTGTACGACACCCTCGGCACCGCCGCGGGTGCCGACGGCGAACAGATCCCGCTCATCCAGGTCGAGGGCGCTGAGACGTTCGAGACCGCGGGCACGCTCGACCTCACGACCGTCCAGGTGGTCGGCAACCGCGAGCGCACGCCGAGCTGGTTCGAGCTGGCTCTCGCGTGGATGGATCCCTCTCGCGCCGTCGTCCCCCTCGACTCCGTGTTCCCCGAAGGCGTCACCACAGAACAGCGCGACGAGCGCAACGCGACGATGATGGTCGACTCGCAGCACGAGGCGACGGCAGCGGCATTGAACGAACTCGGCTACGACACGGGCGCCGAGGTCGCCGTGGTCGACGTGGTCGAGGATGCGCCCGCGACGGGCATCCTCCAGGCCGACGACGTCATCACCGCGATCGACGGCACGGCGGTGACCTCGGCGAAACAGCTGCGGCAGGCCATCCAGGATGCCGGGGGAGACCCCGTCGAGCTCACGGTGGATCGTGGAGGCGACGAGAAGGTCGTCGAGGTGACGCCCGAGAAGCAGGTCGACGGCGACGTGACCACCTGGCTGATCGGTGTCACCCTGCGCACGGACTACGACTTCGAGGTCGACGTCACACTCCAGCTCGACAACGTCGGCGGTCCGAGCGCGGGGATGATGTTCGCACTGGGCATCATCGACACGCTGACCGAGGGCGAGCTCAACGGCGGCGAGAACGTGGCCGGTACCGGGACGATCGAGGCCGACGGCACGGTCGGGCCCATCGGCGGCATCCGTCAGAAGCTCTACGGCGCGCGGGATGCGGGGGCGGACTGGTTCCTCGCACCCAGCTCGAACTGCGACGAGGTCACCGGGCACGTGCCCGACGGGCTGACCGTGATCAGCACCTCGACTCTCGAAGAATCCCTCGACGCGCTCGAAGTGATCGCGAACGGCGGCGACGTCGACTCGCTCCCGACATGCGACGTCGTGACCTCCCCGTGATCGGTATGACAGCCGCAGCACAGTAAGGCGTGCCTAGGATGGGACGGTGACCTCGACTTCTGCACCGAACCCGGCCACTCCCCGAACCTCGCGACGAATCTTCGGCATCTCCTTGGCGATCATCGCCGCATTGATCGCCGCATTCTTCGTCTTCGCGTCGCTGTACACCGAATTCCTCTGGTTCGACCAGGTGGGCTTCGCGGGAGTGCTCACCACCCAATGGTTCGCCACGGCGGTGATGTTCGTCGTCGGGTTCCTCGGCATGGCCGTCCCTCTGTTCGTGGCCATCCAGCTCGCGTACCGTCTGCGGCCCGTCTACGTGCGACTCAGCTCGCAGCTCGACCGGTACCAGGAGGTCATCGAGCCGCTGCGTCGACTCGCGATGTGGGGCATGCCGATCTTCTTCGGCCTGTTCGCCGGCTTCTCGGCGGCGAGCCAGTGGAAGACCGTGTGGCTCTGGGCCAACGGCGTCGCCACTGACGCGACCGACCCGCAGTTCGGCATGGACACGGGCTTCTACATGTTCGCCATGCCGTTCTACTCGATCCTTCTCGCGTTCGTGTCGGCGGTGCTCCTGCTCACCCTCATCGTGACGGCGCTCGTGTCGTACCTCTACGGCTCCGTCCGGATCGGACAGGGCGAGCTGCGCATCTCGAAGCCCGCTCGCATCCAGCTCGCGATCATCGCGGGCCTCTACCTTCTGGTGCAGGCCGCCAGCCTCTGGCTCGACCGGTACAAGACGCTCGTCGCCCAGGACGACCGGATCGTCGGCCCCGCGTACACGGGCGTCAATGCGACCATCCCCGGGCTTGCGATCCTCACGATCATCGCCGCGATCGTCGCAGTCCTCTTCTTCGTCACGGCCGTCATCGGCCGCTGGCGCTTCCCGCTCGCGGCGACTGCGCTGCTGATCGTCGCCTCGCTCGTCGTCGGCGTCGGCTTCCCCTGGGCTGTCACCACCTTCCAGGTGCGCCCGAACCAGAACGCCTATCAGGCCGAGTTCTACCAGCGGAACATCGACGGAACGAAGGAGGCGTACGGGGTTGCCGACCTCGAGACGACTCCCTTCGAGGCCGAGACCGACGCCGAGGCCGGTCAGCTGCGTGAGGACGCCGAGACGACGGCATCCATCCGCATCGTCGACCCGAACGTGATCAGCCCGGCCGTGCGCCAGCTCGAGCAGTACCGCGGGTACTACCAGTTCCAAGAGAAGCTCGACGTCGACCGCTACGAGATCGACGGCGAGATGCAGGACACCGTGGTCTCGGTCCGCG
Source organism: Microbacterium sp. 22215 (assembly GCF_052045655.1). NCBI lineage: Bacteria > Bacillati > Actinomycetota > Actinomycetes > Micrococcales > Microbacteriaceae > Microbacterium > Microbacterium sp. 22215. The sequence goes on from NZ_JBQEPC010000010.1 coordinate 141,906, forward strand.
ACCTCGACATGAACGGCGTCGACGTCACGAACTGGAACAACCGCGCCGCGGTCTACACCCACGGCTACGGGCTCGTGGCCGCTGCCGGCAACCAGCGCACGAGCGACGGCGAGCCGGTGTTCCTCGAGCGGGGGATCCCCTCCTCCGGGTTCCTCACCGACCAGGAGAACTTCGAGCCGCGCGTGTACTTCGGTGAGAACTCTCCCGAGTACTCGATCGTCGGTGCACCTGACGGAACCGATCCCGTCGAGATCGACTACCCGCGAGGCAAGGACGGCGCGAGCGAGACCAAGACGACCTTCGAGGGCGACGGTGGGCCGAAGATCGGCAGCACCTTCACGAAGCTGCTGTACGCGCTGAAGTTCCAGTCGGAGCAGATCCTGTTCTCGAACCTCGTCAACGACGACTCGCAGATCCTGTACGACCGCGATCCCAAGACGCGCGTGCAGAAGGTCGCCCCGTACCTCGAGCTCGACAGCGACCCGTACCCGAGCGTCGTGGACGGCAAGATCGTCTGGATCATCGACGGGTACACCACGAGCGCGACCTATCCCTACTCGACGAACGTGAGCCTGTCGGATGCGATCGCCGACTCGAACCTCCCGTCGCCGACGCTCGCGATCGACGAGATCAACTACATCCGCAACTCGGTCAAGGCCACGGTCGACGCCTACGACGGTTCGGTCACCCTCTACGCGTGGGACGACCAGGATCCGGTGCTGCAGACGTGGCAGAACATCTACCCGTCGACGCTCAAGTCGGTCAGCGACATGTCGGCCGACCTGATGAGCCACGTGCGCTACCCGACCGATCTCTTCAAGGTCCAGCGCGACATCCTCGGCACGTATCACATCGACACCGCGGGCTCGTTCGCGCAGCAGGACAACCGCTGGCAGACGCCGAACGACCCTCGGAGCGACTCGGTCCTGCAGCCGCCGTACTACCTGACGATGCAGATGCCCGGCCAGGAGTCGCCGCGGTTCTCGATGTTCTCCACGTTCATCCCGTCTGCGCAGGGCGGCAGCAACCGTGATGTCCTGATGGGGTACCTCGCCGTCGACTCGGATGCCGGTTCGAAAGCCGGCGTGAAGGCCGAGGGCTACGGACAACTGCGGATGCTCGAGATCGACACCGACACGACGGTGCCCGGCCCCGGGCAGGTGCAGAACACCTACAACTCGGACACGGCCGTGGTGCCGCAGCTCAACCTGCTGCAGCAGGGAGAGTCGGAGGTCCTGTACGGCAACCTGCTGACGCTGCCGGTCGGTGGCGGTCTGCTCTATGTGCAGCCGGTCTATGTGCAGTCGTCCGAGGGCACGAAGCTGCCCCGTCTGCAGAAGGTCCTCGTGGCCTTCGGCGACAAGGTCGCGTTCGAGGACACACTGACCGCGGCGCTCGACACCCTGTTCGGCGGCGACGCCGGCGCTACGGGTGGAGACGACGAGGTCGAACCGACCCCCGATCCCGATACCGGAGAGGTGCCGACCGAGCCGACCACGCCGACCGACGCGCAGGCTGAGGCGCTCGCCGCGGCGCAGCAGGCACTCACCGACCGTGAGGCCGCTCTCAAGTCGGGCGACCTGACCAAGTTCGCCGAGGCCGACAAGCGTCTCACGGATGCGGTCAACACCCTCCTCGAGCTGGAGAGCTCGTCGGGGGAGTGAGTCCGCACTGACGACAGCCGAATGGGCGCCCCGGACGGGGCGCCCATTCGCGTTCCGGGGCTCCACGACCTGACCATGCACGCTCGTGGTATCGACGCAACCCCCGCGCCTTCGTCTCGTCCCGGGGCTACCGTCGGGACTCTGGAGACGATCCCTCGTCTTCCGTACGGAGGAGCAGTCCGATGGGCACCGTCACTCGCATCGTGGTCGACGACGAGGAGTTCGTGCTCACGGCGGACCAGGACCTCGTCGACCTCATGGGCCGGATCGAGAAGGCCGCCCGCACGCGACCTACGTTCGTCGCATTCTCGGCCTCGGTGGGGATGATGAGCGTGCTCGTCTGCTCGGGTACGCGGGTGAAGGTCACCGTCGAACCGCAACAGGACCGGGATGACTTGCCTCTGGTGCCCGCGGATCCGTCTCTCGAGTGGGACTACTGATCCGTCGCCCCGTCGGATCGCACGATTCCGAGTCCGCGCCGGCAAAGCGAAAGGCCCTCTGACCTGGATTTCTCCGAGTCAGAGGGCCTTTCTTTTGTTGCGGGGACAGGATTTGAACCTGCGACCTCCGGGTTATGAGCCCGGCGAGCTACCGAACTGCTCCACCCCGCGGCACGAGTTATAGCCTAACACGGGAATCGGGAGTGCGCGAATCGAGGCCGCGATCGACGCGATGAGCGAGGATGGAGCCATGTCAGAGACCCCTGCCGGGCCCGTCGGAGTTCCCGTCGCCGTATGCCAGTTCTCGCCGACCGCGTCCCGTGCCGAGAACCGGGAGACCATCGCGCGCCTCGCAGCCGAGGCTGTGGGCAGGGGAGCCCGGCTGATCGTCTTCCCCGAGTACTCGAGCTACTTCGTCGACCCGATGGACGCGAGCCTGGCCGACAACGCCGAGGGCCTCGACGGTGATTTCGTGTCGACCCTGACCGCCCTGGCCGCCGACTACGGAGTCGTCATCGTGGCCGGTCTCGTCGAGCGCGCCTCGGACGCCGCCCATGTGCGCAACACGGTCGTGGCCGTGCGAGGGGACGGCATCCTCGCCGTCTACCGCAAGCAGCACCTGTACGACGCGTTCGGCCAGACCGAGTCCGAGTGGATCGAGGCGGGGGAGACCGGCACCGCCGCGACCTTCGAGATCGCCGGCATCCGGTTCGGTCTGATGACCTGCTACGACCTGCGGTTCCCCGAGGTGTCGCGCACCCTGATCGATGCCGGCGCCGATGCCCTCGTGGTGCCGGCCGAATGGGTGCGTGGCCCGCTCAAGGAGCAGCACTGGACGACGCTGCTCGCGGCACGGGCGATCGAGAACACCGCGTACGTGATCGGTGCCGACCACCCGACGCCGATCGGTGTCGGTCATTCGCAGATCGTCGATCCCCAGGGAGTGGTTCTCGCAGGGGTGGGAACGGCGGAGGGCATCGCGGTCGCCGCGGTCGAGCGTGCCGTGATCGACCGTGTGCGCGCCGTCAACCCGTCGCTGCGGGTTCGGCGCTACGCCGTGGTTCCTCGCTGAGCGGACGGGGGCTGCCGGCTCAGAAGCTCGATTCCAGTCGCGAGGCGGCCTCTTCGAGCACCGACACCCGCTTGCACGCGGCGAAGCGCACGAGTCCCGCATAGTCACCGCGTCGGGTCTCCGAGACGAAGGCCGTCAACGGGATCGCCACGACGCCGGCGCGCTCAGGCAGCTCGCGGCAGAACTGTGCCGCATCCGCTCCGCCGAGGGGCGAGGCATCGGCGACCGTGAAGTATCCGCCCCGGGGTGCGAACACGGTGAACCCCGCGGTGCGGAGACCGGCCGCCAGGAGCTCGTGCTTGGCCGCCAGGGTCGCCGCGGCCTCGGTGAAGAACTCGTCGCTCAGCCGAAGCCCCGCGGCCACAGCCGGCTGGAACGGCGAGCCGTTCACGTACGTGAGGTACTGCTTCACCGTGAGCACGGCGGTGATGAGTTCGGCGGGTCCATGCACCCAACCGATCTTCCAGCCTGTGGTCGAGAACGTCTTGCCCGCCGACGAGATGGTCAGTGTGCGAGCGCCGGCACCGGGCAGAGTGGCGATCGGAGTGTGGGGTGCGTGGAAGGAGAGGTGCTCGTACACCTCATCCGTCACGATGATGGCGTCGTGCAGTTCCGCCAGACGGACCACTTCGGCGAGGACGGCGCGATCGAACACGGCGCCGGTCGGGTTGTGCGGGTCGTTGACGAGGATGATCCGCGTGCGATCCGTGACGGCGGCGGCGAGCCGGTCGAGATCGGGTTGGAAGTCGGGCGCGCGCAGCGGAACGGTGCGCAGCCGAGCCCCGGCGAGCGCGACCGCTGCGGCGTAGGAGTCGTAGTAGGGCTCGAAGACGACGACCTCGTCGTCCGGGCCGTCGATCAGAGCGAGAAGCGTCGAGGTGAGCGCCTCGGTCGCACCGGCCGTCACGATGAGCTCGCGCTCCGGATCGACATCGAGCCCGTAGAACCGGCGCTGATGCTCGCTGATCGCCGCGAGCAGATCGGGGATGCCGCGGCCGGGCGGGTACTGATTGGCGCCGTGAGCGATCGCATCGCGTGCGGCTTCGAGCACCTCGGCAGGGCCGTCCTCATCAGGGAATCCCTGGCCGAGATTGATCGCTCCGGTTCGGGCCGCTGCGGCCGACATCTCTGCGAAGATGGTGGGCGCGACGGTTCCGTCGGATGCGAGCAGACCGGCTCCCGCTGCCGTGCGCCGCCAGGCGCCGGGGATGACACTCATGAAGAACAGGCTAAGGCCATAGCGGAAACTCAACTTCGCCATACGAAACGCACAGATACAGGGGCCACTCTGAGAGAGCGTCGTTGAAGGAGCACATCATGAACGAAGACAACAACCAGGACCACTCGGCACCCGCGTCGAACGACGCGGTGCCGTCCACCGAGGCAGCAGAGGTCGTCGACCGTTCGACGACGGATGCCGCCGCTGAGACCCCCGGCACGGCCGCCGGCCAGGGTCAGGGCCATGAGGTCCCCTCGACGTTCGCGTCGTCGCCCGTCGTCGCCCCGGCGGCGCCCCAGATTCCCACCCCCACGTTCGAAGCACCTGCGGCCCATGTGTCGCCGGCCGCCCAGACGGTGCCGCAGCCCTACTTCGGTGCCCCGGGACAGCAGGTCCCCTCGCACCCGGGTGCTCCCACGGCCACAGCCCCGGGGGCTGCGTTCGGCATCCACACCGCAGCCCAGACGGGTCAGCCGGTCGACGGTGCCACGAAGGTCAAGCAGCAGAAGCCCCGAGCCGGCGTGAAGTTCGCCGCGATCGTGGTCGCCGCGGCCCTCGTCGGCGGTGTCGCCGGCTTCGGCGGCGGCGCGATCCTCAACGGGATCTCGAACCAGAACTCGACCGGGGTCGCCCAAGGTCCCGAGACAGTGACCGTCAACAACCCCGGCTCGGTGAACGAGACGACCGCGGTCGCGACCGCCGCACTGCCCTCTGTGGTCACGATCGAGGTCGCGGGTTCCGATCAGGCGGGCAGCGGCTCGGGCGTGATCATCAGCGACGACGGCTATGTGCTGACCAACACGCACGTCGTCACCCTCGGCGGAGCCGTCGCAGACCCGACCATCAGGGTCACGACCTCGGACGGCCGCATCTTCACGGCGACCGTCGTGGGCACCGACCCGATCTACGACCTCGCGGTCATCAAGCTCGAGGGCGCGAAAGACCTGACGCCGATCGACTTCGCAGACTCGTCGAAGCTCAACGTCGGCGACACCGCCGTGGCGCTCGGCGCTCCGCTCGGACTCTCGAACTCCGTGACGACCGGAATCGTCAGCGCGCTCAACCGCAGCATCCAGATCGCGTCGTCCGCTCTGCCCGACTCGTCGTCCGAGGACGCCCCGCAGGACGAGCAGACGCCCGATCAGGGTGACGGACAGGGTCCGTTCCAGTTCGACCTGCCCGGCAACACGTCGCAGCAGAGCTCGGAATCGATCTCGATCGCCGTCATCCAGACGGATGCCGCGATCAACCACGGCAACTCGGGTGGCGCGCTCGTCAACAGCAAGGGGCAGCTGATCGGCATCAACGTGGCGATCGCCAGCTCGGGAAGCTCAGAGGAGTCCGGGTCGATCGGGATCGGGTTCGCGATCCCGGCGAACATCGCTCAGCGGGTGTCCGAGGAGATCATCGCCGACGGCGCCGCGAGCCACGGTCTGCTGGGAGCGTCGGTGCAGGATGCGGCGTCGGTCAAGGACGCCGAGGTCTCGGGCGCATACATCGCCGACGTCACCGACGGCGGTGCAGCGGCTGCCGGCGGACTGAAGGCCGACGACATCGTCACCGCCTTCAACGGTGTGCCGATCACCAACGCCAGCGACCTCACCGCGCAGGTGCGTGCGGCCGCGGCCGGCAGTGACGCGAAGGTCACCTACATCCGCGGTGGCAAGGAGTACGAGATCGACGTGACGCTGGGTGAGCTCGCCGGCTGACCCCGCGCTCCCCGCGCACCGACAAGGACGCCACCCCGCGATAGGCTCGCGGGGTGGCGTCCTTCTCCTTCGGCTCCGGCAATGCGGCCAAGCTGCTCCGGATCCCGCTCTATCTCGCCGGACGCGTCGGCACACTTCTCGTCCCGCGCGGCTCGCGCTGGGTCTTCGGCTGCGGTGCAGGGGTCGGTGATGGAGCGCTCGCCCTCCAACGCCTCGCCGCGGCGGAGGGGCACGACACGCTCTGGCTGACCTCGTCGGATCGTGAGGACCGCGATGCGGCGGCGCTCGGTCTTCGCGCAGTGCGCAAGGGCGGTCTGCGTGGCTGGTGGGCGACGGCCAGGGCCCGGGTCATCGTGGTGACGCATGGCCTCGGAGACGTGAACCGGTACGCGATCCCCGGCGGTTTCGTCGTGCAGCTGTGGCACGGCATCCCGCTGAAGCGCATCGGTCTCGATTCACCGGCGACGACGCAGGTTCCGGCCCTTCCCGGCGCACCTCTGCTCCGGCGTCTGATCGGCATCCTCTATCGTCGGGCCGCCCGGCAGATCCGGGTGCTGCCCGCCGCCTCGCACCGCTCGCGGGGCCGTCTCGAATCCGCGTTCGCGCTCGGCGACGGGCGAGTCGTGGTCACGGGGGAGCCCCGCGTCGACGTGCTGTCGGTCGGCGAGCCCGACGAGCGGCGAGCCACGGCATCCGCGCTCCTCGGCCGCGCTGTGGGAGACATTCCCGCCACGACACGGACGATCCTGTACGCCCCGACCTGGCGCGACGGTGCGATCGATCCGGCTGTGCCCGATGCCGAGCAGTGGATCGAGATCATCCGACTCCTCGAACAGCGCGACGCCGTTCTGCTCGTCCGGTCGCATCCGCTCGGCGAGGGCGGATACGCACCGCCGCTGCCGAGCAGACGGGTGCGGATGCTGAGTGCGAGCGTCGTCGCGGACGTGACCCCTGTGCTCCCGGCGGTGGATGTCCTGATCACCGACTACTCGTCGCTCGCGTACGACGTGGGACTCCTGCGCATGCCCGTGCTGTATCTGGCTCCCGACGCCGACGAGTACGCACGCACCAGGGGTTTCTACGGCCGCTTCCGTGACGTCGCGGGAGATGACGCCGCCGAGGGGTGGGGTGACCTGCTCCCGCAGCTGTCGGAGCTTCTGGGCGATGACGGCGTGTCCGCCGCGAGGTCGCAGCGTTCCGCTACGCTCAGCGCGGAGATGCACGCGTTCCGTGACGGACGCAACACCCGGCGCGTGTACGAGACAATCCGTGCGCGAGGCATCCCCGCGCCGAAGGGAGCAGTATGACCACGGCCCGGATCGATGAGGCGGCAGAGACGCTGATCATCGCAGGGGCCGGTCAGCGTCCCGCCACGGCGGAGCTGGTCGGACCTCGCGCGCGCGTCGCCGCTCGGATCACGGGCGGGGGCAAGACCTGGAAGACGACCTTCCCGCTGCGCGCATCGCGCTGGGGCGGGGCGGAGCTTCCGCTGCCGACGGGAGACTACGACATCCGCGTCTCCGGCGTGGAGCTGGACGAACTCGAGATCACTCCCCAGGTGCTGACAGGGGTCCGCATCGCCGTCGAGGGGAACATCGCTCGTATCGCGGCACCCGTCGACCCCGCCTACGAGACGTCCGAAGGGCAGTCGACCCTCGAGGGCCGCTATGTCGCTCACCCGGGCGGCACCGAGAACGCGGTCTTCTTCGAGAGCTTCTACGGGCGCAGCGTCGGCTGCAATCCGCAGGCGATCGACCGTGCGCTGTCGGCGCAGGCTCCGGACGTCGTGCGCTACTGGAGCGTCGTCGACCTCTCCGTCGCGGTGCCCGATGGGGCCATCGCGGTCGTCGAGGGGAGCCCCGAGTGGTGGCGCGCTCGGGCGGCTGCGCGGCTGCTCGTCGTGAACGACTGGCTGCGGCGACGCTTCGCGCGCAAGCCCGGCCAGAAGGTCCTGCAGACGTGGCACGGCACGCCCCTCAAGCGTCTCGCCCTGCATCGCCCCGGGTTCGACCCCCGCCGGATGGCGGCGGTCGTGAAGGAGTCACGTCGCTGGGACGTGCTGCTCGCGCAGAACACCTACTCGGAGCGCATTCTGCGCAAGGCATATGCTTTCTTCGGCCGTCCGATCTGGGTCGAGGGCTATCCTCGCGACGACGCGCTGGTCACCGGCGACGCCGCCGCGATCCGTGCCGCACTCGGCATCGCCGACGATGAGCGCGTGCTGCTGTACGCACCCACCTGGCGGGACGACCGCAGCGAGATGGTCGACTTCGTCGATCCTGAGGCGCTGGCGGGTCAGACCGACTCGGTCGTGCTCGTGCGAGGCCACTCCCGCACGATCCACACCGACCGTGACCGCTCCGGAGCACGCGTGATCGACGTCACCGGGTACCCCGAGACGTCGCAGCTGCTGCTCGCCGCAGATGCCCTGATCACCGACTACTCGTCGGTCATGTTCGACTTCAGCGTCACCGGCAAGCCCATGTACTTCCTCGTCCCCGATCTCGAGCACTATCGGGGAGCGCTCCGAGGGTTCTACTTCGACCTCGAAGCCCGTGCGCCCGGCCCGCTCGTGCATTCGCAGGGCGAACTCGTCTCCGCGCTCGCCGACGACACGCACGAGAAGGTCTATGCGGAGCGCTACACGGCGTGGCGTGCGCAGTTCAACTCCAGGGACGACGGCCACGCGGCAGAGCGGGTCGTCGCGCGCATCCTCGATCAGGGGTACGTGACCCGCTGAGCCGACCGGCGCCCCCTCACGCTCAGGGGAGGGGGGTGTTGCGCGTGCCCAGTCGTGAGGCGTCGACGGTGTCGCGCGCTCCGCGGAGCACTCCGCCGAGGAAGCCGAGTCCCCACGAGAGGTGCATGGTGGGCAGCACGAGCAGGGTCCACAGCCGCTGACGGGGCCCACCGCCACCGGGCAGGCAGGCGACGGCGATCACGAGCAGCACATATGCCAGGAGCGGCAGGTAGACCACCGCCGAGATGACCAGGGAGAGCGGCCCGGTGAGCACCCCGGTCATCTGCAGCAGCCCCACGAGCACGGCGATCACGACGAGGACGACGAGCGCGGGAGGCGCGAAGAAGCGGATGCCGTTGCGCCGCCCGAATCGGCGCACGAGCTCTCCGCGCCAGGCGCCGGTCGCTCGGAACTGTCGCGCCAGACGCAGCCAGCTCTCACGGGGCCAATAGGTCACCGAGAGGCTCGGGTCGAACCAGACCAGGTGACCGGCCTGGCGGATGCGGAGGTTGAGCTCCCAGTCCTCGCCTCGGCGGATCGTCTCGTCGAAGAGCCCGACCTCGTCGAGCACGGCGCGGCGCATCACGCCGAGATAGGCGGATTCGGCTTCGCCCTCGTGCGTGCCACCGTGGTAGGCGCCGCCCCCGAGGCCGACGGGGGAGTTGTACAGACGTGCGACCGCCCTCTGGAACGGCGCTCGTCCGTCGGCGTGCATCACGCCTCCGACGTTGGCGGCACCGGTGCGCTCGAGCGTCTCCAGCGCGCGCGCCGCGTAGCCGGGGGCGAGCTCGGAGTGCGCGTCGACACGGATGATGGTCGCGTAGCGGCTGGCGCGGATCGCCGCGTTCAGTCCGACGGGGATGTGCGCGGCGGGGTTGTCGACGAGCCGGATCCGGGCATCGCCTGCGGCGAGGCGCTGCGCGAGCTCCGTCGTGCCGTCGGTGGACGGGCCGAGTGCGAGCACGAGTTCGGCCGGAACCGCCAGCTCCTGGGCCAGCACGGAGTTGATCGCGTGCTCCAGGTAGGCGCGTTCATTGAGCACGGGCATGACGAACGACACTCCGGCTTCTGGCGCATCGTTGTCGTTGACTGGCACATGACGATCATGGCATGGGCTCGTCGGGCGTTCGCTGATTCGGAAGCGGGCCGTCGGTTGCGGAACCCGTCGGACGTGTCGTCGGCACTCGGTATCCTGGAGGGATGGGTGCAGTGTCCGACGCGAAGAAGGCATACCGTCTGCTGAAGCGGGCGCTGGCCTCGCGCAAGGCGGTGCAACGCGTGCGCCGGCGGCTCTCAGACCGCGAGCCGCACCCTCTGGACCACTATCAGGTCGCCGTCTACTTCGCCGACGGTGCGGTCAACATGTACCAGATGCGCCAGTGGTACCGACCGCTGGCAGAGCTTTCGAAGCGCTGGCCCGTCGTGGTGCTGTCGCGATCGGCCACCGGCGCCGACAAGCTGCTCGATGAGGATGGACCGCCGGTCGCGTTCGTGCCGACGGTGCGAGACCTGGAGCGCTTCATCGCCGCACAGGACATCCGCGTGGTCCTCTATGTGAATCAGAACACGCGCAACTTCCAGATGTTCCGCTATGGCCGGCGCTGGCACGTGTTCATCAACCACGGCGAGTCCGACAAGATGTACATGACCACCAACCAGTACAAGGCCTACGACTACGCACTGGTGGCGGGGCAGGCGGCTCGGGATCGTCTCTCGCGCACACTCTGGGACTGGGACATCGACAGCCGCACGATCGAGATCGGTCGACCGCAGGCCGACCACTACTCGGGGACGCTGCCGTACACCCCGGACGAGCGCATCGTCGTGCTCTACGCGCCCACATGGGAGGGCGACCGCCCGAGCGCGCACTACGGTTCGATCGCGACCCACGGCGAATCGCTCGTCAAGGCGCTGCTCGCGTCGAAGCGCCACCGGGTCATCTACCGCCCGCACCCTCGCAGTGGGGTGGTCGACGACGAGTACGATGCGGCGCACCGACGGATCATCGCAGCCATCGCCGCGGCCAACTCCTCGGACGCCACCGCGCAGCACGTGTACGACGACGGTGCGGATCTCGGCTGGCAGCTCGCTGCCGCGGATGTGGCGATCGTCGACATCTCGGCGATGGTCTACGACCGCCTCGCCGTCGGCAAGCCGTTGATGATCACACGCCCGACCGACGACCGCGCGTCGATCGACACCAACGGATATCTGTCGGACTGCGAATGGCTGACTGCAGACGGCGCGGTCGACATCATCGCCGAGGTCGAGCGCGTGCGCGCCGACGAGGCGGCGATCGCCCGTCTTCGGATGTGGGTGCAGCACTACTTCGGAGACACGACACCGGGCGTCGCCACCGCGAAGTTCCACGGAGCGATCGACCACCTCATGCAGGAGTGGGATCGCTGGCAGGCGAACGAGATCGGCGCCGTGCGAACCGACGAGGACGACGACGACGAAGAGGCCGACGAGGAAGAGGTCTGACGATGGACCTGCCCGTCACCCGCACGGTCGCCTCGCATCTCGAGGTGCTGTCCGAGGCCGGCTCGACGAACGCCGTTCTGAACGAGCACGCATCGGATGCCGGCGTCTGGCCGCACCTCTCCGTGCTCGTGACCGACAACCAGACGGCGGGCCGTGGGCGGTTGGACCGCTCCTGGATCGCACCGCCGGGAGCGTCGCTCGCTGTCTCCGTGCTTCTGCGGCGGCTTCCGGCCGCTGATGTGCGCGGGTGGATCCCTCTCGCGGCCGGCGTCGCGATGGCGGATGCGATCGCCGATCAGCTTCCCGACCACACCGTTGCGGTCAAGTGGCCGAACGACATCCTGGTCGACGGGCGGAAGATCTGCGGCATCCTCGCACAGGCGACCGCCGATGCGGTGATCGTCGGCACCGGGATCAACACGGCGATGACTGCGGCGGAGCTTCCGGTTCCCTCGGCGACGTCGTTCGCGGTGCTCGGAGTCGAGACGGACGCCGATCGACTGCTCGCGACCTATCTGCGCCGGCTCGATGTGCTGGTCGGAGGGCTCACCGCTGCCGGAGACGCGGTCTCGAGCGGTCTGCATTCCTCGGCGAGCGAGCGATGCGCGACGATCGGCCTCGACGTGGCGGTGTCGCTGCCCGGGGGCCGCACCCTCGTCGGGGAGGCGACAGCTCTCGATGCCGAAGGTCGGCTCGTGGTGTCGTCGGGAGGTGTCCAGCACACCGTCTCGGCGGGCGACGTCGTGCACGTCCGACCGGCCTGAGTCTGACACGCCCGGGCGCGGGGAGCACCGATGTCGGTCCTTCCAGGCACAATGGAAGGGTGACCCAGCCCGTGACTCTCGGCGGAAGGCCGACGATGCCACCGCCAGGCGTGCCCACAGAAGAGCTGCTCATCGCGCGGTTCCGCACCCACGCGCGCCGGCTGTTCTGGTCCGCACTGGTCCTGATAGGCGTGTTCGGTGCCACGGCCTACTTCTTCGACAATCTTCCGGCTCCGTTCGAGAACTGGATGCTGCTGAGCGCAGCGGGTGCGCTCGTGCTCCTGCTCGTGGTCGTGCCGTACGTCGTCTGGTACTCGCGCACGGTCACCGTCACGACCCGACGAGTCATCGTCCGTCACGGCATCGGAGCCCGCAGCCGCCGTGAGATGTCCCACGCGCGGGGGTACACGATCGGAGTGCGCCGCGGAGTGCTGCAGCGTCTGTGGGGTGTGGGCACCATCACCCTCTCGAACGGGGTCGACGAACCGCTGCGTCTCTCGAACGTTCCCACGGTGACACTCGTGCACGAGACACTCGCCGACCAGATCGAGGTCAGCCAGATCCTCGCGCATCGCGACGCGCAGTCCGGGCAGGACGCTCAGACCTCGTTCTGAGCGATGCCGACGTCCGCGCGAGACGTGTGATCGGTGTTCGCGTGGATGCGCGAGAATGGTCAGGACGAATGGAGACGGCACATGGCGTTGCGTGTTGGCGTGATCGGTGGAGGCCAGCTGGCCAGGATGATGATCGCTCCGGCGGTCGAACTCGGACTCGACCTGCGGGTGCTCGCTGAAGACGAGGGCATGTCGGCGCAGCTCGCCGCGACCGCTGTCGGCGACTACCGCGACCTCGAGGTCGTTCGCGCCTTCGTGAAGGATGTCGACGTCGTCACCTTCGACCACGAGCACGTCCCGCAGGAGATCCTTCGCGCGCTCGTCGCCGACGGTGTGGCCGTGCATCCGGGGCCCCATGCGCTGCAGTTCGCGCAGGACAAGCTGGTCATGCGCGCTCGCCTCGCTGAACTGGGCGTGCCGCAGCCCGACTGGGCGCCGGTGCGCGACCTCGCCGAGCTGCAGGCGTTCCTCGACGAACACGACGGCAAGGGTGTCGTGAAGACGCCGCGGGGCGGATACGACGGCAAGGGCGTGCGGGTCGTGCGAGCGGCGGCCGAGGCTCAGGACTGGTTCGATGCTCTGGCCGAGGGCGAGGCGCTGCTGGTCGAGGAGCTCGTCGGATTCGTGCGCGAGCTCGCCCAGCAGGTCGCTCGTCGCCCCAGTGGCGAGATCGTCGCGTACCCGGTGGTCGAGACGGTGCAGCGAGACGGCGTGTGCGCCGAGGTGATCGCGCCCGCTCCGCAGGCACCCGACCGTCTCGTCGAGATGGCCGAGCAGATCGGGCGCTCGATCGCCGAGGGACTCGGCGTCACGGGGATGCTCGCCGTGGAGCTCTTCGAGACCGACGACGAGCGGATCCTGGTGAACGAACTGGCGATGCGTCCGCACAACAGCGGGCACTGGAGCCAGGACGGCGCAGTGACCGGGCAGTTCGAGCAGCATCTGCGCGCCGTCGCTGATCTGCCGCTCGGCGACACGACGCCGCGCGCGCCGTGGTCCGTGATGATCAACATCCTCGGAGGCCCGAAGGACGGCTCGCTCGGGGAGCGTTTCGCCGGTGCCATGACGGGGTATCCCTCCGCCAAGATCCACACCTATGGCAAGGAGCCGCGTCCCGGCCGCAAGGTCGGCCACGTGAACGTGTCGGGCGACGACCTCGATGACGCTGTGTACATCGCGCGGGCAGCAGCCGCTCACTTCGATTGAGGGCTCATTCAGAGGTGTGCCGTTCGGGGTTTCTCCCAGCAGCAGACCGTAGCCTGAGTGGGTGACTGAGCCATTGCACTCCTCCGCAGCGCCCCTCGTCGGCGTCGTCATGGGTTCCGACTCCGACTGGCGTGTCATGAGCGATGCGTCTCAGTCGTTGAGTGACTTCGGAATCCCGCACGAGGTCGAGGTCGTCTCGGCGCACCGCACCCCGGACAAGCTGATGCAGTACGCGCGCGAAGCGCGTGGTCGCGGCATCCGCGTGATCATCGCCGGCGCAGGCGGGGCCGCTCACCTGCCGGGCATGCTCGCTTCGATGACGGCGTTGCCGGTCATCGGTGTCCCGGTGCCCCTCGCTTACCTCGACGGGATGGACTCGCTTCTGTCGATCGTGCAGATGCCCGCCGGAATCCCGGTGGCGACCGTGTCGATCGGGGGAGCCCGCAACGCGGGCATCCTCGCCGCGCGGATCCTGGGTACGTCGGATGAAGACCTCGCCGATCGCGTTGAAGCGTATGCGCTCGACCTCGAGGCGCAGGTCGAGGAGAAGAACGAACGGTTGAAGGGCTCGCTGTGACCCTTGCGCCGCCGAGAGGTACGGCGCGACCGCTCATCGAAACCCGTCCGCTCCGGCATCCGGATCCGACGGATGCCGCGACGATGACCAAGCGCGGCTGGTGGCTGGTCGTGCTGAACCTGCTCGTGCCGGGCTCCGCTCAGGTGCTGGCGGGTAATCGCAGACTCGGACGCATCGGCTTGGGGGCGACTCTTCTCGCGTGGTTCATGGTGATCGTCGGCGCCGGTCTCGCTCTCTTCGCGCGACCCGTGCTGCTGTGGCTGACCGTTGGCGGCGGCTGGTTCTCGGCGGTCATCCTCACGCTCGTGCAGGTGCTGATGGTCGCGTACATCGTGCTCTGGATCGTGCTCACCTTCGATGTCCTCCGCCTCGTGCGGCTCGTCCGGATCCCCGGGCCGTCGAAGTTCGCCATCCCGCTCGTCGCGATGCTGCTTCTCGGTCTGGTCGGCACCGGCATGGGGTATGCCGCGTCGTACGTCGGCACCGCTCGTGGAACGATCAGCACCCTGTTCGGCCAGAGCGGTCCGAGCCTGCCTCCGAGCGACGGCTACTACAACATCCTCCTTCTCGGGGCCGACAGTGGGGACGGCCGTGACTCGATGCGGTACGACAGCATCTCCGTGGTCTCCGTGAACGCGACCTCCGGTGCCGTCACCATCACCGGAATCCCACGAGAGCTGCCCGGGGCGCCGTTCAGTGAGGGCAGCCCGATGCAGGCGCTGTACCCGAACGGGTTCGAGGGGCACAGCTCGAGTTCGTGCGGCTGGAACGGATGGATGAACCACGTTCGCAATGCGGCGGAGATCTGTCGCGAGGACAAGGGTGAGGGGCTGTACCCCGACGCGGCGGCTCATGGGTCTGACCCCGGTATCGAGGCGACCAAGGATGCGGCTGAGGGGGTTCTCGGCATCGAGATTCCGTACTACGTCTTCGTCGACATGCACGGTTTTGCGGCGCTCGTCGATGCGTTGGGCGGGGTCGACATCAACGTCACGGAGCGGTTGCCCAAGGGCGGTCCGCCGGATGGCACGGACCCGCACGACGTCGATGCATGGGCGATCGGATGGATCGAGGTCGGGCAGCAGCACATGGACGGCGACACCGCCCAGTGGTATGCGCGTTCGCGCTACACGACCAGCGACTGGGACCGCATGAAGCGACAGCGAGAGCTGCAGGAGGCGATCCTCGCCCAGTTCACGCCGCAGACGGTGCTGACGAGATTCAACGAAGTGGCCGCAGCGGGCACAGCGCTGATCGACACCGACCTCCCTCAGGACAAGCTCCCGGAGTTCTTCGACCTGATGACGAAGGCGAAAGAGCTGCCGATCACGACGATCGAGCTCACCCCGGACAACGGCGTGGATGAGCACGAGCCGAACTACGACTACATCCACGAGATGATCCAGCAGACGCTGCACCCGCCGACGGAGACGCCGACACCGACGCCGTGATGCCCGCTCGGCGGGCTGCCACGGTCTGCGCACTGGCAGAGGACTCGGACCCCGGCTGGGCTACGGTGGCTCATCGATCCGTTCCGGCGCGCGAATAAGCCCACGACCGCCACCTGAGAGTGAGAGTGGCGGTCGTGGGCATCCGGCACGAGACCGGATTCACCAGACGACGGTGATCGGAGGGGGAGGGATCACCGTCGTCCAGTCGATCCCCGCTTGGCACGGGGATCTGACCTAGGCGCGCTTGCGGCGAGTGATCCCTGTTGCGACGAGCGCCCCGCCTGCGACCAGGGCAGCTGCCCCGCCGCCGATGAGCCACGGCGACACGCTTCCACCGGTCAGCGCGAGCTCGAGGCCGCCACCGGTGAGCGGAAGCTCGGTGCCGGAGGCGACAGCTGCGGGATCGTGCTCGCAACTCGCCGCGGCATCGTGCCCCTGCGAGACCGTGATGGTCGCCGTGTACGAACGCGAACCGTCGAACGAGAGCGCATACGATCCCTGGCCGTCGGCGGGCGGGCGGTAGCTCACCACGAGGCTGCCGTCGGCAGCTGCGGTGTTCCCCGAGACCGCCGAGTCGCCGGCGTCGAGACCCGAGACGGACACGCCGACGTTCTCGGACGGCTGGAAGTAGCCGGCTCCGAAGGCGACGGTCGAGACCTCACAGGTGTCGATGATCGGTTGATCGACGCTCACGCGCGGTGGCTCCGAGTACGAGTCGGACCCGCTCGGTGCGGCAGAGGCGACAGCAGGTGCCATGAGCACGAGTGCGCCAGCGGTAAGGCTGATGGCAGCCAGTTTCTTCAGCATGATTCTCCCCAGAATGTCATGCGGAATCGCATCCGGATACACCCCTGCACCCGACTGCGTGAGCTCTTTCTGTCCCCACGACAGAATTGCAGAACCCAGATATTCCCCAGTGAGAATGACCCTACATCATCGGATCGGGAAAGTCACGATGCGCAACGCAGTTGTTCTCGAGATGTCTCGGGAGTGCGGATCATCGGCGTGTGGTCGACGACGGTCAGCCGTTCTCCCGCGCCGGTGCCCTGGTACTCGACCGTGATCGTGGAGGACTCGCCCGGGGCCAGGAGCACCTCGTGCTGGACGGCGGAACGCGAGCCCAGGAGCGCGGTCTGGACGGCCTCCTCCTTGCCGTCTCGGTCGACGTGCGACGGCGTGGCACCTTCGGGCCCGTAC
This sequence comes from Microbacterium sp. 22215, assembly GCF_052045655.1. Taxonomy (NCBI): domain Bacteria; kingdom Bacillati; phylum Actinomycetota; class Actinomycetes; order Micrococcales; family Microbacteriaceae; genus Microbacterium; species Microbacterium sp. 22215. Next base: position 159,043 of record NZ_JBQEPC010000010.1, read on the forward strand.
ACGGTGACGAGCGTGCGGACGGAGCCCGCGGGCACCCCGTAGAAGCCATCGGCCGTGACATAGGGCGGCAGCGAGGTCGCGGCATCCGCCGGTGCGTCATTGGTCCACGTGACGGTCACCTGCGTCGTCGGCTGACCGTCGCAGGTGCCGATCGACGTCGAGATGGCGGCGTTCGTGTAGTAGTCCATCTTCCCGCCGGTGGTGTCGTTGAACAGCACACCGACATGCGTCTCCGTGTCATCGGTGGGCAGGGCGCCGCCGAGGGACGAGGCGGAGAGCAGATCCTCCTCGTCGTCGTGCGCGCTCCAGATGCGGATGCGTCCTTGATCCGCGGACGTGGCGAGAGCGGCGACGAGATCCTTGGGCTCTGCCTTCGTCAGCGCGGCGGAGAGGAGCACGCCGGCTGCCTGCGAGAAGATCTCATCCTGTGCCCTCGGATCGGGAACGGCCGCGTAGATCTCCGAGAGGAGCAGGCTCACGACCGTCTCCTTCGTCACGTCGAACGGTCCGAACGACAGGGGACCGGTGGCTGCGAGAAGATTCTCGGTCATCACGGCGTCGACGGCGATGACGCCGTCGACCGTCTGCCCGAAGCGCTCCTGCCAGCGTGTGGCGATCGCTGGTCCGGCCTCGGTGAAATCGGGGACGCTGGTCAGGTTCTGCATGTAGCGGCCGGGCTGATCCTCGAAGAGCGCGACGGTCGAGTCGCTCAGGGGGAGAGGAGTGTCGAGCGCCGGGAAGTCCGGGACGGATGCCTGCTGGACGAGCGTGATCCGACCGCTCTCCGCGTGCAGCAGGGCGATCGCGCCGATGATGCCTCCCGACGAGCGGAGCTCGGCATTGTTCTGCATCGCGATGACGTAGTTCCGCGGTTCCTCGGCACCGAGCATGCTCGGGAGCAGAGCCGCTGCACCGTGCAGCGAGCCGACGACGGTCGCTGCCTGGGTGACGGTGGAACGCATCTCTCGCACTGCATCGGCGAGCGGGGGGAGGGTCGCATCCGCGTCGATCCCGAGCGCGCGCTCCTCGGCCGCATCCAACGTGTCGCTCGCATCGGCGAGGGAGGGTTCGATCGCCGCGAACGGTGTCAGGTCGATGACTCCTCCGGACAGGCCCAGGCTCGCGAGGTCGAGTTCGCCGGCCGCGTCGAGCACAGGCACGAGCGCGTCAGCGGCGACGTCGTCGGCGATCTCGGCCACATCGCTCACGGCGGAGAAGTTCGGTCCCAACCACGGCACGAAGGCGAAGCCCTGCCAGACCGGGTCGGAGGTGAGATCGTGTGCGGACTTCGCATGGTGGGCGATGCGTTCGGAGAGCGAGGCCGCCTTGTCGAGGTCGCCCTCACCGATTGCCGCCTTGAGCTTCGACGACGACGACGCGACCTGCTGGAGATCGTTCACCGCGCCGATGCCGCGGATCGTGACCCATCCGGTCGCGAGCACGAGGAGCGTCAGGATCACGCCGATGGTCCACCGCAACCATCGACGACGTACAGGGAGGCGTCCGTCACTCACCCCTGCATTCAAGCACGATGCGGCATATCGGAGGGAACGGAGATCGGTGCCGGTTGCTGCGGCCACGCTCCCGGGTTCTGGAGGCGCAGACGACTACTGTTGTCGCATGGGTGCTCGGCTGCGTGTGGTTCTTGATCAGCTGACGCATGTCGTCGATGCCGATCAGGCGTCCGCGTCGACGGATCTCGCCGCCGCACTCGTCGCCACCGCGCCGTCGGGATGCACGGTGGAGGCCATCGTGCCGTCGGGCGCAGACGTGCCCGTTCCGGGGATCTCCGAGGTGCGCAGGCTGTCTCTCGCTCGCCGGGAGCTCGCCGCGTCGTGGCAGATGGGGATCGTCCCGGGAGTCGGCGGTGGACTGATCCACTCGGCGACTCTGATGGCGCCCCTGGTTCGTCATGACCGTGTCCACGACCACGATCAGACGACCGTCACCCTCTGGGGCCTGCAGGCATGGGAGGCGCCGGAGTCGCTGTCGAAGACGTCGGTCGCCTGGCAGCGCGGCATGCTCAAGAGAGCCGCCAAGCACGCGGACGCCGTCGTCGTCCCGTCGCACGCGATCGCGGAGCGTCTCGCGGAGATCGCGAAGCTCCGCAATCGCATCCGCGTCATCCCCGGGGCCGTGCCGTCGGGATTCGTCGTTCCACTCGATGCTTCAGCACGCCGAGCATCGTTGTCGCTTCCGTCCGGCTATGTGGTTCTGACCGGATCCGCAGACACGCTCGATCTCGGTTTCCGCGCAGCGCTCGCCTCGGGGAAGCACGCGGTCGTGCTCGACGCTCCGGAGGGATCGGAGCCGAAGCTGGCCGAGATCGCCGCTGCTGCCGGACTGCCGGAGTCGCGAGCGCACATCCGGGGCCCGCTCTCCGCCGACGACCGCGCCGCCGTGTTCGGCGCGGCCTCGGCCATGGTCGCCACCGGCACGTGCGGGGCCTGGCCATGGCGCGTCGTCGAGGCGATGACGCTCGGCGTCCCGGTCGTCGCCGTCGAGAGCGGGGTGCACCACGACGTGATCGCCGACGGGGGCGCGGTGGTCGCACCTGCCGACCTCTCCGACGCCGTGGTCGACGCAGTCGGCGCGGGCGCGCGCAGACTGAGCGTTCTCGCCGCTGATCGCTCCCGCTCGTTCTCCTGGCTCGGCGCGGCCGAGCGCGTCTGGGGCCTGCACGCCGATCTCTGAGGTGCTGAGCGCCCGCTGTGTCTTCGTCCGACACGCCGTTTCGCAACGTCCGATTTCACGCAACAGTGGCATCATCCTGCAACTTCCGTCACACTGGTCACATGTCTCGACGTGCCCCACGCTCTCGAAACACCATGAGGATGCCCCGAATCCTCGCCACCTTCGTCGCAGTAGCGGCGCTCGTGGTCGGTGTCACCGTCCCTGCAGCCTCCGCCTCTGCGGCGACTTCGGCGTCGACGGGAGTCGTGCAGGCCCGAGACGTGAAGACGACCCTGGTGGGGTTCAGCGCGGGCAACATCATCAGCGATGCGGTGTTCACGAACAAGAGCACCATGACCGAGGCGCAGATCCAGACCTTCTTCAACAGCAAGGTCTCGAAGTGCCAGAGCGGGTACGTCTGCCTCAAGGACTTCCGGATCACCTCGGTGACGAGACCTGCTGACCAGTACTGCTCGGGATACAAGGGCGCTGCGAACGAGAGCGCCGCGCGGATCATCTACCGCGTAGCGCAGGCGTGCGACATCAACCCGCAGGTGCTGATCGTCATGCTCCAGAAGGAGCAGGGGCTGATCACACACACCTGGCCCAGCGACTGGCGCTACAACATCGCGCTCGGTCAAGGCTGCCCCGATACCGCGCCGTGCGACCCGAACTTCATCGGCTTCTTCCACCAGATCTACGGTGCCGCGAGGCAGATGCAGATCTACATGGAGGGCAAGTGGTTCCAGTGGTATGCCCCGGGGAACACTTGGAACATCCTCTACAACCCGAACTCGGCGTGCGGGTCGGGCCGCGTGTACGTCGCGAACAAGGCGACTGCCGCGCTCTACTACTACACGCCGTACCAGCCGAACGCCGCAGCGTTGAAGGCCGGCTACGGGGTGGGTAACAGCTGCTCTGCATACGGCAATCGCAACTTCTACAACTATTTCACCGACTGGTTCGGTTCGACGCAGTCGAGTCAAGTCAGCGAAGGTTCCCAGGCGATCAGCAAGGCCTGGGCGTCAGCTGGTGGGCTGTCAGGATCGTGGGGAAACCGCCTCGACGCCCCGAAGTGCAGCGGTGCGACTGTGTGCGGACATGTCTTCCAAAACGCGATCGCTTACTGGCAGCAGGGCAAGCCGCTCGTCGTCGCGACCGGAACGATCGCCAAATGGGCAATCTCCAAGGGAGTCTCGAAGGTCGGCTACCCGAACTCGGCAGCCGTGGCTGTTACCGAGAATGGTGGGGGAACAGCGCAGTCATTCACGAAGGTCCTCGTCAACGCCGGGCCGAGCGGCGTCTTCTCATTGACCGGGCTCACACGCACGGCGCACGCGGAGCTGGGAGGGGTCCGTCAGTCCGCCGGCTGGCCGACCTCGGAGAAGACATGCAGCAGCGGGAGCGACCGTTGCGTGCAGACGTTCCAGAACGCGGTCATCTCGGAAGTCGGAGGGCGCGCGCTTTCCGTGACGGATGGGACGGTGCTCAAGACATACAACGCGGCCGGGGGTGCCAAGGGCATCCTGGGCATCCCGACGTCGAATCTGGTCACGTCGGCCGCGAGCGGCGGGGGCAAGGAACAGGCCTTCGCCAATGGTGCCGTGAGCATGAGCGGCGCCGGTGCGTATGCGATCGCCGGTGAGATTCGCAAGGCGCACAGCCGGGCGGGTGGTGTGTCCGGACAGCTCGGGTGGCCGCTCGGTGCGCAGTCTTGCGGACTCGCTGGTGGCGGGTGCTCACAGAAGTTCCAGCACGGAACCGCTTACACGATCGACGGTGCGGGGCGATACGTCGCCGGCGATGTTTTCGACTTCTACGCCGGGAAGGGCGGTCCGTCGGGTGCGTTGGGCTATCCGTTGGGCGACACGGTGTCGGTGTCTGCGAATGGCGGGGGCACGGCGCA
>NZ_JBQEPC010000011.1:0-161462 GCF_052045655.1 Microbacterium sp. 22215
GCCGGGTCGCGCGGCACGAACTGCGACCCGAACGATGGGCCGAGTCATGGGGGCCCGTGAGCCGCGAGACAATGGAGGGATGAGTCTGTTCGCCCTCGCCCCCAAGCGCGGTCCGCGCTGGCACCTGGCGACGCAGGCCGCGCTCGGAATCGCCGTCCCGATCGCGGTCATGACCCTTCTGGGCGAACCGTCGCTCGGCTACATCGCGGCATCCGGCGCCTTCACCGTCCTGTTCGCCGGCACAGCGCCCGTCCTCGACCGGGCGAGGATCCTGCCGTTCGTCGCGGCGGGCCTGATCGTCAGCGCCGCCCTCGGCGTCGCAGCCTCTGCGAACGCCTGGCTCGTGAGCATCGGGGTCGTCGTGGTCGCGATCGCCAGTGCGGCGCTCGCATTCGGGTTCCGCCTCGGCCCGCCCGGTCCTCTGTTCTTCGTGCTGGTCTTCGGCCTCTCCGCCCACGTCATCGCCAGTTCGCCGATCGCACCGCTCGTCTACATCGCAGCGCTCGCGGCAGGCTGTCTGTTCTCGTATCTGGTCGCGATGGCGCCGCTGCTGCGTCCCCGTACACGCGCGATCACCGCCCGACCGCTCCGTGAGCTGCTGCCCGGCCCCGCCTTCACCGCCGATTCGCGCATGCTGCTCCTGCGGGTCGCCATCGTCGCGGTCATCGGAGTGCTGCTGGGCCTGGTGATCGACCCGACGCGGACATACTGGATCGTCGGCTCCGCCGTCGCCGTGATCGGCGTCGCCGCCGCGCGTCGCGCCGCCGTGCAGCGCGGACTGCACCGGATGCTCGGCACCGTCGTCGGCGCCGGTGTGTATGCCCTCCTGGCGCTGCTGCATCCGTCCGGGCTGTGGCTGGCGCTGCTGCTGGGCGCACTGCAGTTCACGATCGAGCTCGTCGTCGTTCGTCACTACGCCTTGGCGCTCGTCTTCATCACCCCGCTGGTGCTGCTGCTCACGGGCGCCGCGACCGGGGACATCGGATCGATGGACGTCGCGTTCGAGCGCATCGTGGACACCATCGTCGGGGCGGCTCTCGGTGCCGCATCGGGCCTGCTCCACCCGCGCGCCGACACGAAGACCGACTGACTCTCGACGCCGGCCGAGGCGCGGGCCATACTCACACCATGAGCCGCGCACCCGAGATCGACGACTACCACCGCAGACTCACACCCGAGGACCGGGAGATCTGCGATGTACTCGCCGCCGAGATCGAGCAGGGACTCCCCGAGGCCTCGGGCAAGGTGTGGCACGCGCATCCGGTGTGGTTCCTCGACGGCAACCCTATCGTCGGCTACCACCGACTGAAAGATGCCGTCCGCCTGATGTTCTGGAGCGGCCAGTCGTTCGCCGGCGACGGCCTGACCGCGTCAGGGACGTTCCAGGCTGCGGAGGCGAGGTACCTCGACGCCACCGAGGTCGACACCGCTGCGCTCGCGGGCTGGCTCGCCGAATCGCGCCTGATCCAGTGGGACTACGAGCACATCCGCACGAACCGCGGGCTCGTCAAGCGCACCGAGTTCTGAGCATCTCGGGGAACATCCGGGTCACTCCGCCGGTTGCATCCGGAGGACCGAGAGGGGCCCGATGGAACTGACGCTCGTCACCTCCGCATTCTGCGGAGCCTGCTCACGCACCCGCGCGGTGCTCGCCGACGCCGCACGATTCCTCCCGGATGCCACCATCACCGAGATCGACGTCGCGCGCGAGCCCGACGCCGCCGAGGCGCTCGACATCCGCTTCACGCCGACCGTCATCATCCGCGACGTCTCGGGCACCGAGGTCTTCCGCGCCGAGGGTGTTCCGACCGTGCCCCAGGTGCTCACGGCGGCAGTGAAAGCGCTCCCCGTCTGAGCCGCCGCGCACGCTCTTGCGGATGTCCGACCCCCGGCGAAGAATGAGCGTGCAGCGGGGTCGACTGCGACTCCGCATCACATCACTGGGGGCAGTCATGGCGAACCTCAACCCGTATCTCTCGTTCCGCACCGAGGCGCGGCAGGCGATGGAGTTCTATCAGGGCGTGCTCGGCGGTGAGCTCGTCATCAACGTGTTCGGCGAGTTCCCCGACATGGTCCAGAACCCCGATCAGAAGGATCTCGTGATGCACGCACAGCTCACCACGCCCGACGGGCTTGTGCTCATGGCGTCGGACACCCCCGACGGCATCCCGTTCGAACCGCCCCAGGGATTCTCGGTGTCGCTCAGCGGCAACACGCATGAGCGCACCCAGGAGGTCTGGGATGCCCTGGCCGACGGCGCGGCGATCACGATGCCGCTCGACACCCCGCCGTGGGGCGGCACCTTCGGAATGCTCGTCGACCGGTTCGGCGTGCCGTGGATGCTGCACGGCGACCCGGCCTGATCTGCTGCCGACCCGGCCTGACGCAGTGAACACGAGACCCCTCCTGCCGTGATCGGCGGGAGGGGTCTCGATGGTCGCTGTCGCGGTGTCGGCTAGCGCAGCGCCTTGGCCTCGATGAAAGCACGGAGTTCGTGCTCGTCATCGGCCATCTCGGTCGTGCGCTGCGGGGCGTCGAGCATCGCGCGAAGCTCGGACGAGTACTCCAACTCGACGCCGATCGCCTCGCGGATCGTCTCGGCGAACTTCTGCGGCTTCGCGGTCTCGAGCACGAGCATCGGCACTCCGGGCTCGACGTACTCGCGGGCGACCTTGACCCCGTCCGCGGTGTGCGGATCGACGATGTCGCCCGAGGCGTCGTAGACCGCCTTGATGGTCGCGAGCCGATCGGCGTGGGTGGAGGTTCCGCTGACGATGCCGAACTCCTCGACGAAGCGCTCGAGATCCGCGGTGAAGTCGAAGTAGCCCTGCGTGTCGAGCTCCTGCCAGGCGCTCACGACGCGAGCGGCATCGCGGCCGACGAGCTCGAAGATGAAGCGCTCGAGGTTCGACGCCTTCGAGATGTCCATCGACGGGCTCGATGTGGCCAGAGTCTGAGCGGCGCTCCGGGGTCGGTAGACACCGGTGCGGAAGAACTCGTCGAGGACGTTGTTCTCGTTCGCGGCGAGCACGAGACGACGGATCGGAAGACCCATCTGCTTCGCGAAGAAGCCCGAGAGGATGTTGCCGAAGTTGCCCGACGGCACCGTGAAGGAGACCTCTGTCCAGCCGCCGGCATCCGTCGCGCGCAGCCATGCCCAGAAGTAGTAGACGACCTGAGCGGTGATGCGCGCGAGGTTGATCGAGTTGACGGCACCGAGGTGCTGGGCACGCTTGAAGTCCAGATCGCCCGCGAGATGCTTGACGAGGTTCTGGCAGTCGTCGAAGACGCCGTCGACGACGATGTTGTGGATGTTCTCGTCATCGAGCGAGAACATCTGGGCCCGCTGGAAGGCGCTCATGCGGCCCTTGGGCGACAGCATGAAGACCGAGATGCGGTCCTTGCCGCGCAGAGCGTGCTCGGCAGCAGAGCCGGTGTCGCCCGAGGTCGCACCGAGGATGTTGAGCACCGAGCCCTTGCGCTCCAGGGCGTATTCGACGACCTGGCCGAGGAACTGCATGGCCATGTCCTTGAACGCCAGAGTCGGTCCTTCAGACAGCCCCACGAGCGTGAGGTCGTCATCGATGGACCGCAGCGGAACGACCGCTTCGGGGAACGGCTCGTAGGCCGCGGCGGTCATGCGTGCGAGGTCGACCCTCGGGATGTCGGTGGCGAAGAGAGCCAGCACCTCCGTCGCCAGCTGCGGGTACGTCAGCGCACGCCAGCGCTCGAGGGTCTCGCCGTCGACCGTGGGCATCGTCTCGGGAACAGCCAGACCACCGTCGGGCGCGAGCCCTTCGAGCAGGGTCTCGCAGTACGGCATCGGCGTCATGCCGCCACGGGTGGAGATGTACTGCACGGGTGCTCCTCGGTTCGGAATCGGCACGGGACTTCCATTGTCGCAGGTGGCCGGGAGCTGATTTCACGCCGAGCGGCGGCCCGCGCGATCAGAACAGGGATGCGGGCAGCGCGCCCTCGTGCTCGAGCAACCAGCGCTTGGTCGTGAGCCCCTGGCCCGGGGCCCCGCCGGAGTAGCCGCCCAGCCCGTCGCCCGCGACGACACGATGACATGGCACGATGATCGGCACGGGATTCGCGCCCATGATCGCCCCGATCCCCCGCGCGGGAACCTCGGTGCCGCTGCGTCGGGCAAGACCGCCGTAGGTCAGCGTCTCTCCATGCCCGACGGTCTCGTGGAGCGCCGTCAGCACCGCACGGGTGGTGTCGGTCTGCCGACCGAGATCGACCGGGAGATCGAACTCCCGCAGCGCTCCGCCGAAGTACGCGGCCAGCTGATCGAGCGCCTCCGTGAGGAGAGGATCCGGCTCGGCATCCGTCTCCGGCGGCGGATCCGACCGCCAGGTGACCCGTCGGATCGCGGTCCCGTCGCTGACGACGCCGATCTCACCGACGGGAGACAGCACGGTTCCGAACGAGGACATGGCGAGAGGCTACCGCGCCCAGGGGAAGTCATCCGTGGACCTAGCGCCTTTGAGGCGTGGAGGCAATGGTATTCCGCTTCCGGTTCTCACCTTTTAGCGTGGAGCCCATCAACAGAATCAGGAGCCCTCATGACTGCGAAGACCCATACCGCGCATGACCACCAGCCCGTAGAAGGCCAGGCTCCCGCGAAAGCACCGACGCCGGTCGAGCCCCTGTACGAACGCGTCGACCTCGACCGCTATGCCGTTCTCCACGATGGCCCGGTGGGCTACGTGGAACACGTGCATCCGGTGTTCGTCTGCTACGTCGGACACCCCTATCACCACGCCGATGAGGTCGCCCAGGTGCATGACTTCCATGACGCGGTGAAGACCGTGCTGCACCGCGCCGTCGCGACTCGGCGCGCTCTGTGAGCCACGACGTCTGGCCCGGTTCGCCGTACCCCCTCGGGGCCACCTTCGACGGACAGGGCACGAACTTCGCGCTGTTCAGCGAAGGCGCCGAGAAGGTCGAGCTGTGCCTCTTCGACGACGACGGCACCGAGGAGCGCGTGCTTCTCGAAGAGGTCGACGCGTACGTCTGGCACGGCTACCTGCCCTCGGTGCAGCCGGGGCAGCTCTACGGATACCGCGTGCACGGTCCGTACGAGCCCACCCAGGGCCAGCGGTTCAACCCGAACAAGCTCCTGCTCGACCCGTACGCCAAATCCGTTGCCGGGCGCATCGACTGGGGACAGCCGCTCTTCGGCTACGACTTCGGCGACCCCGATTCGCGCAACGACGAGGATTCCGCCGCGACGATGGTCAAGGGCGTCGTCATCAACCCCTTCTTCGAGTGGGCCGGCGACCGCCTCCCCAAGACCCCCTACGCGCAGACGGTGATCTACGAGGCGCACGTCAAGGGCCTCACCGAGCGGCATCCCGACGTCCCGGAGGAGCTGCGCGGCACCTACGCGGCGATCGCGCACCCCTCGGTCATCGACCATCTCGTGCACCTCGGCGTGACGGCGATCGAGCTGATGCCGGTGCACCAGTTCGTCTACGACTCGACACTCCTCGAGAAGGGGCTGACGAACTACTGGGGCTACAACACCCTCGCGTTCTTCGCGCCGCACAACGACTACGCCTCGAGCGGGCAGCACGGTCAGCAGGTGCAGGAGTTCAAGGCGATGGTGCGCGCTCTGCACGCCGCGGGCATCGAGGTCATCCTCGACGTGGTCTACAACCACACCGCCGAGGGCAACCACATGGGCCCGATGCTCTCGATGAGGGGCATCGACAACGAGGCGTACTACCGCCTCGAAGAAGACCGCCGCTACTACACCGACTACACCGGGACGGGGAACAGCCTCAACGCGGGCAACCCCCATGCGCTGCAGCTGATCATGGACTCACTGCGGTACTGGGTCACCGAGATGCACGTCGACGGCTTCCGCTTCGACCTCGCCTCGACCCTTGCGCGTGAGTTCTACGACGTCGACCGGCTCGCGGCCTTCTTCGAGCTCGTGCAGCAGGACCCGATCGTCTCCCAGGTGAAGCTCATCGCCGAGCCGTGGGACGTCGGCCCCGGCGGATACCAGGTGGGCAACTTCCCTCCGCAGTGGACGGAATGGAACGGCAAGTACCGTGACACCGTGCGCGACTTCTGGCGCGGAGAACCGCAGGCTCTCGGCGAGTTCGCCTCGCGCCTCACGGGCTCGGCCGACCTGTACGAGCACTCCGGTCGGCGTCCGGTGGCATCCATCAACTTCGTCACGGCCCACGACGGCTTCACGCTGCGCGACCTCGTCTCGTACAACGAGAAGCAGAACGACGCGAACGGCGAGGACAACAACGACGGAGAATCGCACAACCGCTCCGACAACAACGGAGTGGAGGGGCCGACCGACGACGAGGCCGTGAACCGCATCCGCGCCCGGCAGCAGCGCAACTTCCTGGCGACGCTGCTGCTGTCGCAGGGCGTGCCGATGATCGCCCACGGCGACGAGCTCGGCCGCACCCAGGACGGCAACAACAACGGCTACGCCCAGGACAACGAGCTGACCTGGGTCGACTGGGATGCTGCGGATCGCCCGCTGATCGAGTTCACTGCGGCCGTCGCCAGACTCCGCCGCTCGCATCCGACCTTCCGGCGCAGTCGCTTCTTCGACGGGCGCCCTGTGCGCTCCGAGGACGGCGAGCGCGTGCCCGACGTCGTCTGGCTGCGACCCGACGGGCGCCGCATGGAACCGGAGGATTGGGACTCCGGCTTCGGTCTCGCGATCGGGATGTTCCTCAACGGGCAGGGCATCCGCGAGAAGGACCGCCGCGGGCGGCCCGTCGCGGATCAGAACTTCCTCGTCTACTTCCACAGCGGCGCGGAGGCGATCGACGCCGTTCTTCCGGATGACCGGCACGGACGCGCCTGGGAGGTGGCGATCGACACCGCCTCCGACCGGGCGGGTGGTGAGCCGCTCGACGCGGGAGCACCCGTGACCCTCGAGGCGCACTCCCTGCTGGTGCTGCGCGAGGTCGACCAGACCGAGGTGCCGACGGACGACTCCGTCGAGGCCTCCCTGCGCATCCAGACCGAGCGCACCGAGACTCCCTCACCCGCACCGAGCCCGGAGCTGCCTCGATGACCCAGCGCCCGCTGTCGACGTATCGCCTGCAGATCCGCGCCGGGTTCACTCTCGACGACGCCGCGGCGGTGACCGAGTACCTCACCGATCTCGGCGTGTCCTGGGCATACCTCTCGCCGCTGCTCGCAGCGGTGCCGGGGTCCGATCACGGATACGACGTCGTCGACCACTCGCGGGTCGACGACGCACGCGGCGGCCCCGAGGGCCTGGAGCGCTTCGCCGCCGCCGCGCGCGCGGCCGGACTCGGCATCCTTGTCGACATCGTGCCGAACCACGTCGGAGTGGCGATCCCGCGCGCCAACCTCTGGTGGTGGGACATGCTGCGGCTCGGTTCCGCATCACGGCACGCGGTGGCCTTCGACGTCGACAAGCGTGTCGCCGAGGGACGTGTGCGGCTGCCGATCCTGGGGTCGACGCCCACCGAGGCCCTCGCCGCGGGAGAGATCGTCGTCGACACGACCCCCGCTGACGATGCGCCGGACGGGACCCTGAGCTACTTCGATCATGTGCTGCCTCTGGCTCCCGGGACGGGAGCTCTGGCCGACGATCTTCCGGCTCTCCTCGACGCCCAGCACTACGAACTGCGCTTCTGGGAAGACCAGAACACCGACCTCGACTATCGCCGCTTCTTCGCGGTGTCGGAGCTCGCGGGCATCCGCGTCGAGCTCCCCGATGTCTTCGACGAGTCGCACCGGGAGATCGCCCGGTGGATCACCGACGGGCTCGCCGACGGACTCCGGGTGGATCACCCGGACGGGTTGGCGCACCCCGGGGACTATCTGGAGCATCTCGCCGACGTGACCGGCGCCGCCTACACCCTGGTCGAGAAGATCCTGGAGCCCGGGGAGGAGCTGCCCTCCTGGTGGCGAACCGACGGCACGACCGGCTACGACGCTCTGGTCGAGATCGACAGGGTCCTGATCGACCAGAACGGCGTCGACGAACTCGATGCCCTCGATGCCCGCCTGCGTGCGGAGACCGGTCTGCCCGTCGCGCAGTCATGGCACGACCTGATCCTCACCACGAAGCGGAAGATCGCCGACGAGCTGCTGCGGTCCGAGATCCGCCGACTGGTGCGCGCACTGCCGTTCGGCATCGTCGGAGCGGAGGATGCTCTGACCGAGATCGTCGCGAGCTTCCCCGTGTACCGCGCGTACCTGCCGGCGGGGCGCGAGCACCTGCAGCACGCGATCGACGACGCCGCCCACCGACGGCCCGATCTCGCCGAGTCGATCGCCGAGCTCGCGCCGCTGCTCTTCGACACGACGCGCGAGGTGGCCGAGCGGTTCCCGCAGGTCACCGGAGCGGTGATGGCGAAGGGCGTCGAAGACACCGCGTTCTACCGTTTCACCCGACTGGGAACGCTGACCGAGGTCGGCGGCGACCCCTCGATCGGCTCGATCTCGGTCGATGCGTTCCATGACGCCCAACGCTCGCGGCTCGCCTCGTGGCCCCACTCGATGACCACGCTGTCGACGCACGACACGAAGCGCTCCGAGGACGTCCGTGCCCGGCTGTCGGTGCTCGCGGAGGTCCCGGAGCGCTGGTCCGAGACTCTGACGGAGCTCCGTGCCGTCGCCTCGACCGGACACGGCCCTCTCGACGCGCTGCTCTGGCAGGCTGCCGTGGGTGCGTGGCCGATCTCGACCGAGCGACTGACCGCGTATGGCCTGAAGGCCGCACGGGAGGCGGCCGAGGGCACCGGATGGCAGCATCCCGACGCCGCGTTCGAGAAGGGCGTCACGGCGATCGCCGAGGCTGCCAACGGACCCGCACGCGAGATCGTCGAGCGATTCGTGGCCGAGATCGTCGCCCCCGGCCGCATCAACTCGCTGTCCGCGAAGCTCCTCCAGCTCGCGGCGCCCGGTGTTCCCGACGTGTATCAGGGCACCGAGCTGTGGGACCACTCGCTGGTCGACCCCGACAACCGTCGACCGGTCGACTTCGCCGAGCGATCCGCGCTGCTGCGCCTCCTGGACGAGGACGCCGCCCAGGGCATCCTCCCTCCGATCGACGACTCGGGCCTCGCGAAGATGCTCATCACCTCGAGGACCCTGCGTCTGCGGCGCGATCACGCAGACCTCTTCGACCGGTACCGTGCCGCGGGCGTCGCCGGCGAGGCATCCGACCATGCGATCGCGATGGATCGAGGCGGGGTGATCGCCGTCGCCACTCGGCTGCCGGTTGCTCTGGCCCGGCGAGGCGGTTGGGGCGACACCGTCCTGATGCATCGTGATCTGCCTTCGGTGGATGTCCTGACGGGTCGGAAGATCGACGGCGGTCCCGTCCGACTCACCGACCTGCTCGACACCTACCCGGTGGCGCTCCTCGTGGAGGATCGGTGATCTCTGTCTGGGCGCCGCGCGCGCAGAGCGTGCGCCTGCGTCGGCTGACCCCCGCGTGCGTGCTCATCTCGGAGCACGACATGACGCCTGCCGAATCGGATCCCGGCTGGTGGCGCACCGATGTGGCCATGTCAGAGGGCGAGCGGTACGGCTTCCTCCTCGACGGCAGCCACGATCTGCGACCGGATCCCCGATCGCGGCGACAGCCTCGCGGTGTGCACGGGCCGTCCGCCCTGTTCGACGCCTCGCGCTTCGAGTGGACCGACACGAGCTGGACGGGGCGGCCGCTGGACGGTGCGGTCATCTACGAGCTGCATGTGGGCACGTTCACTGCCGAAGGCACCCTCGACGCACTGATCGCGCGCCTCGATCACCTGGTCGGGCTCGGGATCACGCACGTCGAGCTGCTTCCGGTGAACGCGTTCAGCGGCGAGTGGAACTGGGGCTACGACGGCGTGCTCTGGTACGCGGTGCACGAGGGCTACGGCGGCCCTGCCGGATACCAGCGCCTCGTGGATGCCGCGCACGCCCGCGGCCTCGCAGTGATCCAGGACGTGGTCTACAACCACCTGGGCCCGAGCGGCAACTACCTGCCCGAGTTCGGGCCGTACCTGCGTGACGGCGAGCACACCTCGTGGGGCGACTCGGTGAACCTCGACGAGTCGGCGGTGCGCGAGTACATCATCGAGAACGCACTGATGTGGCTGCGCGACTTCCACGTCGACGGGCTGCGTCTCGATGCCGTGCATGCCCTCCAGGACGAGCGCACGCCGCACATCCTGCAGGAGCTCGCCGAACGCGTCGACGCTCTCTCCGCTCGGCTCGAACGACCCCTCAGCCTGATCGCGGAGTCCGACCTGAACGACCCGACCCTCATCCTTCCGCGCGACGCCGGCGGGTACGGACTCACGGCGCAGTGGTCGGACGACTGGCATCACGCGGTCCATGTGGCCCTCACCGGTGAGACCGACGGCTATTACGAGGACTTCGCCGCACCGGACGCCATGGTCAAGGTCTCCGAGGGCGGCTTCTTCCACGACGGCACGTACTCGTCGTTCCGCGGTCGCGCTCACGGTGCTCCCCTGCCTGCGAGCGTCCCCGCCTGGCGCCTCGTCACCTTCGCGCAGGATCACGACCAGATCGGCAACCGTGCCGCCGGTGACCGGCTCTCGGCCTCACTGTCGCCCGGCCGTCTCGCGGTCGCTGCAGTGCTCACACTGACCGCCCCGGGCACACCAATGCTCTTCATGGGCGAGGAGTGGGGAGCGTCGACGCCCTGGCAGTTCTTCACCTCGCACAAGGAACCGGAGCTCGCCCGGGCCACCGCCGAGGGGCGCATCGCCGAGTTCGCCCGTATGGGCTGGGACCCGGCCCTGGTGCCCGATCCACAGGATCCGGCGACGTTCGAGCGCTCGCACCTCGACTGGAGCGAGGTCTCGACTCCGGCGCACGCCGAGCTGCTCGATCTCTACCGCCGCCTGATCGCGTTGCGGCGGGAGCGCGCCGAGCTCACTGACCCCGAGATGGCGCACACGACCGTCACCGTCTCGCACCGGGATGCAGCTCCGGATGCGCGGGCGTACCGCATCGATCGCGGGCACCTCTCCGTGCTCGTGAACCTCACCGGCGAGGAGGTCGAGTTCGAGCTGGAGCCCGACGCCCGGGTGCTGCTCGAGACGACCCCCGGCCGGATCGGCGCGCGGACGATCGCGCTCTCGCCCGAGTCGGCCGTGATCGTGGGCCCCTCCGACTGATCGGGGCGGCTCGTCTCTGCGGAGCTCACGCCGCGGCGAGCGCCTTCGCGAAGCAGAGCGAGAGATCGCTGCCGATGTAGTGCCCGTAGAGCGGGATGGGGGCGTAGCCCTCCCGTTCGTAGAAGCGCACCGCATCAGGCTGAGCCGTACCGGTCTCGAGCACCAGGAGACGCAGGCCGAGCTCGCCGGCGGCCCCTTCGAGAGCCCTCAGCAGCGCGGTGGCTGCTCCCGTGCCACGCGCCTGCGGGGCGGCGTACATCCGTTTGATCTCGGCGACACCGTCGCCGAGCGCCTCGTCGTCGAGCAGCCGCAGTCCACCGCACACGATTGCCTCTCCGTGCGCGTCGCGCGCGAGCAGGAAGACCGGCACGTCGTCTGCCGAGGGAACGACCCCCGGCTCGTGATCATCGCTGCCGTAGCGAGCGTCGAGCTCGACCCTCTGAGCCGCGCGAAGCCGCTCGGCATCCGGATGCGTCCAGGCCACGCGCTCGATCGTCACGCTCATGCTGCTCGTCTCCTCGTTCTCGGCGTCCGTCGCCTGTGCCACGGTACCGAGCGGACGTTTCGCCGATGTTGCCGCCAGTCGATACAGATTTCCCTGAGTTCATGATCGGCTGTACTGTGATGACCGTGACTCTCACGGCCTCCCCTACCCACACCGCAGCACTCGCCCGCCTGGGGCACGCCCTGTCGGATTCGACGCGCGCGGCCATCCTGCTGGCGCTCCGCGACGATCCCGCATATCCCTCCGATCTCGCGGAGCAGCTCGGCGTCAGTCGACAGCTCCTGTCGAATCATCTCTCGTGCCTTCGCGGCTGCGGCCTGGTCGAGAGCGTTCCGGACGGCCGACGCAGCAGGTATCAGCTCGCGGATCCCCACCTCTCTCCGGCCCTCGACGCACTGCTGCAGGTCGTGCTGATCGTCGAACCCGACTGCTGCGACGGAGAAGGATGCACCTGCTGATGACGGCGCCCACCCTCACGCCCGCACGCCGCACGACGCTCCATCGCCGTATCCGGCTCATCGTGGCATTCACCATCGCGTACAACCTGATCGAGGCGGTGGTCGCGATCACGGCCGGGTCGGTCGCATCCTCCGCGGCGCTGATCGGATTCGGGCTCGACTCGAGCATCGAGGTGCTGTCGGCCGCGGCGGTCGCCTGGCAGTTCACACGACGCGACCCCGAACGATGGGAGAAGCCCACCCTGCGGGTGATCGCCGTCGCCTTCTTCGCCCTCGCGATCTACGTCGCGGCATCGTCGGCGCTCTCGCTGATCAACGGCGATCGCCCCGCGCACAGCACCGTCGGGCTCGTCCTGACCGCGCTCAGCGTCGTCATCATGCCCCTCGTGTCCCTCGCGGAGCGGCGCGCGGGGCAGGAGGTCGGCTCGGCCACGGCCATCGCCGATTCGAAGCAGACGCTGATCTGCACGTACCTGTCAGCTGCGGTGCTGATCGGCCTCGCCCTCAACAGCCTGTTCGGCTGGTGGTGGGCGGATGCCGTCGCCGGCCTCGTCATCGCGATCTTCGCCGTGCGCGAAGGCGTGGAGGCGTGGAAGGGCGACGCCTGTGCGACATCCGTCGGCATGATCCTCGAAGACGAGCACGATCACCACGACCACGACCACGACCACGACCACCACCAAGAACACGAGGAGCACCACGAAGGCCGCTGACGACGCGGCCCGCGGAGATTTCCGCCACCCGCGTCACGATCCTGCGATCTGCGGGTCTTGCATGTGAGACGTGGAGTGAGGCTGGGGGTAAGCGCTCGCTCCACGTCCGGGCCGCGCTCTCCCCTTTTCCGCGTGGCTCGCGGGTGGGGCCATCTCCCACGGCCTCACCCGCCCTCCGTCTCCTGGCCCGGGCGCAGCGCTCTCTCGTTCAGATCCAGCCGCGCTCTTCGGCGAGGAGCACCGCCTGCTGCCTGGTGCCGACAGAGAGCTTCGCGAGCACCGCGGAGATGTGGTTGCGCACCGTGCCGGGAGCCAGCGACAGCGTCTTCGCGATCTGCCCTGTCGTCTGGCCTCGGCGGCCCGCCCGCAGCACGTCGAGTTCGCGATCGGTCAACGGGGACCGCTCGTCGCTGAGCGCATCCGCCGCGATCTCGGGGTCCACATAGCGCGCGCCCGCCGCAACCCTGCGGATCACGTCGGCGACCTGATCGGCTCCACGGGACTTGGGCAGGAAACCCGAGACCCCCGAAGCGAGCGCCCGCCTCAGCACGCCGGGCCGGGCATGACGGGTCACGACGACGCAGCGGGTGGCGATGGATCTGTTCAGCCTCTCGGCGACCTCGACGCCGTCGAGCCCCGGCATCTCGAGGTCGAGCAGGCACACGTCGGGCATCAACCGCAGCGCCTCGGCCACCGCCTGCTCGCCGTCGGCGCACTCCGCGACGACCTCGATGTCGCCCTCGAGTCGCAGCAGCGCGGCGAGCGCGGAACGGATCATCCCCTCGTCATCGGCCAGAAGCACGCGGATCATCTCGAACCTCCTCGAGCGAAGGACGCTTCGTCGCCCGGCGGCACCGTCACCACGACGACGAAATCGCCTCCCTCCGCATGCACATCCGAGGTGCCACCCACCTCCGCGATGCGGCGCCGCACTCCGTCGAGTCCCGAACCCACAGACTCGGCGACGACCTCGACGCTCATGTCGTTCACGACCTCGTAGCGCCACCCCTCTGGCACCCTGGTGAGGGTGAGCCGCGCGTGGCGCCCGCCACCGTGGCGCAGCACGTTGGTGGTCGTCTCTCGAATCACGGGACCCAGAGCGGATGCCGGTGCGTCGTCGGCATCCGTCGCGATCTCGGCCTCCACCTCGAGTCCGGCAGCGCTGAGCAGGTCTCGAGCGTTCGCCACCTCGTCGCCCAGCGGCACCGAGCGGAACCGTGTCGCGAGATCGCGCGTGCCCTGCCGCGCCTCGTCGACGCTCACCCGGGCGGCCTGCAGCTGCTCGAGGGCAGCCTCGGCATCGCGCCCCATGAGTCGCTCGGCGAGTTCGAGCTGCAGCGCGATCACCTGGAGATGATGCCCCTGGAGGTCGTGCACATCGGTGGCGACCCGCAGACGTTCCTGGGTCGCCGCGAGCCGCGCCTCGGATGCCCTCGCTCGATCGAGCGTGACGAGCACGTCCCACCACCAGAGCGAACTCACCGACATCGCGGGGATGAGAATGGCATACAGCGCGGGCAGCCACCCGGGCGCACCGGGCTCCATCGCACCGCGGGCCCCGTCGATGAACGCGAGCGCGAAGAGCAGTGCGGTGGTCAGGACCACGATCCGCAGCCGCACTCCGCGCGGCCAGTTGAGAAGCACGACCGACTGCGCGATCGGCATGAGCGCGAGCAGCCAGCTGTCTGCCACGATCCCGGCCAGTGCGCCGTACCCCGTGGCGATGAGCAGCGGAGGGACGATGCGCGCCCACGGGATGCCCGGCTCGGCGTCGACGCGGTGCCGGTAGGCCCAGAGCAGCATCATGGTCGACAGCCACCAGACGATGCCACCGAGGCCGACGACCACCGGTGCGATCGCGTCTCCGGGTGCAGCGAATGCCTCGAGTGTCCACACCAGCACGAGGAAGAGCTCGAGGAACACCACGGCGGAGAACGTGTACCACCAGGTGGCGGTGATCCCGCGGGCGAGCTGACGGGCTCCGAGCGACGGATCGCCGAGCGGCTCGACGACCGAGGAAGGGCTGTGCATGCCCCCACCATACGGGCGTGACAGATGTCACGGATGCGGCGGGTGAAGCACCCGGAAACGAGTGACGGCTCGACACTGCCGCTCTGCGAGGGGACGCGATGAACTGGATCCATCGCGTCGGGGACTCCGACGCTCACACCGTCAGGAGCACTCCATGAACCTCATCGAGACCTTCCAGGGCTTCGTCGCCCAGGTGCCCGAACTCGTCCAGCCGCTCATCGTCGCCCTGGCCGGGGCCATCCCCTTCATCGAGGGAGAGGGTGCCGTATCGATCGGCATCATCGGCGGCATCCACCCCGTCGTCGCCGCCATCGCGGCGATCGTGGGCAACTTCCTCTGCGTGGCCGTGCTGGTGATCGCCAGCTCGGGGGCCCGCACCGCGATCGTGAACCGCAGTCGCAGCCGCGAGGCGGTGCTCGCCGGCACGAGCGGCGGCGTCGAGTCGATCCCCGCGGAGTCCGAGCGCGGCGGCGCACGCAGGGAGAAGTTCCAGAGGGCGTTCGAGCGCTACGGCGTTCCCGGGGTGAGCCTGCTCGGCCCGCTGCTGCTGCCGACCCAGTTCACCGCCACGATGCTCGCCGCCGCCGGCGTCGGCAAGGTGCGCATCCTCATCTGGCAGGCCGTCGCGATCATCGGCTGGACCACGATCGTCGCCGTGATCGTGGGCAGCGCGGTCTACGCGATCCGCTGATCTCGTCACCGCACCGACAGCGGGTGACCACCCGCTGTCGGATTCGTGCTGCGGTCAGCGGCGTGCGGCGCTCGACCTCCGCTTCGCGGCGATCGCGGTCGCGAGCCCTCCGCCGACGATCAGTGCGACCGCGAGAGCCAGGAATCCGGAGCCGTTGTCACCGCCGGTCAGCGCCAGCGACCCGGGAACCGTGACGGGCGTCGGCGTCGGCGTCGGAACGTTCGCGGGTGTCGGCGCCGGAGTGGGCTTCACGACAGGAGTCGGGTTGGCGACGTTCGTGAGCGTGAGAGTCACCCCCGCAGCGGATCCGGGTGTCACCTCGTAGGTGCCGTTCCCCGCATCGACCACCCCGTCGCCGGAGATGCTCCAGGCACCCCAGGTCACGCCCGAAATGACGGGAAGGTCGATCTCCTCGATCACGAAGGTCGATCCGAGGGGCGCACGATCACTCACCACCGCCTGCCCGACGGGGACGACCATGGTCTTCGCCGGAGCATCCGCTCCCTTGATGGAGTACTTCACGGTGTAGGTCGCGGTGCGCGCCGCGTCGGCCTGCGCCCCCGTGAGCGTCTTCGAGATCCCGAAGGTCGTGTAGACGACTCCGCTGCCGTCTCCTCCGCCGGATTCTGTGACCGTGTGGGTCGCAGACGTCTCCACCGTGTCGACGATCGCGCGATTGCCGAACACCTCGCCCTTCACCACCGGACCGTCGGCCTGCGTGTAGTACAGGAGCTCGTAAGCGAAGCCACCGGCCGGCAGACCTGATGCCGCGAAGTCGAATGAGCCGCCGTCGTCTGCGACGGTCATCTGGTACTTCGCGGGGTCGACGACCGTCCAGTCGCCGACCTGCACCCCGTTCTCGACCGGCCGCTGGCTGAGGCGCACCTCGCCGGTGTAATGGTGTCCCGCGAGCCCTGCGTCGAGAGTGTCTGCGATCGTGAAGGCTCCGTCATGCACGAAGCTGCTCGGGATTCCCACGACCCACTTGAGCAGCCCATCGGTCGCTGTCGCATCGCCGTACTTGTAGGGATGCTCCTCTTCCGCGGGATTCACCGGGACGACGCCGCCGTCGCCCGGAAGGTCGACGATCTCGATGGTGTCGCCGAGGTCGAACGAGACCGTCTCGGCCGTGGTGCTCTGCGAGGCGGTCGCCTGCATCCAGAACGATCCGCGGACGTCCTCCTTGCCGTTGACGGCATCGGTCAGAGTGCACACCAGATCAGGACCCTGTCCGGCAGCGACCGCGCAGTCCGCCATGATCTCGCCGGTCACCGGATCGGTGATCGTGAAGACCCCCGCCGCCTGTCTGCTGAACTCGTCCGGCAGTGTCATACCGAAGGTCTCACCCGCCTGCGCTCCCGCGGGAACCGCCCACTCACCGGTGATGCGCACGGTCTGCCACTGCCCCAGCGGCCCGTCGCCGTGCTGATTCTCGAGCGCCACGGCGCTGATGGCTCCGGGGTAGGTCACCGTGGGTGCTGCCGCGGCCGGCGACGCGGCCCCGAGCAACCCCACGACCGCCACGACCATCCCCACGATGATCGAGACGACTCGCCCCCGCAGCGTCTTCTTCTCTCCGTCGATCGCCGTTCCTCGGCCGATCGTCGTTCCGTGCGCGCGCACGGCAGTGTTCTCCCCGGTCATCGTCATCCCCAGTCCGATTTCGAGTCGCTCCCAGTCGCGACTCATCTAAGAGATCAGAGAAAGGCGATCTGATTACGCCGTTACCGGAATACAGCACCGATATACCGGCACAGCAGGTGACTGCAAAGGGGCGGAACCGGGGTGTCTCAGCGCACTGCGCCCGTCGTCAGACCGCCGACGAGCCAGCGCTGGAAGAACACCGCGGCGGCGAAGACCGGGATGACTCCGATGAACGACGCGGCCGCGATCTTGCCGAAGTGCGGCGTGCGATCGCCGTAGAACAGCGACAGGGCGACGGGGAAGGTCTGCGCATCCACACTCTGCGTGAGGAAGGTCGCGAGCAGGAACTCGTTGTAGTTCAGGATGGCGACGATGATCCCGATCGCGACGAGGCTGGGCAGCAGCAGCGGGACGACGACCGACCACAGCATCCGCAGCGTCCCCGCGCCGTCGATGCGCGCCGCCTCCTCGATCTCCACCGGCAGACGACGGATGAACCCCTCGAGCAGCCAGACCGCCACCGGCACGTTGACGAGCGCGTACACGAGCGTGAGGCCGAGAAGCGTGTTGTTGAGCCCCACCGATCGAAGAAGAGTGAGCAGCGGGACCACGGCGACGATCGGCGGGAGCAGCCACGGGCTCATCAGGGTCGCTCCCAGCGTGCGCCCTCCGGCGTTGTGGCGGACGATGGCCCAGGCACCGGGGATGGCGATGACCAGCGAGACGACGGCGCCGCCGATCGCGGCGGCCAGGGAGTTCAGGATCGAACGCGGGATGTCGGTCGACAGCACGTCGCCCCAGTTGTCCCAGTGCGGCGCGGCGCTCCACAGGACTCCCGAGACCGTCTCGTCGCGCCCCATCAGCGACACCGAGAACAGATACGCGAGGGGGACGAGGGTGACGGCGAGCGCCACGAAGAGCACGCTGCTCGCGACCGGCCGCAGCCGGGTGCGCCGCTCAGTCATGTCGGGCCTTTCGTGCGAAGGCCGCCACCACGATCGTCACCACGGTCACGATGACCGCGAACACGAGGGTGATCGCGGACGCCCGACCGATGTCGAACTCCTTGAGGGCGACCTGCTGGATGAGATAGGTCGTCACGGTCGAGGCCTGACCGGGTCCGCCCGACGTCATCACGAACACGAGGTCGAAGACCTTCAGCGCGATGACGAGCCGGATGAAGAGTGCGGCGATCACCGTGCCCGCGATGGCCGGCCAGGTGATGTGCCGGAACAGACCGGCTCCATGTGCGCCGTCGAGGGACGCCGCCTCCCGGACAGAGGGATCCTGCGTGAGCAGCGCGGCGTAGACGAGGATCACGATCAGAGGCGTCCACTGCCAGACATCGGCGAGGCCGATCGCCGGGAGCGCCCACGCCGTGGTCGACAGCGGCGCGAGCGAGACACCGGGAAGCAGGGTGGCGAGGAGTCCGCCGCCGGGGTTGAACACGAGCTTCCACAGGGTTCCGACCACCACCGGTGGCGTGATGAGAGGAAGCAGGAGCAGCGTGCGCACGACGGCGCCTGCACGGGTCGCGCGCTCCAGCGCGACGGCGATCGCGACGCCCAGCACCACGCTGACGACGGCCACCACGACGGCATACGCGACCGTCCGCGCGAACGACGCGACGACGTCGGCATCCGCGAGGATCGTCTCGACATTCGCGGTTCCCACCCACTCCTGGAACGGTCGCCCGAGTGTCGAATCGGTGAAGGCCGCGGCGAGGATGAAGACGAGCGGATACGCACCGAGCACGACGATCGACAGGATCGTCGGCGCGGTCAGCAGTCGTGCGGTGCGGGACCGCGCCGGACCGCCCGCCCGTCGCGGCACTCGGCCGGACGCGCGGGCGGTGCGCACGCGGATCGCGGAGGCGTCAGCCAAGGATCTCTTCCCACTCGGCCTGGACGCGGTCGAGGGTCTCCTGCGCGGTGCCGCCGTCGCCCGCGATGAGCTTCGCCAGCTCGTCGGTGAGGATCTGCGCGGCCTGCGAGGCGTTCTCCCCCGTCGGCCAGGCGAGCGATCCGCTCAGCGTCGTGCGGTTGACCCGCTGCAGGTCGGGGTAGGTCTCACCGTAGGCCTCGCTCTCGAGCGACGACTCGCGGTTCGGGTCGATGCCGGTCTGCGGGTCGGCGACGATCAGCTCGGAGTTGACCTCGCTCGATGCGGCGTACTCGATGAAGGCCTTGGCGAGATCGGTCTTCTGGGTGTTCGCGGCGATGACCCAGGTGAACCCCGCCACCAGCGACGCACGCGCCTCGGTGTTGTCGCCGCCGACCGGCAGCGTCGTCACGCCCCACTTGCCCGCGACCTTCGAGTCGGGGTTCGTCTCCGACCCCACGCCGAGGTCGGTCCAGTTCTCGATGAAGCCGACCTTGCCGTCGTACCAGGCGCCGTTGCCGACGCCGAAGTCGGTCTCGGCGGCTGTCGGGAAGGCGTACGGCACGACATCCACCAGGGCCTGAGCGGCGGCCACGGCCTCCGGGGAGTTGATCGTGGGCTTGCCGTCCTCGTCGACGAACTCGCCGCCGAAGCCCGCCAGGCGGTTCGCGTAGGCGGCCCCGAGGATCAGCGGAGACTTCTGGCCGAAGATGGCCGAACCGTAGACGCCCTCGTCGCCCTCGTTCTCGGTGATGGTCTTCACATCGGCCAGGTACTCGTCCCAGGTCGCGGGCGGTTCAGTGATGCCGTTCCGCTCGAGGATCTCCTTGTTGTAGAAGAGCACGTGGGTGTCGCCGTCGAAGGGCAGGCCGTAGCGGCGGTCGCCGACCAGCGTGTAGGGATCGTTGATCGAGGGGATGAAGTCGTCCTCCTCGAGCGAGGGGGTGTCGGCGATCCAGTCGGTGAGGTCCTGGATGGAGCCGCCCTCGGCGAGATCGCCGATCGAGACGTACCAGGGGGCCGCCACGTCGAACGTGTTCGCTCCCGACTGCTGGTCGAGCGCGAGGGTCGAGCCGATCTCGTCGTAGGGCACGATTGTCAGGTTCACCTCGGCCCCGGTCTCCTTCTCGAAGTGCTCCTTGAGCCAGTTGCCTGCGCCCTCGTGCGAGGTGATGAGCAGCGCGTTCAGGGTCTGACCGGAGAAGTCGCCGTCTGCGCCCCCACCACCGGACTCGGGAGCCTGCGCGGCGCAGCCGGCGATGACGAACGTCGCGGCCGTCAGGGCGGCGGCACCGAGAAGGAGGCGGCGTCCGCCGCGGCTCGGGATGAAGGACATGGGGGCTCCTCAGGCGTCGGGTCGGAGAGGCGATCGGCGCTCACGCTAGGTGTCGGGCGGCGACCGATGCATCGCGGGCGTAACACTTCGACGTGGAGCGACCCGAAGTGTCATCTGCCGGGTCGAGGCATGGCCCGAGTCGCTATGGTCGCGAGGTCCCCGACCACCTTGAGGAGCACTGTGTCTCGCCGCATCATCCTGAACGCCTTCGACATGACGTGCGTGACGCACCAGGCCCCGGGGCTGTGGCGGCACCCTGACAACCAGGCCGATCGATACCACGACCTCGACTACTGGGTGGACCTGGCCCAGACGCTGGAGCGGGGGAAGTTCGACGCGATCTTCATCGCCGACGTCCTCGGAACCTACGACGTCTACCGCGACTCGGCGGCCACGGCGCTCGGCGATGCGACGCAGGTCCCCCTCGGCGACCCCGTCGTGCAGATCTCGGCGATGGCGCACGCGACCGAGCACCTCGGATTCGGTGTGACGGTCGCCACGACCTACGAGCAGCCGTATTCGCTCGCCCGCCGCTTCTCGACGCTCGATCACTTCACCCGGGGCCGCGTGGGATGGAACGTCGTCACCAGCTACCTCGACTCCGCGGCCCGCAACCTCGGGCTCGACGCACTCATCGCCCACGACGACCGCTATGAGATCGCCGAGGAGTTCCTCGATGTGACGTACAAGCTGTGGGAGGGGTCGTGGGAAGACGGGGCGGTGCTGCGCGACCGCGAGGCCGGCGTCTTCGCGGATGCGGCTCGGGTGCATCCGATCGGCCATGCGGGCCGGCACTACCGTGTCCCCGGCATCCATCTCGCGGAGCCCAGCCCTCAGCGCACTCCCGTCATGTTCCAGGCGGGCGCGTCGCCCCGCGGTCGGCAGTTCGCCGCGAAGCACGGTGAGGCCATCTTCATCAACGGGCTGCGTCCCGAGGCGACGCGGCCTGTGACGGATGACATCCGCGACCGCGCCGAGGCTCTCGGGCGCCCCCGCGACTCCGTCAAGATCCTCACCCTGGTCACGGTCGTCGTCGCGGCGACCGATGACGAGGCGCAGGCGAAGCTCGCGGACTACCGCGGCTACGTCTCGGTCGAGGGCGCGCTGGCGCTCTATGCCGGATGGACGGGGCTCGACCTCTCGCAGTACGACCCCGACGTGCCGCTGGAATACGTCGATACCGACGCAGGGCGATCCGCCCTGTCGGTGTTCACCAAGGCCGATCCGGACCGCAAGTGGACCCCGCGGGACATCGCGCACTACGTCGGCATCGGCGGTATCGGCCCCGTCATCGTCGGCGGCCCGCAGACGGTCGCCGACGAGCTGGAGCGCTGGGTCGAGGTCGGCGGCGTCGACGGGTTCAACCTCGCCTACGTCGTGACCCCCGGATCGTTCGAGGACATCGTCGAGCACCTCGTTCCCGAGCTCCGCCGCCGCGGACGCACCTGGGACGACTACCCCGAAGGCACGCTGCGCGGGCGACTCTCGGGCGACGGCTCTCCCGTGGTTCCGGAGTGGCACCCCGCACACGCGTATCGCGGCGCGTACGTCGGCGGAGCGTCCGCTCTCGACGGCACGGTCGGCGGCCCGCTGGTGGATGCCGCGGCCGCGACCCCCGGCGACGCCGCCGATCTCGACCACCTGACCGCAGTCACCGAGAAGGAGGACGCACGATGAGCGTCATCGCAGAGACCATGAACCGCAGCCGCTGGACGGGCACCGCCGATGCCGAGGAGCGCGCGCACTGGCGCGGAGTCGCTGAGCGCGTCGCCGCCGAGCTCGCCACCGACGCGCTGCAGCGCGACCGGGCGAACGAGGACCCGACGGTCGAGCTCGACCTGCTCCGCGATGCGGGCCTGGTGACCCTGCTCCAGCCCGCGGAGTTCGGCGGCGGCGGAGCGCACTGGGAGACGGCTTTCCTCGTCATCCGCATCCTGTCGCGTGCCGACGCCTCGGTCGCGCAGGTGCTCGCGTACCACTACATCAACTCCGGCAACATCGGTTTCGCGGCCGACCCCTCGGTGCAGGAGGCCTGGCACCGCAAGACCACCGAGGGACGCTGGGTGTGGGGCGACTCCGTGAACCCGACGGATCCCGATCTCGAGCTCACCGCAGACGGCGACGGATACCGGTTGAACGGCCTCAAGCGCTTCTCGACAGGCGCATCGGCCGGAGACGTGGTGCTCGCGGCGGCGCTCGTCCGCGGCGGCGAGCGCGACGGCAAGGTGCTGTTCGTCGTACTCGACCACGACCGCGACGGCATCCGCTATCTCGGCGACTGGGATGCGCTCGGGCAGCGCCTGTCCGCCAGCGGCTCGGTGCACTTCGAGGACGTGCGTGTGTCCGCCGACGATGTGCTCGGCGAACTCGGCGACGAGCCGTTCTCGACGCTGATCACCCCCGGCATCCAGCTCGCCTTCGGCAACCTGTACCTCGGCATCGCCGAGGGGGCGCTCGCACGCGGACTCGACCTCGTGCGGGCACGGCCCCGCGCCTGGTTCCTCAGCCAGGCGGACTCGTACCGCGACGACCCGTTCGTGCAGCGCGTCGTCGGGGAGTTCGCATCGCGCATCGCGGCCGTCGAGGCGCTGACGGACCGCGCCGGCCGCCTCTTCGACGAGGTCGTCGACGAGGGAGAGGCCGTTACCGCCGAGCGCCGCGGCGAGTTGGCGATCGAGATCGCCAAGGTCAAGGTCGTCTCGACCGAGGTCGGCATCGAGGTCGCGAACCGGATCTTCGAGATCACGGGCTCCAGCTCCGCCCGCGCCGATGTGGGTCTCGACCTCTTCTGGAGGAATGTGCGCACCCACTCGCTGCACGACCCGATCGACTACAAGAAGCTCGAGGTCGGCGCCTGGACGCTGAACGGCGAGCTGCAGCCGATCTCCCTGTACACCTGATGGGCGCGCAGACGCAGCGGCTGCGGGCCGCTCTGGATCAGTTCCGTCCGCTGTTCGACGAGATCGCGGCGGGCACGGTCACCCGAGAGCAGAACCGCGAGCTGCCGTTCGCCGAGGTCGAGAAGCTGCGGGATGCCGGTTTCGGCAGGCTTCGGCTGCCGATCGAGGACGGCGGCTTCGGGCTCGACTGGCCGTCGTTCGCCGAGGTGCTCATCGAGCTCGCCGCGGCCGACTCGAACCTCCCTCAGATCTTCCGGGGGCACATCGCCTACGTGGAGCACATCCTGGCAGCGTCCCCGAGCGAGCGTCGCTCACGATGGCTCGACCGCCTCGCCGCGGGTGAGCTCGTCGGCAATGCGTGGTCGGAGAACGGTGCGGCAGCGGTCGGCGCGAACGCGACGCGGGTGACCCGGCGACCCGACGGCACATGGCGAGTCGACGGACGCAAGTTCTACACGACCGGCAGCATCTTCGCAGAGTGGATCGACGCGACGGTCGACCTCGAGGGCGAGACCGTCACGGCCCTGATCCGGCGGCCCCAGGACGGCGTCGCGGTCTCGGACGACTGGGACGGCTTCGGGCAGCCGTTGACGGGAACGGGCACGGCCGTCTTCACCGATGCGAGCGTCGACGAGGACGACGTCGAGCCGTTCACCTCGCGCTTTCCGTATCAGACGGCCGTCTATCAGCTCACGCTGCTGTCGGTGCTCGCCGGCATAGCGGCGGCGATCGAACGCGACACCGTCGCGCAGGTGCGCGCGCGCACCCGCACCTACAGTCACGGGAGCGCGAACCGCGTGGCCGACGACCCGCAGGTGCTCCAGATCGTCGGCGAGCTGACGGCGACGAGGGCGACGGCCAGGGCGCTCGTGCTCGACGTCGCCCGCGCGGTGCAGCATGCTGCCGACGTGCTCGGCACGCCGGAGACGGAGGATGCGGTCGTCGCCGCCGAACTCGGGTCGTCGCAGGCGCAGATCGTGCTCACTGATCTGGTCCCCCGTGCCGCCTCGCGCCTGTTCGACACGCTCGGTGCGTCCGCCGTGAGGTCGGGAACCGCACTCGATCGGCACTGGCGCAACGCCCGCACGGTCGCCTCTCACAACCCGTGGATCTTCAAGGCCCGTCAGCTCGGAGACCAGGTCGTGAACGGTCGGACCCCGGACTTCGTCTGGGCTGTCGGCGAATCGAAGGCTCCTGCGGCGAGCGCTCAGCTGGCCTGAGGACTACACGGTGATATATGCGGAATTAATACTTTAGAATAGATGCGCGGACGTTCGTCCTGTCGACGGGCGCCGCGTGCGATGCCGCTCGGTGCGCACTCGACGACATCTGACGCGGAGGTCTTCATGCCCGTACCCACATCGTCGAAGCCCGAGCTCAAGCGCCGACTGTTGAAGGACGAGGCGTACGACGCCATCCGTGACGCGATCATGGACGGCTCCTTCCAGCCGGGCGAGCACCTCGAAGACGTCGCCCTGCAGGAGTGGCTGGGCATCTCGCGCACTCCCATCCGCGATGCCCTGATGAACCTGCAGCGAGACGGCCTCGTCGAGATCGTTCCCCAGGCGCACACGAAGGTCGTCGACGCGCACCCCGAGGTCGTCGAAGCCAACATCCAGACCCTCGGCGTCGTGCTCGGCGGTGTCGTGCGCGTCACTGTGCCGACCCTCGATCCGGCGGCGAACCCCGCGCTGCGCGCAGTGATCGAGGCGGCCCGCGACGCGGTCACCGCACACGATCGACGCGGGCACATGAACGCGGCGCTCGAGGTGTACCGCGCGATCATCGGACTGTGCCCGAACACCGTGCTCAAAGGGGTGGCCATCGAGACCGTCGCACGACTGACGTTCCAGGTGCAGCTCACGATCGACTCGCGTGAGCCGAACTGGGACCTCCTCGGCGACTGCTGGCAGCGGTTCGACGCCGCGATCACCGCCCAGGACCCGATCGCAGCCGAGCTGGCCTTCGAGGAGATGCACCGCCTGCCGCTCCCCTACGACACGCAGTGGGCTCCGGCCACCTGGGCGACGAAGTAGCCGCCGGCCCCGTCGGCGTCGGCGTCGGCGTCGGTCTCATTCGTTCTGCCCGTCGACCACCGCGCATTCGCGGGCCTCTTCACCGCCCGACCTGGACGTGAGGCGACACCGGGTCAGGTCGTCGGCGTCGACTCAAGGGTGACGACGAGCTTCTGCGCGGAGACGCCGACGCGAAGCGTGTCGATCGCTCCCTGAACCGCGGGGAGCCCCTCCCCCGCGATGTGGGGTCGCGGATACGCACGATGACGGCCTGAGGCGAGCGCTGCGCCGAGGTAGTCTCCCCAGACGGCGGGGCCGACGGGAGACGTCGCGATCGCGCTCCCCCAGATGAACGAGGCTCGGATCCCTCGGGCTCGGCTGCGCAGTTGCAGCAGCGCCGTTCGCGTTCCCAGGCGCAGGAACAGGCGCATCCGGCTCAGGGAGAAGCCGCGCCTGCGGGGCTGTTCGTAGAAGGACACCGGAGGGCTCGCCATCGCGATCCGCGTGGCGCCGGTCGCGCGCGCGATACGCAGACAGGGTTCTGCCGACCCGACTGCGACGGCGAGGACGCCTGCGACGACGGACCCGTTCACCGCCTCGACGATCCGGTCGACCGTCTCCGGGTCGTGGTAGTCGAATGCGGCCTCTGCGCCGAGTTGGCTCATCCGGTCGTGATTATGGGCGGACGCCGTCGTGATGACGCGGTAGCCGGCAGCTCGAGCCAGTTGGATCGCGTTGCCGCCGACAGCGGTCGCACCGCCCCACACCACGACGATCTCATCGCGTCGTGCAGGGTTCGCGAGGCCTGAGTAGTCCAGGCCGAGCTGCTCGCTCTCGAAGAGACCGGCGGCCGCTGTCGACACGGCCAGGGGCAACACGGCGGCTTCCTCGAAGGGCAAGGTGTCGGGCAGAGCGGCGGCGAGGGCCGCATCGACGGCGACGTAGGCCTGGAACCCGCTCTCGGAGATCGCGTCCCGGCCCTTCTCCAGACCGATCGCGTACGCGACGATGCGATCGCCGACGGAGAAGTCCGTCACCTCGGCCCCGACCCCGACGACGGTGCCCGCGACATCCTCTCCGAGGATCACCGGGTAGCGCAGCCACCCGTACATGACGGCGCCGTTGGACTGGATGATCGCATCGAGAGGGTTCACCGCGACCGCGCGCACCTCGATGAGCAGCTGACCGGGACCGATCCTGGGCATCGGCGCGTCACGGACCACCAGGTCGGCATAGGGGGAATGGATCCATGCCGCGGTGTTGTCGTTCATACTCGTCCGTTCTTCGCATTCGATGACATCTCGTGTCATCACTGTACACCTGACGACATGTCGTGACATCATGGTCCGATGCCACGATGGTCACCGGATGCTGCACTGCGGCTCGAAGCTGCGGCGATACTCCTCTTCGAAGGACAGGGGTTCTCGGCGACGACGGTTCCGCAGATCGCCGAAGCGGCCGGCTTGACCACTCGGACGTTCTTCCGACATTTCGCGGACAAGCGCGATGTACTGTTCCTGCGCGATCGCGAGTTCCCTCACGCGGTCAGCGACTTCATGGCGTCGACCCCGTCCAAGAGTTCGGCGCCGGCAACGGTTCGCGCCGGGCTCGCCGCGGCGGCTCGTGGCATCCAGGACTGGCGGCAACCGATCGCACGTCGACACAAGGTCGTCCACAGCGAGCCTGCGTTGCACGAGCGTGAGCTTCTGCAACGTCATCACCTCGCCCGCGCGATCGAGGAATCCCTGATTCAGCGCGGCACCGACCCTCGGCAATCCCACACGCTGGCAGCTGTAGCAGTGACGTGCTTCGACCTGGCCATGGAGCGGTGGCTCGAAGGGCCACCCGAGCTCTTGTTCGAGGAGTGCGTGACGTCCGCCTGGAACGACATCCGCGACTGCCTCGACGGGTGATCCGAAAATGTCCGATCACGGACCCCGAACATTTTCGTGACCAAACCGTTGCATTCGTTATCTCGCCGTTATAGAGTGATCGCACGGTGAATGTTTGCTGTGGCATACACCGCATGTGATTGCAGGACACTCTTGGTGCAAGGGACAAGGGCCGGTCGGGAGCCTCTCCGACCGGCCCTTTACTGTTGCCGTAATCTGTTCCCATGACCGATCGCAAGCTCGCCCTCGAGGCATGGGAGAGCCTGTTCCGCGCGCAGCACGAGCTGTTCACCGAGATGAACGCCGACTTCGAGAACACGGATCTCGGCCAGGCCGAGTACGACGTGCTGCTCACGGTCACCCGCTCCCCCGGTATGTCGGCCCGTCTGCGTGACGTCACGGCGAACATGCTCATCAGCCAGCCGAGCGTCTCGCGCCTGATCGACCGCATGGTCTCCCGCGGCCTGGTCGCGAAGTGCCCCGACCCGGACGACGGGCGCGGTGCGCTGATCAGGGCGACGGATGCCGGCGCCAAGGCGTTCCGCAGCATCGCGACCGTGCACGGGAGATCCATCGCTGAGCGGATGTCGCGTCTCGACGACGCCGAGTTGAAGACCCTGCGCGATCTGGCCGAGAAGCTCCGGGCTCGCTGACCTCTCCCTCCGCACCACGGCCACGACGGCCTCTCTCGATTTCTGGCAGGGTGGAGCGTGAACGCCCGCGCGGCCGCGCCGGCATCCAAGACCGCCCCCTCGGGGGGAACCAGGGAGGTCATCCATGGAGATCGCCGGAATCGTCGGTATCCTCGTCATCGTCGGAATCGCAGTCGTCGCCGCTGTCGTCGTCCTGCTGATCCTGCTGCTGTTCGCACGCAGCTGGATCAAGGTCGCGCGCGCCGATGAGGCACTCGTCATCTCGGGACGCAAGCAGAAGGTCGCGCGCGCCGTCATCGGCGCCGACGGCTCGACCAGAGACGAGATGTCGGAGTCGCCCGTCACGGTCATCGTGAACGGCAAGTCGCTGGTGAACCCCATCACGCAGCGCCACGAGATCATCTCGCTGCGCTCGCGTCAGGTCTCGCTCAACGCCGAGGCCCAGTCGCTCGACAGCGTCACGCTCAACGTCGACGGCGTCGCGATCGTGAAGATCGGCTCCGACCCCATCCTCGTGCGCCGCGCCGCCGAGCGTTTCGCCTCGCAGGACAAGGCCATCGAGCAGTTCACCACCGAGCAGCTCGAAGGTGCGCTCCGTGGCATCGTCGCGACCCTCTCGGTCGTCGAGCTCATGCGAGAGCGCAAGAAGTTCTCCGACCAGATCGCCGCCGACGTCTCGCAGGAGCTCGCCGAGCAGGGTCTGATCCTCGACTCGTTCCAGATCAAGGGCATCACCGACAAGGTCGGCTACATCCAGTCGCTCGGTGCTCCCGAGATCCAGGCGAAGCGTCAGTCGGCGGAGATCTCGCAGACCAACGCCGACCGTGCGATCAACCAGAAGAACATCGCCAACCAGGAAGCCAACCTGGTCGAGCAGACCGCTCTCGACACCAACACCGCCAACGCCAACGCCGGCATCGGCCGTGCGCGCGCCGAGGCCGAGCAGGCCGAGAACCTCGCCCGCGAGCAGGCTCAGCAGGCCGTTCTGCAGCAGCAGGCCGAGAACCGTCAGGCTCAGCTCGACGCCGACGTCAAACGCGTCGCCGATGCCCAGCGGTACGAGGCCGAGACCCGCGCACAGGCCGAGCTCTACACCCGTGAGCGTGCAGCCGAGGCCGGCGCGATCGAGCAGGTCAAGCAGGCCGAGGCACGCACTCGCATCGCCGAGCAGCAGGCACAGGCCGACAAGGCCAAGGCCGACGGTGAGGCCGCAGCCGCGATCGCCCGTGCGACCGGTGAGGCCGACGCGCTGCGCGCCCAGGCCGAGGCGGAGTCCGAGGCTCGCCGTCTGCGTGCGAACGCCGAAGCCGACGCCATCCGCGCCGAGGGTGAGGCGCGAGCCGCAGCCGTCGAGGCCGAGGCGAAGGCCATCGCCTCCAACCAGGATGCATTCCTGTCGCAGCGCGTTCTCGATGTGCTGCCGTCGATCATGGCCGAGTTCTCGAAGGGCTACGCCGCGATCGGCAACGTGTCGATCATCGGCGGCTCGAGCGAGGACGGCGCAT
Source organism: Microbacterium sp. 22215 (assembly GCF_052045655.1). Lineage (NCBI taxonomy): Bacteria > Bacillati > Actinomycetota > Actinomycetes > Micrococcales > Microbacteriaceae > Microbacterium > Microbacterium sp. 22215. Next base: position 29,387 of record NZ_JBQEPC010000011.1, read on the forward strand.
CGAACGTCGTCGGCGCCGACAGCGCGAAGGCGCTGAAGTCGGTGTTCGACAGCGTCAGCTCGGCCACCGGGCTCGACCTCGCGTCGATCATCCAGGGCCAGGCCGTCGGTCGCGGCATCGGGGAAGGCGTCGCTTCGGCATCCGCGCCCGCTGCTCCGACGACGCGCCGCTCGGCCCCGACCACCCCGCCGCCGCCGGCCCCGCCGGCTCCCGCAGCGGAGTAGTCGGAACAGGACACAGCGGATGCCGCGGCCGGATCGGTCGCGGCATCCGTCGTCTCCGGCGCTGCGCAGAAAGGGCAGACTGGACGCATGATCCGCGCCGCCTTCGACCTCGCCACGATCGGCGCAGGGCTCTCGTTCGCGGCCGCCGTCGACGACCTGTCCGCCGCGCTCGACGCCAGTGCGTCAGTCGTGGTGAGCGCACCGCCGGGCACGGGCAAGACCACGCTCGTGCCGCCGCTCGTCGCTTCGAGGATGACGGGTCGGGTGATCGTCACCCAGCCCCGCCGCGTCGCCGCCCGCGCGGCCGCCCGACGACTCGCTCACCTCGACGGCACACCGCTCGGCACCCGGGTGGGCTTCACCGTCCGCGGCGAGCGCTCCGCAGGACGCGAGACACGGGTCGAGTTCGTCACGGCCGGAGTGCTGCTGCGGCGCATGCTCGACGACCCGGGTCTCGACGGGGTGGGCGCCGTGATCATCGACGAGGTGCACGAGCGGGCACTCGAGACCGACCTGCTGATCGGCCTGCTCTCGGAGGTGCGCGAGCTGCGCGACGACCTCACGGTCATCGCCATGTCGGCGACCCTCGATGCGCCTCGCATCTCGGCCGTCCTGGGCACGGACGAGCACCCCGCACCGATCATCGACCACGACGTCCCCGCCTTCCCGCTCACCGAACGCTGGGCTCCGAGTCCCGTGCCCCGACTGGACGAGCGCGGGGTCACCTGGGGGTTCCTCGATCACGTCGCCGCGACCACGGCATCCGCCGCCCGGGAGCTCATCCGAGACGACCCCGAGGCCGACGTGCTGGTGTTCGCACCGGGCGCTCGCGAGGTGTCGGAGATCGCGCGCCGCATCCGCGACACGAACGGCGCGTTCGACGTGCGCGAGCTGCACGGTCAGATCCCGGCCGCTGATCAGGATGCCGTGATCCGCGGCCGCGCACCGGACGCTCCTGCGCGCATCATCGTCACGACGTCACTCGCCGAGTCCTCGCTCACGGTGCCGGGCGTACGTCTGGTCGTCGACAGCTGCCTGTCGCGGCAGCCGCAGCGCGACGCCGCCCGCGGGATGACGGGCCTGGTGACCGCCGCCGCCTCCCGCTCGTCGTGTGTGCAGCGTGCGGGGCGCGCCACCCGCCAGGGCCCCGGCACGGTGATCCGCTGCGCCGACGAGCGCACCTATGCGGCGGCTCCTGCGCGTCCCGCTCCCGAGATCGCGGTGACCGACCTCGCGGATGCCGCCCTGCTGCTCGCCTGCTGGGGTGCCCCTGGCGGCGCCGGTCTGCGGATGATCGACCCGCTGCCCGCTCAGAATCTGGCCGATGCGACCGAGGTGCTGCGCAGTCTCGGAGCGATCGACGACCAGGGGCGCGCCACCGCGGAGGGCCGCATCCTGGCTCGTATCCCTACCGATCCGCGGCTCGCCCGCGCTCTGCGCGACGGCAGCCCCGTGGTCGGGACTCGACTCGCCGCCGAGGTCGTCGCTCTCCTGGGTGGCGACCTGCGCATCGCCGAAGCCGACATCGCCCAGGCGATCATCGCGCTGCGAGGCGGTCGCGCCCCTGATGCCCGCCGCTGGCGCACCGATGCCGATCGTCTCGAGCGCATGGTCGCGGCGACGCCGGGCGCGCGCTCGGGCCTCGATGGCGTCGGCCTCGTGATCGCGCTGGCCTTCCCCGAGCGGATAGCCCACCGCGTCGAACGCACCGCCGAGGGTGCGACGTTCCTGCTGGCATCCGGCACCCGCGCAGGAGTGCGTGGACCGCTCGCGGCGGTCGAGTGGCTCGCTGTCGCCGACGTCGCGCGCGCCTCGGCCCGTGCGGCAGCGGGATCCGGCGCGATCATCCGATCCGCGGCTGTGCTCACCGAGACGCAGATCGAGAGCGCCGCGAGTCACCTCATGACCGACCGCGTCGAGGCACAGTTCGCCGCGGGCCGCGTCCAGGCGCGACGCGAACGACGCCTCGGTGCGATCCTGCGCTCCTCGTCACCGGTGCGCGCATCGGCCCAGGAGGGGCGGGATGCCGTGCGCCGGGCGATCCGACGAGATGGCCTCGGCATGCTGTCGTGGTCCGAAGGCGCCGACGGCCTCCGTCGCCGTCTGGCTCTGGTGAGACGAGAATTCGGCGATCCCTGGCCCGATGTCTCGGATACCGGGCTCACCGAGGCGGTCGATGTCTGGCTGGCGCCGGAGCTCGATGCCCTCGCGGGTGGCGCGCCCGCGAGCCGGCTGGATCTGACGTCGGCTCTTCGCCGACTGCTCCCCTGGCCTGACGCGACGCGCCTCGACGAGCTCGTTCCCGACCGGCTGGAGGTGCCCACCGGCTCCCGCATCCGCATCGACTACCCGCCACACGACGATGCGACCGCGCGTCCTGTCGTCGCAGTGAAGCTGCAGGAGTGCTTCGGCTGGGCGGAGACCCCGCGGCTGGTCGACGGTCGCGTGCCGGTGCTGTTCCACCTGCTGTCTCCCGCAGCGCGTCCGCTCGCGGTCACCGACGACCTCGCCTCGTTCTGGTCGGGTCCGTATGCCCAGGTGCGCGCCGAGATGCGCGGGCGTTACCCGAAGCATCCGTGGCCCGAGGACCCCTGGGCGGCCGCGCCGACCCGGCACACCAAGAACCGCGCCGCTCGCTGAGAGATGGTTCGGTCGAGTCTCAGGGCGTGCGGCGCCTCAGGGTCAGCGATGCGAGCACGAGCGCCCCGACCCCGAACGCCACGACCACCAGCCACGGCCCATAGACATCCCACCCGTCGTCGCCGGCCGTCACGGCGTTGATCGTGTCGATCGCGTAGCTGAGCGGCAGCCAATCGGAGATCGCGTGCAGCACCTCGGGCATCTGGTCGCGGGGCATGAAGAGCCCGCCGAGGATGATCTGCGGGAAGACGAGCAGGGGCATGAACTGCACGGCCTGGAACTCGGTCTGGGCGAACGCGCTGGCGAGCAGCCCGAGCGCCGTGCCGAGAAGCGCGTCGACGACGGCCACGAGTCCGAGCTGCCACAGCTCGCCCTCGACGTCGAGACCGCACACTCCGACGGCGAACGACACGGTGACGACGGCCTGCAGCAGCGCCATGAGGCCGAAGGCCAGGGCGTACCCGAGGATGAAGTCGGCCTTGCCGAGGGGCGTCGTCATGAGCCGCTCGAGCGTGCCGGACCGCCGCTCTCGCAGAGTCGTGATCGACGTGATCAGGAACATCACGATGAACGGGAACAGCGCGAGGATCGCACCGCCGAACTGGTCGAAAACTCCGTCCTGATCGCTGAACAACCAGGCGAAGAGACCGACGAGCAGACTCGGAGCGATCAGCATCAGGGCGATCGATCGCGGGTCATGACGCAGCTGGCCCAGTACGCGACCGGCGGTCGCGAGCATCCGTCGGCCGTTCATTCCGCCGTTCCCCGTCGCTCGCGCCGCGTGGCGGGCGGGGTGTGGCCCTCCTGCTCACGGCTGTCTCGTTCGATCAGGGCGAGGAACGCCGCATCGGGGTCTGCGGTGCCGGTGTCAGCGAGCAGCGCGGAAGGATTCGTGTCGGCGATGATGCGCCCGCTCCTCATCAGCACGAGTCGATCGCACCGCAGCGCCTCGTCCATCACATGGCTCGACACGATCATCGTCACTCCGCGCTGGGCGAGCCCTCGGAACAGGTCCCAGAGCTCGACGCGCAGCACGGGGTCGAGGCCGACGGTCGGCTCGTCGAGCACGATGAGCTCCGGCGTGCCGATGAGGGCCATCGCGAGCGAGATCCGCGTGGTCTGGCCGCCACTGAGCGATTCGACGAGCTGACCGGCCTGCGCGCCGAGCCCGACCTCCTCGATGACCCGGTCGACATCGCCCTTCGGCGCCTTCAGCACGGCGGAGAGATATGAGAGGTTCTGACGCACGGTGAGGTCGCCGTACACGGCCGCGCCCTGTGTGCCGTACGCCACCCGGTGCCGCAGCTGCCGAGACCCGCCGGGCTCCCCCAGCACCGTCACCGTGCCGGCGGCGATCCGCTGCACCCCGACGATCGAGCGCATGAGGGTCGTCTTGCCGCATCCGGACGGCCCCAGCAGGCCCGTGATCTCCCCGCGCGGGATCGTCAGGTCGATGCCGTCGAAGACAGCGGTCTTCCCCCGGCGCACACGGAGTCCCGTGATCTCCACCGCCGGACCGTTCGTCATGATTGATTATCCGCCCGAGCGGCCGCGTGGGCGACCCCTAGTCGAGCAGATGCCGCAGGTACCGAGGTGGGTCCTGCAGGAACGAGCGCCAGTGGTTCACCAGCTCGAGATCGTTCCACTCTGCCGGGCGGATGCCCCACTCGCCGACCTCGAGGATCTGCGCACCGGGAAGTGCGGCGAGCACCGGCGAGTGCGTGGCGCACAGCACCTGCCCTCCGTCGTCGACGATCCGCTGCATCACGGCAATCAGCGCGAGCGTCGACTGGAACGACAGCGCGGCCTCGGGCTCGTCGAGACAGTAGAAACCGGGCGAGTCGAAACGGCTGTCGAGCAACGCGAGGAAGGACTCCCCGTGGCTCATCTCGTGGAACGGCACGTCACCGCTGGGCGACGGATTCTCTTCGAGGTACGTGTAGAACGAGTGCATCGTCTCGGCCCGCAGGAAGAAGCCCCACCGGTCGGCACCGACGCCTCGCTGCAATCGCAACCACTCCGACAGGGGTGATTCGGTGGCTCGTGTGCTGTGCCTGGCGAAGCGCGAGCCGCCCTCGGGCGAGAGGCCGTAGGCGATCGCGATGCCCTCGACGATCGTCGACTTGCCGCTGCCGTTCTCGCCGACCAGGAACGTCACGCCGGGAGACAGCTCCATCCCCTCGCGCAGCACCTGAGCGACGGCGGGGATGCTCGCGGGCCAGAGCCGACCGGGTTCGGGCGCGTCGTCGTTCGCGCTCACCGCCACGACCGGCTGCTCGCGCCGCCGACGACTGCCCGGTGTCCAGATCGATTCCATGCTCGCCTCCCTCTGCAGAAGGCTAGCCGCGGTCGCCGACACGGCCACGGAGCCGCCGGCTCAGCACTCGATGACGTTGACCGCGAGGCCGCCCTCGCTGGTCTCCTTGTATTTCGTCGACATGTCGATGCCGGTCTGACGCATCGTCTCGACGACGGCGTCCAGCGAGACGTAATGACTGCCGTCGCCGCGAAGGGCGAGGCGTGTCGCCGTGACCGCGGTCGAGGCGGCGATCGCGTTGCGCTCGATGCACGGGATCTGCACGAGACCGCCGATGGGGTCGCACGTGAGTCCGAGGTGGTGCTCCATCGCGATCTCGGCGGCGTTCTCGATCTGCCGATTCGTGCCGCCCATCACGGCGGTCAGGCCGCCGGCGGCCATCGCGCACGCCGAGCCGACCTCGGCCTGGCATCCGCCCTCCGCCCCCGAGATCGACGCGTTCGCCTTGAACAGGGAACCCAGCGCGGTGGCGGTCAGGAGGAAGCGACGGATGCCGCGGCGCCGGTTCGCCTCGGCGACCGCGTCGGGGTCGTCGATCGCTCCGACCGCGACGAGCGAAGCCTCCGCGCCGAAGCCGAGCAACGCACTGCCGACGAGCTCTCCGTAGGGAGTGACCGCGTTGCCGGCGCCGAGGCCGGAATCCGCGAGGAACCGCCACCAGTACATCGCGACGGCGGGAAGGATGCCGGCGGCGCCGTTCGTCGGCGCCGTGACGACCCGGCCACCGGCCGCGTTCTCCTCGTTGACGGCGAGCGCGAAGGCCCCCAGCCATTCGCCGGGAAGTTCGCGATGCCCACCGGCCTCGGCCTCTTCGAGCTGACCGCGGATCGCGCTCGCGCGGCGCTTGACCTTGAGCATCCCGGGGAGCACGCCGTCGGAGTGCAGTCCGTTGTCGACGCAGGAGGCCATCGCATCCCAGATCGCGTCGAGTCCCGCGGCGACGTCCTCTTCCGAGCGCTGCGCGGTCTCATTGAGGCGCGCGACCTCGGCGATCGACAGCCCGTGTTCGTCGCACAGCGCGAGCAGCGATGCGGCATCCGCATACGAGTACGGCAGCGGAGCCGTCGAGATCGCTGCCTCCTCACCATCGCGACGGATGAACCCGCCGCCGACGGAGTAGTAGGTCTCCTCCGCCACGATCTGCCCGTCGGCGTCCCCTGCGACGAGCGTCATGGCGTTGGGATGCCCCGGCAGGCGGGTGCGCGGCTCGAACATGATGTCGGTCTTGGAGAACGGGATCTCGTGCACGCCGGCGATCCGTACAGTCGCGCCCTCGCGCAGATCGGTCCAGGCGGAGCGCACCTCCGACGGATCGCAGGTCTCGGGAGCGAGTCCGCGGAGCCCCGCGACGACGGCATCCGGTGTTCCGTGTCCGATGCCGGTGGCGCCGAGGGAGCCGTAGAGGGTGCAGCTCACGCGTGCGACGCGTGAGATCTCTCCGGTCGACCGCAGGCGTTGGGCGAACTCGAGAGCGGCCCGCATCGGCCCGACCGTGTGGGAACTCGAGGGGCCCACTCCGATGGAGAAGAGATCGAAGGCCGAGACGTACGCTGTCACCTCCCCAGCGTACGTCGTGAACCGTCGTGCAGACGATCCCGACGCCGCCGTCAAGCCCCTTCATCCCCGCGCATCGACGCCTCAAGCTGGTGACCCACTCGATGCGAAAGGGACGATCATGACGAACAGCACACCCGCCCAGGACCCGACGGCAGACCTCGACCCCGAGGCCCAGACGCCGACCCCGACCCCGTCGTCCGGCGACGCCGGGGAGTTCAAGACCCCGGGGCAGAGCACGGACGCACCCGCAGAGGCCGAGTCGCCCGAAGATGCCGATCCGTCGGAGATCCCCGCCGACGAGGAGCTCGAAGAGCCCAGCACCGAGAAGGACCCGGCGGAGGAGCCGAAGGCCCCGACGCGCAACGACCCCGAGCCCGACCATGAAGCGGTCGGGATCGGGGTCATCGACGGTCCGGAGACCGACGAGGGCGACTGAGCGACTCCTACCCCGCTCCCGCCGCGAGCCCTGCCGCCGGAGGGCGATCACGTCGACAGGGCCTGCGCCGGGAGCGGGGGCGGATGCCGACTACTCGACGAGCTTGCCCTCGGTGTCGACCTCGCGCATGAGCTCCGCGATCTCCGCGGGGATCTCGGGGATCGGCTCGTGCGTCACTCCGCCGGTGGGCGACCACACCAGGTTGACCTGCAGTGTGGGGTCGGTGTCGGGGTAGTCGCTGCGGTTGTGGCATCCGCGTGTCTCCCGACGTTCCAGCGCCGCCTCGATCGTGGCGCGGGCGGCGAGCACCGACGCTTTGAGATCGAAAGCGTGGGCGAGGTCCTGGAACCCGGCGATGTCGGGGTGGATGCCGATGTCCTCCATCCGCCCCTCGATCATGTCGAGGTCGGCGAGGCCCGCTCGCAGTCCCTCCTCGGACCGCACCACGCCCGCGTGCTGGGTCATGGTGTTGCGGATCGCGCGTTGCAGAGCCCTCACGTTCTCGCGGCCGTCGGCGGCGAGCAGGTCGTCGATCTCGGCGCGGGCCTGAGCCACGGCATCCGCCGACCGGCGCTGGGCGTCGAGACCCGCCGCATGTTCCATCGCGGCCTGACCGACGATGCGGCCGTAGACGAGCAGCTCGATCAGCGAGTTGCCGCCGAGCCGGTTCGCCCCGTGCAGTCCGCTGGAGGCCTCCCCGATCGCATAGAGCCCGTCGACATCGGTCTGGTGGTCCTCCGGACGCACCCACACACCACCCATCGAGTAGTGCGCGGTGGGCGCGATCTCGATCGGATCGGTGGTGATGTCGAGCATCTGCAGCTCCATCATCGTCTGGTAGACGCGGGGCAGCCGGGTCATGATCGTCTCGCGCGGCAGGTGCGAGACGTCGAGCCAGACGCCGCCGTTCTCGGTGCCTCGCCCCTCGGCGATCTCGGTGTACGCGGCGAGCGCGACGCGGTCGCGGGTCGACAGCTCCATGCGCTCGGGGTCGTACTTCGACATGAACCGCTCGCCGAGCGCATTGCGCAGGATGCCGCCCTCGCCGCGCGCGGCCTCGGAGATGAGGGTGCCTGCGGCGTTCTCGGGCTCGATGATGCCTGACGGGTGGAACTGCACGAGCTCGGGGTCGCGCAGTCGCGCACCGGCCTCGACCGCGAGGCGGAACGAGTCGCCGGTGTTCTCGTCGCGGCGAGACGATGTCCGGCGCCAGATGCGGTTGTGTCCGCCGGCCGCGAGGATCACGGCATCCGCGTGGATCAGGTAGCGCGTGCCGTCTGACTGGTCGAACCCGTAGGCGCCGAACACGACGTTGTCGCGCACGAGCAGGCGCGTGATGTACACGTGGTCGAGGATCGGCACCTCGAGCTGTTCGGCCTTGGCCACGAGCGTGCGCTGGATCTCGAGGCCGGTGTAGTCACCGGCGAACGCGGTGCGACGGAACGTGTGCGCTCCGAAGAACCGCTGCGAGATGCGTCCGTCGTCTTCGCGCGCGAAGTCCATGCCCCAGCGTTCGAGGTCGCGGATGCCGCGCTCCGCCCCCTGCGTCACGATCTCGACCGTGTGGGGGTTGGCGAGCAGGTAACTCTCCTTGATGGTGTCGGCCGCGTGCTGCTGCCAGCTGTCGCCTTCATCCATGGTGCCGAGAGCGGCATTGATGCCGCCGGCGGCGAGAGAGGTGTGGGCATCCTGTCGGGGGCGTTTGCCGACGGCGAGGACGTCGATGCCGTGCTCGGCGACCTCGATCGCCGCGCGCAGCCCGGATCCGCCGGTCCCGATGACGAGGACCGTGGTGGAGATCTGACGTTCGCGAGTACTCATGCATTTCACGCTAGTTAGGGCGACCTAATAACTCCAATGCATAGTTCTACTGGAATCGATAGACTGCAGACATGAACCTCGAGCAGCTCCGCGGGTTCGTCGAGGTCGCCCGCCTCGGCCACTTCACCCGCGCCTCCGAGTCGCTTCACCTCGCGCAGCCGTCACTGAGCCGTCAGATCTCGACGCTCGAACGCGAACTCGGCGCGGAGCTGTTCCACCGCGCGCGCGGCCATATCGCGCTCACGGCCGCCGGCGAGGCACTGCTCCCCCGCGCCCAGCGGATGCTCGCCGAAGCAGAGGCCATCCGTGACGAGATGGGCGAGCTCGCGGGTCTCCGCCGCGGGCGTGTGCGGCTCGGCGCTCCGCCGACCCTCTGCATCAGCCTCGTCGCCGAGGCGATCAGCGCGTTCCACGCGGCCCACCCCGGTGTCGACCTGCACCTCGACGAGAGCGGGTCACGGCTGCTGGTCGATCAGCTCGCGGTCGGCGCCGTCGACATCGCACTGATCACCGAGTCGACGGGCCCGCCCCCGTCGGGGTTCAGTCTCACGCGCATGCCTCTGCTCACCGAGGAACTGGTCGTGGTCTCCGCGGCATCCCAGCCTCCCGTCGCGATCACGCCGGCGATCGGCCTCGAGCATCTCGCCACGCTTCCACTGATCGCCCTCGACGAGACCTACGAGCTGCGCGCGACCACCGACGCCGCCTTCCGCTCCGCGGGCATCACCCCGAATCACGTCCTGGAGGGAGCGGAGATGGATGCCGTGCTCCGCTTCGTCGAACGCGGGGTGGGCGTCGCCGTCGTCCCGGCGATGGTGCTCTTCGACCAGCCGGCGCTGAGGTCGGTGCGACTCACGCATCCGATGATGAGGCGCACCGTGAGTCTCGCGCATCGCGCGGATGTCACTCCTGCGGTCGCCGTCGCCGCGATGCGCGATGTGATCCTCACCACCGCCGCCGACTACGCGCGACGAGACCCCGCGATCACCAGCCTGCTCGACTGATCCGGCTCAGGCGTCCTCGTATTCGTCGGGCGACCACTCCTCTCGCCACTCGATGATCGGGCGATCGCCGTCGAACCGGATCGGCAGCCAGACATAGTCGGCGATCGAGGTGTCGACGTAGGCGAACTCCTCCATCGGCTCATCGCCGTCCCTCCCCGGTGCGAAGTGCTCGATGAATGCCTGACGAGCGCGATCGCCGTGCTCGAGGTATCGCGGGAGCCAACGATCGGCGATCGCGATGTAGAGGTCCTTCTTGCCCGGGTGGCGGAACACCGACGAGATCTGCGAATGGAACGACGTGCGCGAATCATCGTCGGGGTGCAGGTCGCCGAGCACCTCGAACGGGCCGTGATAGCTGCGCGAGACCGCCGATTCCGAGGGGTTCGGGTAGTACCCGGTCGTGCCGGAGGTCAGCAGATAGTGCAGGCCGCCCCTCTGGAAATGGGCGGCCGCCTCCCGCACGAACGGCGGCTGCGGCTGCGGGAAGTGCGTCGAGTAGTAGCCGGTGACGTCGGTGTAGTCGCTGCTGAGATCGGCGCAGATCATCTCGGAGTGCACGCGTTCGAAGTAGTAGTACCCCTTGCCGTCATGAGGGTCGACCACCAGATCGAAGTCGCCGGCACTCATGTCGAGCGGGCGCAGCCAGGTCCGCTGGATCTCGTACGGCCCGAGGATGCTGTCGGCGGTGAGCACGGTCGAGCGCTGCACCGATCCCTTCGTCATGACCTTCACCCAGCACACGAAGGTGCCGGTCTCGGCGTTGAAGATGATGTGCGGGCGATCGAGGCCCTGCGCCGGATGCAGCGGCGAGGACTCGTCGTCCTCGTCAGGCGGGATGATGACACCGCGGTCTTCCCAGTTGACGAGGTCGGTCGACGAGTAGCACCGCACTCCCCAATGCCAGATCCCACTCCCCGGCGTCGAGAACTCCTTGTTCTCGCCGTACCAGTAGTGCACGCCGTCGACCGTGAGGACGGATCCGCCATGCGCATGGATGCGCTCGCCCTTCGTGTCGAGCCACACCTGCCCCGGTCGGATGTGCTGCTGCGTCATGCTGCTCCTTCAGTCTCGAGGACGGGTTCGGGTCGGCGCCAGCCGAAGAACGGGCGCTCGGGGTCGTCGTCGACGGACCGGAATGTGGTGGTGAACGAGTGTCGGCCGGGACCGACGGGAACCGGCTCCTCCGACCCCGGCAGCACCAGCACGCCCGTGGAGGCCGCAGGCACCTCGAGCTCGATCGACAGCTTCTCGCCCTCGCGCTTCCACGAGATCGACGCAGCACCTCGCACGCTGTCGTACCGGGCACTCGCGTGATCGAGACCTCCACCGGGCCGCGGCTCGAAGCGGATGCGCTCCCAGCCCGGCGCATCGGCCGTGAGCCCCGCCACCGCACGGTGGAGGAAGTCCGCGACGGCACCCAGCGCGTAGTGGTTGAAGGACGTCATGTCGCCGGGGTTGATCGACCCGTCGGGGAGCATGCTGTCCCATCGCTCCCAGATCGTCGTCGCACCCATGCTGACGGGGTACAGCCACGAGGGCAGCTCGTCCTGCAGCAGCAGGTGGTACGCGTAGTCCATGCTCCCGGCGCGCACGAGCGCATCGCAGATGATCGGCGTCCCGACGAACCCCGTCGAGATGTGGAACCCGCCTGCACCGACCAGCTCCTGCAGTCGGGCGCCGGCACGGACCACCTGCTCGTCGTTCTCGAGCAGGTCGAAGACCAGCGCGACGGCGATGGAGGTGGGGGTGTCGCTGACGACGCGTCCGGTGTCGCTGAGGAACTCGTTCTGGAACGCCCTTGCCGCGCGATCGGCGATCGCGCGATAGTGCGCGGCATCCGCCGTCGCGCCGAGCAGCGCTGCCGTGTCCGCCACGATGCGCGCCGTACGCACGTGATAAGCGGTCGCGACCAGGTACTTGTCGGTGTGCGACTTGCCCGGGTCCTCGGGCGGCGCGGTCGGGTCGAGCCAGTCTCCCAGCTGGAAGCCGGTGTTCCACAGTCCGGTGTGGCCGGTGAGGTCGTCGACGAGGTCGACCCATCCACGCATGCTCGCGTACTGGTCGGCGAGGATGCGCAGATCGCCGTCGTTGCGATACATCTCCCACGGCACGATCACGGCCGCGTCGCCCCAGGCAGCGGTGGGGAAGTTCGGGAAGCCGCACTCCACCCAGGGCACGAAGTTGGGCACGTGACCCTGGTCGGCCTGCTCGAATGCGAGGTCGCGCAGCCATCCGGTGAGGGTGCCATGCGCGGCGAACAGCCGAAGAGCCGTCGGGGCGAACACCTGGATGTCGCCCGTCCATCCCACCCGCTCGTCACGCTGCGGGCAGTCGGTCGGCAGATCGACGAAGTTGTCGCGCATGCTCCAGACGACGTTGGAGTGCAGCCGGTCAAGTCCCTCATTCGACGACTCGAACCACCCCGTGCGGCGCATCCCGGTGTGGATCACGACCGCTTCGACGTCTCCGTCGCCCAGTTCGCCGGGCCAGTTCTCGAGCTCGGCGTACTGGAATCCATGGATCGTGAACCGAGGAGTGTAGATCTCCTCGCCGATCCCCGCGGCCGTGTACGTGTCGACCGAGGTCGCCGCGCGCAGCGGCCGGGTGCCGAGCTCTCCGTCCTCGATCACCTCGGCGTGGTGCAGCGTCACCGTGTGCCCGGCATCCGCTCTGACCCGGATGCGCAGGACGCCCGAGATGTTCTGACCGAAGTCGAGGCGGATGCGTCCGCTCGGCTGGCGTGTGATCGTAGCCGGCCGAAGGGTCTCCGTCTCCTGCACGGGCAGCGCGGTGGGCGGTTCGATCGCCGCAGGGAAGTCGGTTCGGGGCAGCGTGATCGCCGGAGTCCAGCCCGTGGCGTCGAACCCCGGTGCGGACCATCCGTGCTGCGAGAGCCGGGCGTCGAAGGCCTCGCCCTCGTACAGACCGACCGAGGTGATCGGCGACGGTGCCGCACTCCAGGTGAGCGGCACGTGATGTGTCGTGCCGTCGGCCGTGGTGACCTCGAGCTGCGCGAGCAGGGCGACGTCGGATCCGTAGATGTCCCAGACCCCGCCGTCGAAGCCGATGTGACCTCGGTACCAGCCGTCGGCGAGCCAGGCACCGAGCACGTTCTCGCCACCGCGCAGGGCCGCCGTGACATCGTGCGTCTGATAGCGGAGGCGGTGGCTGTAGCTCGTCCACCCGGGCGCCAGCACGTCGTCGCCGATGCGCGCGCCGTTGACCTCGAGCTCATAGACGCCGTGCGCGGTCGAGTAGACCCGCGCCCGTGCGATGTCCTCGGGCAGCGCGCCCTCGGCGATGACGGCCCGCAGCAGGTACGCCGGCCGGGGCGCGTCACGGTCGGCTGCGACCGACGGCGACACGAAGTCCACCTGCCAGTCATCGCCGAGACCGGCCTCGATCCTCATCGGCTCGCTCCAGGACTCGGCGTCCGAGGCCCGGATACGCAGTTCGCCGCCGTCTCGCGGAGCCAGGGGTGCGAAAGGCCATGCGATGAGCTGGGTCGTCGTGACCTGCGCGGTCTGTGCCGCACCGCCCTCGAGGGTGAACTCCACCTCGAACGCCGACGCCACGGCATCCGCCACGAAGGAGATCCGCGGTTCGGCCTCTCCGATCCCGACGGTCGCCCCGCCTCGCCTGTTCTCGAGCCAGATCTCGATGATGTTCGTCATGTCAGCCCTTCACCGATCCTGCGGTCAGGCCCTTCATGACCTGCTGGTTGAGGAACACGTAGATGAGCAGTGTTCCGAGCACGTTGACCGAGATCGCGGCGAAGGTCGGTCCGTACTGCACCGCCCCGTACTCCCCCGTGAAGTTGAGCAGTCCGACCTGGATCGTGCGCAGATCGCTGCTGTTGGTGAACGTCAGCGCGATCAGCAGGTCGTTCCAGAGGAAGAAGAACTGCACGAGCCCGATGGTGAACAGCGCGTTCTTGACCAGAGGGAGCCCGATCGAGAAGAACGACCGGAAGATCGACGCTCCGTCGAGGGTCGACGCCTCGAAGATCTCGCGAGGCACAGAGCGGAAGAACGTGGCCATCATGAAGACGGTCAACGGCATGCCGAGCGCCACGTACGTGATGATGAGCGGCCACAGGGTGCCGGTCATGTTCGTGCGGAAGTAGATCGTGAACAGCGGCAGCAGGATCATCTGCGCCGGCACCATGATGCCCGCGAGGAACAGCAGCAGCACGGTGCCGCGACCCTTCCAGACCATGACCTCGAGTGCGAAGCCGGCCGCGGTGCCGAACACCAGGATGATCGCGAGCGACGGGAACACCGCGATCACGCTGTTGACGATGTACTTGCCGAACTCGCCGGTGGTGAACACCTCGATGTAGTTGACGATGTCCCACGACTGCGGCAGCGCCCAGAACGGCTCGTTGAGGAACTCGCTCTGGGTCTTGAACGATCCGAGGAGCATCCAGAGGATCGGGTAGACCTCGACGATCAGCAGGACGGCGATGAGCAGGCGGATCGGGAGCCGGCGGAAGAAGTCGCGGACGCCCCGTCTGTTCGGGTCGACGTCGCGTCGGGTGGGCAGCGGGGTGCCGGTGACGATGGCGGTCGTAGCGCTCACTGGTTCAATCCTTCGTCAGGTCGCGGCGGGTGGAGCGGAAGATGAAGACCGTGAACAGCAGGCACAGGATCGTGAGCATCAGCGCGATCGTGCTGCCGTATCCGTAGTCGCCGTAGGCGAACGAGGTCCGGAACATGTACAGGGTCAGCGGCGTGGTGGCATTGCCGGGCCCGCCGTTGGTCAACGCCACGACGGTGTCGAACACCTTGAGAGTGCCGTTGATGCTGAAGATGATCGACGACAGCAGCACCGGGAGCGACAGCGGCAGGACGATGGTGCGGATGAGCTTCCATCCGGATGCTCCGTCGATGCGTGCCGACTCGATGAGCTCGTCGGGGATGTCGACGAGGCCCGCGTACAGCAGCACGGCGTAGAAGCCCATGGACCGCCAGAGGTCCATCGCGATGATGACCCAGAAGGAGGCATCGGGTGTGCCGAACCAGTCGAGGTTCTGCACGCCGAGGATGCCGAGGAACGAGTTCACCGGTCCGACGGTCGGTGCCGCCTCGAACAGGCGCTGGAACAGCAGCGCCACCGCCACCGTGGGCAGCACGACGGGGAAGAACACGATCGTGCGGATGAGGCCCGACCCCTTGCGGAGCCAGAAGACGTACATCAGGGAGAGCAGGTACCCCACGATCACCTGCAGCGCGGTGAGGATGAGCGCGTACCTCAACGTGAAGAGGATCGCGTCCCACGCGGCGGGGTCCTGGAAGAACTTGATGAAGTTGTCGAAGCCGTTGAATGTGAAGCCGGTGATGGGGTTGCCGTCCTGCACCGTGTAGAACAGCGACCACACGATCGGGACGAGCATGACGAGCGAGTAGACGAGCAGCGCGGGTCCGAGGAGGACGAAGATGGCGCGCTTGTCACCGAGGACTTTGTGCATGGTGGATCTCCTGATGCGACCAGAGCGATCCCGGGGCGAGCGATCGCCCGCCCCGGGAGTGGTCAGCCTTCGTCGTTGGCTGCCTGGACGAGCTTCATGAACTCTTCGCCGGACAGGCTGCCGTTGGCGAGGCCCGCACCGTTGTTCTGGCTGATGCCGGTGGCCTTGGGCGTGAAGAGCGCTTCGAACCACAGGACGCTCGAGGGTGCGTTCGCGATCTCCTCCTGCACGATCCGGGTCGTCTCGGGAAGATCTGCCGGCGGGTTGTCGACGACGAAGCCCGAGACCACGCCGCTCTCGTTCAGCGCGGTGTCACCGTATCCTTCAGCGATGCACTTCAGCCACGCGGCCGAGTCATCGTCGTAGTTCTTCTCGGCGAACATCACCGGGATGCCGACGTTCGCCGGGATCTCGTCGATGCTGCCCTTGCCTCCCTCGACGTCGGGGAACCGGGCGAAGCCGATGTTGTCGGCTCCGATCTGGTTCTGCGCCTCGTCGTTGAAGTTCGCGAGCGCCCAGCTTCCCATGTAGAAGAAAGCGGCCTTGCCCGTGAGGAAGAGGTTCATCGAGGCGTTGTAGTCGATCGAGCCGACCGCGTCGCCGAAGTATCCGTCCTTGCCGAGTTCGGCGACGGCGTCGGCGGCCGCGACGTACTCGGGGTCGGTGAGCTTGGCGTCGCCGTCGGCGACCTTCTGCAGGGCGTCGGCGCCGAGCGTGCGGAAGATGTAGTCGCCGACCAGGCGCGTGACGGGCCAGCCGTCCTTGCCGGCCGTCGCGAACGGCTGCACACCGGCATCCTTCAGTGTGGAGGCGGCGTCGACGAGGTCGTCCCACGTCTCGGGCACGTCGACGCCGTTGTCGTCGAGGAGCGCCTTGTTGTACCAGAACCCCTCGATGTTGAACTCGGTCGGCAGCGCGTAGAGCGCACCGTCGCCGTAGAGGGCCTTCACCGTGGATTCGGCTGCGGGCACGAGTCGGTCGGAGACGCCGAGGTCGTCGAGCGCCTTCGAGAGGTCGAGCACCTTGCCGCCGTCGATGAACTCCGACATGAGCGCCGGGGTGCCGGCGGCCATCTGCATGTCGGAGAGGCCGTCCTGGCTGGCGAGCAGCTGCAGCTGCTGGTCCCACTGGGTGCCCGAGATGTCGTCGGACGTCAGCGGCGCGGCCTTGTCCGCCGCCTTGCACTGGTCGCCTGCGAGACTTTCGAGCGTGTTGATGATCGTCGTGTTCTCGGTCTGACCGAGGTAGGTGAATTCGCCGTCTCCGGCACCGGACTCCGTGGATCCCGAACCTCCTGAGCAGGCCGAGAGCGCGAATGCACCGACACCGATGAGCGCGATTGCGGGGGCAAGGCGACGGGCGCGCCTCGTTGCTGTGGTCACTGTTCCTCCTTGAAGAGCGACGCCTCTTTTGAAGCGCTTCATTCACACCATGCCATACGAAAAAAGGGCATGTCAAGACCGTTACGAATCAGAAATGAAGCGCTTCATGACTCGACATGCTCTAGAGTTGAAGAGCCAGGTCATGGCGAGGATGCCGAGGAGGAAGACGTGACCGACACTCCCCCCTCCGGGCGATCGAAGCCCAGCATGGCGGACGTCGCGGCCCACGCAGGTGTCGCGCTCGGCACGGTCTCGAACACTCTCAACAACCCCGAGAAGGTGCGCGAAGCCACGCGGCGCAAGGTGCTCTCCTCCATCGCTGAACTCGGCTTCGTGCGCAACGATGCCGCGCGGTCTCTGGCTGCGGGCAACAGCACCTCGGTCGGCCTGGTGCTCGCAGACCTCGGCAACTCGTTCTTCGTCGACATCGCCCGCGGCGCCGAGCGTGCGCTGCGCCGCCACAAGATGGACGTCCTGATCGTCAACTCCGACGTCGATCCCGACCGCGAGGTCCACAATCTCGAGCTGCTCGATCGCTCACGCGTCGCCGGCATCATCCTCGCCCCTCTCGACACCGCCCTCGCGAAGTCCCCGCATCCGGCGAACCGCACGACACCGACAGTGCTGGCGAACTTCGAGTCCCCCTCGCTCGCGTATCCCGGGGTCATCGTGGACGAACGACACGGCGGCGCGCTGGCAGCCTCTCATCTGATCACCCTCGGTCGACGGCGACTGCTGTTCGTCGGCGGGCCCCGATTCCTCACGGCGGTGAACCAGCGCTGGGAGGGCGCGGAGCAGGCGACGGCCGCGCATCCCGACGCGTCGATCGACATCCTCGAGACCCGAGGAGTGAACATCCGTCACGGCCGGGATGCCGGGCGGCAGATCCTGGCGCGCGGTGCGGGAACATATGATGCGATCGTCGCGGCATCCGACCTCGTCGCGATCGGCCTCATCCAGATCCTCAACGAGGTGCCGGGCTTCTCGGTACCCGGCGACATCGCCATCACCGGCTACGACAACAACCACTTCGCATCCGAGAGCGCCATCCCGATCAGCACGGTGAGCCAGCCCGGCGAGGAGATGGGCGCCGTCGCCGCAGACCTGCTGCTCGAGCGCATCGCCAACCCGGGCGCCCCGTCACGCAGCGTGACGCTCGAGCCTCGCCTGCTTCCCCGTACGTCCACCCTCGGCGAGATGTGGCGCAGGGACTGACCCCCTCCCGCCCGGCGCCCAGCGCCCAGCGACAGCGGGATGATCCGGTTCAGCCTGCGACGATCAGACGCATCAGACGCACGAGCAGGAGTCCGACCGCGAGGAGCAGACCGAGATAGGCGAGCACCAGCCCGACGATGGCGGCGGCGCGGAACTCGCCGCGGCGAGATGCAGAGGCGTGTCCGATGAGCACGGCGGCGACGGCGATCGCGATCACCACCAGGTACCCCGGAATGCCGTTCGCGAACGCGAAGAGCACCACGAACGGGAGCAGGCCGCAGACGAGTGCGATCACATGCCACGCGCCGTTGCCCTGGGTCTTCTCGGGAAGCGTCATGAGCAGGAGCCTATCGACCCGTGACGACGCAGAAGCCCGGAGGGCAACGCAAAACCCCCGCCGCTTTCGCGACGGGGGTTTCAGCTGATGTGCGCCCGAAGGGACTCGAACCCCTAACCTTCTGATCCGTAGTCAGATGCTCTATCCATTGAGCTACGGGCGCTCCTGGACCGCTCAGCGGGCCGTGGAACAGCCTATAACAGTCACCACTCGAATGCGAATCGAGCAGGTCACTCGTCGTGTTCGGCGGCCTTCTGCTTCTTCTTCCGCTTCGCCTTCGCACGCTGCAGGGACGACAGAGCCTGCAGGTCGACGAGCCGCAGAGCCTGCATCCGGGCCTCGCGCATGCGATCGTAATCGGGGTCCTGGTCGGGACGCATACCCTCGACGCGGAGCCGACGATCGAGGTTGTGGCGCACGTCGGCCCAGGCGCCCTCTCGGGCCTCCTCGACGATGGCACGCAACGCGGCCTCGTTCTCCATCGTCTCGCGCAGCTTCGTCGCGACGCCGCGCGACTGCTTGGCCCGGCGTCGGAGGTTGCGCACGTCGCGGTCACGGTAGTCGTGTGTGCCCGAGGGATCGGAATGGCGACCGCGAGCGCGCTTGCGCAGCTCCGTCAGATTGCGCTCGACCTCTTCGGACTCCTCGGCCATGGCCCGCAGCGCTTCGCGCGCATCGGCGACGTACTTGTCGGTGTCGAACACGCCGTTCTCGGCGATCGTGCCGATGAGGATGTGATTCTTCACGGCGAGGCGCGCGGCAGCGGTCGCGATCGCAACGCCTTCGGCGATGGCATCCGCAGTTCGTCCCACCGCTACCTCCTCTCTTCGAGCGTACCGGTATCGCTCCCCGATGCAGTGGGCCAGAATGGATCGGAATCGGGTCGCACAGACCTGCTCGATCACCTGCGGCACTCCCGGTCGCCGCCAGGAGGAGTGCAATGACGAGTCTCACCCTCACCGGAAGCACCACGGTCATCACGGGAGCCGCGAGCGGAATGGGCGCCGAGATCGCCCGGATCCTCGCCGCGGACGGTGTGCACCTCGCGCTGATCGATCACAACGCCGAGGCGCTCGGGATGCTGGTGACAGAGCTCGCCGGTGCCACGGTCACCATGCACGTCGTCGACCTCCGCGACGATGAGGCCGTGTTCGCGACCGCTCGAGAGATCATCGCGTCGCATCCGCGCATCAACGCGCTGATCACCTGTGCCGGCTCGTCGATGCTCGGCACTCTCGAGCAGCTGACGATGGAGGAGATGCGCTGGTTGACCGACGTGAACCTGTGGGGCACCGTCTCGATCACGAAGGCACTCCTGCCCGCGCTGCGCGCCGCGCCCGCCGCTCACGTCACCCACCTCGCGAGCGTGTACGCCCTGGCGGCTCCTGCGGGGCGAATCCCCTACGCGCTGACCAAGTACGCGGTGAGAGGTTTCTCGGAGGCGCTCAGGCACGAGCTCGAGGGCACGTCGGTCACGGTCGGCGCCGTCTACCCGGCCGGTGTGCGTACGGGCATCATCCTGCACGGACGGTATGCCGCGGCGATCGATCCCGCCGTGGCGGCGAGGGCGGCAGCCGCGCAGGCGGCGATGTACCACACCGAGCCGGTGGATGCCGCCGCCCTCATCGTTCGTGCGACCGAACGACGACGGGCTCGCACGATGGTCGGCAGGGAGGCACGACTGGTCGACGTGCTGGTGCGGCTCGCGCCCGCGGGCTACTGGCGCGTGATGCGTCGTCCCCTGCGTGAGGCGATCGACACCACGACCCCGGCCCGCTGACTCACTTCACCGACCCGACCCAGATCGCCGACGCCCACGCCTGCTGATCGCCGTCGCATCCGACCGCACCGGGGAACCCTCTGACCACGGCCATGCAGTTGGCGAGGAACTCGGGGTCGCCGCCGAAGAGCGAGCCGTACGTGCCCGACGACGTGAGGGCTCCCCAGACGCGGAACTGGTAGATGTGGGCGAGCTCGTGCGCCATCGCCCATCTCAGCCGCTCGGGACTCCAGTCCACGATGTCGGCCCGGTATTTGATGTACCCGTTGCTGTTCGCGCAGGCGGGAGCGGATCCCCCTGCGCACGAGGCTGATTCGTAGAGCCCCACGCCGGTGCCGCCGACCGCGTCGAGAGCGGCACGCACTCTCGCGTATCCGTCGGGTCCGCTCGATGACCAGGCCGGCCCCGCGGGCGCGGCGTACTGCGCCGCCTCCCAGGTGGTCACGTCGTCGCCGACCTTGTCGATGAGCGCATGGACGGTGGCGGTCGCCGCGATCACGGTGGCCGGGTTCTTCCGCTCGTCGAGCACGGTCTGCTGGGCCGACAGAGCCGCAGCCCGATGCGCGGCGGTGTCGACCTTGCCCTCGGCGGCCGCGATCGCGGCCTTCAGCGCGTCGATCTCGTCGACGAAGGCAGGACGCACCGCGAGCACCGCCGCACGATCGTCCGTCTCCTTCTCCGCGATGTCGATCGCTCCCTCGAGGTGATCGGTGCGCATCTGGGCCGAACGGGTCGACTGCGACAGGCTCTGCAGCTCGGCGATCGCGGCCGCTCTGTCTTCGTCGAGAGCCGCGGCACGCCCCACCACACCCGAGGCGAGGAGCACGGCCGCGACCACACTGACCGAGAACACCCTCCGGATCACGACTGTCGCCTCATCGCAGGAAGCCTGTCGTGTCGGAGAGCTCGGTCTCCTGCTCGGCGATGGTCGCGCGCAGAGCGGTCAGCTTCTCGGCGAGCAGGTAGTTGGCGTCGCGGGTCGCGTCGAGGTTCTCCTCGGCCCGAGTGACGGCTGCTCGTGCCTCGTCGAGGGAGTCGACGCGTTGCTGGTCGGCGACCACGACGAGCACCGTTCCGCCGATCAGCAGCAGCCCCCCGGTGACGACAGCGACAGCCCTCATATCGCTCCCCAGAACAAGACGATTATCCGGAACGATTCCGTAGGCTCAATATATCCCCGCGAAAGGGGCCTTTCTAGCGCACCATCTCGCCCGCCGCGCTCCGGAAACGACGAAGCCGGAGACTGTTGAGAACGACGAACACGCTCGAGAACGCCATCGCCGCGCCGGCGAGCATGGGGTTCAGCAGACCCAGCGCCGCGAGCGGGATCGCCGCGACGTTGTAGGCGAGCGCCCAGAAGAGGTTGCCGCGGATCGTGCCGAGCGTGCGCCGCGCCAGGCGGATCGCGTCGACCGCCCCCCAGAGGTCGTCCCGCACGAGCGTGAGGTCGGATGCCTCGATCGCGGCGTCGGTTCCGGTGCCCATCGCGATCCCGAGATCGGACTGTGCGAGGGCCGCCGCGTCGTTGACGCCGTCGCCGACCATGGCGACCACGGCACCGCGTTCCTGCAGAGCGGTGATCACCTCGACCTTGCCCTCGGGAAGGACTCCTGCGCGCACCTCGTCGATGCCCACCACGCCGGCGATGCTCCGCGCCGCGCGCTCGTTGTCGCCGGTGAGCAGCACCGGGCGAAGCCCGAGTTCCCGCAGCGCGGCGATCGCGTCGGCACTGGTCGGCTTCACCTGATCCGCGACCACGAGGACACCGCGCACGCGGCCGTCCCACGCCACCACCACGGCAGTGCGCGCGTTCGCCTCCGCGCTGTCGAAGGCTGATGCGAGCTCCCCGTCGAGGCGCAGCGCCCAGTCCTCCAGGAGCGAGGGGCGACCGGCGATCACCGCCCGCGAATCCACGATGCCGGTCACACCACGGCCCGGAAGGTTGCGGAAGTCCGCGACGGCGGGCAGGTCGCCGATGCGCTCGGTGGCGCCCCGCACGATCGCCTGCGCGATGGGATGCTCGGATGCCTCTTCGACCGCGGCCGCGTAGCGGAGAACGTCGGAGAAGTCCTCCCCGTCCGCGACGATGATGTCCACGAGTGTCATCCGCCCCGTGGTGACCGTGCCGGTCTTGTCGAGCACGATCGTGTCGACGCGTCTGGTCGACTCGAGCACCTCCGGTCCCTTGATGAGCACACCGAGCTGGGCACCTCGACCGGTGCCGACGAGCAGTGCCATCGGCGTCGCCAGACCGAGGGCGCAGGGGCACGCGATGATCAGGACCGCCACGGCTGCGGTGAACGCGGCGGCCGCACCGCCGCCGACCAGCAGCCACACCACCAGGGTGAGGGCCGAGATGGCGAACACGATCGGCACGAACACCGCCGAGAGCCGGTCGGCCAGACGCTGGGCCTCGGCCTTGCCCGACTGGGCCTCTTCGACGAGGCGTGCCATGCGAGCGAGCTGGGTGTCGACACCGACCCGTGTCGCCGCGACGACCAGGCGTCCGCCCACGTTCACGGTGGCGCCGGTGACCGAATCCCCCGCTCGCACCTCGACCGGGACCGATTCACCGGTGAGCATCGAGGCGTCGACCGCTGACGACCCCTCTCGCACGATGCCGTCGGTCGCGATCTTCTCGCCGGGTCGGACGACGAACAGCTCCCCCACTGCGAGCCGCTCGAGTGGCATCCGCTCTTCGCGCCCGTCGCGCAGCACCGAGACGTCCTTGGCGCCGAGCTCGCCCAGAGCGCGGAGAGCCGCTCCGGCACGACGCTTCGAGCGCTGCTCGAGGAACCGGCCGAGCAGGAGGAACATCGTCACGCCCGCGGCCACCTCGAGGTAGATGCTGCCGAGGCCGTCGCCGCGTTCGATCGTGAATCGGAACGGATGGGTCATCCCCCACATGCCCGCGGTGCCGAAGAACAGTGCATACAGCGACCACAGATAGGCCGCTCCGACACCGACCGAGATGAGCGTGTCCATCGTGACGGCCCTGTGGCGCGCGTTGAGCACCGCCGCCCGGTGGAACGGCCAGGCCGCCCAAGTGACGACCGGCGTGGCGAGGGCGAGCGACACCCACTGCCACCCCGCGAGCTGCAGCGGCTCCGCCATCGCGAGCACGATCACCGGAACCGCGAGCACGGCCGCGACGATCAGCCGCAGCCGCAGGCGGCGGTAGGCGGGATCGACGTCGGGCGCTTCGTCCTCGCGCGGGAGTGCCGCTGCGTATCCGGTACGGACGACCTCCGAGATGAGGTCGTCGACGGCGATGCCGGGCGCGACCTCGACGTGGGCCTTCTCCGTCGCGTAGTTGACGGTCGCAGCCACACCCTCCATGCGGTTGAGTCGCTGCTCGATGCGCGAGGCGCACGACGCGCAGGTCATGCCCTCGATCTCGAGGTCGTACGACACCGCTTCGGCTGACATGGTCGCCCCTCAGGCGCGGACGGCGCTGTAGCCGGCCTCGTCGACGGCGGCGAGTACGGCGGCGTCATCGATCTCTGTGGCCGATGTCACGACCAGGCTGCCCGACGCGGCGCTGACCTCGATGCCGGTCACACCGTCGAGCTTCGCGACCTCGCTGCGGACCGAGCCCTCGCAGTGCCCGCAGGTCATACCGGTGACGGAGTAGGTGGTGGTGCTCATCTGTGCGTTCCCTCTCGACTGTTCCTGACGGGGTTTGATACCCCCCTGGGGTATCTCTCTCGTCATAACAGTACCCCGCGTCGAGGTATTCCTCAATGCAGGGATGCTCAGATCGAGTACGTGGGCGCGGCGAGACGCCGCTCGGCCGCCGCCTGACCGCTCGCGAGGTGGCGGGGTATCAGCCACCGAAGAGTCTCGACATCGCGCGCGACGACCGCCTCGAGGATCACCCGATGCTCATCCGCCATGGCGAGAAGGTCATCGTGCTGCCCGAAGAGCCACCGAAGGCGCGTGACGAACACGCCGATCAGCTCGCCGAGCATCTCGTTGCCCGCGAGCTCGGCCGAGATCTCGTGGAACTCCCCCGCTGCGATCCGCGCCGCCTCGACATCTCCCGCCTTCGACGCCGCGAGTTCACGCTCGTACGCCGCCTGCAGCCGTGCGATCCCCGCATCGTCGTGACGTTCGGCGGCGAAGACGAAGATCAGGGTCTCGATCGCCTCGCGCACCTCGCCGAAGTCCTGGATGTCACGGTGCGTGAACTCGCGCACGACGGCCCAGGTGCGCGGCCTCGCGACGACCACTCCCTCGCCGACCAACGTGCGGATCGCCTCGCGCACGGGCAGCCGCGACACGTTGAGCTCCGCCGCGATATCGCGTTCGACCAGCCGGGATCCGGGCACACGACGCCCGAGGATGATGTCATCACGCAGAATGCGCGTCACCCTCACCGACTCGAGTTCGCCGGCAGTCCCCACCCCCGCCATACCGCGATTGTCCCACCCGGAGAGCGGATCGACAAGTTTTGGTATCCCAACGGGAGATTTATGTCGTCTGCGCACCACTCACGCGCGGACGAAACAGAACAGGGCGCGGATGCCGCAGCATCCGCGCCCTGTCCGTCTGCGCTCAGGGCAGGCGGTTAGGGCAGGCGGTTCGCGATGGCGAGGTTCGCCGTGAGCTCCTCCGCGGTCTGCTTCACGACGTAGGCGGGACGATCACGCTCGACGCGCCAGGACTCGCTGAGCGGGCCGACGTTGACCGTGTCGAAGCCGGCCTCGTCATAGAAGCGCGTGACGAAATCGACGGCCTCGGCGTCGTCGCCCGCGGTCGCCAGCGCGCGGCGCCCCTCGGTTCCGGCCGGGGTGCCGTCAGTCGTGATGTCGGCCGCGTAGATGTGGTTGAAGGCCTTGGCGATCCGCGACGTCGGCAGCTGCTGCTGCAGAAGCTCCGAGGTCGTCGTCTCCCCCTTGTCGAGGGCGTCGATGTGACCGTCGCGCTCGAAGTAGTAGTTGTTCGTGTCGAGCACGATCTTGCCGGCGAGCTCCTCCACGGGGAGAGCGTCGATCTTGCCGAGCGGCACCGTGACGACGGCGACATCACCCGCCGCAGCGGCCTCCGCGGCCGTCGCCGCCTTCGCCCGCGGGCCGAGTTCGTCGACGAGACCTGCCAGTGTCTCCGGGCCGCGCGAGTTGGCGATCACCACGTCGTAGCCGTTCGCGACCGCGACGCGCGCGACCTGGCTGCCGATGTGTCCTGCACCGATGATTCCGAGAGTTGTCATGCTCGGGGCAACGCCTGAGCGACGAGGCTATTCCCTCCGTGACGCTGCGAGTCGCACGATCAGACGGTGAGGAGGAAGCGCTCCTCGACCCGGCGATACCCCAGACTCTCGTAGAGCCGGATGGCGCCGGTGTTGAAGCCGAAGACATGCAGGCCGATCGAATCCGCGCCGAGCCGACGGGCCTCCCGCTCGGCCGCATGCATGACGTCGCGCCCGAAACCCCTGCGGCGATGCCGCTCGGCGATCTCGATGTCGAGGATGAAGGCGTGCGGGCGTCCGGCACGAGATCGGACACCGATCCAGAGCACCCCGACCTCATCGCCGTCGACCTCGGCGACGAACAGCTCCTGCCCCTCCGACGCGACGCCGTCCGGGAGCTCGAGCTGCATCTGTCGGTGCGACTCGACCGCCGCATCCTCCTCCGAGTATCGGCCTGATGCGGCGAGATCCGCGGCGAAGGCGGCTTCGGATGCCACGGCGAAGCTCGTGAAGCGCTCCGCTGTCATCGGGCTCACGACCACACGCGAGCGCCCCTCGCGCGACGCGAGCGGTTCGAGGAGCATCTGGATCGAGGCGACCTCGAATCCGCCGCTCTCGACGAACGCGCGGCTCTCACCGTCGGACGCGTAGACGCCCATGCTGATCCGCGTGACCTGCTGTGTGCGGGCGAGAGTCCGCAGTTCCTCGAGCAGTCGGCCGCGCTGCGCGTCGCTCGGGCTGACGGCGAAAGCGAGATCCACGAGGAACAGCACGCCGTTGTTCGCGGCCAGCCAGGCCGTGCCCAGAGCGACTCCGTCGTCCTCGATCTCCAGGATCAGCGACGTCGGCGTCTCGTGGCCCTCCGCGAGCAGCTCGTCGACGAACTCATCGACGCGGTCCGCAGCGTCTTCGCCGACGAACATCCCCGAATCCCGCCTGAGCGCGATCAGTCGCACGCGAGTGGTCGCGAGCCAGTCGTCGAAACGGTCCGCAGGCAGAGGAGTCAGAAGAAGCGGCATGGTTCCATCCTGCACCTCACCGCGCAGGACCCATGCCTCGCGCTCATGCCTTATGCAGCGCGTCCTCCACGGCGACCCAGGCGAGCATCGCGCACTTCACGCGGGCCACGTACTTCGAGACTCCACCCAGGGCTGCGACGTCGCCGAGCAGCTCTTCGTCCGGCTCGATCTTGCCTCGCGAGCGCATGGCCTCGCGGAACGCCGCGATCCGCACCTCGAGATCCTCGACCGTCAGCCCCTCGGCGAGCTCGGCGAGAAGCGACGCGGATGCCTGTGAGATGGCGCAGCCGTGGCCCTCCCACGCGATCGCCTCGATGCTGCCGTCGCCGGCGCGATGCACCTGCAGGGTGACCTCGTCGCCGCAGGTCGGATTCACCTGATGCGATTGCGCCGCGATCTCTCCGCGGAGCCCGAACCCGTGCGGGGTGCGGGAGTGGTCGAGGATGAGTTCCTGGTACAGGTTCTGCAGGTCGCTCATGCGCCCCTCCGGAAGAAGTCGATGGCACCCTGAACACCGTCGAGCACGGCGTCGATCTCGTCATCGGTCGTGTACAGATATGTGCTCGCCCTGGTCGACGAGGTGACGCCGAGGCGTCGGTGCAGCGGCTGTGCGCAGTGGTGCCCGACGCGCACGGCGATGCCGCGGTCGTCGAGGAACTGGCCGAGGTCGTGCGAGTGGATGCCGTCGACGTCGAAGCTCGCGAGCCCCACGCGCGGCAGGTCGATGCCGGCGCCGAGCACGCGGACGCCGTCGATGGCGCTCAGCCCTGCGACGAGACGCGCCCCGAAGGCCGCCTCGTGCGCGGCGATGCGCGGCATCCCCACCGCCGTCAGGTAGTCGACGGCGGCGGCGAGCGCGATCGCCTGCGACACCCGTTGGGTGCCGGCTTCGAATCGCTGCGGCGGTGGCAGGTACGACGCCCCCGTCGTGGTGACGGTGGTGATCATCGAGCCGCCGGTGAGGAACGGCGGCATGGCCTCGAGCAGCTCGCGGCGGCCGTAGAGTGCACCGATGCCGGTGGGCCCGAGCATCTTGTGCCCGGAGAGCACCGCGAAGTCGACATCGAGAGCCCGGACGTCGAGCGGCAGATGGGGAGCCGACTGGCAGGCGTCGAGCACGACGAAGGCGCCGACGGCGCGTGCCAGGGCGACGAGCTGCTCGACGGGGTTGATCACGCCGAGCACGTTGGACACGTGGGTGAACGCGACGAGCTTGGTGCGCGCGGTGATGAGCTCGGCAGCGGCGTCGAGACGCAGCGCACCGTCGTCGTCGAGCGGGATCACCCGCAAGGTCGCCCCGGTGCGCGCCGCGAGCTCCTGCCACGGGATGAGGTTGGCGTGGTGCTCCATCTCGGTGGTGACGATCTCGTCGCCCTCGCGCAGACGCAGGCGCTCGGCATCCGCTCCGCCTCGTCCGAGCGATGCGTTGGAGATCGAGTAGGCGACGAGGTTCAACGCCTCTGTGGCATTCGAGGTCCAGACGATCTCGCCCTCGTCGGCGCCGATGAACCGGGCGACGGTGGCACGGGCGTCCTCGAAGACCTCTGTGGCCTCTGCGGCGAGCGTGTGCGCCCCGCGGTGCACCGCCGCGTTGAGCGTCGTCGCGAACTGGCGTTCGGCATCGAGCACCGCGAACGGACGCTGCGATGTGGCGCCGGAATCGAGGTACGAGAGTGGATGCCCGTTGACCTCGACCTGCAGGATCGGGAAGTCCTCGCGCAGCCGCCGCACCTCGAGATCCGTCAGAGGAGCGTCGCTCGGCGGGGCGACCGGATCGGAATCGCGGGGAGTGCTCATCGTTCAAGCTTCTCATCTGGCGCGGGCTGCGGGGTCACGGCGGAGCGACCCCGCAGCTCATGGAGAGACGAGGATGCGGTCGACCTCGGCCACCCCGAGGGCTCCGGTCACGGGGTCGACGTATCGCACCGTGACCTTCCGGAATCCTGGTGGAACATCGAGGAGTGTGGCGACCGTGGACGCGTCGGACAGCAGCACCGTTGAGGCCGGCCCACCGTCGAAGGAGAGGGAGACGGTCGCGCCGACGATGCCCTGCACGACGAGCGCGAGATCGTCATGCTCGCCGTCACCGTCGACATCCGTGCGGGCAAGGAACCCATTCGAATGATCGGCGAGCACCGGGGTGTCGAAGCCGATCGGCCCGATCGGGTCGCTGACGGTGACCTCCCCGGTGTCCGGCGCCGTGTGACGCACGGAGACGGACATGTCCTGGTGCAGCGCGTCGGCGTCGGGCACGACCGAGAACGTGCCCGCCTCGTCCACGATCGCGGTCGCGACGACGAGACCCCCCTCGTCGATGATCGCGATCTGCGCACCGGGGGTACCGGATCCGGTGATGGGAGGGATATCTGTCGATCCGGGCGGGATGATCCAGGAGATCGTCACCGGCACCTCGTGGATCGGCTCGACGACGGGCGGGGCCGCCGGGGGACGCACCTGCGGACGCGAACGTGGTTCGAGCGGAGTCGTCTCCTCATCGATCTGCGGAGACGGTGCAGGCTCGACGACCGAGTCCGGCGCGGGCTCCGCCGGCGAGTCCGGGAGCGTCTGCGCGTCCGGCTCGGTCGCAGGCGGAGCGGGAGGAATGACCGGGACCGTGGGCACGACCGGCGCCTCCTGCGAGACGGGTGTCGAGATCGGTGCGGGCGACTCGATGACGAGCGCGGGGGCTCCGTCGGCTGCCGGGGTCTCGGTCGGCGCGAGTTGAGCGGCGACCGCGACGATCGCGGCCGCGACCGTCACGACGACGACCGTGCCCCCCACGACGAGCCATGGCATGGCGCCCCTGGGCAGGGCTCCGGCGACGACCGCGGCCGAGGCGGGCGCCGGGGATGCCGCCGAGTATGCCGCGGCGGCGGGGCCGCCGATGATCGCCGGCAACAGCACGGCGCGCAGCTTCGATGACGCCTGGGCGACCTCCGCGCTCGCCATCGTGCACCGACGGCAGCTCTCGAGATGCGACTCGAACCGTGCGCGATCCGCACGCGCGACGTGTCGCTTGCGGCCCTGCGCGACGATGCGCTCGCAAGTCCAGCGGCATTCGGCATCGCGCCCGGGCTCCTTGATGTGCGCATGCAGCCAGGCGACCTTGAATCCCTCGCGGGCTCGTGTCGCGAGCACGGAGACGGCGTTCGGGGTCATCCCCATGAGCGGCGCGATCTCGCGGGGCTTCATGCCCTCGACCTCGAGGTACCACAGCAGCGTGCGCCACCGCTCGGGGAGGTCCTTGAACGCCGCGGTCAGCAGCGCCCGGTCGGAGAGGAGATCGAGGGAGTCTTCCGCGTCGTCGACCGGGAGCTCATCGATGTAGTCGAGGGCCAGATCCTTCTGCTTCCCTCCCCACGTGGCGGCCGCGCTGCGTACGGCGGCGAAGAGATACGGGCGGAACGCCTCGGTCGGCCCCCCGCCGTTGCGGATGGCGCTGAAGGTCTTCGCGAACGCCTCGCTGACCAGATCGTCGGGGTCGATCGAGCTCGTGATCGAGCGGGCTGCTCGCAACGCTGCGGGCGAATGACGATCCCACAGCACCCCGTAGGCGCGGCTGTCGCCCGCTCTGGTCGCCCTGACGAGGTCGTCGTCGCTCGTGTCCGGGTCGATGCGTGTGCGCGCGTCGACAGGCGTCGCCGCGCTCATGATCGCACCCCTTCCGGCGCCGGTTCCCCCGCGCCGAACGCCGCGGCCGCTGCGGCGGTGCTCACTGGGCGGCCTCGATCGCTGCGACCGCGGCCTCGAGACGCAGCCCCGTCGAATCCACGAGGGTGCAGGGCATCTCGTCGACGCGCGTCACACCGAGGAAGCCCATGACCGTCAGGAGCTCGTCATGGAGCACCTCGAACGCGCGATCGACCCCGGCCTGGCCCGCCGCCGCCAATCCGAGCGCGAACGGGCGACCGGCCGCGGCGGCGTCGGCCCCGAGGGACAGCGCCTTCGCGATGTCGGATCCTCGTCGCACGCCGCCGTCGACGATCACCGCCGCCCGTCCGTCGACCGCGTCGACGACCCCCGGGAGTGCCTCGATCGTGGCCTGCTGGCTGTCGAACTGTCGACCGCCGT
This sequence comes from Microbacterium sp. 22215, assembly GCF_052045655.1. Classification (NCBI taxonomy): domain Bacteria; kingdom Bacillati; phylum Actinomycetota; class Actinomycetes; order Micrococcales; family Microbacteriaceae; genus Microbacterium; species Microbacterium sp. 22215. The sequence continues at coordinate 59,851 of NZ_JBQEPC010000011.1, forward strand.
GGTTCGAGACGAAGACCCCGTCTGCTCCGTGCTCGATCGCGAGGCGCGAGTCCTCGGGTGTCATGACGCCCTTGACGACGATGTTCCCCGTCCAGCTGCTGCGCAGTCGGGCGATGTCGTCCCACGTCGCCGTCTGGTTCTCGTTGCGCTCCATCCACGCCTCCATCTCGCGCATGCGGATGGTCCTCCCGTCGATGCGGTAGTTGCCCCACGTCATGGAACGCCCGAGCAGCCAGCGCACGACCCAGCCGGGGTGGAGCGCCGTGTCGACGACGTCGCGCAGGGGCGGCCGTGGCGGCATCCCCGTCCCATGCCTGAGGTCGCGGTCGCGCTTGCTCGACACGGCCACGTCTCCGGCGACCACGAGCGTGTCGATTCCCAGCGCCTGGGCACGATCGATGTGACGTCTCGTCTCTGCGGCATCGTTCCAGAAGGCGATCTGAGCCCACACGCGCCCCGGCGCGGCATCGGTCACCTCTTCGAGCGAGCAGCCGGACCACGGACTGTGCACGAAGACACTTCCTGCGGTCGCGGCTGCCCGCGCGATGGCCACGTCGGCGTCGGGGTGGCACACCGTCAGGAGCCCCATGGGGGACACGACCAGGGGAAGGTCGAGCCGGGTTCCGAGGATGCTGGTCGTCGCGTGGCGCTGCGAGGTGTCGACGAGCACCCGCTGGGTGAGCAGGTGGGCGTCGAGTGCCTCACGATTGCGTCGAAGGGTGAGCTCGTCCAGAGCCCCGCCTTCGATGAAGTCGAACACCATGGCCGGCAGCCGTCGGCGGGCGCGGTTCCTGAGGTCTTCGATGCTGTGGATGTTGTGCACGTCGTGCTCCTGTGAGGTGTGGGTCAGTGCAGGATTCGGGAGAGGAACGCCTGGGTGCGCTCGTGCTGCGGTCGAGCGAGGACCTCGTCGGGGGCTCCGCTCTCTACGACGACCCCGTCGGCCATGAAGACGACCTGATCGCTGACTTCTCGGGCGAAGCCGAGCTCGTGAGTGACGACCATCATCGTCATGCCCTCATCGGCGAGGTCGCGCATGACGGCGAGGACCTCTCCGACCAGTTCGGGGTCGAGTGCCGAGGTCGGTTCGTCGAAGAGCATCAGCTTCGGCTTCATCGCGAGCGCCCTGGCGATCGCGATGCGCTGCTGCTGTCCGCCCGAGAGCTCCTGCGGGTACGACGCCGCCTTGTCGGCCAGACCGACCCGCTCGAGGAGCACCATCGCCTCGTTCACGACATCAGCGCGCGGACGCCCCAGCACCTGGGTCGGCCCCTCGATCACGTTCTCGAGCGCGGTGCGGTGCGGGAAGAGGTTGAACCGCTGGAACACCATTCCGGTGTGACGCCTCGTCTTCGCGATCGCGGACTCCTTGGCCTCGAGCAGCCGCCCCCGGTGGCGCGTGGCCCCGACGAGCTCGCCGTCGACGAGGATGATGCCCGCGTCCACGGTCTCGAGCCGGTTCACGCAACGCAGCAGGGTGGTCTTGCCCGACCCGCTGGGGCCGATCAGGCACGTCACCGACCCCGTGGGGATCTGCAGCGAGACGTCCTTGAGCACGGTGTTGTGGCCGAAGGCCTTGCGCACCCCGCGGATCTCGACCATGTTGCGCGTCATGCGACCGGCTCCTTCGTCTTCTTGACCCGCACGACCCGCCGCGGGGTGAAGCCTCGCCCGTACCGCTCCTCGAGCCGGGACTGCACGATGCTGAGCACGGTGGTCAGCATCAGATACCAGATGCATGAGACGAGAAGCAGCGGGATCACCTCGTAGTTGAGGGAGTAGATGGACTGCACCGCGTAGAGCAGATCGGAGATCGCGAGCACGCTGACGAGCGACGTGCCCTTCAGCATCGAGATCACCTGGTTGCCCGTGGGTGGGATGACCACCCGCATCGCCTGCGGCAGCACCACACGGCGCAGCAGCTTCGATCGGGTCATGCCGAGCGCTCGTCCCGCATCGAGCTGGCCCTCGTCGACCGACGAGATGCCACTGCGGATGATCTCGGCCATATACGCCGCCTCGTTCAAGGACAGCCCCAGCAGGGCCGCGCCGAGCGGGGTGATCAGGACGTTGGCCGACCCCAGGACGATGCTCGGGCCGCCGAACGGCAGGCCAAAGGCGATGACCGGGTAGAGGGCTGCGATGTTGTACCAGAAGATGAGCTGAACCAGCAGCGGGGTGCCTCGGAAGAACCAGACGTAGACACCGCTCACCCCCGCGAACACGGGGTTGCCCGAGACCCGCATGATGGCGAGGACCACACCGAGGATGATGCCTGCCGTCATCGAGACGACCGTCAGGATGAGGGTCAGCAGCATGCCCTGCAGCACCTGCGGATCGAAGAGGTACGCGCCCACGACCGGCCAGCCGAACCGCGGATTCGTGGCGACGTCGATCAGGAAGAAGACGACGAAGAGGCAGAGCAGCGCGCCACCGATGAGGATGCCGAACCGGCGCCTCTTGTGGACCTCCAGCGAGGTGAGCGTGCGCTGAAGCCCGGTGACATCGCCTGCGGGCTCTCCCACCGGGGAGGCACCCTCATCGATCGTGGTCATCGCGTTCAGCCCTGCGCCACGTTGACGCGGGCGTCGGTGATGGCCATCGACTCGAGGCCGTAGTCGGCGAGGAGCTTCTCGTACTCGGGCGAGGCGATGACCGCGTCGAGAGCGGCGGCGATCGCATCGAGAGTGCCCGCGTCGTGGGGGATGCCGACGGCGACGGGCGCGAAGTCGTTCTCGTCTCCGACCTCGAGCTTCGAGTCCTGCGACACGGCGTACCCGAGGATCGGCGAATCCGCGTAGACGACATCGGCACGGTCGCTCAACAGCGCCGAGACGGCCTGCCTCGTGTCCTGGAACTGCAGGATGTCGAGCGGCTTCTCCCCCGCATCCTGGCAGGCCTGGTCGAGGCCGGGGACGTTCACGGTGAGCTGATACGACCCCTTGAGCACCGCCACGCGCTTGCCGCACAGCCCGTCGAAGGAGAGGTCCTGAGGATTGCCCGTGGGCACGGCGAGCGCGCTTCCCATCTGCACGTAGTCGACGAAGTCGAGCTGCTTCATGCGCTCCTCCGTCGGCGTCATGGATGACACGGTGAGGTCGTAGCGGCCCGCGCTCATGCCGGGGATGATCGTGTCGAACGTGGTCACATCGATCTCGAGATCGAGGCCGAGCGCCCCGGCGATCAGTCGCGCGATGTCCGGGTTGATCCCCGTCATCTCCTGCGTGCCCTCGCGATAGAACTGCGTGGGCGGCTCGTTCGTCGGGATGGCGACACGCAGCGTCCCCCCGTCCTGCAGGGCGTCCGGAAGGAGCGCGACGGCATCGGCGACCGGCTTCATCGTGATCTCGTCCGCGGGCGGTTCGGTCGTGCCCTGCGCCGCGCAGCCGCCGAGCAGGATCGCCGCGCCGAGCATGGCGACGGTCGTCATCGACCGGCGCCGGAAAGCGTGAGTGCTGTTCATAGGAGTGTCCTGTCGGGGCGACGGTGCCCGGAATCCATCGGCACGGGAAATACGAGCGATGGTCGGATTTCTCACGAGGTGCCCCTTCGACCTCGTACTCTCAGTCTTACGGGCAACCGATCTGATCGATATGTAGATTGCTATGAGAGTTGCCTTCCTCGAATGGAGAAGTTTCCATGGATGTACCTTCGGATCCTCTCGACGACCGCGCACCGACTCTTCGCGATGCGCTGCTCATCGGCGACGGTGCTCTCTCGTCGTCGTCCGGCGACGCCGAGGCCACCGCGACCACGTTCACCGGGGTGGACTTCTACGATCCGGCGGTCGACGTGGCCGACTATCGCGATCGCATCGTGCTCGCGGCCGGGGTGGCCCCGACCGATCTGCCTGCGCTGGCCACCGCTCTCGCTGCCGCAGGGGCTGCCGCGCTGGTCGCCCGCCGCACGGAGGACGCGACCCCGTCCGGCGAGCACCCCGACTGGGAGCGTTCCCTCCCCGTGCTCCGCCACCTCGACGGCGACTGGGCACAGCTCGCGGACATCCTCAGATCGCTGCTCAGCGCCCACTCGATCGGGCACGTCACCGGAGTGCGAATGGGCGACCTCTTCGGCCTCGCCAATGCACTCGCGACTCTGGGGGACGGCGCGGTCAGCATCGTCGACGCCACCGGTCAGGTCGTCGGCTACTCCACACACAGCGAACAGCCCATCGACGACGTCAGGCGACGCACGACACTGCTGCTGCAGGAGGAGATCCCCATCTCGTCCGACGTCGAGTACCAGTCGCTGCTTCGCGCTCACGATGCCCGGCACTTCCCGTCCGACACCGATCAGTTCGGCCGGGTCGGCATCGCCGTGCGGGCATCCGGCGAGCTCCTCGGCTCTCTGTGGGTGATCCAGGTCGATCCGTCGCTCTCGGCGCGCACCCAGCGACTGCTCGAGGAGATGGAGCCGATCGCCGCGCAGCACCTGCTTCGGGCCCGGGAGGACGCCGCCGATCGAGATCAACGCAATTCGAGCCTCCTGCGCACTCTTCTCGAAGACGAACGCCACGCCCGCAGCGCGGCGTCGCAGCTGCTCATCCGCCCCGAGGCCGGCTGCACGATCGTGTGCTTCCGGGTGGACACGTTCGACGAGGTCGATGCGATGCGCGGCCTGCACCGTCTGCTGCATCTGGCGACCAGCGTGTCGAGCGCCGCCTTCCCCGGCTCGCACAGCGCCGTCATCGGAACGCAGGTGGTGACTCTGATCCCCGGATCCATCGCGGCGCGAGCCCACACGTTCGCCCACTCGGTCATCCGCACCGACGCCGCGCTGCTCGCCGGGATCGGCACCCGTGCGTACGACATCAACGGCATCGCCAGGTCGCACCGCGAGGCGGGCGCCACCGCAGGAGTACTGATGGCCTCGCCGATCTCGGGTGATCGACACAGGCAGGTCCGCATCGCCACGTTCCACGAGATGCGCGACCGCCTGGCGATCCTGCAGGTCACCGACCTGATCGAAGGACTCGACGCGGCCGTCGGCGACTCCGCGAGCATCCTCGCCGAGCACGATGCCGCGCAGGGGACCGACCTCTCCCGGACCATGCGCATCTACCTCGATCATCTCGGCAACGTTCGGGAGACGGCCACCGCTCTGCACGTTCACCAGAACACCGTGCGGTATCGCCTCGACGTCGTGCGCAACGACCTGGGGATCGATCTCGATTCGCCGGATACGCGCCTGTGGCTGTGGCTGCGACTGTCTGTCGCGTCGCGCGCACCCGCCTGACGCATCATCCGACGGCCTCCGGCAACGGAACCGTCACTCCGGAGCGACCGGGGACGCCATCGGTGTCGGTGTCCGTGTCCGTGTCGGTGTCGGTGTCGGTGTCCGTGTCCGCGTCGGCGTCCGCGTCGGTGTCCGCGTCGGCGTCGGTGTCCGTGTCGGTGTCCGTGTCGGTGTCGGTGTCGGTGTCGGTGTCGGTGTCGGTGTCGGTGTCGGTGTCGGTGTCGGTGTCGGTGGACGATGATCCGCTCGGCGCAGTCGGCGAGGCGGGCTCGGACGACGCCGGGACGGGCATCGTCACCGTCGCCGACGATGAGGGTCCTCCGCCGAGGTCGGGGTCGCCGTGCGGACCTGTGACGAGCACCTCGCGGCGGGTGTCGGATGGGTGCGGCATCACGGGAGACGGAGAGGGAAGCTGCGTGATCTCGGCCTGATCCGGCGCGCGGGCGCCCGAGGGATGCTCCTCGGCCGGCACCTGCGTCTCGACCACCGACGAGGCGTCACCGGTCGTCTCAGGGGCGGGCACGACGAGCAGCGCGCCGGCGACGACGACCGCCCCGGCCGCGACCACCGTGGCGGCGACGAGAGCCGCCCACCCGCCCGCCGACACGGCCACGGATGCGGCAGCATGCGAGGCGAGGCCGACACCCTCGGTCAGCGCCGCGACGCTGGGTATCGACAGGGCGGGCGTGGCCGACGCGGACGAGCCTGACGTCACGAGCTCCGACCACGGCTCCGCATCCGGGAAGTCGTCCGCCGACGCCGCGTCGTGGTCGGGGTACAGCCCCAGCGCGACGCCGCCCAGGAGAGCCGCGGGAAGAACCGTGCGGAGCCGCTGAGACACCGTGTCGATCTCTGCCGCGACGAGCTGACAGCCGCGGCAGGTGCTCATGTGCGCCCGGAATCGGACGGCGTCGTCACCACGCAGACGACGCTCTCGCTGCGTCACGACCCGCTCGCAGAACCACCGGCAGTCGTCGGAACGCGACGGGTCGTGGATGTGTGCCTCCAACCACGCCCGGCGGAAGCTGTCGCGGGCACGGAGCGCGAGCGCCGACACGGCATTCGGCGTGATTCCCATGAGCGGCGCGAGTTCGCGCGGCTTCATGCCCTCGACCTCGAGATACCAGAGCAGCGTCCGGTGCCGAGCCGACAGCGTGCCGAAGACGGCCGCGACGCTCGACCGCTCGGAGATCCGCTCGATCGGGTCGCTGCCTTCGCGAGCCAGCTCGAGTTCTGACACGACCTCGATCGACAGCATCCCCGACTCTCTCGACCATCGAGCGGCGGTGTTGCGCAGCGTCGCGAGGAGGTAGGGGCGGAAGGCGTCGCTCGGGCCGCCACCCGCCTTTGTCACCCGCAGGATCGACGCGAACGCCTCGCTCACGAGGTCGTCGGGATCGACGGAGGGAGAGATGGCGCGGGCGGCACGACGGGCGGCGGCCACATGTCGCCGCCACAGGAGCGCGAAGTCCCCGATGTCGCCACCGCGCACGGCGCTGATGATCTCATCGTCAGACGGTTCGGTCGGCAGTTCGTCGTCACCGTCGAGGGGGGTCGTATGGTTCATGCTGCTCCGGAGAGAAGGGGCATCCACCGAGAGGCCGGCGCCTTCGTGGCGGGTGAGGGACGAGGCTTTGGGGGTGCCTCGTCCCTCCGACTCTCGTAAGGGTCGATTCCGCAGTGCGTGAGTCGGCCGGGGAGTGGACGAGTCTCGCGAAGCGGCGCGTCGGCCGGGAATCCGACGCAAGGCCGATGGCCATACTTACAAGACCCTGACGACCGAGAATCGTGACGAACCGCCCGGAAATTCGCTGCGCCGGGGTTCATCAGCCGGCGTCGGACGGCGTGCCCACGGGCGCGAGGGCGAGGAAGCGCATCTTGTTCTCGCCGTAGAAGCAGGTCTGCACCATGAACTCGCCGGACATTCCGACCAGCTCTTCGACATTCGACCATTTGGGCGTGTGCCGCTCCTCCACGACCTCGTAGACGACGTCGGAACCGTCGACCCTGACCCGCTGACCGATCTCCCACCCGAGGATGACGTCGCCCCCGCAGTTGTTGTGCGCGGCGAAGAGAGGTGGGACGCCGTCGATCCGGTAGCTGATCATCTCGGTGAACGTGCCGTCGCAGTGGTCCAACTCGACCATGCCGCCTTCTGCGCCGAGCCGGATCACCGGCAGCTCATCGGGGGCGAAGATCCGCTGCAGCTGCTTCTGCACGCCGACCTTGATGTCTCCGGTCACCCTGTCGACCATGGCGGGCGCGAAGATCGACGCGGTGAGGAAGGCGATCCCGACACCGACGAGCAGGATGCTGCATGCGAGCAGTCCCACCCGTCGTCGGCGTCGCCGGGGCACGGGCTCCGGCTCGGAGGTCGGAGCCCGACCGACGCTTCCGTCGACTCGGCTCGCTTCGGCGTGCTCCGCCGACATGCGGGCCGTCACGATGCCGTCCTTCACGATGCGGGCCGTCACGATGCCGGCATTCCCTCGACGTGGGTCGCGCGGCGCCGCGAGCGCCGATCGCGAGGACGACGCGGCATGACGATGATGGCCGCGAGGGCAGGAACCCCGACGACGAGCAGCGCCCACCACGGGAACCCCGCCGGCCCGGTCGCGTCGTCGATCGTGGTGACGGCCGATGCGTCGGAGGGTGCGTCGATGCGCTCGGCGCGCACCAGCAGGCGGTGTGTGTTGACCCCGGTGGGGGTGCACGTCACGAGCGTGAGGTAGTCCTTGCCCGGTACCTGGCGGAGCGCCTCGGTGTCGTCCGGAAGCACGGTCATGGTCTGGTCGACCTCGTAGTAGAGGTCGTCACCCAGGGTCGTGACGACGATGACGTCGCCCTCGACCAGTTCGTCGATGTCATCGAACAGGGTCGCCTGCACGAACCCGTTGTGTCCGGTGAGCACCGTGTGCGTCCCCGGTCCGCCGACGGGGAGCGACGATCCGTAGAGGTGGCCCACCCCCCGTGCAAGGGTGTCTTCGCTCGTTCCGTGGAAGATCGGCAGGTCGACGTGGATCTTGGGGATCCGCACACGCGCCATCGCGTCGGTGCCGTCGGGGTTCAGGGTGTCGAAGTAGGCGGCGGCTCCCTCGCCGATCGCGGTCTGCTGGCCGTCGGCTCCGAGCGCGTACGGATCGCGCAGCGGCCCGGTCGGCAGGTGCTCGTTGTAGGTCTTCGCATCCGCGAGCATCCGCGTGATCGCCTCGTCGGGGACCTGCTCGACGGACTGCACGTACCCGTCGACGTCGGTGTCATGACTCCACGCCGAGAACCATGACGCCGCGGTCGGGTAGACCAGCACGACGATCCCGATCGTGGCGATGAGCATGACGATCGTCTGGCTCCACCCCCAGCGCGCGCGCCGCACGTGGACACGTGCGGGAGGCGTCGTGCGGGCATCCGGAGCGGATGCGTCGATGAGGGTCATGCGGAGCTCTCCGAGTCGATGAGAAGTGGAGGTGGGGCGGATGTGTGCGGATGTGGTGCGGACACGAATGGGCCGTGCGGGGGAAGGGACCTCAACACCTCCCCCGCACGGCCGGTCTTCGGCTTACGCCTCGGCGTTGGCCTTGCGACGGCTGCGGATGGCGAGGAGCACCGCTCCGGCCAGGAGCAGGACGCCACCGGCGAGGAACAGGGTCGTTCCGGCGCCACCGGTCAGCGGAAGCTTGAAGCCCGCGTTCGAGGGCACGTTGACGACCTCGAGGTCGACGCCGACGGCCGTGGTGGCCGCGGTGACGGTGAACTCGATCGGCGCTGCGAGCAGCTCGAATCCGTCGGGTGCGACGGTCTCGGCGAGCCAGTACGTCTGGTATCCGTCGTCGCCCACGGCGACAGCGGCGTTGTCGGCCCAGTCGGAGTAGCGCAGACCCGAGATGGTCACGGTGCCGTCAGCGGCGACCGCGAAGTCGGTCGATCCGCCGAGTGCGATGGCGTTGGTGCCGTCGATCGCGTCCTGCTGCGTCGGGTACACCGAGAACACCGCACCGGTCAGCGGAGCGCCGGCCTTGTCGGTCTTCTCGACCGTGATGTCGCCCCACTTGGTGATGACCTCAGGGGTGACCGTGGGGCCGCCGGGCTGGCCCGGGGCGACCGTGTAGGAGCCGAGGTTCGGGTACAGCACCGCGGTGTTGGCGATCTCGCCGACCGCGTTGACCTCGGCCGTGAGCACGACCTGCACCTGGGTGGTCGGGTGAGCGGCGAGCACAGAGAGGCCCGACGCGGTGAACTCGACGGTGACGGCGTTCGTCGCGGCATCGTGCACGACCGTGTAGTCGGTCGCTGCCAGCGGGGTGCCGTCGACGAGCGTGACGGCTGCGCTGACGTAGTCGAGCTTGGCGTCGAGCGTGTCGACGATCTTGTAGCCGTCGATCGTCGCGACGTTCGGGATGTCGGTCGTGATCGTGTAGTCGATGTCGTCGCCGAGCTTGACGTCTTCCGAGTCCTCGACCGTCTTGGTCGCGCTGGTCAGAGCGTTCTTCGGGTACACGTGCACGTCGTAGAGCCAGTTGTCGTCAGACGCCGGGTCGGTCAGCGGCACCGTGACGAGGAACGGGGCGACCGCGGTCGATCCGCTCAGCGGTGCCGTCTCGACCACGAAGTACAGACCGAGGTCGAGGTTCGCGAGCGCGATCTCGCCGTTCGCGTCGGTCAGGGTCTGACCGCCGACGGCACTGGCCGTGTAGCCGGCCGCCGTGATGTCGGCGACGCTGTCGGGAGCGAGGTCTGCGAGGTCGTTCGCGTCGACCCATCCCTGGTTGCTCGTGAGGTCGATCGTGTCGACCTTGTAGACCGTGAAGCCGACTCCGGGCAGAGGCGCCAGGGCGACGTTCTGCTCGGTGCCGTCGTTCGGAAGACCGGTCGGCGTCTCGGGAGCCTCGAACTTGTGGATCGTCAGCGAGCCGGTGGCGTCGGGGTCGACGAGGTTCGGGGTCGCAGCGCTCGCGGGTGCGGCCAGGGTCAGGGCGGCGACGCCTGCGACGAGCAGGCCTGCCGCGACGCGGGAGCCGCGCCGGGTGTTCGGATTGTTCACTGTGTCTCTCTCTCGGTGGCCAGGTCGCCCTGGCGGTTTCAGGTGATGGGGGTCAGGAGGCGCAGATCAGCTCTGCTGGTCGTGCGCATCGGCGCGGGCATGACGACGACGGATCCGGAACGCGAGTCCGCCGGCGATGAGCACGGTCAGGGAACCGGCGAGGATGTAGGGCAGCGGCCCCGTCCCTCCGGTGGTCGGCAGGTTCATCGCCGGCACGTCATGCACGGTGATGATCTGGCCCGCAGCGGTCACGGCGGCGTCACCACCCGAGACGATGCTCACGGTGCGGTCGGCGTTGATGATGAACTTCACCGGAGCCGCGAGCAGGCTGAATCCGTCTGGGGCGGTCAACTCGCTCAGCCAGTACGTGCCCGCCGGGATGCTGTCGATCTGGAACAGTCCGGTCTCGACATCGTCGATCGCGAACGGGAGGGCGGCGCCCGGGGCTCCGTTCGCGTCTGCGAGCACCGCGAACGAGGATCCGTCCATACGCACCCACGTGTTGGCGGAGGATTCGCCGACCTTCTCGATCTTCAGCGGGATGCGGAAGGGCTCGATGGGGGTCTGGGTGCTGTCGTCGTTCGACCGCACCGGTCCGCCGTGCGGGTCCTTGCCCGTCGAGTAGGCCGTGTTGACGACCTTCTTCGCGTCGACGTCGGCCTGGGTGATGACGTAGGGCGCGTTGGCGACGCAGTGCGCGATCTGGGTCGGCGCGATCGTGGTCGGAGTGCAGGTGACGGTGATGTTCCGCTGCGTGAGCCTGTCGTCGATCACGGTGATGTTCGCGACCGTCACGTTGCCGGTGTTGGTCACGTCGAAGGCGTACATGATGTGATCACCGAGCCCGGTCACTCCGTCGTGGTCGACGTCGACGACCGACGCCGTCTTGTCGAGCACGAGGGTGGGAGTCCATACGGCCGGGATGATCTCGTCATCCGTGTCGGTGACATCGGGCCCGACCGTCGGCGTTCCGGTGGCGCGTGCGACGTTGGTCAGCGGTGCGTTGTCGAGGTCCGCCTGCTGCACCACGTAGGTCGCCGTGCAGGTCATCGTGGCCCCGCTGGCGAGCGTGGATCCCTGTGCCGGGGTGCACGACAGCGTCGTCATGTCGCCGACACCCGAGAAAGCGTCCTCGGTGATGCGCACGTTGGTGAGGTTCGTGTTGAGCGTCGTGTTGGTCGCGGCCTTGGGAGTCGTGTTGGTCGCCACGAAGGAGTAGGTGATGACGTCCCCGACCTTGCTGTACACCTTGTCCGGGTCGGTGTCGCTGGTGACGGCGACACCGTTGACCGCGGTGATGCGCTTGACGATGTCGATCGACGGCTGGATCACCTCGAGCGACGCGTTGGCCGGCGGGTTGAGGTTCGTGGTGATGTTCGCCGGACCGTTGATGTACGTGCCGTTGACCGTCGAGGTCACATCGACCGTGATCGTGCAGGAGGCCGCACCGAGCGCGAGGTCGCCGCCGGTGACCGAGACCGAGGTTCCACCGGCCTGGGCTGTCACCGCGTAAGCCGCGCCCGCGCGCTGCACGCAGGTGCCACCCACGTTGGGCACTGCGGCGATCTTGAGGTTCGCCGGCAGCGCGTCGGTGATGAACCAGTCGGTCTTGGCCATCAGGTCGCTCGTGTTGGTGACGGTCAACGTCATCTTCGACGTCGCGCCGTTCAGGATCACGGTCGGGCTGAACGACTTGTCGAGCTGGGGCGTGACGTCTACGATCTGCGGGAGGTCGAAGGCGGCATCGTTGCCCGAACCGCTCGCGGTCGCGTTGTAGAGCGAGAGGCCCAGGTTCGCCGTCGTGCCGACGGGGATCTGGTACGCCGCGGACTGCAGTTTCTTCACCTGCGGACCCCAGTTGGTGCTGTCCGAGCACGGATTCAGCCCCGTGCTCAGCACGATGGGGGTTCCGTTCACGATGAGCGAGAAGGTCTCCTTCGGCTGGTTCGCGCCTCCGACGGCGGGACAGCTCGTCGCCGCGAAGTACGCGGAGACCGCGTAGTAGTGGCCGGCGACCGCCGGGATCGTGTTGACGGTCCGGAACTGCGTGCCCGCCGCGATGGTTCCGTTCGCGCGGTTGGTGTACTCGGAGAGCACCTGATTGGACTGGGCCTGCGCCGCGGTCTGTCCCTGAGCGACCCCGAGCGCGACGGCCATGTCACGCAGCTGCTGCCAGCCGTCCGGCTGGTTGTTGAGGCAGCCGGTGTCCACGGCGGGGAGGGGCGTCGCGAAGTTGAGGATCCAGCCGTTGCACTGCAGGCCGGCGGGCGTCCACTGCACGTCCGCCGTGTAGGTCGAGTTCGCGGCCGCGGCACCGCCGACATACGTCGTGATCGGGAGGGCGGCGAGAGATGCGTTCTGGTTCGAGAAGTTCTCGGTGTACACCGGCGTTCCCGCCTGCGGGGTGCCGGGAGTCCCGGGAACGGTGGCCGCAGCCGTGATGCCCGTGTTCGGAGCGAGCGTGCCTCCTGCGACGAGCACACCGGCGACGGCGAGCACGCCGAGAAGGCGTGTGAACGCCCGTCGTCGCGGCACGGCCGCTGTGCGCGACGAGCTGCGCGTCGTGCGGTGAAGTGAGCGAATGCTCATGTGTGTCCCAATCCCGGTACGCCGGACGCGCCACCGCGTACGGCGAAGCGACGTCGGCGTGAGCCTTGTCCCCGAAGTTCTTGTGTTGTCCCCAGTGCGATACAGGCAACAGAGGCTGCCCGTCACATACCCAGACCCCGGCGCGGAGCTTTCATGACGGTCCCGCCGAAACTTTTTCTGATCGGCGCGGTGGGAGCTGCCCTAGGCTCGCAGCATGTTCAGCGTCGAGACCCTCACGACCTTCGTCGTCGCGGCGTTCATCATGGTCGTGATCCCGGGTCCGACCGTGCTGTTCACGATCGGGCGAGCGATGTCTCTCGGCAGGCTCGGCGGGTTCCTCAGCATCGTGGGCACGGCGATCGGGTCGATCGTGCTGGTCGTCGCCGTCGCGCTGGGCGTGGGCACCGTCGTCGCGCAGTCGGTCGTGCTCTTCACGATCGTGAAGGTGCTCGGCGCCGGCTACCTGATCTACCTCGGCATCCAGGCCATCCGGCATCGGCGGGACGCCGCCGAGGCGATGACCGGGCCCGTGCCGCGGAGGTCAGGCCCTCGTCTGCTGGTCGAGGGGTTCGTCGTCGGGGTCACCAACCCCAAGTCGATCGCGTTCTTCCTCGCGATCCTTCCTCAGTTCGTCGACCTGCACGCAGGGTCGGTGCCGATGCAGCTCTTCGTGCTCGGGGCGATCGTCGTCATGATCGGCGTCGCCTGCGATGCGCTCTGGGTGCTGCTGGCGAGCGCCGCGCGCGAGTGGTTCGGTCGATCCCCGCGCCGCATCGAGGCGATGAGCGCCACGGGTGGCGGTCTCATGATCGGACTCGGTGTGTTCCTGCTGGTGTGGAGCGAGAAGCCTGCGAGTGCCTGAGGCCTCGCGTCACATCCGCGCGAAGCGCGCGCGAACGATCGAGAAGACGCCGTAGACGGCGAGGCCCACGCCGACCAGCCACAGCAGAGGTTCACCGAGGGGCAGATCGGTGATGCTGCGCAGCGCGCCGTCGAGGCCCGCCGCCTTGTCGGGGTCCTGCGTCCAGGCCGCGACGACGAAGAGCGAGCCGGTCACCATGATCGCGATCCCCTTCGCGATGTAGCCGACGCTGCCGAGCGCGACGATGCCGACGCGAGACGGCCCCGCCGGTATGTCCATGGTCTTCTCGAAGCCGCGCGTGCATCCGATCACGAAGAACCCCGCTCCCGCTCCGGCGACGCTGAGACCGAGGATGACGAGCAGGACGAGTCCGCCGGGCGCGGCGAGTATCGCTCTGCTGAGGGTCTGCATCGTCTGCTCGGATTCGATGTTCCCTCCGAAGGCGAACACGAGTGCGAGCCCGGCGATCACGAGATAGGCGGCGGCGATGCCCAGCATCTTCAGTCGCAGCCCCCAGCGGCGGGCGTCGTCTCGGTTGGCGGAGAGCAGACCGCTCGCGACCTCCCACACCGCCAACGCGATCAATCCCGCAGCCACTCCACCCAGCAGCAGTCCGCCGACGGGTGTGGACCGGATCACCTGCATCGCGCCGTCCTGATCGGCATCCCCTCCTCCGCCCGTGGCGATGGAGACGGCGAGGGCTCCGATGATGATGTGGACGAGCCCGACGACCACGAACCCCGCGCGAGCCGTGCGTCGGAAGCCGTCAGAACGCTGCGCCGTGCGCGCGACGTCTTTCGGGGTGCCCATCCTTGAAGGATATCGCCGGACGCGAACCGCCCCGTGGGGGTTGCGCCGGCGCGCGGCAGGCTCAGCCGATGCGCGCGACGGGCTGCCGAAGGATGGTGCGGAGCTTCGCCGGTTCGACCCGACGGACATCGCTGAGGTAGATCTCGTGATGCAGCCCCGTCATGCCGAGGCCGCTGTCGGGGATGAAGCGATGGTGCAGATCGTCGAGCACAGGAGCCTCGTCGTCGTACGAGCCGACGTGCAGGGTCTGCACACAGAGTCCCTCGTGGAGGGTCTCGAGGCGCACCGATCGCAGAGCCGGAGAATCCTGCTTCTTCTTCGCGAGTTTCGCGGCCACGGCATCGACGGCGTCATCGAACATCTCGCGCGTGACGTGGTCGGGAACCATGATCATCAGGGTCCACATCCACTCGGACTTGTCTCGCCTCGTGGTGAACGACTCCATGTCGGGTGCGTGCCACAGTCCTTCCAGCGGCATCACGACGGTGTCGATCCCGAGCTGCTTCCTGCTCTCGAACTTGAGCGTGTAGGCGAGCGGGAACAGCGCCGTGACGGCATCCGAATAGGCCGTCGCCGTATTCGGATCTCCCGCGCCGTCGATCATCAGGTACTGCATGGCCGGGACCTCGAGGATGCGGAACTCGCCCTTCTTCGCCCTGTACGCATCGAGCGTCTTCTTCGGATCGACCGCAGTCATCGACGTGTCCTCTCTCCACCCTGATGCGGCGCGTGGCCGCCCGCACAGTGTCGCACGGGCCGCCGACGTCGGGTGGGCGAGTGATCACCCACCCGATCACGGTCAGTGCTGCTCGACGGCGAGCCAGAGCTCGCACGCCGCGTGCGTGCCCGTGAACTCGAGGTACCGGACGATCGAGGGGCCCGGTCGGAGCCTCCACGGGTTCGACGGGAACCATTCGGTCGCCGTCGCCGCCCAGAGATCCTGCAGGGTCTCGGGGAACGGGCCGGACGCGGCGAAGACCGCCCAGTGACCGGCATCGACCCGGAGGATGTCGAGGTCATCGGGAACCGCAGCCGTCGGATGCACGGAGACTCCGTGCAGATAGGTCAGCTCCGTGCCTTCGGCCGCATCCGGTTCGATGTCGCCTGTGACCGCGAGGATCCCCGCGGGCTCTCGGTCGCTCAGGTGCTTGAGCCTGACATGCTCCTCCGGCGCGATCGAGGCGATGTGAGCCTGGATGTGCGGACTGACTCCGACATGGATCAGGGGGACTCGTGCGGCATGCCCCACGAGCACGAGCTCGGGCATGGTGGTGATGGTGACGTCCATCGGGGTACTCCCTTCGACGCTCAGGCGGAACCGGAGCGTGGGTTGTGTGCGGAGAGGACCCCCGTCGCGGCGTGCGTCGGCGGCGCTGATCCCGTGCACAGCACGGAACGCGCGGCCGAACGCCTCGGTCGAGCCATAGCCATGGCGCACGGCGACGTCGAGCACGTTCGGCGCACCCGAGACGAGTTCGGCTCCCGCCAGCGTCATCCGACGGCGTCGGACGTATTCCGACAGCGGCATGCCGGCCAGCGCCGAGAACATGCGCCGGAGGTGATACTCCGTCGTCCCGTGCGTGCGGGCGAACTCGGCGATGTCGATCTCCGACCCCTCCGCCTCCACGCGATCGACCAGGGCGTTCAGCATTCCGATCATGAGGTCCTCCTTTCCCCACCATCGTCCGTCGAGCGCGTCCCGCACCACCCGATCATCCGCGTCGGATGCGATCAGTCGCGACGACGGATCAGCCGCGAACCCCCGGATCGGCGAGCAGCTCGGCGAACGCCAGTTCGGCCGCGCCGATGAGGAGTCGGTCGGCACCGAGCGCGGCCGCGCGGATCTCGAGCCCCTCGACGCTCTCCGACATCGCGAGGATGCCGACGTCGGCGGCGATCTGCTCGGTGCGCAGGTCGGCGATCGTGGCGAGGAATCCTCCGAGCACGACGAGCGCCGGGTTGAGCACGTTCACCGCGTTGGCCAGTGCACTCGCGAGCACATGCGCCTGCCGGGTGACCTCGTCGGCCACCGCGGACGACTCCGACGAGGTCAGCTCGGCGTCGAGCGTCTCGTCGTCGGCCGCGTCGAGGCCGACCGCTTCGAGCAGCAGCCGACGGCTCACCTCGGTCTCGAGCACGCCGTCGGCGGTACGACGGTCGTCATCCGCCGAGATGCGCGGACGGTTCTGTCCGAACTCCCCGGCATACCCTCCTGCCCCCGCGACCGGGCGTCCGTGGATGATGAGGCCTCCACCGATGCCCGAGGCGCCGCCGTTGAGGTAGACGATGTCGTCGATTCCCCGGCCCGCGCCGTAGCGGTGCTCTGCGATCGCCCCGAGGGTCGCGTCGTTGTCGACGAAGGTCGGCGCGGCCGTCGCCGTCCGCACGAGATCGGCGAGAGGCACGTCGCGCCACTCCAGATGCGGGGCGTTGCGGACGACGCCGTCCGAGGTCCGGACGAGACCGGGCACGGCGATGCCCACCGCCTCGATCCGCGCATCCGCGAGCACACCCTGCCGCCACGCGTCGATACGCGATGCGATCGTCTGCGTCACCTCGCCGGGTGAGGGCACGCTCGCGTTCGGCAGTCGCTCGCGCACCAGGATGCTGCGGTCGAGGCCGACCGCGGCGATCTCGACCGCATCCACCTCCGGGTTCACCGCGATCGCGACGACTCGCGCCGATGCGGTCACCACGGGCGAGGGGCGCCCCACGCGGCCGGGGAGATCAGGCACCCGTTCGTCGACAAGACCACGTCTGACCAGCTCGGCGACCAGATCGGCGATCGTCGACCGGTTGAGCCCGGTCGCTTCGGTCAGCGCCGCCCGCGACTGCGCGCCGTCTTCGTGCACGAGCCGCAGGATGCGGGCGAGATTGTGCGGGCGGGTGCCCAGCGCGGGGCTCGGCGGTGTCGGCATCCCTTCACTGTAGGGGGTGGACGCATCTTCTGTCATGATATATGTTGTCACTCACAACTTATCCGCGAACTGCACAGGAGCAGCCATGCCAACCCCTACCCGTGACGACAAGTTCTCCTTCGGCCTCTGGACGATCGGATACAACGGAGCCGACCCGTTCGGCGGCCCGACCCGCCCCGCCCTCGACGTCGTGCACGCGGTCGAGAAGCTCGCCGAGCTCGGCGCCTACGGCCTGACCTTCCACGACGACGACCTGTTCGCGTTCGGTTCGACCGACGCCGAGCGCCAGACGCAGATCGACCGTCTCAAGGGCGCGCTCGCCGACACCGGTCTGGTCGTGCCGATGGTGACCACCAACCTGTTCAGCGCACCGATCTTCAAGGACGGCGGCTTCACCTCGAACGACCGCGACGTGCGTCGCTACGCGCTGCGCAAGGTCTTCCGCCAGCTCGACCTCGGCGCCGAGCTGGGTGCGCAGACGTTCGTCATGTGGGGCGGCCGCGAGGGCGCCGAATACGACTCCGCGAAGGACATCCGTCAGGCCCTCGAACGCTACCGCGAGGCCGTGAACCTGCTCGGCGACTACGTCACCGACAAGGGCTACGACATCCGCTTCGCGATCGAGCCCAAGCCGAACGAGCCCCGAGGCGACATCCTGCTGCCGACGCTCGGCCACGCGATCGCGTTCATCGACTCGCTCGAGCGCCCCGAGCTCGTCGGTGTGAACCCCGAGGTCGGTCACGAGCAGATGGCGGGGCTCAACTTCACCGCCGGCATCGCGCAGGCTCTCTTCCACGGCAAGCTCTTCCACATCGACCTCAACGGACAGCGCGGCATCAAGTACGACCAGGACCTCGTCTTCGGTCACGGCGACCTGCACAACGCCTTCTCGCTCGTGGACCTGCTCGAGAACGGCGGACCCGGCGGCGTGCCCGCCTACGACGGTCCCCGCCACTTCGACTACAAGCCCAGCCGCACGGAAGACGAGAAGGGCGTCTGGGACTCGGCGGCCGCGAACATGCGCACCTACCTGCTGCTGAAGGAGCGGGCGGCGGCGTTCCGCGCCGACCCCGAGGTGCAGGAGGCGCTCGCCGCCGCCCGAGTCGACGAGCTCTCGACGCCGACCCTCAACCCCGGAGAGAGCTACGACGACTTCCTCGCCGACCGCTCGGCGTACGAGGACTTCGACGCGAACTCGTACTTCGGAGGCAAGGGCTTCGGCTTCGTCCGACTGCAGCAGCTCGCGACCGAGCACCTGCTCGGCGCTCGCTGATCGTCATGCCGCTGGTTCTCGGGGTCGACTCGTCGACCCAGTCCTGCAAGGTCGTGGTCGTCGACTCCTCGACCGGGGCGGTCGTCCGCTCCGGCCGCGCGTCGCACCCCGACGGGACGTCCGTCGACCCCGAGTCCTGGTGGCGCGCGCTGAGCGCGGCGATCGCTGAGGCAGGGTCGCTCGACGACATCGAGGCGTGGTCGATCGGCGGTCAGCAGCACGGCCTCGTCGCACTCGACGAGACGGGCGCCGTGATCCGCGACGCTCTGCTGTGGAACGACACCCGGTCGGCCGGAGCGGCGCAGGATCTGATCGACGAGTTCGGTGCCGAGGAGCTGGCTGCCCGCACGGGGCTCGTGCCCGTGGCATCCTTCACGATCACGAAGCTGCGCTGGCTTCGCGACCACGAGCCCGAGAACGCCGCCCGAGTCGCCGCGGTGGCGCTGCCGCACGACTGGCTGACCTGGCGGCTGCGCGGCTTCGGACCCGAGAATCCCGCCCTCGACGAGCTGGTCACGGACCGGTCGGATGCGTCGGGAACCGGATACTGGAATCCCGCGACCGGAGAGTACGACCGCGAGCTGCTAGCCGCTGCGCTGGGCCACGACGCAGTCCTCCCCCGCGTTCTCGCGCACGACGAGGCGGTGACGGATGCAGCCGGGCGACGCGTCGGAGCGGGAGCGGGCGACAACGCGGCGGCAGCTCTGGGACTCGGAGCCGTGCCGGGCGACGTCGTCGTGTCGATCGGCACATCGGGAACCGTGTGCGCCGTCAGCACGACGGCGATCGCAGACCCGAGCGGAACCGTGGCCGGCTTCGCCGACGCCTCCGGGAACTTCCTCCCTCTGGTCGCGACGCTCAACGCGGCTCGAGTGGTCGACGTCACTGCGGCGCTGCTCGGCGTCACGCACGATGAGTTCAGCGCTCTCGCGCTGCGGGCGACTCCCGGTGCTGACGGACTGACGCTGCTCCCCTACTTCGAGGGCGAGCGCACGCCCAATCTGCCGGATGCCACGGCATCCCTCACGGGCATGACACTCGCGTCGACGACCAGGGAGAACCTCGCCCGCGCCGCCGTCGAGGGGATGCTGCGGGGCCTCGGCGCCGGACTCGACGCGCTCCGCGACCTCGGCATCCCGCTCGAGCGCGCCCTGCTGATCGGCGGCGGCGCGCAATCGGAAGCCGTACGTCGGATCGCACCGGAGATCCTCGGTCTCACGGTCGAAGTGCCGGAGCCCGGCGAGTACGTGGCCCTCGGCGCCGCGCGTCAGGCGACCCAGCTCGTCGGCTGACCGGCTCCTCGCGCGCCGCTCGCCCGTTCGGGAGGAGAACTGCGCTCTCCTCCCGAGCAGGTGAAGGCGGATGCCGTCAGCCGGCGAGCACCCGCGCATCGCGCTGCGCGACGATGCTGAGCTCCGCCGCCGTGAAGGCGTGCGCCTGGGTCATCGCGTTCTCGGTGCGATCGAGGCAGTCTCGGATCAGCTGCCCGAAGAAGGGATACCCCGTCTGACCGGTGGCATCGAACCGGAACTGACCGTCCTGATTGACGAGCAGCACCTGCCCTCCCCCGGTGTCGGTCGTGATGTCGACGTACTTGCGCAGCTCGATGTAGCCGTCGGTGCCGAGAAGCACGGTGCGCCCGTCGCCGAACACGTCGAGCCCCGCCGGGGTGAACCAGTCCACGCGCACGTATCCGGTGGTGCCGTTGTCGAGCACGACGTGCGCATCTCCGAAGTCCTGCAGCCCAGGGGTCTCGGGATGCGCGTAGTTGGCGACCGTCGAGCTGACGATCTCTCCGTCGGTCGCGCCCGTGTAGTAGAGCATCTGCTCGAAGTTGTGGCTGCCGATGTCGCAGATGATGCCGCCGTACTGCTCGGGGTCGTAGAACCAGTCGGGGCGCCCGGTGCCGATGCGGTGCGGCCCGAAAGAGGCGACCTGCAGGACGGTGCCGATCGCCCCCTGCTCGATCAGCTGTCCTGCGAGGATCGCCGCCTCGGAGTGCACGCGCTCGCCGTAGTACACGGCGAATTTACGGCCGGTGCGCTCGACGGCGTCACGAGCAGCCGTGAGGTCGTCGGTCGTCGTGATCGCGGGCTTGTCGGCGAAGAAATCCTTGCCCGCATCGAGAACGCGCACCCCGAGCGGCGCTCGCTGATTCGCGATCGATGCACTCGCGACGAGCTGCACCTCGGGGTCGTCGAGCACCTCCTGCTCGCTCGCGGCCGGGCGGGCCTGCGGGAACCGTGCGACGAAGTCCGCGACCTTCGCGGGATCGTCGTCGAAGACGAGCGAGAGGGTCGCGCCGGCGTCGATGAGCTGCTCGACCATCCCGTGGATGTGTCCGTGCGCCAGCCCCACGGCTGCGAAGACGAACTCGCCGGGGCCGACGACCGGTTCGGGCAGCGGATCGAAGGTGTAGGTGCGGGTCATCGGTCAGTCTCCTCGTCGGTCACGTCATAGGTTCGCAGGCGTCCGCACATGCCGAATCCGCGCTCCCCCACCGAGGGTAGGGCCTGGTGGACCCGGGCGTCGGCGAGGTGCGTCACCGAACCGGATGCCACCGCTTCGGCGAGCGCGAGCGACTGCTCGGCCTGGGCGAGCGGACGCTCTCGCACGAGGTCGCCCCAGGCTTCGGCACGATCACGCACGAGTGCACCGGCCGCCGCGCGGAAGGCGTCGAGTGCGGCGCGATCGCCGGCGACAACCGCATCACGCAGAGTCTCGAATCCGGTCACGGCGAGATCGCGGCGTGCGGATGCTCGCTCGGCGCGCCCGTCTTCGGCTCCGAGCGACGCCGCTGCCGCATAGGCATCCGGGTCGGCCACGATCTCTGCGGGGAAGGTCATCACGGCATCACCCGCCTCGGGCAGCCCGGCGTTGCTCATCAGCACCACGACCCGCAGGTCACCCCGGTTCACCGCACGGTGGACGGTGCCGGGGGTGAACCAGACGACCGCTCCCGCCGACAACGGCGTCTCTCGGAAGCCGTCACCATCGATGGTCTGCAGCGCACCCTCCCCCGAGATCACCACGTACGCCTCGGTCGAGACGAGGTGCATGTGGGGGCTGCCTCCGCAGATGCCGTCGGGTGCGGCATCCGTGTAGACGTCGAGATGAGACAGCGAGGTGCCGCCGGGGAACGAGGACGCGGTCACGATGCCGCCTCGGTCAGTGAGGCCTTCTTCTCGAAGAAGTGCGGCGCGTTCGCCAC
This sequence comes from Microbacterium sp. 22215, assembly GCF_052045655.1. Taxonomy (NCBI): domain Bacteria; kingdom Bacillati; phylum Actinomycetota; class Actinomycetes; order Micrococcales; family Microbacteriaceae; genus Microbacterium; species Microbacterium sp. 22215. The sequence goes on from NZ_JBQEPC010000011.1 coordinate 81,787, forward strand.
GAGCTGGCCGGCCCGGTAGTACGGGTCGGACGCCGCGATCGGGAGGGAGACGAACTGCCTCTCGAAACCCGCTTTGTAGATGGCAGTGACCACCTCGACCGCGTTTCGCCCGTCCTGGCCTCCGGCGATCGGTGGCCTGCCGTCGCGGATCGCGCCGAGCAGGTCGCCGATCTGGCCCTCGTGCCCGAGATGAGCGAGAGGCGTGCGCGCGGCGACCAGCGTGTCGATGCGCGCCACCACCTCAGGATCGCCACCCTGCTCCGGAAAGCCGTCGGCGCGAGCGCGCTCCGCGACGACCGAGAACGGCTGCGAGACCTGAGCATTCGCGCCCTGGATCACGATCGCCTGCTCCTGTCCGTGGTGCACGACCGAGCTGGTCAGCTGCGCGAGGCCCCGGTCGTAGCGGAACACAGCGACCGAGAGGTCTTCGACCTCGGCGTTGTCGTGCTGCGCGTTGGCCAGCATCGCGGTGATCTCGGTGGGACTGCCGAGCAGCCACAGCAGCAGGTCGATGTGGTGGATGGCGTGGTTGAGAGTGCAACCACCGCCCTCCTTCTCCCACGTGCCGCGCCACCACAGGTCGTAGTAGGGCAGCCCCCTCCACCACGCCGAGTCGACGCGGACGTGCGAGATCGATCCGAGCAGCCCCGAGTCGACGACGTCCTTGAGGGTTGCGAGGTCGTCGCGGAAGCGGTTCTGCGCGACGACCGACAGCACTCTGCCCGAGCGCTCCTGCGCCGCGAGCATTGCGTCGCACTCTTCGAGCGACGGGGCCATGGGCTTCTCGACCAGCACGTCGATGCCCGCGTCGAGGGCGGCGATCGCGAGGGCCGCGTGCGTCGAGGGCGGGGTCGCGATGCTCACGAGGTCGACCAGACCCGACGCGATCATGGCGAGCGGGTCATCGAATGCCGCGGCTGCGAGCTCGAAGGTCTCAGCCTTCTGCGCCGCCTTGCCGGCGATCACGTCGGCGAGCGCGACGATCTCGCAGTCACCCGGGAACGCGAGGTATCCGTTGATGTGGGCATCGGCGATCCCGCCGGTGCCGATGATTCCGACCCTGAGCATCCACTGCCTCCTCGATGAGGTGTTACTACGTATTACTAAGACGTAGTAGATACTATCGAGGGAGACACCGGTCACGTCAACCCCCGAGAGGATGGATGCCATGGAGAAGCGCCCGACGAGCCATGACGTCGCCCATCTCGCCGGGGTCTCGCAGTCCACCGTGTCGTTCGTCTTCACCGGCCGCGCCGGGATCTCGGAGGCGACGCGTGAGAGAGTCCTGCGCGCGGCATCCGAGCTCAACTACCGGCCCAACCTCGCCGCACGATCGATGCGCACGCAGCGCACCGGTCGCCTGGCGGTCGTCGTGCCCATCACGACGATGAATCCGCTCACTCTGCTGTCGGGCGCGATCGCCGCTGCCCGCGACGAGGGGTACGTCGTCGAGGTGGTGAGCCTGCCCGACGACGCGGCAGAACGCGTCGAGCGCCTGGGCGAGGTCGTCGACTCGGGGCAGTACGAGGGCGTACTCGGGTTCACCCCACTGCCTTTCACCGACACGACGGGCGGCGGGCCGATCGTGCTCTCGGTGGGCGAGTTCGACGACGCCATGCACATGACAGGCGAGTTCACCGACTCCCGTCCGATCGCCGAGATGATCGAGCGACTCGCCGCCCAGGGTCACCGGCGCTTCCTCCACCTCGCCGGCGCTGAGGACTTCCCCTCGGCGCGAGCCCGCAGAGACGCCTACCTCGCGACGATCGATCGACTCGGACTCGAGTCCCTCGGCGTGACCGACGGCGACTGGAGCGGGAAGGCCGGAGAGGATGCCATCGACGCGCTGCCCGACGACACGCCCCCGCTCGCCGTGATCGCCGCGAACGATGTCATCGCCACGGGCGCCATCCGAGCCGCCACGCGCCGCGGGTGGAGGCTCCCGCAGGAGGTCGCCGTGACAGGGTGGGACGACCACCACCAGAGCGCGTTCCTCGTTCCGTCGCTCACGAGCGTCGTGCAGGACCGCGAACGCCTCGGTGCGTACTCGATGCAGCGGCTCATCGCCGCCGTGCGGGGCAGCGAGCCACCACAGAAACCCGACGGCCTGCTCACGATCGTGTGGCGTGAGTCGACCGAATCCCCTCAACCTCCAATGTGAAAGCGGAGTCCCCATGAAGATCCTGATCCCGAACACCATCGACCTGCCGGTGAGCGCCGACGTCGAGACCGTCGTCTACGACATCGATGCCGAGATCCCCGCCGAGCACCGCGACGCTGAGGTGCTGGTCGTCTGGCACAACTCGTCGGCCTGGCTGCAGGAGGCTGCCCGCGCGCTGCCGAAGCTCAGGCTCGTGCAGGCGCTCGCCTCGGGTGCCGATGCGGTTCTGAACGCCGGGTTCGGTGACGAGGTGCGGATCTGCTCGGGTCGCTCGCTGCACGACGGACCGGTCGCGGAGCACGCGCTGGCGCTGATCCTCAGCACGGTGCGGCGTCTCGACCGTCTGCACGACGCGCAGCGCGACCACCGCTGGGACGACGAGGTCAACGACGCACAGAGCGCGCCCGACACTCAGCGTTCATACACGCTCGCCGGCGCCCGGGTGACGATCTGGGGCTTCGGCTCGATCGCCTCGACGCTCGCGCCGTTCCTCACGGCCCTGGGCGCCGATGTCCAGGGCATCGCCCGCACGGCGGGAACCCGCTCGGGCTACCCGGTGCACGCGGATGCCGACGCGACGGCGATCCTCGCGGAGACCGATGTGCTCGTGTCGATCCTCCCCGCGACGGCCGAGACCACCGACCTGTTCGATGCGGAGGTCTTCGGCGCGCTCAAGCCCGGCGCTGCGTTCGTGAACGTCGGCCGAGGTGCGACGGTCGACGAGGGCGCGCTGATCGACGCACTGGGCTCGGGGCGACTGCGGGCGGCCGCGATCGACGTCGCCAAGTCCGAGCCGCTTCCGGCATCCGATCCGCTGTGGGATGCGCCGAACCTGCTGATCACGCCGCACATCGCCGGCAACCGCCCCGTCGACGCCGCACAGCTGGTCGACCAGAACGTCATCCGGCTCGCCGCCGGAGACGACCTCGTCAATCAGGTGCACCCGTAGGGTCTGGACACCGCGCGACGAGCGGCGCATGCTGAACGCATGACCGCCTTTCAGACCACGCACGCGTTCAGCGGATTCAGCGTCGACGACATCGACGCGGCCCGCTCCTTCTACGGCGACACCCTCGGGTTCGACGTCACGACCAATGCCATGGGCTTCCTCGACATCCATCTGCCCGACGGCGGATCGATCCTCGTCTACGCCAAGCCGAACCACACCCCGGCGAGCTTCACGATCCTGAACTTCCCCGTCGACGACATCGACGCAGCCGTCGACGAGCTCAACGGACGCGGCGTCGTGACGAAGATCTACGACGACTCGGAGTTCGCCACCGACGAGAAGGGGATCCTCCGCGGCGCGCCGGATCGAGGGCCCGACATCGCGTGGTTCACCGACCCTGCGGGCAACGTGCTCGCGGTGATGTCCGCCGCCTGAGCAGCGCCGTCAGGCGAGCAGGCGGTCGAACAGCGCGTTCACGGCGGGGTCGACGCGCTGCAGCTCGGGGTGCGCATCGTGCCAGTCGATGATCTCTCGCGCCGCGGTGTGCAGGGGGACGACCGGGTTGAAGTCGGGCACGACTCGACGGATCTTCGTGTTGTCGAAGATGACCGAGTGTGCCATGTCGCCGGTGAGCTGACCGGCGCGCTCGGGCGCGGCAGCCTCGATCGCCGCGCTCGTCGCGTATCGGATCCTCGGCTCGGCGCCCGCCGCTCGACCGAGGATCGAGTAGATCTCGTTCCAGGTGTAGACGAAGTCGCTGGTGATCTGGAAGCTGTCGCCGTAGGCCAGGGGGTTGCCGAGGAGTCCGGCGAAGCCCACCGCGAAGTCGCTCGAATGCGTGAGCGTCCACAGCGAGGTGCCGTCGCCGTGCACGATGATCTCCTCACCGCGGCGGATGCGGTCGATCGCCGTCCACCCGCCGAAGGCCGGGATCGTCCACCTGTCGTATGTGTGCGAAGGACGCAGCACCGTGACCGGGAACCCGCGCTCACGATACGCGGCGGAGAGCAGGTCTTCGCAGGCGATCTTGTCGCGCGAGTACTGCCAGTGCGGGTTGCGCAGCGGCGTGGACTCGGTGATCGGCAGGCGCGCGACCGGCTTCTGATACGCGGATGCCGAGCTGATGAAGACGTACTGACCCGTGCGTCCCTCGAACCGGTCGATGTCGCGCTGCACCTGCTCGGGGGTGAAGGCGATCATGTCGGCGACCACATCGAACTCACGACCGGCGAGAGCAGCGTCGACCGCCGCGGCATCCGACACATCCGCCGTCAGCACCTCGACGCCCGGGGCGGGCTCACGGCGCGACTGCCCTCGATTCAACAGCGTGACCTCCATCCCCCGAGATGCGGCGAGCGCACTCGCCGCCGAGGAGATGATTCCGGTCCCACCGATGAACAACACCTTCGTCGCAGTCATGCATGCGACTCTATCGAGGCGTCAGGCGGCGGGCTCCACATCCCGAAGACGGGACGGAGCTGATCTCGAGACAGCAGCCGAGGACTCCGCGAGATGCTCGAAGAGCGTGCGAACGGCCGCCTCGGTGAGGTCCGGATCCGCTGCGCGCAGCGCGTGCCCGACGGCTTCGGCCGCGCGGAACGGCGCCGGCGTCGACTCGTCTCGGCCTGCGACCTCGCCGAACTGCAGCGCGCACTGAGCCAGGATCGTCGTTTCGACGAGGTGGATGGCCCGCCGCGGATGCTCCATGAGGTCGGCCACGGCGGTGAGAAAAGCGATCACCGCGGCGTTGCGGCCATCGACCCCGTCAGCCTCGCCGATCTCCTCGGCACAGGCCACGAGATCCGACAGCCCTTCTGATGAGATCGTCGGCAGGATCGCCTTCAGCGCCGTGCCGGCCAGCACGCCCGCGTAACCGATGGCCGCGCGCGACTCGTCCGCGGTGAAGTCCGCGACCTTCGTGTAGCGGGCGGGAGTGACCTCCACCAGTCCGATGTCGCGAAGCCGGATGATCGCTTCGCGGATCGGGTTCAGCGACATGTGAAGCTCCTCGGCGAAGCGCGCCGTGTTGAGCCTGTCGCCCGGCGAGTACTCGCCTCGGAGGATCGCCGCGAGGATGTGGTGGAAAGCCAGCTCGGGCAGCGGAAGCGGGCTGCGGTGAATCCACTGGCGCGCACGTAACTCGGCGTCTGCGACTGTCATCGGTACTCCCCAGGTCGGTTCCGGGTGCTCCCTGATGTCAGGTGCCCCGATAACCAGACGCGGCAACGCCCCGATTCATTACGCGAAGCCCGCAGAAAAGTCCTGCNACTCGCCGCGGCATCCGACGCGCGGATGCCGATCAGACGACGGTCGCGCCGGGCGTGGCCGCGAACTCCTCGAGGGCGGAGATGACGTCGACCGAGAGCACGACCTGGCTCGCGGCGACGGCGTCATCGATCTGACCGGTGCGCGATGCGCCGATGATCGCGGTCGTCACCACCGGGTCGCGCAGCACCCATGCGACGGCGAGCTGCGGGATCGAGAGGCCCGCCTCCTTCGCGACGCGGTCGATACCGCGGATGCGCTCGAGGTAGCTGTCGGTGAGCGCCGATCCGTCGAGGAAGTGGCTGTTGGCCGCGCGCGAGTCGGCGGGCACGTCGCCGTCGATGTACTTCGCCGTGAGGAGGCCCTGAGCGAGCGGCGAGAACACCGCGCTGCCGACCTGCAGCTCACGCAGCGTCGGGAACAGCTCGGCCTCGGGCGTGCGGTCGAACAGCGAGTAACGGGGCTGGTGCAGCAGCAGCTTCACTCCCTGCTCGGCGAGAAGCTCGTATGCGCGACGGGCGAGCTCGGCCGGGTAGTTCGAGATGCCCACGTACAGCGCCTTGCCGCTGCGCACGATGTCGGCGAGTGCCGTGACCGTCTCTTCGAGAGGCGTCTCGGGGTCGGGGCGGTGCGAGTAGAACACGTCGACGTAGTCGGTGTTCATTCGCGTGAGGCTCTGCTCGAGCGAGCGCGTGAGGTACTTGCGGGATCCGCCGTCACCGAACGGCCCCGGCCACATGTCGTATCCGGCCTTGGTCGCCACGAACAGCTCGTCGCGGTAGCGCGCCAGGCCGCTGTCGAGCACCGCTCCGAACGTCGACTCGGCCGAACCGTAGGGCGGGCCGTAATTGTTGGCGAGGTCGATGTGCACGACGCCGCGGTCGAAAGCATGCAGCACGATCTCGCGCTGGGTGTCGAACGTGCGATCACGACCGAAGTTCTGCCACAGCCCCAGCGAGACCTTGGGCAGCTGTACGCCGCTCGCCCCGGCACGTTGGAACGGCACGTCGGTGTAGCGGGTGGATGCGGCGTCGTAGGCCTGCGTCAGTCGGGGGTCATCAGCGGCGATGGGCATGGAGGATGCTCCTAAGTGCGAGACGGGGGAAGGGCTTCAGGATAACGCTTGCCACAACGCAGACGGCCACGCGCCGCGATCTGCGATCGTCACGGCGCCGGGCTGAGATCGTCGGGTCGGACAGCCCGCTGTCAAGGACTCCGACGAAGTCCGACGTGCGGGGTAGCGTGGCGCAGTGTCGGCGATCGTCGCATCCACCCCGCGGTCCGCGGGAAACGAGAAGAGGTCCATGATGGGCGGGACCCCACCGTCGAAGCTCTCGGGCACATCGAACGCCATCGTCGTGACCGGAGCACGTGTGCACAATCTTCGCGACGTGAGCGTCGGGATTCCCCGCGACGCCCTCGTCGCGTTCACGGGCGTCTCGGGCTCGGGCAAGAGCTCCCTCGCGTTCGGCACCCTGTACGCCGAGGCCCAGCGTCGATACTTCGAGTCGGTCGCGCCCTATGCGAGGCGCCTGATGAGCCAGGTCGACATCCCCGACGTCGATGCCATCGCGGGGCTGCCCCCGGCCGTCGCCCTGCCCCAGCAGCGCACCGCCGGCAGTGCGCGGTCGACCGTCGGCAGCGCCACGTCGATCGGCAACGTCGTGCGCATGCTGTTCTCGCGCGTCGGGACGTACCCGCCCGGAGCGGAACCGCTGTTCGCCGAGGACTTCTCGGCGAACACCGTCCAGGGCGCGTGCCCTCGGTGCCACGGGATCGGGCAGGTCTACGACGTGCCTCTGCACCTCATGGTCCCCGACGAGTCGCTGACGATCCGCGACCGTGCTCTCGACGCCTGGCCGAGGGCGTGGCACGGCAAACAGCTCATCGACAGCCTGATCTCTCTCGGGTACGACATCGACATCCCCTGGCGCGATCTGCCGGAGGAACAGCGGCAGTGGGTGCTGTACACCGAGGAATCCCCTCAGGTTCCGGTATTCACCGACCGCGGTCCGGCGCAGGTGCGCAAGGCCGTCGCGGCCGGGATCGAGCCGTCATACATGAGCACGTTCGTGGGCGTGAAACGGTACGTGCTCAACACCTTCGCCCACTCGAAGAGCGCGAAGATGCGCGAGAAGGCGGCGAGCTTCATGGTCAGCGTCCGGTGTCCGATGTGCGACGGCCGACGACTCAAGCCCGAGGCTCTCGCCGTGACATTCGCGGGTCTCGACATCACAGAGATGGCCGGGCTGCCGCTCGCCGACCTCGCGGCTCTGCTCGAGACGGCACTCGAGCCGTCCGGCGACGAGTCGAGTGCCGGCGGGTCTGCTGGCGAGGCGCTCGCACCCGAGAAGCGACTCGCGGCGCACCGGCTGGTCGACGAGCTGCGCGATCGGGTCTCGCCCATCGTCGAGCTCGGTCTCGGCTACCTCTCGCTCGATCGTTCGACGCCCACGCTTTCCTCAGGCGAACTGCAGCGGATGCGCCTCGCGACCCAGGTGCTCTCGCAGCTGTTCGGGGTCATGTTCGTGCTCGACGAGCCGTCTGCCGGGCTGCATCCCGCCGACGGCGAAGCGCTCGTGCGCATCCTCCGCTCGCTCAGAGACTCGGGCAACACGGTCTTCTTCGTCGAGCACTCCCTCGACGTGATCCGGCACGCGGACTGGATCGTCGACATCGGCCCCGGTGCGGGAGCGACCGGGGGCGAGATCGTCTATTCCGGGCCGATCGACGGGCTCCAAGAGGCCGAGCGCTCCCAGACACGGCGGTACCTGTTCGCCGACGATCCGCGCACCGAACAGCCGACGGCACCGAGGCCTGCCCCTCGCGAGCCGGACGGCGAGCTCGTACTCACCGATGTCTCGCGCAACAACCTCCGCAGCGTGTCGGTGTCGATCCCCCTCGGCTGCCTCACCGCCGTCACCGGCGTCTCGGGCTCGGGCAAGTCGTCTCTCGTCACCCAGGCCCTTCCCGACCTGCTGCAGAGCCTGTCCAGCGAGGTGGACAGCGCGTCCGCCGACGCGTCAGAAAGCGAGCAGAGCGCGACGGCGGACCCACTGTTCACCTCGCAGATGAGCGAGACCACGGGACGTGCCTCCGGCCCCGCCGGCCGGGTGCGTCGCGTCGTGCAGGTCAGTCAGAAGCCGATCGGTCGCACGTCACGATCGAACGTGGCGACGTACACGGGGCTCTTCGACCGCGTGCGGGCTCTGTTCGCCGCGACTCCGGAGGCGCGCCGGCGGCGCTACGCCGCGAGCCGGTTCTCGTTCAACCTCCCGAGCGGACGATGCCCCACCTGCAAGGGCGAGGGCACGGTCGAGGTGGAGCTGCTCTTCCTCCCCACGGTCCATGCCCCCTGCAGCACGTGCGGAGGTACGCGCTACAACCCGGAGACCCTCGAGATCGAACTCCACGGGCACACGATCGCCGAGGTCCTCGCTCTGAGCGTGAACGACGCGCGTGTCCTGTTCGACGACGACGCCGACGTCGCGCGACACCTCGACGCCCTGCTCGACGTGGGACTCGGGTACCTGCCGCTGGGCCAGTCGGCCACGGAGCTCTCGGGCGGCGAAGCGCAGCGCGTGAAGCTGGCGTCCGAGCTCCGACGCGCGCAGCACGGAGACACCCTCTACCTGCTCGACGAGCCCACCTCGGGACTGCATCCGTCCGACACCGATCGGCTGCTCGTGCATCTTCAGCATCTGGTCGATGCCGGCAACACGGTCGTGATGGTCGAGCACGACATGCGCGTCGTCGCGCAGGCCGACTGGGTGATCGACGTGGGGCCCGGAGCGGGAGATCTCGGCGGCGCTGTCGTGGCCGAGGGAACTCCTCGCGCCGTCGCCTCGGCGAGCGACAGCACGACGGCGTCGTACCTTGCGGATGCCCTCGCCGCGCAGGAGACCCGGATCACCTCCTGAACGCAGAAAATCCCTGCCGGAGCAGGGATTCATACTGCGGAGACGAGGGGATTTGAACCCCTGGTCCCCTTGCGGGGACTCCACCTTAGCAGGGTGGTGCACTCGGCCGGACTATGCGACGTCTCCAGGCATCCGACCCGCGAAGAGCGGATGCACCTTGCAAGCATAACGGGTTCCCGTGGCTGGAACGAATCGTGAACCGGCAGTCACGAATCCGACCTCAGGCTCCGCCGGCGCTGGACTCCCGCACGACGAGCTCGGGCTGGAATCGCACACGACGATCGTGTTCGACGCCGTCGAGCTCCTTGAGCAGCAGATCCACCCCGGTCCAGCCGAGCAGCCGCGCCGGCTGCCGCACCGAGCTCAACGGCACGACGGTCGCCGAGGCGAAATCGATGTCGTCATAGCCGACCATGGCGATGTCGTCGGGCACGCGGATCGCGGATCCGAAGCTGAAGGCCTGCAGCAGACCGACGGCCAGGAGGTCGTTCGCGGCGAAGACGGCGTCCGGTCGGGCGTCAGCGGGCCGTGCCGCGATGGCCTCGCCCGCGGCCCTTCCCTGCAGCACGGTGAGCGCGGACTGCTCGAAGATCTCGAGCGTCGCATCGGAGTGGTCGGCGACCGCCGCCTGCACGCCGCGAAGACGATCCGCGACCTGATGCACCGACTGCGGCCCTCCCACGAACGCGAGCCTGCGCCGCCCGGATGCGAGCAGGTGCTCAGCTGCCAGGCGACCGCCCTCGACGTCGTCGACGGACACCGACGGAAGAAGCCCCTCCTCCACCTCGCGGTCGACGAGGATCACCGGCATGCCACCCGCGGCGAAGCGGTGCACGGCCGAGAGGTCGTCGGAGGCGGGCGTCAGCAGCACGCCGTTCACCCGCTGCTCCTGGAAAAGCTCGAGGTGCGCCAGCTGGCGCTCATCCCGCTCGTCGCTGTTGCCGAGCAGCACGGTCATGCCGGCATCCGCCGCCCTGTCTTCCGCTCCGCGCACCACCTCGGCGAAGAACGGGTTTCCGATGTCGGGCACGACGAGTCCGATGCTGCGGCTGCGGCCTGCTCGCAGCTGCCTGGCCGCATCGTTGCGCACGAAGCCGAGCTCCTGGATGACCCGCTGCACGCGCTCGACCGTCCTGGCCGAGACGCGCTCAGGCTGGTTGAGCACGTTCGAGACGGTGCCGACCGAGACGCCGGCCGCAGCCGCGACGTCCTTCACCCCTACCGCCATGGCGTGCCTCCGTCCGTCCGCGCGTGCGCCAACGACTACCTTCTCATCCCGCGCGGTTCTCTCCACGCCTGCGACGCGCGGGCACGGCGACCACGGCGAGCGCCGCGCAGCCGATCCCGGCGATGAACAGGGGCGCGAGCGCCCAGGTCACGACTCCGGTGAAGACCGCGGCGGCCGCGATGTACGCGGCGCCGGCGGCATCCGCCCTGGTGGCTCCGGGCACCGCACGCACGGCGTCCTTCCATCCGAGCGTCGGCGACCACGCACCTGCGGCGAGCAGCACGGCGACGGCGAGAGCGAGCAGCCCCGCCCAGCCGACGACCGCGATGGCCTCACCACCGGGCAGCGCACCCGACCCCGCGAGCACGACGTCGATCGTGAGAACCGTCGCGATCAGCGCAGCCGGCACACCGACGGCGAGCGACGGCAGGATGCCGGCGCGCACGTCCTCCCAGAACAGCGCGGTGCGCGAGTCCTCGGCCGCGACGAACCGCCGCAGATGCCGGATGCCGGCGGCCAGCGCGATCGGCAGGGTGACGACGCCCAGGGCGATGATCGTCATGAGCAGCCCGACCGTGAGCACCTCGCCGAACAGACCGAACTTCGCCGTCGCCCCGGGGTTGACCCCCGGTTCGACACCGGCGACCGTGGGGCCGGCGCCGGAGCGCGCCTCACGCTTCGCCGCCCGATGGGCCCGACGGTCTGCGCTGATCACCGACATGGCTAACCCTTCAGTCCCTGCGTGGCGACGCCGTCGACGAGGAAGCGCTGGAAGACCACGAAGAACAGCAGCACCGGCAGCAGCGCGACGAACGAGGCCGTGACCGTCGCGCCGTAGTCGGACGACGAGGTCTGGTCGTTGTAGAGACGCAGCGCGATGGGCAGCGGGTAGTTCTCGGGGCTCGTCAGGTAGAGGAGGGGTCCGAGGAAGTCGTTCCACGCCCAGATGAACGAGAAGATCGCGCAGGTGATCAGCGCCGGCTTGATGAGCGGCAGGATGATCGACCAGAAGATCCGCAGGTGCCCCGCACCGTCGATGCGTGCCGCCTCATCCATGTCGCGCGGCATCTGACGGATGAACTGCACGAGCAGGAAGACGAAGAACGCCTCGGTGGCGAGGAACTTCGGCAGGATCAGCGGGATGAACGTGTCGACCCACCCGAGCTGATTGAAGATGATGTACTGCGGGATGATCACGACGTGGAACGGCAGCAGCAGCGTGCCGATCATCGCCGCGAACAGCACACCCAGACCCTTGAACTGCACGCGGGCGAACGCGTACGCCGCGAGCGCCGACGAGAGCACCGTGCCGACGACCGCGGAGACCGCGAGGATCAGCGAGTTCAGGAAGAAGCGCCACATCGGCACTCCGGCGATGCCCTCCATGACCTTGCCGTAGTTCTCGACGGTCGGCGCCTGCGGGAACAGGCCCGGGTTCTGACCGAACTCGGAGTTCGGCTTGAACGTCGACAGGAACAGCCACAGCAACGGGTACAGGACCACAGCGGTGAGCACGATCAGGCCGATGAACCAGATGACGGTCTGCCAGGTCTTGCGCTTGATCCTGCGCCGAGGCGCGGAGGCGGATGCAGTGACGACAGCCTCGGTGGTGGGGGTGGTGATGCTCATTTGTCGTCTCCCGAGTAGTGCACCCACGACCTCTGGGTGCGGAAGAGGATGAAGGCGATGATCGCGACGACGACCAGCAGTACCCAGGCGATCGCCGCGGCGTAGCCCATCTGTCCGTCGGAGAATCCGCGCTTGTACAGGTACACGGTGATGAAGTTCGTCATGCCGGCGGGGCCACCGGTGCCGTTCGAGATGATGTACGCCGAGGCGAACACCTGGAAGGCGCCGATCAGACCGAGCAGCAGGTTGAAGAACATCACCGGCGAGAGCATGGGGATGGTCACCGCGCGGAACCGGCGGTAGGCGTTCGCGCCGTCCATCTCGGCCGCCTCGTACAGCTCCTTGGGGATCTGCTTGAGACCGGCGAGGAAGATCACCATCGTGGCGCCGAACTGCCACACCGCGAGGAGGATCATCATCGGGAGCACGAGGCTCGGGTTTCCGATCCACCCTCCGAGGTCGACGCCGAAGATCTGCAGGCCGCTGTCGACCGGGCCGTCGGAGGAGAACATCGCTCGCCACACGATCGCGACCGAGACCGAACCGCCGATGAGCGACGGGGCGTAGAACGCCGAGCGGAAGAAGCCCGCACCCTTGTCGCGGTAGTTCAGGAGCATCGCGACCGCGAGCGCCGCGGCGAGGGTGATCGGGGTGCCGATGAACACGTAGACCAGGGTGATCTGCGCCGACTGGATGAAGTTCGGGTCGCTCGTGAAGAGACGGATGTAGTTGTCCAGGCCGATCCACTTGGGCGGCTGGAAGATGTTGTACTTCGTGAAGGACAGGTAGAGGGAGTACACCATCGGCACGCCGGTCAGCCCGAAGAAGCCGATCAGCCATGGGGTGAGGAACGCATAGCCGGTCGCGGTCTCGCGACGCAGACGCGCACGCTGACCGGGCCGTGCGGGTTCGTTCTCGGGGCGGCGGCCGCTGCGCAGCGCCCGCCCTCGCCCGGACTTCTTGCCCGTGACGATCGTCCTGGTCGCCGTCGTGCTCATGACAGCTCCTTCCGAAGTGGGTGGGGTGCGGNGCCCGGCCCACCGACGGAATCACTGGTTGAGGACGACGTCCATCTCGGAGAAGAACTGCTCCACGGCCTCGTCGACCGTCGTCGTGCCGAAGTTCAGCTCGGTGCCCAGCACGCGGAACTTCTCCTCGAGGGTGCCGTAGCCGACGATCGGCACGGGCGGGGCGTCGCCGAGACGGTCGGCGATGGACTCCTCGTAGTCCTTGACGAGCTGGCTCATCGGGTCGAGATCGGCCGCCTCGAGAGCGGTCTCGGATGCCGGGAGACCGCGGTTCGTGCCGAAGATCTCACCGGACTCGGGCGAGTTGACCAGGAAGTTGACGAGCGTCGCCGCCGCCTCCGGGTGCTTGGTCTTGGCCGAGATCGTGTGGAGCATCGACGGCTTCAGGTAGAGGTCCTTCGCGCCGTCCTTGGTGACGGGAGGAGCCACGAGGCCGAGCTCGGTGTAGCTCTCGCCGAGGTTGGCGAGGTAGCCGGCACCGAAGTTGTCCCACGTCAGCTCGCTGGCGTTCTTCGCCGCATCGAAGGCACTGAGCGGGTTGAGCTCCTCGACCGTCTGCTGCGGAACCACAGCACCGTCGCGGATGTCGTCGCCGGACTCCCAGAACTCCTTCAGACGGTCTTCGTCGAAGCCGGGGGTGCCGTCCTCGTCGAACAGGTTCTTGCCCTCGCTGCGCAGCTGGATCTCGAAGTTCTGGATGCGACCGGTCCAGTCCGACCCGCCCCAGAACGCGCCGCCGCCGGCGTCGGTGACCTCGCCGATCCACTCGTCGTAGTCTTCCCAGTCGCCGCCGGCGAACTCCTCGACGCCCGCGGTCTCGAGGAGCGCCGGGTTCGTGAACATGCCCCACGCGTTGGTGGAGGTCGCGATGCCGTAGGTCGTGTCGTCGACGACGCCGATGCCGAGGATCTTCTCGGGCAGCGGGTCGGTTTCGATGACGGATCCGAGGTAGGGCTCGAGGTCGAGCAGCAGGCCGTTCTCGGAGTACTGACGCAGGTACGAGTAGTCGAACTGCATCACGTCGGGGAGTCCGCCACCGGCGGCCTCGGTCTGGCGCTTCTCCCAGAACTCCGGGAACCCGAGGAAGGTCGCGTTGACCGTGATGTTCGGGTACTCCTCGTTGAACGCCTCGATCGCCTTGTTGTACAGGTCGGCGCGGACGTCGTTGCCCCAGAACGCGAGGTCGAGCGTGACCTTCTCATCCGGGTCGTAGGTGGCCCCAGCCTCGGGGGTTCCGCCGGCGCAGCCGGCGAGCACCAGCGCTGCGCTGGTGGCGACGGCCGCTGCGGCCGCCAGACGCTTCTTGCTGAACATCGTTGTCCTCTCTGGTGAACGTCCTCGTTCGGCAGTGCCGCGGAACGCCTGTGTCCATGTGGTGCGGGATGCGATCTCCGAAGTGCGGGGAAAACGCTTACCTGCACGCTAATCCAGATTGAAACGTTTCGCAACCGGCAAAATCCGAGACCGGATTACATCGATTACCGTCGGGGTTTCCAGTCTTTCACGACCAGGTTCGTCGCCTCGACCTCGAGACCCAACCGATATACCGCCGCGCGCCGCTGCTCCCCTGTCGGCGCGTGCACGGCAGCGTCATGGGCGGTGCCGAAGAAGTAGAACCACAGCTCATCACCGTCGCGCACATGAGCGCCGTGGTTGCCGTGCCCTCCGCCGGGGAGGTCGGCGAGGATGACAGCATCCTCTCCGCCCTGACGCACCCAGCCGATGCCATCATCCGAGCGATACACGCCCATGCCGCGCCACTCGTCGACGATCATCCACCAGAACCCACCGAGCTCGAACACGGTCGGGCCCTCGTGCGGGCGTCCGCCGATCGCGACGCCATCGAGAGTCCACTCACCGAGGTCGGCGGATGACGCGACCATCGTGACCGAGTCCGCCGCCTCGTCCTTGTACCAGAGCCGCCAGAGCCCGTCAGGCGTACGGGCGACGGCCGCATCGATCACGCGGTCGCTGCTCAGCGCCAGCGCGCCGCGACGGCTCCAGTGGCGAAGGTCGTCCGAGACGTACTCGACGATCTCGCGCACGAATCCTGGCCACCGGTCGGGGATGCCGTCGATCTCGGTCAGGTACATCCGCCACTGCTCGCCGTCCCAGACGACCTCGGGCGCCCAGTGCGTGCGGTCGACGTCCTCCGGCGGCGGCCCGGTCTCCAGGACGAGGCCGGATGCGGCGGGCTCGAGAGTCCCGTCGTACGTCCACTCCACGCCGTCGGCCGAGGTGGCGACACCGATCCTGCTGCCATGGATCCACGAGACACCGGGGCCCGCGTCCTCGAGGCTCGCTCGTCGCTGTGTGTAGAACATCCACCAGAGGCCGCCCGAGTCGATCACGACACGCGGATCCGTGGCGCCGTCGTAGACGGGGTCGCGGTAGAGCTCGATCATCGGCGCAGGTCGGTCACAGGGCTTGCGAAACCGGCACGATGCGTCGGGTGAGCGGCCAACAGCTCGGGCGTGATCACCGCGCCGTCCGCTGCGGCCGACGCGTAGATCCCCGCCACGATCTCGAGCGATCGGGAGGGAGCATCCGCGGTCGACGGCAGGGGCCCTCCGTCGAGCAGAGCGTCGAACACGTCGCGCAGCAGCGGTTCGTGGTCGCTGCGCTCCTCGGCATCCGGGAACGTCCACCCCTCGGCCTCCGCCTCGAACCCCGGGGCCGGGGTGATCCGCCAGTTCTCATGCCCGTGTCCGTACACATGGTCGACGGTGATCGTGGCCTTCTGCGTGTCGATGCGGATCGAGCTCGTCTCTCGGGGCGACACCGCGCTCGTGATGACCTGAGCGACCACGCCCTGCTCGAACACGATCGTGGCGGTCGAGACGTCCTCGGTCTCGGTCTCGCGGTCGAGCCGCCAGAGCCGGCCCTGCACCGACGACCAGTCGCCCAGCAGATGCGCGAGCAGGTCGATCTGATGGATGCCGTGGCCGAGCGTCGTGCCGCCCCCCTCGGTCTCCCACTTGCCCCGCCACGGGACGGCGAAGTAGCCGGCGCCACGGAACCACAGCGTCTGGCAGACCGCGACGAGCGGACGACCGAGCGCGCCGCTCTGCAGCAGCCCCCGGACGTGTGCGGCAGCCGTGCCTGTGCGCTGCTGGAACACGACGGCGAGCTGCCTGCCCGAGGCCACGGCTCCCGTGCGCATCTCATCGAGTTCATCGAGGGAGGGTGCCGGCGGCTTCTCGACGATCACGTGGGCTCCGGCGGCGAAGGCGGCCAGCGACTGCGCCCGGTGCGGCGCGGGAGGCGTGCAGATGAGGACCACGTCGGGGTGCTCGGCGGCGAGCATCTCCTCGAGATCGCCGTAGGCCGCGGCGATGTCGTATCGGCCGGCGAACTCCTGGGCCTTCTCGAGACTGAGGTCGGCCACGGCGACGAGCTCGGCTCGTGGATACGCGGCGACGGCGCGGGCGTGCGAATTGGCCACGGCTCCCGTGCCCACCAGGGCAGCGCGAAGGGTCTTGTCGGAAGTCATCGGTCCTCCTCAGGACGGTGAGTCGGTGTCATCTCAGGCCGTTCTGCACCAGGTGCAGCCGAGCGTAGCGCCCGTCGGCGGCGAGCAGCTGATCGTGCGAGCCCTGCTCGACGATGCGTCCGTGTTCGAGGACGATGATGCGGTCGGCCTGGCGGATCGTCGACAGGCGGTGGGCGACGACCAGGGTCGTGCGGCCGCGCATGAGCCGTTCGAGAGCCTCCTTCACGAGCCCCTCGGACTCGGGGTCGAGGGCGCTCGTCGCTTCGTCGAGCAGCAGGATCCTGGGGTCTCGCACCAGTGCGCGGGCGATCGCCAGTCGCTGACGCTGCCCACCCGAGAGCCGTGCCCCTCGCTCGCCGACGACCGTGTCCCACCCGTGAGGCTGCTCGCTGACGAACTCCCACGCGTTGGCATCCCGCAGCGCCTGCTCGACCCGATCCGGAGTGACGTCGGGCAGGCCGTAGGCGATGTTCTCGAAGACCGACCCCTCGAACAGCACCGATTCCTGAGGGACGACCGAGATGGATCGACGCACCGTCCGGAGGTCGAGCTCCTGCATGTCCTGCCTGTCGAGCATGATCCGGCCGCTCGTCGGTCGGACGAAGCCGAGCACGAGGTTGAGGAGCGTCGACTTGCCCGACCCCGACGAGCCGACGAAGGCGACCGTCTCCCCCGGCGCGATGCGCAGGTCGATCTCGAACAGGGCATCCTCCTCGGCATCCGCGTATCGATGGGTCGCCGACTCGAGCACGATCTCGCCGGCGACGGCCGCGACCGTGCGCTTGCCGGAGTTCTGCTCGACGTCGGGCTCCTGCAGCACCTCGGCGATCGAACGGACGGACTCGAGACCGCGGGCACCGACGGGGATGAGCATGAGCAGCTGCGTGAGTCCGCCGGTCAGCAGCGTGAAATAGCTCGAGAGCATCACGACCTCACCGGGCGTGATGGGCAGGAAACCCGTGAGCGCACACACCGCGGCGAGCATGAGGCACGCGACGCCGAGCAGCTGCATCGCGACCCACGAGATCGACGCGACGCGTCCGTTCAGAAGATCGAGGTCGAGTCCCGCGCGACGCACGCCGTCGGCGCCGCCCGCGACCCGGGTGATCGCCGTCTCCTCGAGGCCATGGGCTCGGGTGACCGGGATCAGCGAGGCCATCTCGCCGACGCGGGCCGACAGCGTCTCGATCTCTCGGCGGAAGACCTCGTTGCGACGCTTCGAGCGGTTGCGCATGCCGTAGCGGATGCCGATGGCGATGGGCACCGCGAGGGCGTAGACGGGCAGGAACTGCGGCACCGTGACCGCCGTCATGGCGAGCGCCCCGAGCATGACCATGGTCGACGAGAGCAGCGGGTGCGTGACCTGCTGCAGCATCAGCTCGACGTTCTCGACGTCACGCACCACCTTGGTCTGCACGATCGACGAGCTCATGCGCGTGTGATAGCCGATCGACAGGCTCTGCAGGCGGGCGGTGAGGGCGTTGCGCAGATCGGCGCCGAGGTCGCGCACCACCGTCATGAAGTTGCGCGTGTAGATGATGTGGTTCGGATAGTTCTGGAGCAGGAGGACCGCGGCGAGCGCGAACCACCAGAGCACCTCGGCGACCTCGCCCTTGCTCGCCACGACGTCGATGATCGCGGCGGTGATCACCGGCAGGAACCACAGCGGGATCTCCTTCACCGCGAACGCGGTGATCGCGAACGTGAGGCGCCAGGGGCGGCGCGCGACGAGACGCAACACAGAACGGGTCGGGTGCTGACCGTCGATGAGCGCGGCCGGATGGGAAAGCGCTTTCTGTGTCATGGTCCTATCGTAGAGTCACCATCGTCGCCAGGGAAGCGCGACGACCTGATCCGGCCGGGAGCACACTCATGACCTTCGATGCCGCGTTCGACTGGGCCCGCCGCCACGTGCACGCGGAGAGGCTGCCCACCGCCGTCGTCGGCATCGCGACGGCCGACGGCATCGTCGGCCTCGACGGCTTCGGCGCCGCCACGGATGCCGTCTACCCCCTGTTCTCGATCACGAAGGTCCTCACGGGCATCACCGCAGCGAGGGCGATCGAGCGCGGCCGGCTCACACCGAACACCCCGTTGACCGACGCGCTCCCCGACTTCGGATCGTCTCGCGATGACATCGTGCGCCTGTGGCATCTCGCCTCGCACACGTCGGGGATCTCCGAGCCGGCACTCGACACGGCGCTGCCGCTGCGCCACGAACTGCTCACCCGCGGGCGGGACTTCGCGGCGGGAACCGCGTCGCGCTATTCGACACTCGCCTTCGAGGGCATCGCGGCACTGATCGAGCATGCGACGGACACGACCTGGGATGACGGCACTCTCGAGTGGGCCGCGCAGATCGGCGCGATCGGCCTGACCCTCGACACCGCGGAGTCGGTCGGAGTGCCGGATGCCGCGTCGGGAGGCCTCGACCTCGACCGGTTCCACGCGACGCGCGCCCCGGGTGCGGGCCTGCTCGGCAGAGCCGAGGACCTGCTGCACCTCGGCACCGAGCTGCTGCGCATCGACCAGGGCGGCCGCGACGGCATCCTCTCTCCGGCCGGTCTCGCCATGATGCGGCGCCCACTCACGGGCGACATCCCCCGCCTCGACCCGTACCCCGACGAGCGCGGTCAGGACTGGGGCTTCACGTTCAACCTGCGCTCCCGCGCCCCCGGGCTCGTCGACCGCGACACCTTCGGCCACGGCGGCTGGGCCGGCACCGAGTTCTGGGTTCACCCCGGCGCCGGCGTGGCCTGGGTGCTGCTCACCAACGCCGCCGTCCGCCCCGGTGTCGACGCCGACGAGCTCGACAACGCGATCGTCGCGGCGTTGTAGTCGCCGGCGTTCACTTGACAGAGGCGATCGCCGCTGTCTAGTGTTGACACATTGAATGAAACGATTCAAAACCTACTCGATGAAGAGAGAACGATCATGACCCGCGTCGCGTTCCAGTTGCAGGTGCGTCCTGAACTGCTCGACGAATACCTCGCCCGTCACTCGCCCGTGTGGCCCGAGATGCTGGCCGAGATCGCGGCCGCCGGCCGCCGCAACTACTCGCTGTTCCTCGCCGAGGGCGGCACGCTCGTCGGCTACTACGAGACCGATGACGATGCCGCGGCGCAGGCCTACCTCGCCGCCTCCGCCGTCGCCGCGCGGTGGGAGGCCGAGATGGGCCGCTTCTTCGTCGATCTCGATGGTCGCCCCGACCAGGCGGCCACCGCACTCACCGAGGTGTTCCACCTCGAAGACCAGCTCGCCGACGCCGGCGAATCCTCCGCATCCGACACAGACAACCGCAACGACACCGAAGGCAGCGCCTCATGAGCATCCTCTCGTCCGACAACCTCGCAGCTCTCGAGCAGCAGGGCATCGAGCTCCCCAGCTGGGCGTTCGGCAACTCCGGCACCCGCTTCAAGGTGTTCGGCACGCCGGGCACCCCGCGCGACCCGTGGGAGAAGATCGCGGATGCCGCGCAGGTCAACACCTACACCGCGCTCGCTCCCTCGGTCGCGCTGCACATCCCGTGGGACCTCGTCGACTCGTTCTCGGATCTGCGCAAGCATGCCGAAGACCTCGGAGTGAGCCTGGGCACCGTCAACTCCAACACGTTCCAGGACGACGACTACAAGTTCGGCGCCCTGACGCACGAGGACGCGGCGATCCGCCAGAAGGCGATCGACCACCACCTCGCCTGCATCGACGTGATGGATGCCACGGGCAGCCGCGACCTGAAGATCTGGCTCGCCGAGGGCTCGAACTACCCCGGTCAGGCCGACCTGCGCGGCCGCCAGGACCGCCTGCAGGAGTCGCTGCAGCAGATCTACGCACGCCTCGGCGACGACCAGCGCCTCGTGCTGGAGTACAAGTTCTTCGAGCCGGCGTTCTACCACACCGATGTTCCCGACTGGGGCACGTCGTACGCCCAGGTCTCGTCGCTCGGCGACAAGGCGATGGTGTGCCTCGACACCGGCCACCACGCCCCCGGCACCAACATCGAGTTCATCGTCATGCAGCTGCTGCGCCTCGGCAAGCTCGGCTCGTTCGACTTCAACTCGCGCTTCTACGCCGATGACGACCTCATCGTCGGCGCAGCCGACCCGTTCCAGCTGTTCCGCATCCTGTTCGAGGTCGTCCGTGGCGGCGGTCTCAACAACCCCGACGTGGCGTTCATGCTCGATCAGTGCCACAACGTCGAAGACAAGATCCCCGGCCAGATCCGTTCGGTGCTGAACGTGCAGGAGATGACGGCCCGCGCGCTGATCGTCGATCGCGACGCCCTGGCCGCGGCGCAGAAGTCCGGCGACGTGCTGGCTGCGAACGCCGTCTTCATGGACGCGTTCTACACCGACGTGCGCCCCGCCCTCGCCGAGTGGCGCGAGTCGCGCGGCCTGGCCGCCGACCCGATGGCGGCCTACGCCGAGTCGGGCTATCAGCAGAAGATCGCCGCCGAGCGCGTCGGCGGCGTGCAGGCCGGCTGGGGCGCCTGACCCACGCTCCGACACCGAGACCCGTCGGGATGCGGNGACGCCCCACCGACAGAAGGACGGATGCTGTGAGCGACCAGGTGCTCGACGGACCGCACGGCCCGCTGCGCGTGCGCGTGTACACGCCGGAGAACCCCGCGGGTCCTGGACTCGTCTGGGTGCACGGCGGCGGGTTTGCCGCCGGCGAGATCGAGATGCCCGAGGCCGACTGGGCCGCACGGAGCTTCGCGGACCGCGGCATCGTGGTGGTGTCGGTGGACTATTCCCTCGCGCCGTTCCCCCGCGCCTGGGCTGAGGCAGCCGGAGCCCCCGATCGCGACGGCGTGCACTACCCCGTCGCCTCCGACGAAGTCGAGGCCGCCTTCCGCTGGGCCGTCGACTCCGATCTCGCGGACGGTCCGTGGTCGATCGGCGGAGCGAGCGCGGGCGGCAACCTCGCGACCGGTGCGGCACTCCGCCTCAGCCACGGTTCCGGACCCGTCCCCGCTCTCGCGGTGCTCGCGTATCCGACGCTGCACGCTGTGCAGGGAACGCCGGATGCTGCGCTGCGCGCGGCGCTCGACGCGGATCCGGAGGCCGACACGTTCGGCCCAGACCCCGTTCGGGTCATGTACGAGAACTACCTCGGCGGCTCTGTCGACGACGCCGACGTCTACGCGGTGCCCGGCACCGCATCGGTCGAGGATCTCTCACGCTTCCCCGCCACGATCATGATCAACGACGAGGTCGACGAGCTGCGCGTCTCGGGTGAGGCCTTCGGCGCCTCGCTGACAGCCGCCGGTGTCGACGTCGACATCTCGACCGAGCCCGGCACCCGCCACGGCCACCTCAACCGACCGGAACACGCGGGGGCGACAGCATCGATCGACCGCTTCGCCGCCCGCATCCTCGCCACTTCTCCCGAGAACAAGGAACAGCCATGACCAACCCCACCGCCGCCGCCCTCATCGAGCGGTCGAACCGCCTGGGCGCCGACCCCAAGAACACCAACTACGCCGGAGGCAACACGTCGGCGAAGGGCACCGAGACCGACCCGGTCACGGGTCAGCCGGTCGAGCTGATGTGGGTGAAGGGATCCGGTGGCGACCTGGGCACCTTGAAGGAGCAGGGGCTCGCGGTGCTGCGCCTCGACCGCATGCGCGCGCTCGTCGACGTCTACCCCGGCCTCGAGCGCGAAGACGAGATGGTCGCCGCGTTCGACTACTGCCTACACGGCAAGGGCGGGGCCGCCCCGTCGATCGACACCGCGATGCACGGCCTCGTCGATGCCGCACACGTCGACCACCTGCACCCCGACTCCGGCATCGCGATCGCGACCGCCGCCGACGGCGAGGCGCTGACCACGAAGATCTTCGGCGACAAGGTCGTCTGGGTGCCGTGGCGTCGTCCCGGCTTCCAGCTCGGACTCGACATCGCCGCGATCAAGGCGAAGAACCCGCAGGCGATCGGCACGATCCTCGGCGGCCACGGCATCACCGCGTGGGGCGACACGTCGGAGGAGGCCGAGGCCAACTCGCTGTGGATCATCGACACCGCAGCCGCCTACATCGAGTCCAACGGCAAGGCCGACCCGTTCGGCGGCGTCCGAGCCGGCTTCGAGGCCCTCCCCGAGGCCGAGCGTCGCGAGCGCGCCGCCGCCCTCGCCGGCACCATCCGCGGCATCGCATCGACCGACAAGCCGATGGTCGGCCACTTCACCGACTCCGACGTCGTGCTCAACTTCCTCGCCTCTGACCGTGCCCCCGAGCTCGCAGCCCTCGGCACCAGCTGCCCCGACCACTTCCTGCGCACGAAGGTCAAGCCGCTGATCCTCGACCTTCCGGTCACGGCGTCCGCCGACGAGCAGATCGCCCGCCTGCACGAGCTGCACACCGAGTACCGCGCCGACTACCAGGCCTACTACGACGCGCACGCGACGAGCGAGTCTCCCGCGATCCGCGGCGCCGACCCTCTCATCGTGCTGGTGCCCGGCATCGGCATGTTCTCGTACGGCGCGAACAAGCAGACCGCCCGAGTCGCCGGAGAGTTCTACGTCAACGCGATCAACGTGATGCGCGGCGCCGAGGCGCTGTCGACCTACTCCCCCATCTCCGACGCCGAGAAGTTCGACATCGAATACTGGGCGCTGGAAGAGGCGAAGCTGCAGCGGATGCCGAAGCCGAAGTCACACCAGGGTCGCATCGCCTTCGTTACTGGTGCTGCCAGCGGCATCGGCAAGGCGATCGCCACCCGCCTCGCGGCCGAGGGCGCCTGCGTCGTCATCGCCGACCTCGACCTCGAGAAGGCCCAGGCCGCGGCAGCCGAGCTCGGAAACACCGACGTCGCGATCGGCGTCGCGGCGAACGTCGCCGACGCGGATGCGATCCAGGCCGCGCTGAGCGACGCCGTGCTCGCCTTCGGTGGCGTCGACCTCGTCGTCAACAACGCCGGGCTGTCGCTGTCGAAGCCGCTGCTCGAGACCACCGAGAAGGACTGGGACCTGCAGCACGACGTCATGGCCAAGGGCTCGTTCCTCGTGTCGAAGGCCGCGGCACGCGTGCTGATCGACCAGAAGCTCGGCGGCGACATCATCTACATCTCGTCGAAGAACTCGGTCTTCGCCGGCCCGAACAACATCGCCTACTCGGCGACGAAGGCCGATCAGGCGCACCAGGTGCGGCTGCTGGCCGTCGAGCTCGGCGAGTTCGGCATCCGCGTCAACGGCATCAATCCCGACGGCGTCGTGCGCGGCTCGGGCATCTTCGCCTCGGGCTGGGGTGCGAACCGCGCCGCGACCTACGGCGTCGCCGAAGAGGACCTCGGCCAGTTCTACGCGAACCGCACGATCCTCAAGCGCGAGGTCGTTCCCGAGAACGTGGCGGATGCCGTGTACGTGCTCACCGGTCCCGAACTCAGCCGCACCACCGGTCTGCACATCCCGGTCGACTCCGGCGTCGCCGCGGCGTTCCTGCGATGACGGTCCGGTCCGTCGCCGCCGTCGACCTCGGGGCGACCAGCGGTCGCGTCATGATCGGGCGGATCGGCGACGGCCGGCTCGACCTCGAACTCGTCTCGCGGTTCCCCAACGGGCCCGTCGAGCGCGAGGACGGCCTGCACTGGGACTTCGGCGCTCTCTACGAGCACGTCGTCGGAGGCCTCGCCGAGGCCGTGCGCCGCGAGCCGGGAATCGAGAGCATCGGCATCGATTCCTGGGCCGTCGACTACGGCCTGCTGAAAGACGGCGCGCTTCTCGCCGAGCCGTTCCACTATCGCGACGACCGCACCGTGCGCGGCGTCGACGAGGTGCACGCGATCGCTCCGTTCGCCGAGCTGTACCAGCGCAACGGACTGCAGTTCCTGCCGTTCAACACGCTGTACCAGTACCGTGTCGACACCCGTCTCTCCGACGCCGACACCGCCCTGCTGATCCCCGACCTCATCGCGTTCCTGCTCACCGGAACGGCTGTGGCCGAACGCACGAACGCGTCGACCACGGGTCTGCTCGGCGTCGAGTCCGGCGAGTGGGACACCGACCTGGCAGATCGCCTCGGCATCCCGTCGGGGATCCTGCCACCGCTCGTCGACCCGGGCGAGACGATCGGCATGCTCCGCGCCGACCTGGCTGAACGCATCGGCAAGGACCTGCCCGTGATCGCGGTCGGCTCGCACGACACGGCATCCGCCGTCGTCGCCGCTCCCCTGTCGACCGCGCACTCCGCGTACATCTCGTGCGGCACCTGGGGCCTGGTCGGTGTCGAGCTGACCGAACCGGTGCTGACGGAGGCCGCACGCGAGGCGAACTTCACGCACGAGCTGGGAGTCGACGGCCGCTACCGCTTCCTGCACAACGTGACGGGGCTCTGGCTGCTGAGCGAGACCGTGCGCGCGTGGGAGGCGGAGGACGGCTCGTCGATCGATCTGCCCGAGCTGCTCGCCGCGGCGTCGGCTGTCGACGCCGACGTGCCGCTGTTCGACGCGAACGACTCCTCGCTCAGCGCACCGGGAGACATGCCCGCGCGCATCGCGGCGCTCCTCGGGGCGGATGCTCCGTCGACGCGGCCGGCGTTCGCCCGGTCGATCGTCGAGTCGATCGCCACGGCCTTCGCCGACGCCGTGCAGACGGCATCCGATCTGTCGGGGCGCGAGCTCGACAGCATCCATCTGGTCGGTGGCGGTTCGCTGAACCGCCTGCTGTGCCAGGCGACGGCCGATCGCGCCGGCCTTCCGGTGCTCGCTGGCCCGGTCGAAGCGACGGCCCTCGGCAACGTGCTCGTGCAGGCGCGTGCCCTCGGCGCCACGCCCTCGACGCTCGAAGAGCTGCGCGCGCTCGTCGCGGCGACCCATGAGCCGGAGCGCTTCGACCCACGCTGAGCCGCTCACGCCTCTCGGGTGACTGACGCCATTGTGCACAGGTGGCTGCCCGGATCACGGATGGATGCCGAGAACACCCTTTCTCGGCATCCATCCGTGCTTTCGGCAGCCGTTTGTGACAGGACTGAGAACCGCAGCACGAGCGGACACACGAAAGGGGCGCCGGGCCGAAGCCCGACGCCCCTCACGAGGTGACTCAGAAGTCGAAGTCGCCGATGTTGTCCGCGTTGAACTCGAACGGGTCGCCGAGCAGGACGACGCCGTCGGCGCCGACGGTGTACTCGCCCAGGTCTCCGGCGTCGAAGGTGTCGCCCTCTTCACCGGTGATGTCTCCCGCGATCAGGGCCTTGGCAGCGAACGCCGCCAGGTAGCCGAGGTCGGCCGGGTTCCACAGCGCGAACGCGGTGACGGTGCCGTCCTCGACGTACTCGCGCATCTGGTTCGGCGTACCGAGACCCGTGATCGCGACCTTGCCCTTGTAGTCCGAGGTCGACACGTAGCGTGCCGCAGCGGCGATGCCGACCGTGGTGGGCGAGATGATGCCCTTCAGGTTCGGGTGGCTCTGCAGCAGGGCTGCGGTCTTGTCGAACGACGTCTGGTCGTCGTCGTCGCCGTAGACGGTCTCGACGATCGTGATGTCGGGGTACTCGCTGGCGACGTACTTCTTCATCAGGTCGATCCAGGCGTTCTGGTTGGTCGCGTTGGCGGATGCCGACAGGATCGCGACCTCACCCGCGCCACCGATCTGGTCGGCGATCAGGTCGACCTGTACCTTGGCGATGCCCTCGGAGTCGGCCTGGTTGATGAACAGGTCGCGGCACTCGGGGTTCGTGTCGGAGTCGAAGGTGACGACCTTGACGCCGGCTTCGCGCGCCTCGTTCAGCGCGTCGCAGATCGCCTTCGGGTCGTTGGCCGAGACGACCAGCGCGCCGACGGCCTGCTGCGTCGCGGTGTTGATGTAGCTGACCTGCGCGTCGGGGGTGGCCTCAGCCGGACCGACCTCGGCGAACGTGCCGCCGAACTCGTCGACGGCCTTCTTGCCGCCCTCGCTCGAGGTGTCGAAGTACGGGTTGCCGAGGTTCTTCGGCAGGAACGTGATCGCGAAGTTGTCGGATCCGCCGTCGCCCTCCGAACCGGAGCCTCCGGAGCCGCCGCTGGTGTCGGCGCAGCCGGTCAGCACGAGCGCTGCGGCCACGGCGACCGCCGCGAACGCAGCGATCTTCTTACGTGCAAACGTCATTGTTCTTTCCTTTCGTGATGATCACCGCAGGCGGATGCCGGCGATGAGAGGCTGCCTCATGGTGCGGGAGAGGCTGCGACGCGGAGCGGCGGACCGGCCTTCGCACGGACGCGCTGCGCCCAGGCGAGGACGCTGGCTGCGACGACCGAGAAGATCAGCAGACCGCCGGTGATGATGTTGATGACGTCGGAGGTGACGCCGGCGAGGCGCAGGCTGCTGCCCAGGACCCCGATCAGGAGCACTGCGGCGACGACGCCGTGCAGGTGCCCTCGTCCGCCGAAGACGGAGACCCCGCCGAGCACGACGGCCGCGATCACCTGCAGCTCGAGCCCGGTGGCGTTGTCGCCTCGGGCGCTCCCGAACCGCAGCGTGTAGAAGATGCCGGCGAAAGCCGCGACCACACCCGAGAGCACGAACAGGATGAACTTCGTGCGCTCGACGTTGACTCCCGAGAAGCGTGCGGCGTCCTTCGAGAGTCCGATCGCGAACACCCCACGCCCGAACGGCGTGAAGTGCAGCAGCACGACGAACAGAACGAGCAGGATCAGGAACGGGATCACGATGTACGGGATCGTCGTGCCGGCGATCTTCGCCTTCGCGAGCGCCGTCCAGGTCTCGGGGAAGTCGGTGACGGCCGTGGTGCCGAGCAGTCCGACCGCGAGACCGCGGAAGAGCGCGAGCGTGCCGATCGTCACGGCGAGCGACGGCAGACCGACGATCGTGACGAGGAACCCGTTGAACGCCCCGCCGACCACACCGACGAGGAGAGCCGCGAGGGCCGCGACCTCGAACGGCGCACCGGACTCGGTGAGCACACCCGTGACGACGCTCGCGAGACCGACCATCGAGCCGACCGACAGGTCGATCTCACCGGTGATCATGACGAGCGTCATCGGCAGGGCGATGAGCAGAATCGGCGCGACGTCGAGCAGCAGGTAGTTGGCCGTGATCGGCTGAGCGAAGCCCCGGATCGACACTGCGGCGACGATCGTCACCAGCACCAGCAGGGCGATGATCGCGAACTCGCGGTTGACGAGCACGCGCCGCCAGAGCGGGCGGTCGTAGTCGCGGATGACGCGGGTGGACGAGGTGGTCGTCGTCGTTGTCATGATTCGTCCCTTGCCTCGATGAGCTGGCGTCTCTGCCGCACCGCGAGCACGCGGTCGAGCACGATGGCCCCGATGATGAGCACGCCGACCACGGCGCGCTGCCAGAAGTCCGGGATGCCGAGGATCGGCAGTGCGCGGTTGATGGTCATCAGGAGCATCGCGCCGATGGCCGCTCCCCAGACCGTGCCGACGCCGCCGGTGATCGCGATGCCGCCGATGACGGCCGCGCCGACCGCATCCAGCTCCCATCCGGAGCCGGCCTGCGAGCTGATCGATCCGTACCGCGCGGCGTAGAACACACCGGCGAGGCCGGCGAGCGCACCCGAGAGGATGAACGCCGACAGCACGCGGCGGGTGACCTTGAGTCCGTAGAGCTCGGCGGCCGAGGGGTCGGATCCGATCGCGTAGTACTCGCGGCCGCCGCGGGTGTTTCGCAGGTACCAGGCGGCCAAGGCGAGGACGATGACCGCGATGATCGACAGCACGGGGATGAACAGGATCTGCTGCGTGCCGAGCCCCAGGAAGTCCTTGGGCATGTCGGAGGCGTTGATGCGGTCGCTGCCCGTCCACAGCACGTTGATGCCGCGGTAGGCATACAGCGTGCCGAGCGTGATCACCATCGCCGGAACCTTCGCGAACGCGACCAGCGCGCCGTTCACGAGGCCGAGGAAGGCGCCGAGCAGCACGGCCGCGATCACGACGACGACGATCGGGATGCCGGGGACGTCGACGAACAACCGCCCGGTCAGATACGCCGTCAGTCCCATCACCGACCCCACCGAGAGGTCGACGTTGCGCGTGATGATCACGATCGCCTGGCCGACCGCCACGAGCATGAGGATCGAGGGGGTCAGCAGCAGGTCGCGCCAGCCGTCGGCGCTGAACAGGAAGGCCGGGTTCTTCACGGTGGCGGCGATCACGACGAGCACGAGGGCGGCGAGGATGCCGAACTCGCGCGCGCGACCGATGCCGCCCGGCTTCTTCGCGATCGCCGGAGCGGCGGCCGCGGGGGCTGTGGTGAGGCTCATGAGTGCTGCTCCGATGAGTGAGTGGCGGCGAACATGACGTTCTCGCTGGTGGCGTCGTCTCGGGAGATCTCGGCGGTGATGCGGCCTTCGCGCATCACGAGCACGCGGTCGGCCATGCCGAGGACCTCGGGGAGCTCCGACGAGATCATCAGGATCCCCATGCCCTCTCCCGCGAGCTGCGAGAGAAGGCGGTGCACCTCGGACTTCGTGCCGACGTCGATGCCGCGGGTCGGCTCGTCGATGATCAGGATGCGCGGGTCGGTGGCGAGCCACTTCGCGAGGACGACCTTCTGCTGGTTTCCACCGGACAGAGTGGATGAGACGGTGTCGAGCGCGTGGGTCTTCACCTCGAGGCGAGACGCCCATTCGCGGGCCGCGCGGTTCTCGATGCCGCTCGTGATCAGGCCCCACTTCGACAGACGACGACGGATCGCCAGCGTGATGTTGCCGCCGACGCTGGCGTCGATGACGAGCCCCTGCTTGCGGCGGTCCTCCGGAACGAGAGCCAGTCCGCTGCGCATCGCGGCGGTGGGGTTGCGGCGCGCGACGGCTGCGCCGAGCATCCGCACCTCTCCCTGGCCGTACGGGTCGACGCCGAAGACGGCGCGGGCGACCTCGGAGCGCCCGGCCCCGACGAGTCCGGCGAGCGCGACGATCTCTCCCGCGCGCACCGTGAAGGAGATGTCGTGGAACACTCCGGGACTGGTTAGCCCTTCCACTTCGAGCAGCGGTTCGCCGAGCGCGGCCTCCTGCTTGGGGAAGAGCTCGGTGACGTCGCGGCCCACCATCTGGCGGACGAGGTCGTCGACCGTCGTCTCGGCGATCGACGTGGTGTCGATGTAGGCGCCGTCGCGCATGACCGTGACGGTGTCGCACAGATCGAACACCTCGTCGAAGCGGTGCGAGATGAACAGGATCGCCCTGCCCTCGTCGCGCAGGCTCCGGGCGACCGTGAACAGGCGATCGACCTCGACACCGCTGAGCGCCGCCGTCGGCTCGTCCATGATCAGGACGCTGGCGTCGAGCGAGATCGCCTTGGCGATCTCGATGATCTGCTGGTCGGCGATCGACAGACCCTCGGTGATGCGGTCCGGGTCGAGCGCGACACCGAGGCGGCGGAAGATCTGGTCGACCTCGGTGCGCATGGCCTTGCGGTCGATGCGTCCGAGGAAGCCCGTGGGCTGGCGGCCCATGAAGATGTTCTCGGTGACCGAGAGGTCGGGGAACAGCGTGGGCTCCTGGTAGATGACCGCGATGCCGGCGGCCTTCGACTGGGCGGTGCTGGTGAAGTCGACGTCTTCGCCGTGCAGGCGGAAGTCGCCCGAGTCGCGGCGGTACAGACCCGCCATGATCTTGACGAGCGTCGACTTGCCTGCGCCGTTCTCGCCGATGAGGGCGTGGATCGACCCCGAGCGGAGTGTGAGGCTGCCCGAGCGGAGGGCGACGACGGGTCCGAAGGACTTGACGACCCGATGAAGCTCGAGAGCGGTGGGGGGAGCGCTGCGGGCGGAGGCTGCGTCTACCACTGGCTTTCCTCTCCGTTGAGGGGGATGATGATCGGAATGAACTTTACCTGAATCGATTCAAGCTCGTTTCAGGCTAGTGTATGTGATGCCGGTCCCAGGTCAACCCCTGATGCCGAAGCGTGATCCGCCCGACGACGAGAGGACAGCCGAATGCCCGTCAGCATCCGCGATGTCGCCGTCCGTGCGGGCGTCTCCGTCGGCACGGTCTCGAATGTCCTGAACCGTCCGGACGAGGTCTCCAGCGACTCGGTCGAACGGGTCACCCAGGCGATCGAAGAGCTCGGCTACGTGCGCAACGACGCGGCGCGCAAACTGCGCGCAGGGGTGAGTACGACCGTCGGATTCGTGGTGCTCGACGGACAGAACCCGTTCTACAACGACGTCGTGCGCGGCGCGGAGGACGAGGCATCGAGCCACGGCATCGCGATCCTCTACGGCAACACCGACGACGACCCGTCCCGCGAGAAGGTCTACCTCGACCTGTTCCGCGAGCAGCAGGTGCGAGGTCTGCTCATCGCCCCGTACGGCGATGTCATGACGCAGCTGCGCAAGTTCCGCGCGAGCGGTATCGCGACGGTCCTGGTCGACCGGTTCAGCGCCGACAGCGGGTTCTCGTCGGTCTCGGTCGACAGCGTCGCCGGAGGCAGGCTGGCGGTCGAGCACCTGATCGAGGGCGGGCGTCGGCGCATCGCCTTCGTCGGCGGCCCCTTCGACATGCGTCAGGTCACCGACCGCCTCGCCGGAGCCCGCGCCGCGGCCGAGAACGCGGCGGTGCACGTCGAGCTCGAAGTCGTACCGACCTCGGCGATGACCGTCGAGGAGGGCGTCGCCGCAGGGGCACGACTGCTCACCCGACCTCGCCGCGAGTGGCCGGATGCCCTCTTCGCCGCCAACGATCTGCTGGCCCTGGGACTCCTGCAATCCCTGGTCTCCGGCGGACGCGTGCTCGTGCCCGACGAGATCGCGCTGATCGGCTTCGACGACAATCCGTTCGCGGCGGCCGCCGCCGTGCCGCTGTCATCGATCCGTCAGCCCAGCCGCATGATCGGACGCACCGCCCTGCGCATCGTGCTCGAAGAGGCTGCCGACCCCGAGAGCATCCCCCGGCAGACCGTGTTCCCGCCCGAGCTGATCGTGCGGCGCTCGACCGGCGGCTGAGGGGTCCGCAGGCCCCTTGGCGGCATACCCAGATGACTGGTCGATCCGCGGATGACTGCCGCATGGAGCCCCAACCGTCAGCCAGGCGGGAATCGGCCAGCCATCCGTGCCGCCGACGAGGCCGCACGTGCGATTCGGCCCAGCATCCGCGGATCAGACCCCGTACGCCCGTGCGACCGGGCGACGCAGCCCCTCGTACTCGACCGACGGCCAGCGCTCGTCGACCGTGAGCACCTCCCAACCCGCCGAGGTGCGCAGCATCGTGTCCTCGACCTTGACCCCCGGCGCGGTCGGGTTCCAGGCGAACGCCTGATCCTCGACGAGCAGATCGGCCGTGGATGCCGTGGCGCGGGGGTCGCGTCCGGCATAGCCGGTCGGCCCTCCCTGGTGGTGCCGCTGCCACTCGTCGACGTCGAACCCGAAGCGGGCGTATGCCGCCGTGCCGGCTGCGAAGGCGTCATCGAGGTGAGCGCCGGGAACGGAGGCGTCGAGAAATGCGCGCTCGACTCCGAGGATCGGCTCCTCATCGACGGATGCGCCGACCCATCGTGTCGCGTTGGCGATGAGCCCGTCGCGGCGACTGCAGACGACGATCATCGCGCGATCGCCCAGAACACCGGCGGTCGGAAGCGGATGCCGGTACGCACCGCGACCCGCGCCCGAGACGAGCACGACGAGCGGATCGATGCCGCGGGCGATGAGCTCGGCAGCGACGACCGCCGCGACAGTCCGCTCGGTCTGCTCCGGCCCGACCCGGCTGAGCACATCGGTCAGGGTTTCGGCCGTCTCACGCCCCAGTGACCGATATCTCGCAGTCTCGGCCGGCAGCATCCGGGCCCTCGCCGCACGCAGCAGAGGCGCCGCCTGCGATTCCGACACCCCTGCCTCTTCGGCGGCGGCCACTGCCGGGGGGATCCACCAGGGCACACGGACGATGCGTTCGGCATCCTCGGGCAGCAGCTCCTCCGCGATCATCCGGTCGGCCTCGTTGTCGGCGACGAAGAGCACGTCGCCGCCCTCCTCCGCCCGCACCGCGAGCACCGGCGGGCCCGCAAGCGACACGTGCGTGCGCACGCCGTCGAGATACCACGACACGGCCTCGTGCGAGGCGAGCACGAGTGGGCTGTCATCGAAATGACGGCGCACTCGGGCGACACGCTCCTGCTTCTCGATACGGTCCTCGGATGCTCCGACCATGCGACTCTCCCCTGCAAAACGTTTTCTCGTAGTATGACGACAGCCGCGACCGATCGCGGAACGAAGGGATGCTGATGGCACGCGACTCGTCACGCCCGGGCATCACCGACGTCGCGAGACTCGCCGGTGTCTCGCTGTCGACCGTGTCTCGCGCGATGAACGGCAACCCGACCGTCGACCCCGCCCTCGCCGAGCGCGTGCGGGCCGCCGCCGCCGAACTCGGATACACCGCCAACCCTGTGGCCCGCAGCCTCG
Organism: Microbacterium sp. 22215; assembly: GCF_052045655.1. NCBI lineage: Bacteria > Bacillati > Actinomycetota > Actinomycetes > Micrococcales > Microbacteriaceae > Microbacterium > Microbacterium sp. 22215. The sequence continues at coordinate 114,810 of NZ_JBQEPC010000011.1, forward strand.
TTCTCGGCCGCACGCAGACCGTCGCCGTCGTGATCCCGGATCTCGAGAACCCGACGTTCCAGGCGATCCTCCGCGGACTCAGCCGCGCAGCCACCTCCGACGGCTATCACGTGCTCATCGCCGATTCGCGCGAAGACCTCGACGAGGAGCACGCCCTCGCCAGGGCCACCAGGCTGCGCACCGACGGGGTGATCCTCTGCGCACCGCGCATGCCCGAGGAGGAACTCGCGACGCTTCTTCCCGCACTCTCCCCCGCCGTCGTGATCAACCGGGGTCCGCAGGTCAGCACTCCCGTCGTCGGCGCCGACTACGGGTCGGGCATGCGTGAGATCGTCGACCACCTCACCTCGCTCGGTCACCGTCGGCTGGTGTATCTCGCCGGCGCGACCCGCAGCGTGACACACAGAGCTCGACAGGAGGCGATCGCCGCAGCGGTCTCGAGAACAGCGGGACTCGACGTCGAGGAGATCACCGCCGGGGTGGATTTCGACAGCGGCACCGCTGTGGCCGACCAGGTGCTCGCGAGCGGAGCCACGGCGGTCATCGCCTACAACGACCTCGTGGCGATGGGCCTGCTCTCCGCGCTCACGGTGCGGAGGGTCGACGTGCCGGAGCGTCTCTCGATCACGGGCTTCGACGACATCCCGTTCGCCGCCTACACCTCGCCGCCGCTCACGACGGCAGCCGTTCCCGCTGTCGAGATCGGCGCGGCCGCCTGGTCGGCGATGCACGCTCAGCTCACGGGCGGCGAGCCCACTCCGGCTCTCACCCTGACCCCGACCCTGGTCGTGCGCGGAAGCACCGCAGCCCCGCACGACCTCTGAGCAGAGCTCGCCCGCGCCTCCACCGCGGCCCTGTGCTATCGTCGAGAAAACGTTTCCTGAGTCCGAGATCAAAGAAGGATCACGATGACGAAGACCCGCTACGCCCTCGCCGGAGCCGGAGCCCGCGCCCAGATGTACATCGAGGGGATCCTCGGCGCCCACCGTGATCGCGCCGAGCTCGTGGCGATCGTCGAACCGAACCCGGTGCGCGCCGCGTACTACGCCGACCGCATCGCCGAGGTCGGGGCGCCCGCTCCCCGGCTCGCGACGCCTGACGAGCTCGAGCAGGTGATCCGCGACGAGCGCGTCGACCGGGTCATCATCTGCTCCCGTGACGACCTGCACGCCGAACTGATCGTCCGATCGCTCGAGGCGGGCGCCGACGTCGTCGTCGAGAAGCCGCTCACGATCGACGCGGCGAGCGCGGCCCGCATCGAAGACGCCGTCGAGCGCACGGGCCGTCAGGTCGTCCTGACCTTCAACTACCGCTACTCGCCGCGCAACAGCGCGCTGCGCCAGGTGCTCCAGGACGGCACGATCGGCCAGATCACCTCGGTGGACTTCTCGTGGATGCTCGACACCAACCACGGCGCCGACTACTTCCGCCGCTGGCACCGCGAGAAGATGAACTCGGGCGGACTGCTCGTGCACAAGTCGAGTCATCACTTCGATCTGGTGAACTGGTGGATCCGCTCGCAGCCGACCCGTGTCTTCGCCTCGGGCGGTCTGCGGTTCTACGGTGCCGAGAACGCGAGGACCCGCGGACTGGGCGAGCGCCCCGCCCGCGGCACCCACGACGGCGGCGACGTCTTCGAGCTCGATCTCCGCACCGACGAGCGCCTCGCCGCGCTGTACCTCGACGCCGAGGAGCATGACGGATACAAGCGCGATCTCGACGTGTTCAGCGAGGGGATCACGATCGAGGACAACCTCGCACTCGTGGTCGACTACGCCTCGGGTGCGACCATGTCGTACTCGTTGAACGCGCACTCGCCGTGGGAGGGCTACCGCGTCGCGGTCAACGGCACGCTCGGCCGGGTCGAGCTCGAGGTCGTCGAGCGAGGCGCCGTTCTCGCCGGCGAGGGCCTGCATCCGCACATCGACCCCAGCCTCTCGGGCAGCGACGGCACCACCTCCCTGCGCCCGGAGGGCGAGCGACTGCTCGTGCAGCGGCACTGGGAAGAGGCCTACGAGGTCTCGATCGACGGCGGCGACGGCGGCCACGGCGGCGGCGACGAACTGCTTCTCTCGGATGTCTTCGAGGGCCCTGGCGACGACCCGCTCGCGCGCCCCGCCGACTGGACCGACGGCATCCGTTCGATCGCGGTCGGTATCGCCGGCAACCGTTCGCTCGAGACGGGCCTGCCGGTGAAGGTCTCGGAGCTCGGCATCGCGCTGCTGGAGCACTGATGAGGATCGTCGTCACCGGAGGATCCGGCCGACTCGGGCGATCGCTGTCCGCGGGTCTCGCCGAGGCGGGGCACGAGATCGTCTCGATCGACCGAGAGCCGACCGACGACCTCGATCGCCCGGGAATCACCCAGTTCTCGCTCGACCTGACCGATGCGGATGCCACGGCATCGGCGCTCGCGGGCGCCTCAGCCGATGCACTGATCCACCTCGCAGCGATCGCTGTGCCGTTCAGCGCGCCGGAGGACGTCATCCTGCGCACCAACGGCGCGCTCGCGCAGTCGGTGCTCGGCGGAGCAGTCCGCGCCGGCATCCACCGCGTGGTCGCCGCCTCCAGCCCGACCGTGATCGGCTACGGCGCTCCGCGCGGGTGGACGCCCGAGCGGCTGCCCCTCGATGAGGCTTCGCCCGCCGAGCCGTGGAACGCCTATGCCCTGTCGAAGCTGCTCATCGAGCAGACCGTGGACATGCTGCGGCGCCAGGCCGGCGACGACGTGCGCTTCGCGTCCTTCCGCCCCTGCTACGTGATCGCCCCGGAAGAGTGGGCCGGCGCTCCGACGCAGCAGGGGCACACCGTGCTCGACAGGCTCGATGACCCGGCGCTGTCGGCCCCCGCTCTGTTCAACTACGTCGATGCCCGGGACGTTGCCGGCTTCGCCGACACCCTGCTCGCCGCTCTCGACGACATCCCGAACGGCGAGGTCTTCTTCGTCGGCGCCGACGATGCGCTCGCCCGTCGTCCTCTGAGCGAGCTGCTCCCCCGCTTCCACCCCGGCAGCGAGCGCGCGGCTGCTGCATTGACCGGCAACTCCCCCGCCTTCTCGTCGGCGAAGGCCGCCCGCCTGCTCGGCTGGCGCCCGACCCGCAGCTGGCGGACGGAGCTCGACCCCGCCACCGCATCCGCCGCCGCATCCGTCTCCTGAAAGGCTCGACATGGACTTCGATGGAATCCTCTTCTTCCCGGTGACCCCGTTCGCCACGGACGGCACGATCGACCATGACCTGCTCGCCGCCCATGTCGCGACCGGCGTCGAGGCCGGGGCCGGCGGGGTGTTCCCCGCGTGCGGCACGGGCGAGTTCCACGCCCTGTCGGCGAGCGAAGCCGCCGCGGTCACCCGCACGGCTGTCACCGCTGTGGCCGGACGCGTCCCGGTGATCGCCGGCGCTGGCGGCCCGCTCGGCCACGCGATCGAGGTCGCGACGGCCGCAGCCGATGCCGGCGCCGACGGTCTTCTCGTGCTGCCGCCCTATCTCGTCGGCGGCACGCAGGCGGGGCTCGCCGCCTATGTCGAGCAGATCGTCGAGGCAGCGAGCCTGCCCGTGATCATCTACCACCGCGGAAGCGCGCAGTACTCGGTCGAGACGGTTCGCCGGCTGGTCGCCAATCCGAAGGTCGTGGGCTTCAAGGACGGCACCGGCGACATCGGCACGACGCAGCTGATCGTCCGCGCCGTGGCCGAGGAGGGCCGCTCGGACTTCGCGTTCTTCAACGGCCTGCTCACGGCCGAGCTCACCCAGGGGGCGTATCGCGGCATCGGCGTGCCCCTGTATTCCTCGGCCGCCTTCGCGATGGCGCCTGACATCGCCGACGCCTACTACCGGGCCTATGCGGACGGTGACGAAGCGCGGCGCCTCGCTCTGCTCGACGGCTTCTATCGACCTCTCGTCGAGCTGCGCGACGAGACCCCGGGGTTCGGGGTCTCCCTCATCAAGGCGGGCCTGCGGCTCTCCGGCCTCGCGGTCGGGTCGGTCCGCGCACCGCTCGTCGACCCGACTCCCGCGCAGGAGGCACGCCTCGCCGAGATCCTCGCGGCAGGACGCGCACTGCTGTGACCACGATCCGGAGTCTGACGACGCGTCTGCAGCGGGTGTCGTTGACGCGCCCGTGGGCTGCCGATGTCACCTCCGTCGGCGTCATCGCGACGCATGTCGTCCGCTCCGACGGAGCCGAGGGCTGGGGATTCTCGTGGAGCCCGCAGATCGGGGCGCCTGCGGTGAACGCTCTGCTCGAACACGACATCGCACCGGCCGCAGTCGGGCGGTCGGCAGTCCCCGGCGAAGCCTGGCAGGGTCTGTGGGAGCACCTGCATGAAGCCGGAGGCGGAGGGATCACGACCATCGCGCTCGCCGGACTCGATCTCGCGCTGTGGGACGCCGCGGCTCGGTCAGCCGGGGGCACGGTGTCCGGATCGATCGGCCGCCGCCGCGATCGCGTGCGCGCCTACGGCTCGGGGGTGAACCTGCACTATCCGCTCGATGACCTGCTCGCGCAGGTGCAGCGGTGGATCGATTCGGGGTTCGACGCCGTGAAGATCAAGGTCGGCAAGCCCGATATCGCCGAGGACCTCGACCGCGTCGCCGCCGTCCGCGAGCTGTTGGGACCGGATCGATCGCTGATGATCGACGCGAACCAGCGGTGGGATCTCGACCGGGCGGCCATGTCGGTCGACGCGCTGTCGCGTTTCGACCTCGCCTGGATCGAGGAACCGCTGCGAGCCGACGACCTCGACGGCCACACGGAACTCGCACGACGCATCGATGTGCCGATCGCGCTCGGCGAGAACCTGCACACCGTGCACCGCTTCGGCGACTTCCTGCGCTCGGGTGCGGCGCAGATCGTGCAGCCCAACATCGTGCGCGTCGGCGGCATCACCCCGTTCCTCCGCATCGCCGAACTGGCCGCATCGCACGGCGCCGCCCTGCACCCGCATCTGCTCCCCGAGCTCTCGGGGCAGCTCGCGCTGACTCTGCCCGACACTGCATCCGAGGTGCTCGTCGAAGATGTCGAGGACGCCGGGTTCGGCGCGCTGGGCGCCCTGGTCGACCCCGCGCCGGTGACGATCGCCGACGGCTGGCTCACCGAGAACGCGCACGACGGACTCGGCATCCGCTTCGCCCCTCTGCTCACCGATGACCCCGCACGCATCGACGACCCCGCGTTCACCGCAGGAAAGGACCCCTCGTGACCACGTCTTCCGAAGATCTCGACGCGATCGTCCACGCCGCAGCCGCCGCCGCCCCGATCTGGCGGCGCTCGTCGGCCGCGGATCGTGCGCGCTGGCTGCGTGCCGCCGCCGATGCGCTCGACGCGAACGTCACGGAGCTCGTCGCGCTCGCCGACGAGGAGACCCGTCTGGGCGCCACCCGCCTGACCGGCGAGGTCGCCCGCACGAGCGGTCAGCTGCGACTCTTCGCGACGGTCGTCGAGGAGGGCTCCTACCTCGAGCTCACGATCGACGACGCGGATGCCACGGCGACGCCGCCGCGACCCGAGCTGCGCCGCCTGCTCACCGCGCTGGGCCCGGTGGCGGTGTTCTCGGCCTCGAACTTCCCGTTCGCGTTCTCCGTCGCGGGCGGCGACACGGCCTCGGCCCTGGCCGCCGGCAACCCCGTCGTCGTGAAGGCGCACTCGGGCCACCCTCGCCTGTCGATCCGCACGGCCGAGCTCGTGGCAGCCGCGCTCGAAGACGCGGGAGCACCTGCCGGCTCGCTCGCACTCGTGGAGGGGCGAGAGGCAGGTAACGCGCTCGTGCAGCATCCGCTCATCCGCGCCGCAGGCTTCACGGGTTCGGTGTCGGGCGGACGCGCGCTGTTCGACCTCGCCTCCGACCGCCCCGATCCCATCCCGTTCTACGGCGAGCTCGGCAGCATCAACCCGGTCGTGATCACCGAGGCCGCGGCCGCCGCACGAGCGGAATCGCTCGCTCAGGGGCTCGTCGGGTCCTTCACCCTCGGCATCGGCCAGTTCTGCACCAAGCCGGGCGTGGTCTTCGTACCGGCGGATTCTGGTTTCGAGGATGCCGTCGCGTCAGCCCTCCCCGCGACTGCGGGCGGCCCGCTTCTCACCGACCGCATCACCGAGGCGTTCCCGACCGGGCTCGCCCACCTCGAGGAAGACCCTTCGGTCTCGATCGTCGCGGAGGGAGCCGAGGTGGACGGGGTCCGCCCTGTCGCGCTCCGCACGGACGCGCGTGCTGTCGCCGAGCGCCCGGAGGTGCTGCTCGAGGAGTGCTTCGGGCCGGTCACCCTCATCGTGCGCTACGACTCGCAGTCCGACCTGCACGCGGCGCTCGCGACGGTTCCGGGCAGCCTCACCGCGACCCTGCACTCCGAGCCCGGCGAAGACTCCACCGCGACCCTCGAATCGCTGCAGGAGCGTGCGGGACGCGTGCTCTTCGCCGGCTGGCCGACCGGGGTCGCCGTGACCTGGTCGCAACAGCACGGCGGACCGTGGCCGGCGACGACATCGCTGCACACGTCTGTCGGCGCATCCGCGATCCGCCGCTTCCTGCGCCCGCTGGCATTCCAGGACGCTCCGGAGTCGCTGCTCCCTGAGGTGCTGCGCGACGATTCGCTCGCTCGCCTGCCGCACCGCCGCAACGGCGTGCTCGTACTCCCCGCCTGACCTCAGCCGAACGGAAGCACCCGGGAGAGATCGAAACGCCCTCCCCGTCGCGCGACGGGGAGGGCGTCTCGGCATCCGGGGTGCGAGTCAGCTCTGCGGCAGCACTCCCGCGTTCGCCCCGGCGAGCAGCTGCTCGATCTGCTCGTACGTCACGTCGACACCCGGGAAACCGATGAGGCGTCCGATCGGGAACGACGCCATCATCTTCTCCATCGCCTCGTCATTCGGCATCATCGATGCGGCCGATGAGTCGGCTCCGGTGAGTCCGTCCATCACGCCACCGAGCGCTCCCATCACGATCGGGCCCGCGACCGGGTGGGCGACGACGTCGCCGATCGAGGAGTTCATGGTGAGGGGCAGCGCGACGGCGTCTCCCTCGACCTCGACCGTCGACGACGAGCGGATGTCGCGGCTGGATGCGGCGACCTCGACCGTGTACTCGCCGCCCTCGACGATGAACCGATCGACGCGGACGTCCCAGTAGGCGAGGTCCGCGCGGCGGACGACGAGCTCGACAGCGCGGGTCTCCCCTGCGGCCAGCGCCACGGACGAGAACGCCTTGAGCTCACGCGGTGCACGCTGCACGACGGAGCGCACCGGGGCGACGTACACCTGCACGACCTCGCGGCCGTCGCGCACGCCCGTGTTGGTGACCTCGACGGTCACGGCGATGTCGCCGTCAGCTGTGACCGACACCGAGGCCTCCCCGTACGCGAACGTCGTGTAAGAAAGGCCGTGGCCGAACGGGTAGGCGACCTCGAGGCCCTTCGCGTCGTACCAGCGGTAGCCCACGAGAACGCCCTCGCCGTAGCGGACGTGACCGAACTCGCCGGGGAAGTTGCCGAAAGAGGGGTTGTCCTCGAGCCGCACCGGAACGGTCTCGGTGAGCTTGCCCGACGGGTTCACGGCGCCGTACAGCACGTCCGCGACGGCACCGCCGCCTGCCTGCCCCAGCAGCCAGGTCTCGACGATCGCGGGCACCCGGTCGGCGAAGGGCAGCGCCACGACGCCGCCGTTCGAGAGCACGACCACGGTCGTGGGGTTCGCCTGGATCACGGCGTCGAGCAGCGCGAGCTGGTCGGCAGGAAGGTCGATGTGCTCACGGTCGAAGCCCTCCGACTCCTCCGCGGCGGGAAGCCCGAGGAAGACGACCGCCACATCGGCTGCGGATGCCACGGCCACGGCCTCGTCGCGCAGGTCGTCGTCGGAGCGTCCGGATGCTGCGACGGCCCCGCCCGCGACCGCGAAGCCCGGTGCGTACGAGACGTCGTCGCCGGCGACGGCGCGCAGCTCGTCGAGCGCCCCGTCGACCCGGGTCGGGTTGATCAGAGACGAGCCCGCGCCCTGGAAGCGCGGTTCGGTGGCGAACGCTCCGATGACGGCGATCTTCTGTCCCGCACCGAGCGGAAGCACGTCGCCGTCGTTCTTCAGCAGGACGATGGAACGGCCGGCGGCCTCTCGTGCGAGTGCGTGGTGCGCGTCGACGTCCAGCGGACCCGACACGGCCGGGCGCCGACCGGCCTTGCGCACCAGGTCGATCGCGCGGGCGGCCGCGGTGTCGAGCACGCTCTCGGCGAGCTCACCCGCGCGCACGGCGGCGACGAGCTGGGCATCCGTGCGGCCGCCTGACGAGGGCATCTCCAGGTCGAGTCCCGCGGCGACGCCGGCAACCCGGTCGTTCACCGCACCCCAGTCGGAGACCACGAGCCCGTCGAAGCCCCAGTCGTCGCGCAGCACCTGCGTGAGCAGCCACGGGTCCTCCGAGGTGTACACGCCGTTGAGACGGTTGTACGAGCACATGACGGTCCATGGCTGAGCGTCCGTGACGACGCGTTCGAAGCCGCGCAGGTAGATCTCGTGCAGCGGACGAGGATCGACGTCGGAGCTCGCGCGCATCCGATCGAACTCCTGGTTGTTCGCCGCGAAGTGCTTGAGCGAGGAGCCGACTCCCTGCGACTGCACGCCGCGCACCGACGCCGCCCCGAGGATGCCCGACACGATGGGGTCCTCGGAGAAGTACTCGAAGTTGCGTCCGCACAGCGGCGAGCGCTTGATGTTGATGCCGGGGCCGAGCACGATCGCGACATCCTCGATGGCCGCTTCGACGCCGATGGCCGCGCCGACGCGCTCGATGATCTCGGGGTCGAACGATGAACCGATGCCGACGGCCGGCGGGAAGCAGGTGGCGGGGACACTGCTCGCGAGACCGAGGTGATCCGTGCTCCCGGATTGCTTGCGGAGGCCGTGCGGGCCGTCGGTCATCATGATCGACGCAAGCCCGACGCGATCGATCGACTTGGTCGTCCAGAAGTCCGCGCCGCTCGTGAGCGATGCCTTCTCTTCGAGGGTGAGGTCGGATGCCGAGATCTCGGTCATGGTCTTCCTTTCGCAGGCGACGGCAGTGTCTTGCGAAAACTATATGCGAGTAGGTATTGGATTTCAAACGTTGTTCAGGATTAGTCTCGAGAGATGGCACGACGAGGTTCATATGCGAAGGGCGTCGCCAGACGCGGAGAGATCCTCGAGAGCGCGCTCGATGTGATCGGACGCAAGGGATACCAGAATGCGTCGCTCAAACAGATCGCCGAGGTCGTCGGGGTCACCCCGGCAGCGCTCCTGCACTACTTCGGGAGCAAGGAGGAGCTGTTCACCGAAGTGCTCCGCACACGCGACGAGCACGACCTCAACACTCCGCAACCGGTGGATCCGGTCGACGCGAAAGCCGCGTTCGTCGACGTGATCCGCCGCAACGCCGAAGTCCCGGGCGTCGTCGAACTGTTCTCCCGCCTGGCTGTGGATGCCGTCGATCCGGAGCATCCCGCCCACCGCTACTTCCTCGATCGCAGCGAACGACTCCGGGAGAGCATCGCGGTCGCGTTCGAGCGCGACGAGCAGCGGCGCGCGACCCTCGACCCCGACACCATGGCCAGGGTGATCCAGGCCGTCTCCGACGGGCTCCAGCTGCAGTGGATGATCGACCCGACCGTCGACATGCCCGGCATCATCGAGTCGCTGATGGACGTGCTCTACCCGCCGGCTCCGGGAGCGACGCCACCGCCCGCGGGGGCGCACGAGGACTGAACGAGAGAACCGCCCTCTCCCGGCAGGGATGGGGCGGCTCTCCGATCAGAACGCGCGAGTCAGTTGACGTTTCCGTTCGAGCAGGTCTGCTGCGCGGCGGAGTTGCCCTTGATCGAGTCGGGGAGCGCCACGACGTTGTCGGGCGTGGCCGCAGGATCGGGGGTGGCCGCGCCCGCATCAGCGGGCGTGGGCTCGGTCACGACGACGCCGTCGCTCTCGGTGTTCTCATGCGTGACCTGCAGCTGGGCGTTCGCGTTGATCGCGTCCCACATCTCCTGCGCGGCGGATTCGTTCGCCACGACCTTGTTGGCGTTGTCCCAGTCCGCGCCGGTCGGGTACTGCAGGAAGACGATGTCCTCGAACGGCACGGACTTCACCGCGAGAGCGATCTGCACGATCTTCATGGGGTCGGCGAGCGACGTGCTGGCCTCGACGTTGCTGAGTCCCGTGTTGGCGAGCTTGAGCATCATCGGGACGTTTCCGAGGGTCTCGCTGCTGATCAGCTTGCGCACGAGGCTCGACATGTACTGCTGCTGGTTGCCGATGCGGCCGAGGTCGCTGCCGTCACCGACACCGTGGCGGGTGCGCAGGAACTGAAGAGCCTCGAGTCCCTTCACCGTGTGCGTGCCCGCGGTCATGTCGAGGCCCGTGTATCGGTCCTTGATCGGCGTCGCGAGGCAGACGTCGACGCCGCCGATCGCGTTGGTGATCTCGATCACGCCGCCGAAGGTCACGGACGCCGCGAACTGGATCTCCTGGCCGGTGAGCTCCGTGATCGTCTTCGCGACGCAGTTGAGGCCGCCGTCGGTGTAGGCGACGTTCAGGGGCTGCTTGCTCATCGCCGAATGGACGTTGCCCTGGGCGTCTTCGCACTCCGGGATCGAGAGCATCAGGTCGCGGGGGAAGCTCACGACCGTGATGCGGCGAGGCTCCTGCGAGACGTGCACGAGCAGGTTGACATCATTCAGCGTGCCCTCGGAGTCGGCTCCGTCGCACCGATCTCCGAAGTACTCCGCATACTCCTCTTCGCACGTGTCGACGCCGGTCAGGAGGAGGTTGAATCCCTCCTTGTATTCTCCGATGTCGGGCGGCAGTTCCGTCGTCGTGTCGAGCTCGACCGCGTTAGCCGTGACCGTGCTGGAGAGATCGTAGAAGACGTATGCCGCGATGCTGAAGCCGCTGACGAGGACGACGGCGAGACCGATCGCGACGAAGGTCAGAAGCTGGCTGAGCGGACCCGGCGTGCGCAACTGACCATGGCGCGCGATGGTGCGACGGCGTCGGGTGCTAGGACTCACTCGGGGCCTTTCGGTCAGCGTGCGGTGCGGGGGGACACCGTTCCCTGGAATGCGGAGGGTGTGGGATTCGAACCCACGAGACATCTCTGCCCACTGGTTTTCAAGACCAGCTCCATCGGCCGCTCGGACAACCCTCCCGACAGAACAATCTGCCGACAAGCCGTGAGTCTAGCCGAGTTCTATTCTCCCGCGCTGACCTGGGCAGGTGCTGGAAGCGTGTTCAGCGCTGTCGCCAGCCCGCCGTCCTCGACGTCCGCCGTCACCTCGCCGGCGGCGTCCTTGACCTCGTCGGGCGCCTGCCCCATCGCCACAGCACGACCGTCGAGCCCGAGCGCCCACCCGAACATGCCGATGTCGTTGCGGCCGTCTCCGGCGACGAGCACCTGGCCCCGCTCGAATCCCAGCTCGGTGCGCACGCGCTCCAGGGCCGTTCCCTTGTCGACGCCCTGCGGCGCGATGTCGAGCCACGCCGTCCAGCCGATCGCGTACGAGACCTCGTTGAGTCCTGCGTCGGCGACGAGTCGGTGGAAGTCGTCCTCGTCGTGACCGGGAGAGACGACCACGATGCGCGAGACCGGCTCGGCCGCGAGCTCCTCGAAACTCACCTGCCGGCCTGCATCGAGCGTCCAGTCGTCCATGTGCTCGGTGTAGAGCCGCTGGCCCGACCCGAGCTCCACCATGTACCGCGCCTCCGGCAGCCGCTCGCGCAGCAGCGCGAGAACGGGCGCGGGGTCGAAGACCTCGATGTGCCACCGCTCCCACTCGTCACCGACACGCCGCATCGTCACGGCACCGTTCGAGCACACGACGTACTCCGCCGTCAGGCCGAGCATCTCCACATATCGACGCGTCGCCATCCAGCTGCGTCCGGTGGCGATGGTCACCTCGTGCCCGGCGTCACGCAGCCGAGCGACGGCTTCAGGCACCCCGGGGCTCATCGTCTCGTCCTGCAGCAGGATCGTACCGTCGACGTCGAGGCCGACGAGCCAGGGAGCGGTCATGCCTCGGGCTCCAGGACCTCGAGTCCGCCCAGGTAGGGCCGCAGCACCTCGGGCACCCGCACGGAACCGTCGGCCTGCTGGTGCGTCTCGAGCAGCGCGACGATCCATCGGGTGGTCGCGAGGGTGCCGTTGAGCGTGGCCACCGGCTGCGTCTTCGCGGTCTGACCGTCTTGCGCCTCCGGCCGGTGGCGGATGTCGAGGCGGCGAGCCTGATACGTGGTGCAGTTCGAGGTGGAGGTCAGCTCACGGAAGGCACCCTGCGTCGGAACCCACGCCTCGATGTCGTACTTGCGTGCGGCGCTCGACCCGAGGTCGCCCGCCGCCACGTCGATGACGCGGTACGCGAGACCGAGAGAGGTCAGCATCTCCTCCTGCAGTGCGACGAGACGCAGGTGCTCCGCCTCGGCATCCTCGGGGTTCGTGTAGACGAACATCTCGAGCTTGTTGAACTGGTGCACTCGGATGATGCCGCGGGTGTCCTTGCCGTGCGAACCCGCCTCGCGCCGGTAGCACGTCGACCAGCCGGCGTAGCGCAGCGCGCCCTTTCCGAGGTCGAGGATCTCGTCCTTGTGGTACCCGGCGAGCGCGACCTCGCTGGTGCCGACCAGGTAGAGATCATCATCCTTGTCGAGGTGGTAGACCTCGTCGGCGTGCTCGCCGAGGAACCCGGTGCCCTGCATGATCTCCGGTCGCACCAGGGTGGGCGTGATCAGCGGCACGAAGCCGTTCTGCAGAGCCTTGTCGAGCGCGAGGTTCATGAGGGCGATCTCGAGGCGCGCCCCGATGCCGCGCAGGAAGTAGAAGCGGGCACCCGAGACCTTCGCGCCGCGCTCCATGTCGATCGCACCGAGGATCTCGCCCAGTTCGAGGTGATCGCGCGGTTCGAAATCGAAGGCCGGCACGTCGCCGACGCGGCGGAGTTCGACGAAGTCCGCCTCACCGCCGGCGGGGACGCCGTCGACGACGACGTTCTCGATGCGGGCGAGTGCAGCGGATGCCGCCTCTGACGCCTCGTTCGCGCTCTGCTGCGCCTGCTTGACGCGCTCGGCGAGGTCCTTCACCTGCGCGACGAGCGCGGCCTTCTCCTCTTTGGGGGCCTTCGCGACCTGCTTGCCGAACGCGTTCTGCTCGGCACGCAGCTCTTCGAATGCGGAGAGTGCCGCTCGGCGCGATCGGTCGGCCTCGAGTGCGATGTCGACGGTGCCCTGGTCGTTGCCACGGGCGGCCTGAGAACGGCGGACGATCTCCGGGTTTTCGCGGAGGAGTGCGAGGTCGATCATCCACCAAGTCTATGGTGCGTGCCGGGCGCGTCCGCCGCGGCCGGCACGGCGCATCCGCCGCACTAGAGTAGCGCCATGACGATGAGCGCCCCCGCCCGGCGACAGGCGGCGCTCGTGTACAACCCCATCAAGGTCGACGAGAAGCATCTGCGCGCCAGGGTCCGCACCCTGTCGAGCGAAGCCGGATGGGAGCATCCGGCGTTCTATCCGACGACCGTCGCGGATCCGGGCCAGCGGGCGACGGCGCAGGCGCTCGAGCGCGGAGTCGACGTCGTGCTGGTCGCCGGAGGCGATGGCACGGTGCGCGCGGTGTCCGAGGCCATCGCGAACACCGGTGTTCCGCTCGCGATCCTCCCCAGCGGCACCGGCAACCTCCTCGCCCGCAATCTCAACCTCCCGCTCGGCGACTCCGACGAGATGATCAGAGCGGCCCTGGGCGGTTTCCGACATGCGATCGACATCGGGTGGGCGCGACTCACCCGCGAGAGCGGCGAGCACGAAGAGCACGCCTACGTGGTCCTGGCCGGTATCGGCCTCGACGCCGACATGATCGCCAACACCCGCTCCGACCTGAAGAAGTCGGTCGGGTGGATCGCGTACGTCGACGGCGCCGCACGGTCGCTGGTGTCCGCGGAGCCGTTCCGAGCAGTGTTCCAGATCGACGACGGACGTCTGCACACCACGAAGGTGCACAGCATCCTGTTCGCCAATTGCGGCACTCTGCCGGCCGGTATCGCCCTGATCCCCGATGCCTCCATCGCAGACGGCATCCTCGACGTCGCCGTGATCCAGCCGACGGGCGTGCTGGGATGGCTCGGCGTGTGGCGCAAGATCTGGTGGGACAACTCGGTGCTCCGACGCTCCCGTGCAGGACGCCGCGTGCTCGAGCGCCGGGGCAGGGATGCGTCGGTGCACTACTTCCGGGGACTGGTCGCCGAGGCGGCAGCTCCCCGACCGATCCCGATCGAACTCGACGGCGACGAGTTCGGCCTCGCGGTGCGCGTCACCTGCAGGGCGGACCCGGGCGCGCTGCTGCTCGCTCTGCCCGCCGGACATCCGGTCGCCGCACTCTGAGAGCGCCGCGACGAACCATCGCGGCACCCTTGTCCGATCAGCGCTCGGTCCGGATCAGCGAACCTGGACGGTGCCGTCCAGGCCTCCTCCGACGAGAGTCAGGGTGAAGTCGTCGTCGTCGACCGCGTCATCGCCGAACGCGATGATCGTCGCCCGAGGCGCCATGTCCATCGTGCACACCTGGGTGTCATCGGTGACGAAGGTGGCCGTGCCCGTCGCGCCCGAGCCCTCGAGGCTCTCGACGACCGGAGCGCAGCTCGACGAGCCCCACGTGAGAAGCACGAGCGAGCCGTCGTCGAACCAGCCGGCGCTCGGCGTGTACTCGGTCGATGACCCAGGGGTGCCCGTGAACGACGGGTCGCCGTCGAGATCGACGTCGTCCACGACGTCGCCGTAGGTCACCTTCAGCGTGATCCCCTTCGTCGGGTCGACTCCCTCAGGAACCGCTCCGACACTCGCACGAGGAGCGAGATCGGCCGTGCAGGCCTTGTCGGCGTCCTCGGAGTCGACGAGGGCCGCCGTGACGGTCTGCCCTTCGGCCGACACCTGGTCGACCTGCGGAACGCATGTCGAGGACCCCCAGGTGACGACGCCGAACATCCGGCCGTCGTCGAGAAGGACCCCCTCGATGTCATCGGCGTCATCCGTGCTCCCCGCCGTGGGCGAGGTGGACGGCGCGTCGGTGGGGGCATCCGCACCGGGAGTCGAGGTGCATCCTGCGATCAGCAGGGCGGCCGCGAGCGCGGAGAGAGCGGCGATGACGCGAGTGGGGGTGGCCATGCACAACAGGGTACCGGCCGGTGCGACCCGCGGGCACCCCCGCGCACATGCCTGAAAGGTCTACTGAAGTGCCGAGGTGAGGCGTGCGAGGTTGTCGAGCACGGTCGAGCGCAGCGGCTGCTGCATCCACTCGTCCAGCGTCAGCTCCCGGCTGAGCGAGCGGTACTCGTCTTCGACCTCGCGCATCTCGGCGACGAACTCCTCGCCGCGCACGAGCATCGAGACCTCGAGGTTGAGACCGAACGATCGCATGTCCATGTTGCTCGAACCGATCACCGCGACCTGGTCGTCGATCGTCAGGCTCTTCGTGTGCAGGATGTACGGTTTGCGGTACATCCAGATACGGACTCCCGCCTTCAGCAGCACCTCGTAGTAGCTGCGCTGCGCGTGGTAGACCATCGCCTGGTCGCCCTCTTCGGAGACGAACAGCTCGACCTCGACGCCACGGTCGACCGCGGCGGTCACCGCGAGCAGCAGCGCCTCGTCGGGGACGAAATAGGGGCTGACGATCATGATCCTGTCCTTGGCCGCATACAGCAGCCCGAGGAACAGACGCAGGTTGTTCTCGACCTCGAACCCCGGCCCGGACGGCACGACCTGGCAGTCGAGATCGCCCGACCCGGCCTCCGCATGCGAGATGTCGATCTCCTGCAGCACCTCGTCGGTCTCGCTGTACCAGTCGCTGAGGAAGATCGCGTTCACGCTCAGGACGACCGGACCGTCGATGCGCACCATGAGGTCGACCCAGTGCAGCCCGCGTTTGATGTTCTTCGGCAGGTTGTACGTCGAATCGGTGACGTTCTGCGAACCGAGGAACGCGACCTTGCCGTCGACGACGAGGAGCTTGCGGTGGTTGCGGAGGTCGGGGCGCTGCATGCGCCCCTTGAGCGGCTGCACCGGCAGCATCAGGTGCCAGTTCGCCCCCATCCGATTGAGGCGCGCGATCGTGTCACGGTACTTCGGCTTCCACCGGTTCGCCCAGTGGTCCAGCAGCACTCGCACCTGCACCCCGCGTGCGGCGACCTCTTCCATCGCCCGGAAGAAGTTGTCGGTCGACGCGTCGGACTGCAGGATGTAGAACTCGACGTGGACGTAGTCCTCCGCCTTGCGGATCTCTTCGGCCATCGCGTCGAGCGACTCCTGGTACCCCGAGATCAGATGGGCGCCGTTGTCGCCCGAGATCGGAAGGGCACCGAGTCGATGGTTCATCTCGACGAGCGGAGGGAACCAGCTCGGGGCGTTCGGTCGCAGCGTGCCGAAGTGCAGGTGCTCGCTCGTCTCGGCGATGTACTCGTTGATCTGGTCCTGCTTGCGGCGGCGTGCGCGCGGCAGTCGCGGGTTGCCGATCAGCAGGAAGAGGAACACCCCGACGAACGGGATGAAGAACACGGCGAGCAGCCAGGCCATCGCCGCGGTGGGTCGCCGGTTGCGCGGGATCACGATGATCGCGGTGATGCGGATGGTCAGGTCGAGAGCGACCAGGAAAGCCGTGATCCACCACGCCCAGGTCTCGGGTGTCATCCCTCGTCCTCTCGGCGGGTCGGCACATCGGCGACGAGCGCCTTCGTGGGCACCTGCAGGGGTGCGCTGGCTACACAGTAGCCGATGGTGCGGACGCCGCTCAGGACCGCGGCGGCAGGCCGCGAGCGGCCCGCTCCTCGGCCTCGATGCGGGCGTGCACCTTGCGCTCGGTCCGATCGAAGCGAAGGATCCCGCGCAGCACGAAGAAGAACACGACGCTCACCCCGATGGTCGGGATGATCGACCATGCGGCGGCGAGCCAGAAGTTCTCCATGACTCCATGGTACGCGGTGCGCGACCCACTGCTCCTCCACATTCGCGGGTCCACGGAGGCACCGGGCCAGCCCTGTGGAAACGCGGGTTCGGAAGCTCCCTCGCGATGACACTCGCAGGATGACCACACTGCTCAGAGCCTCCGGCTCCGCTGAGTTCCTCAGCATCGTCCCGTCCCTCGCCGGCTTCACCCCCACCGACAGTCTCGTCCTGCTGCCGTTCCACGGCACTCGTACGTGCGGGGCGATGCGGCTCGACCTCCCCGACGACGACGTCTCGCTCCACGACTACGTCGACGCGTCGATCGGTCTCGTCTCGCGCGTCGACGGAACGGATGCGGTCGCCGTCGTCGTCTACACCGATGACGAGGTGCACGAGACCCGCGACGGGATCGTCCTGCCGCTCGCGGTCGAAGTCGACGAGTTGCTGGGTCGCGCCGAAGATGCCGGCCTGCGCATCGTCGATGCCCTCTGCGTCACGCCGTCCGGCTGGTCGAGCTATCTCGATCGCGACCCCGAGGTGCGGCGTCTCGACGAGGCGCCCCCTGCGGTGCCGGGCATCGGCGATGTCTCGGGCGACCAGCTGTCGGGCGTCGCGCTGCCGACGGTCGACTTCGCGGAGAAGGAACGCGTCGGCCGGGCACTCCGCGAGATCTCCGATCTGCTCGAAGGCACCAGGAGCGATGCCCTCGCCGGTCGACGGAATCCGCAGGCGATCGCCGCCCTCGTGCTCCTCGAAGACATCCCCGCATTCTTCGAGGCGGTCCTCTCGCCATCCGACGATCTGCCGCCGTTCGCGACCGCGGCGCTGCTCTGGTGTCTGGACCGGCCCCTTTTCCGCGACGTCGCCCTGACGCAGTGGGCGACGGACGCCGTCGGCGGCGCTCGGACCCTTGCCGCGCAGCTCGCCTTCGCCGACGCTCGCACGGCTGTGCCCGACGACCTCGGGGATGTGTTCCTCGGCAGGGGGCCGTCGCCCGACCCCGATCGCCTTCGCCGCGCACTGACGCTCGCGCGCGCGACGGCGGCTCGCGCACCACTGGCCTCCCGGCCCGGCCCGCTCACCGCCGCGGCGTGGCTGTCGTGGGCGCTCGGCCGAGCGAGCCACGCCGCCCATTACCTCGAGCTCGTGCGCGAGATCGATCCCCGCTACGGCCTCGCCGCCCTGCTCGACACGATGATCAACGCCGCAGTGCTGCCCGAGTGGGCGTTCCGCCGCGGCGCGACCTCGACTACTTGACCAGGGGGAAGAGGATGGTCTCGCGGATTCCGAGCCCGGTGATCGCCATCAGCAGGCGATCGATCCCCATGCCCATGCCACCGGACGGCGGCATGCCGTGCTCGAGAGCCCGCAGGAACTCCTCATCGACCGGCATCGCCTCGACGTCGCCTCGCGCGGCGAGCTTCGCCTGCTCGACGAAACGCTCGCGCTGGATGACGGGGTCGACGAGCTCTGAGTATCCGGTCGCGAGTTCGAAGCCGCGGATGTACAGGTCCCACTTCTCGACCACGCCGTCGATCGAACGGTGCTCGCGGACCAGGGGCGACGTGTCGACAGGGAAGTCCATCACGAAGGTCGGGCGCACGAGGTCGCCCTTCACGAAGTGCTCCCACAGCTCCTCGACGAGCTTGCCGTGCGTCGCCTGAGCCGGAAGGTCGACGCCGTTGGCCTCGGCGAACGCGATGAGGTCCTCCACCGAATCGCCCGGGGTGACCGTGCGACCGGATGCGGCCGACAGCGACTCGTACATTGAGATGCGGTCCCACTCGCCACCCAGGTCGTACTCGGTGCCGTCGGCCCAGGTCACGGTCGTCGAACCCGACACCGCGATCGCCGCCTTCTGCACCAGCTCCTGCGTGAGCGCGGCCATCTGGTTGTAATCGCCGTAGGCCTGGTACGCCTCGAGCATCGCGAACTCGGGGCTGTGCGTGGAGTCTGCGCCCTCGTTGCGGAAGTTGCGGTTGATCTCGTAGACCCGCTCGATGCCGCCGACGACGGCGCGCTTCAGGTAGAGCTCCGGCGCGATGCGCAGGTACAGCTCGGTGTCGAACGCGTTGGAGTGCGTGACGAACGGACGAGCCGAGGCACCTCCGTGCTGCACCTGCAGCATGGGTGTCTCGACCTCGAGGTAGTCGTGGCTGCCGAACGTCGCGCGCAGGCTGGCATTGACCGCGGCACGGGCGCGGACCGTGGTGCGCGCCTGCTCGCGGACGATCAGGTCGAGGTACCGGCTGCGCACGCGACCCTCTTCGCTGAGCTCGGAGTACGCGTTCGGAAGCGGCAGGATCGCCTTCGAGGCGATCGCCCATCCGTCGGCCATGATCGAAAGCTCGCCTCGGCGGCTGGAGATGACCTCGCCATGGACGAACACGTGGTCGCCCAGGTCGACGTATTCCTTCCAGTCGGCGAGCGACTCCTCACCGACGTTCGCGAGCGAGATCATCGCCTGGATGCGCGAACCGTCGCCCGCCTGGAGGGTCGCGAAGCACAGCTTGCCGGTGTTGCGACTGAAGACCACACGGCCCGCGACGCCGACCACGACGCCGGTCTCGGCGCCGGCCTCGAGCTCGCCGTACTCGGCACGCAGGGCGGGGATCTGATGCGTCACCGGAACACCCACGGGGAACGCTCCCCCACCGGCATCCGTTCGATTCGCGACCAGGCGCTCGCGCTTGGCGAGACGCACGGCCTTCTGCTCGTGGACGTCTTCTTCGGTGGCGGCCGTGGCCGTCTCGGGCGCGGCAGACGCGTCAGTCATTCGGGGCTCCTTGAAAAGTCGTCTCCAGTTTACCGAGGTCGAGTCGCTCGTCCCGCGGTCGAGCCTGGGTAGCCTCGATGCATGGCAGCCATCAGACTCGCCCGCACCCTCGCCACCATCGGACTGGCCAGATCGGCGTCGCCGCGGCGGTCACCCCGGCTGCCGCCGCGGTTGCGGCCCCGGCTGCCTCGGCGGCCGCATCCGCCGCCGACAACACCGGCATGCTCGCCGACGCGAGGTCCGCGAGCGCCGATGTGGACGACTTCTCGTATGAATCGTGGGACGCGCGTTTCGACGTGTCGCTCGACGACGAAGGCCGTGCGCGGATGCACGTCACCGAGACGCTGACGGCGAGGTTCCCGGACTTCGATCAGAACAAGGGCATAGTCCGCGGAATGCCGACCAGCTACGAGAATGCGTGGCTCGAACTGCAGATCCTGTCGGTGACCGACGGAAGCGGCGCCGACGTGCCGTACGAGACCGACGAGGACGACGGTCTGCTCTATGTCCTCACAGGCGACGACGACTATGTGCAGGGCACTCAGACCTACGTCATCGAGTACGAGATGCGCGATGTCGTCCTCGCGGCCGACACCGGCGTCGACGAGTTCTACTGGGATCTCCTCCCCCTCGACAGCACGCAGCCCGTCGAGGAGTTCCGCGCCGACGTCGTGTTCGACGCGCAGATGACAGACCGGATGACAGGCGCCACGCGCTGCTACGTGGGGTATGCGGGTTCGACCGACGAATGCCCGCTCACTGAGTCGGCCGACGGATCAGCGTTCCATGTCGAGGCGAACGAGCTGTCCCCGGGGCAGGGAGTCACCGTCGCGGTCGGCTTCGACGCGGGCACCGCCGCACAGCCGTCAGCTCGTGAGCCCGATCCTGTGACCGACACCGTGCCCGCGATCGCCGCGCTCGGCGGACTCGGTCTCTCGGTCGGCGCCTGGTTCGCCGTGTCGTCGTTCAAGAGGTCCCGACGAACCGCCGACGGCATCGTCGTCGCCCAGTACGACGTGCCGGATTCCCTGCCACCCCTGCTCGCCGCAGCGATCGTGCCGGGGGCGAAGGCTGCGATCCCCGCTGAGATCGTCCACCTCGCGGTGCGTGGCACGGTGCGCATCGAAGAGGGGACGGAGGCCGAGGAACCGCGGCTACGGCGCCTCCCCGGAGGCCGCATTCCCGATCAGCTGGATGTCGAAGCGCTCGATGCCCTGTTCACGGATGCCGACGCCGACGGCGTCGCCGAACTCCCGACCTCGAGTGAGGAGTTCGCCGCACGTATGACGGCCCTGTCGAAGAGCGGCGCCGAGGCGGCAGAGTCTCGGGGGCTGGTGACGAAGGCGCGAAGCCGCGGCGCGATGATCCTGCAGTGGTGCGCGATCGCCGTCGTCGTCACGGGGTTCGGACTCGGCCTGTGGGGGATCATCGCGGGGAGGGTCACCGCGATGCCCGCCTTCGTCGCGATCGCGTTCGGGCTGTTCCTCGTGCTGCTCTCGTCGCTCTACAGCTTCTCGAAGCACACGGTGCTCACCGCAGAAGGAGCCCGACAGTACGAGTACCTCATGGGGGTCAGGGAATTCATCCGCGTGGCAGAAGCCGATCGACTGCGGATGCTGCAGTCGTACTCGGGTGCGGAACGCCGTCAGGACGGCGACGCGAACGTGATCGTCGTCTACGAGCGTCTTCTGCCCTACGCGATGCTGTTCGGGATGGAGGACGAGTGGGGCCAGGTGCTCGAGACGGCGTACGCCTCCGCGCAGCGCGGGGCGACCTGGATCGGTGACCCCACCGCACCGTTCGTCCGAGGGCAGCTCGTGGCTTTCGCCGCCTCGTCGAACGCTGCCGCGACCTACTCGGCACCGAGCGCGAGCAGCTCGTCGAGCGCCGGCGGATCGTTCGGCGGGGGCTTCTCCGGCGGCGGAGGAGGCGGCGGCTTCTCGGGAGGCCGCTGACCGCAGAGGGGCATCTGACCTCAAGGGGGCATCCGACCTCAGCGGGGCGGCGCGGACGTCTGGCCTCAGAGCAGGGGCGAGGGGCCGGATGCGTCGCGCAGCGCCCTCTCGACGGTCGACTGCACCAGAGCCGACAGGTATCCACCGGGGTTCTCGACGCCGATCTCACCGAGGCGGGTGGTCGACTGCACGATGATCGACCGCGAGAATTCGGTCGCCGCCTGGATCGCATCGGCGTACGCCGCACGATCGGCCTCGGCGATGACGACGGGCTCGCATCCCATCTCGACCGCCAGCGCCTGGGCGATCGGGAGCACGGCGGCGGGCGCTGTCACCGCGGCGTAGCTCGCCTGCAGCTGGCGCAGGTCGATCGTCGTGCCCGTGAACGTGATGGCCGGGTGCACGGCGAGAGGGATCGCCCCGCGCTCGGCGGCGGGGCGGAGCACCTCGATCCCGTGCCCGGGGTCGGTGTGCAGCACGAGCTGGCCGAGCTGCCAGCCGCCGACCTCGGCGATACCCGCGATCAGAGCGGGCAGCTCGTCATGAGGAACGGCGACGACGACGAGTTCGCTGCGCCGCACGACTTCGAGCGCGTCCAGGATCGGCACGTCGGGCAGCACGGCCGACGCACGATCGTCGTCCGAGCCGCTCGTGATGCCCGTGACTGCGTGGCCGGCGCCGGCGAGCGCCGCACCGATGACCGGGCCGACACGACCGGCTCCGATGATGCCGACCCCGAGGCGCCCGTCACGGCGCGACGGATCACTCACGGTTCGGAGCCGGGGGCGCCGGCGGGGCAGGCGGCAGCTGTACCGGCGGGGCCGGCGGCAGCTGTACCGGCGAGACCGGCGGAGCAGGCGGAGCAGCGGGCGGGACCACCGGCGGCGCGGGCGGCTGCGCCGCCGGCGCGGGTGGCACAGGCGAAGACACAGGAGGAACAGGAGGCGCGACCGGAGGCGCGGGTGGAGCAGGCGGCGCCCCATACGGTGCGGGCGGCATCGACGGCTGTACGGGTGATGCCACGGGCGGCGCACCGAGCTCACCGACCCCGACCTCGCTGCCGGCCCCCGGATACCCGCCGGGAACCTGCTCGCCCTCGGCATCCGTCACGTACTCGCCCCAGCGGTGCGTGTGGTCGCGGGCCGCCGCAGCGACGGCGGCCGAGCTCACGCCGTCGAGAAGGAACAGGGCGTCGTCACGCTCCAGGCCCGAGAGATATCCGGTGATGAGGCCTTGGACCGAGTGCACCTGGGCGCCCGACACGCGCTGTGCGCGGTCGATCGGTCCCTGCGAGAGCGAGACGCCCTGCAGCCGCGCGAGCGGGAAGATCGCCAGCTTGCGCCAGACCGTTCCCCGCCGAAGCAGCAGACCGAAGTCGGTGAGCGCATATCCGTGCCGCTTCCACGACAGGGGCCTGCGCCACCAGGCCCGGCGCGCCATCGTCCGGTACGGGTCTCCCTCGACGGGGCCGAGGATCCCGTGCTCCCACACGAGCGGGATGTCGGCGACCGGCGCGTCGGGAAGGATCAGCGCGAGCACCCGTTCGACATCGGCGCGCTTGCCGACGGGGAGCACCACGTTGAACTGCTGCGCGGAGCTCGACGACTGCTGCGCCGCGCTCTTGCCGCTCATGCGGTTGATCTTGATCGTCCACCAGCCGAACGGGCGCCACAGCAGCGACTGCGTGACCTCGACCGCGAAGATCCGCCCCGGCGGCAGCGTCTCGGTGACGGTGGTCAGCAGGCCGTACGTGATGCGCACGCCGTCCGGCGTCGGTGCGATCGAGTAGCGCAGCGACTTCGAGATCTGCGCCCACGTGATACCCACGACCGCGATGATCATCGGGATTCCGATTCCGAGCGTGATCCCGAGACCGAGGAACCCTTCGATCGGATCCCCGTCGACCAGCGACCCGATCGCCACGCCGCCGACCGCCACGCCGAAGATCAAACCGAAGAACACCAGCCACAGCACACTCGAGATCACCTGGGATCCGATCAGGCGCCCTGCGGGGATCTTCACCACGCTCTCGGGTTCGACGTCGGCGAGGTCGACGCCGCCGATGAGTCCGTTCACGCCGGCGTTCACGGATCCGACGAGCTGAGCCCGGGTCGACGAGGGACCGCCGGGAGCGCCCGGAGCTGCTGCGGGCGAGGCAGGCGCGTGCACCCCGGATGCCGCGTCCGCCGCCGTCTGCCGCGCGGCGCGAGCACCCGAGGCGAGCCGCAGGATGTCGGCACGCACGGACTCCGCGCGAGGCGTGGCGAGGTACTCGAGCTCGACGTTCGAGTCGGTGCCCGCGCCGACGACCTCGAGCTTCGCGAGCCCGATGATGCGCGCGGGGAAGGGCCGCGTGAGGTTGACACCCTGCACGCGGTCGAGCGGCGCCCGCCGGTGGGAGCGGAACACGATGCCCTTGCGCACCTCGACGTGGTCACCCGTGATGCGGAACTGCTGGAAGCGCCATACGAACCAGAAGATCGCGACCAGCACCACCGCCAGCGCCAGCACGCCGAGCAGGACGACGAGCACCAGGTTGTTGGCGAGCACCCAGTCGACCGGATCGCCGCCGGTGTAGTCGTCGTAGTGCGCCTCTTCCGGGGTGAAGAGATCCACGAACCAGGCGATGAGACGGTCGCGCAGGTTCGCGATCGCGATACCGGCGACGATGATGAGCGCCAGGCCGCCCTTGAAGAGCGGCGTGAGCGGATGCATCCGATGCCACTCGCCGTCTGCGAGCGTCGTCGGATCCCCCTCCGCCGGCCCGCCCGAGTTCGGGGGCGCCGGGAGCTGCTGCTCGCTCACAGGCCCGTCCGGCGGGTCTCGGCCACGTGGATGAGGGTGTCTCGCAGCGCCTCGGCTGCGGCCTGGGTGAGGCCGGGGATCTGCACGCCGGTCGTCGCGGCGGCCGTCACCATCTTGAGCTGGGTGACTCCGAAGGCGCGGTCGAGAGGGCCCTGGGTGATGTCGACGAGCTGCATGCGTCCGTACGGCACCGCGATCATGCGCTGCCACAGGATGCCCTTGCGGAAGACGATGTCGTCGGTGCGCAGCATGTAGCCGATGGCCTTCGCCTGACGCGGCAGGATGACCAGGGTGATCAGCGTGATGAGCACGACGACACCGGCGGGGATCCACACCCACGTCTGGTGCAGCACGAGCGCGAGAACCAGCGCGACGGCGAGCACGAATGCCACGAAGATCAGGTTCTGCACGATCTGCGACACGACGTAGCGCGGCGAGATCTGGTGCCAGCTTCCGTCGAGCTCGAGTCTCGCCTCGCTGCGGGCGGTGCGCAGCTGCGCGTACGTCCCCTGGTCGAGGGCCGTGAGGTCAGTGACCTCCGCCGAGTTCAGCGGGGCCGGGATCCCCGGCTCGATCTCTGGGTTCTGAGTCATCAGGATCCTTCGGAAGTATGCAGAACTGTTCGGCGATGAGCGCGGCGACCGCGAGCACGATCGCGCTTCCGATCAGTGCCAGCATCGCCACAGTCGACCCTACCGGGGGATCTATCGGCCTGGTCAGAAGGAAGACCAGAAGCCCCGCACCGAAGCCCGCCATGATCGCTCCCACCAGGCTGGACGCCCGGGCGAGGGTGACCGCTCTGGTCGCACGGAAGGGATCGATGCGGACGCCGTTGCGCACGCTCGACCGCACGGGCCACGCCACTGCGAGCGAGGCGGCCGCGATCAGCAGCAGCAGCACGGGCAGCAGGAGCGACGGCGTGAAGGTGGTGCGCCCCATCGCGGTGAGCATGTGGTCGAGCACGAAGCCCGCAGCCCCCGCGAGAATCGCGAGGACCACGAGCAGACCGACGGAGGTGCGCTTCATCGCTCCCCCTGATCGTGCAGGCGGGCGACCAGGTCGGCGACCCTGCCGTGGTCGGGAAGCACTGCCCCGGCATCGAGCGCAAGCCAGGGCTCGAGCACGAAGAGTCGCTCGAAGGCCCGCGGATGCGGCAGCTGAAGGCGGTCATCGTCGGATCTCTCATCGCCGTACGCGATCAGATCCAGGTCGAGCGTGCGGTCACCCCAGCGCTCGTGACGCTCCCTGCCGTGCTCGTCCTCGATCGCGTGCAGCATCCCCAGCAGGATGCCGGGCGCGAGCCGTGTGGTGACCAGCGCCACCGCGTTGACGTATCCGGGGGCCTCGGGGTCTGGGCCGTCGAGACGAAGAGCGACCGTCTCGACGAGCGGGGACAGACGGACGTCGCTGACCAGAGGCAATCTCGAGATACGCTCGGCGGCCGCGCGGATCGTACGCTCACGGTCGCCGAGGTTCGCTCCGAAGGCGACCACGGCCACCGCGTCTCCCCTGCCGGGGCGCGGACCGGGGATGCTCGGCGGGTTCGCCAGGTTGCGGCTCATCGCGAGGACTCCACGGTCGGGTGCTTCTGCGCGCGGTGCACCGTCACGGCGACGTCGCTGAAGGTGAGGGCGATCGGGGCGTGCGGCTTGTGTACCGTCACGCTCACGGAGTGCACGCGCGAGTCCGACAGAGCGACGTCGGCGATGCGCTCCGCCAGCGTCTCGATGAGGTTGACGGGCTCCCCGGCGACCACGGCGGCCACCTTCTCGGCGAGCTCGCCGTAGTGCACGGTGTCGAGCACGTCGTCGGATGCCGCGGCGGCGCCGAGCGGCATCATCAGGCGCAGATCGATCGTGAACTCCTGCCCGTTCTCGCGCTCGTGATCGTAGACGCCGTGCCGGCCGAACACCGTGAGCCCCGTCAGGACGATCTCATCGAGGAAATCCATGCTCTAACCCTCCCAGGCGTGCGCGATGGCGAGAGCATCGCGCGTGGCACCGACATCGTGCACCCGCACGGCCCAGACGCCCGCTCGCGCCGCCAGCGCGCTCGTCACGGCGGTCGCGAGGTCGCGGCGGGCTTCCGAGACCTCGGCGGGGTCGGCTCCGAGCGTCTCGGCGAGGAACCTCTTACGGGAGGTGCCGATGAGGACGCGCGGTCCCAGAGCGACGATCTGGTCGAGTCCTCGAAGGACGCCCCAGTTCTGCCCGCCCTTCTTCGAGAAGCCGATGCCCGGATCGACGATGAGTCGAGACGGGGCGATCCCGGCAGCGGCGGCGGCTCCCATGCGCTCCTGCAGCTCCCCCGCGACTTCTCGGGCGGCACGGCGGTACTCGGCGTGGGCGTACATGTCGTCGGAGAAGTCCCGCCAGTGGCCGATCGCATAGTCGGCGCCGGATTCGGCGACGGCCGCGAGCATCTCCGGGTCGGCGAGGCCGCCGGAGACGTCGTTCACGATCCGCGCTCCGGCCCGCACGGCTGCCGCGGCAGTCGACGCGTTGAGCGTGTCGATGCTCACGGGCACGCCCTCGGCGGCCAGCCGCTCGATCACGGGCAGCACGCGTCTCTGCTCCTCCGCGGTTCCCACCCGCTCGGCGCCGGGCCTCGTCGACTCGCCACCGATGTCGAGCACGGTGGCTCCCTCGGCGCGCAGCCGCAGGCCGTGCGCGACACCATGGTCGACGTCGAGATACCGCCCGCCGTCGCTGAACGAGTCGGGGGTGACGTTGACGATGCCCCAGATACCGGTCATGCGTGCGCCGCTCCCGAACCCGGTGATGCGCCGATGAGGGCGATGAGCTCTGCCCGCGCGACCGCATCCGTGTACTCACCGCGCGCGGCGATGGTCAGGGTCGATGCCTCGGGCTGGCGTCCGCCGCGCATCGTGACGCAGCCGTGGCTCGCGTCGAGCACGACCAGCACGCCGCGGGTGTCGAGGTGCTCGGCGATCGTGTCGGCGATCTGCTCGCCGAGTCGCTCCTGCACCTGCGGCCGCGCGGCGAGCGTCTCGACCACGCGCACCAGCGCCCCGAGGCCGACGACCTGCTCGCCCGGAAGATACGCGATGTGCGCGCGACCGGCGAACGGCAGCAGGTGGTGCTCGCACACCGAGCGGAAGCGGATGTCACGCAGCAGCACCGCGCCGGACGGAAGCGTGTCGGGCGCAGGGCCGCGGGCCACGCTGATCGTGTGCGCGAGGGGTGCCGCGGCATCCTCTCCGACTCCGGCGAAGAACTCCGCGTACAGCTCGCCCATGCGCGAGGGAGTCTGCTTCAGACCGGGGCGGTCCGGGTCCTCCCCGATCGCCTCGAGCAGTTCCCGTGTGAGCCGCTCGACACGTGCACGGTCGACAGACACGGGTCAGGCCGTCGCGGGTCGTGCCTGACCGGCGTTCGCGGATCCCTGCTGCGTGCGCGCAGCCGCCGAGGGAGCCTCGACCGAGGCGGCGAGCGAGACGTCCTTCTTCGGGACCTCGATCGGAGGCCGCTCCGACACCGGGCGGGCCTCGCTGGAGAGCCAGAGCGGACGCTCGGGGAGCTTCTTGACCTCGGTGAAGATCTCCGCGATCTGGTTGTGATCGAGCGTCTCCTCCTCGAGCAGGGCCAGCGCGAGCCGGTCGAGGATGTCGCGGTTGGCGCTGATGACCTCGTAGGCCTCGTTGTGCGCCTGCTCGATGAGCGCTCGCACCTCGGCATCCACCCGCTCCGCAACCTTCTCGGAGTACTCGCGGCCGCGTCCCATGTCGCGTGCGACGAACATGTCGCCACCCTCGGAACCGAGCTTGACCGGACCGACCTGGGTGGTCATGCCGTACTCGATGACCATCTTGCGGGCGATCGACGTCGCCTTCTCGATGTCGTTCGAGGCGCCGGTGGTCGGGTCGTGGAAGATGATCTCCTCGGCGACGCGTCCGCCCATGGCGTAGGTGAGCTGATCCTGCAGCTCGTTGCGTGTGACGGAGTACTTGTCATCGAGCGGCAGCACCATCGTGTATCCGAGCGCCTTGCCCCGGGGAAGGATGGTGATCTTCGTCACGGGGTCGGTGTAGTTCATCGCCGCAGCTGCGAGGGCATGGCCGCCCTCGTGGTACGCGGTGATGAGCTTCTCCTTGTCCTTCATGACGCGGGTGCGGCGCTGAGGACCGGCGATCACGCGGTCGATCGCCTCGTCGAGGGCGCGGTTGTCGACCAGCTGCGCGTTCGAGCGCGCCGTCAGCAGAGCGGCCTCGTTGAGCACGTTGGCGAGGTCTGCACCGGTGAATCCGGGAGTCTTGCGGGCGACGACCTCGAGGTCGACGCTCTTGGCCAGCGGCTTTCCCTTGCTGTGCACCTCGAGGATCTTCTGGCGACCGCGGAGGTCGGGGGCGTCGACGCCGATCTGGCGGTCGAAGCGACCGGGGCGCAGCAGGGCGGGGTCGAGGATGTCGGGGCGGTTCGTCGCCGCGATCACGATGACGTTCGCGTTCGGGTCGAACCCGTCCATCTCGACGAGCATCTGGTTGAGCGTCTGCTCGCGCTCGTCGTTTCCGCCGCCCATGCCGGCACCGCGGTGGCGACCGACTGCATCGATCTCGTCGATGAAGATGATCGCGGGAGAGTTCTCCTTGGCCACGTTGAAGAGGTCTCGCACGCGGGATGCGCCGACACCGACGAACATCTCGACGAAGTCAGAACCCGAGATCGAGTAGAACGGCGCTCCGGCCTCGCCGGCGACGGCTCGGGCGAGCAGCGTCTTTCCGGTTCCGGGAGGGCCGTACAGCAGCACGCCCTTCGGGATGCGGGCGCCGATGGCCTGGAACTTGGCCGGGTCCTGCAGGAACTCCTTGATCTCGTGGAGCTCCTCGATCGCCTCGTCCGCACCGGCGACGTCGGCGAAGGTGACCGTCGGTGTCTCCTTGTTGACGAGCTTGGCCTTGGACTTGCCGAACTGCATGACCTTGCCACCGCCGCCCTGCATCGACGACAGCAGCCACCAGAACAGCAGGCCGAGCAGCACCAGGGGAAGAAGAAGGGAGAGGATGCCGTCGAACCAGGTCGCACGCGGCACGGCGTCGTTGAAGCCGTCCTTCGGATCGGCGTCGTTGATCGCCTTGACGACCTCGTCGGCTCGGGCGTCGACGTAGTAGAACTGCACGTTCTCGGAGCCTTCGAACGCCTTCGACAGCGTCATGTCGACCCGCTGGTCGCCGTCGGTGTTGACGACCTCGGTGACCGACTCGCCGGCGAGCAGCTTCAGACCCTCCTGGGTCGTGATCTGCTTCGGCGCGCCGAGGTTCGAGATCAGCAGGAAGCCGCCGAACAGCAGCAGACCGATCAGGGCGACGTAGATCAGCGGATTCCGAGTGAGCTTCTTGACATCCATGGTCGGATCAGCGTATCGCGCGTGCCCTAAGTGGCCGCTGTGCGTTCACCCACGGCGTATCGGCACGCCGCGGGAGTGCGTCAGCTGTAGACGTGCGGCGCGAGCACGGCGACGTCGCGCAGGTTGCGGTAGCGCTCGTCGTAGTCGAGGCCGTAGCCCACGACGAAGTCGGTGGGGATGTCGAAGCCGACGTACTTGCAGTCGATGACCACCTTCGCGGCCTCGGGCTTGCGCAGCAGCGCGAGCACCTCGATCGACTCGGCTCCCCGCGACTCGAAGTTCTCGAGCAGCCAGCTGAGGGTGAGCCCCGAGTCGATGATGTCCTCGACGATCAGCACGTGCTTGCCGTTGAGGTCGGTGTCGAGGTCCTTGCGGATCTGCACCACGCCGCTCGACTTGGTGCTGGCGCCGTAGCTCGACACCGCCATCCAGTCCATCGGAGCGTGGAAGGGCAGCGCACGGGCGAAGTCGGCCATGACCATCACCGCCCCCTTGAGCACGCCCACGAGGATGAGCTCCTTGCCCTCGTAGTCGACGGCGACCTGAGTCGCGAGCTCATCGAGCTTCGCGATGATCTCCTCCTCGGTGACGAGGATCTGAGCAAGGTCGTCCTGGATTTCCGCGGCGCGCATGGATCGATTTTAGGTGACGCGCACCGATGCTCCCGCACAGGATCCGCAGATCGGCAACCAGAATTCCGGGTGCACCGCCCGCATCCGCACTACTCTGAGCCGTGACACGGGCGGATGCCCCAGACGGAAGGAATCTCCATGGCTCTTGACGACATCCTGAAGCAGGTGCCGATCGACGACATCGCCGCGAAGCTCGGAGTCTCCCCCGACGTCGCCAAGTCCGCGGTCGAGCAGGGCGGTGCGGTGCTGCTCGGCGGCCTGGCGAAGAACGCGTCCACCGCCGAGGGCTCCTCCGCGATCGAGAACGCGCTCAAGCGCCACGAAGGCACGACCGGCGCAGCGAAGGTCGACGACATCGACCAGGCCGACGGCGGCAAGATCGTCTCGCATATCCTCGGCGCCGACGAGAAGAAGGTCACTCAGAAGCTCACCGAGTCGAAGGAGACCGCGGGCATCGACTTCGGCAAGCTCCTCCCGATCCTCGCTCCGATCGTGATGGGCCTGATCGCCAACGCGAACAAGGGCACCTCCACGAAGTCCGGGACGGCAGAGGCGGAGTCGGGCGGCGGCGGCATCGGCGATGTGATCGGCGGACTGCTCGGCGGCGGCAACTCTTCGGGCGGCGGCGGAATCGGCGACCTGCTCGGCGGACTCCTCGGCGGCGGCAACTCTTCGGGCGGCGGCGGAATCGGCGACCTGCTCGGCGGACTCCTCGGCGGCGGCAAGAAGTAGCCGCCAGAGGCCGCGATTCAGCGCGCGGTGAAGACGATGCGCCCGCCCTGTCGAGCGGCGGAGCACTCCGGAAGATCGATGGGTCCCTGACCCGACCAGTCCGTCACGAGACGGGCCACCTCGAGGGTCTGCAATCGCGTCAGACTCACGCCGAACTCACTGTCGACGACGAGGCGGATGATGCGGTTGCGCAGTGCCGCGGGATTGGCGGCGAGCGCCGCGACGCTGACGGATATCCCCGCCTCGGCGTGCTCGACGATGTCCTCGATGGTCTCGTGGATCATCTCGTCGAACGCCTCGGCATCCTCGCGCAGCTGTTCCGCCGTGCGCACGAGCGCCTCGGCGATGCCCGGTCCGAGTTCGGATTCGAGAACCGGCAGCACACGGTCACGGACGCGCACCCGAGCGAAGCGCTCCTCGGAGTTGTGGGGGTCGTCCCAGAAGTCGAGAGCGGATGCCGTGCAGAATGCCCGGGTCGTCGCGCGCCGGACTCCGAGCAGCGGACGCACCCAACGGACGCCGTCGTCGTCCTCGCGCACCGGGGCCATCCCCTGCAGGCTGGCGGCACCGGAGCCGCGGGCGAGGCCGAGCAGCACCGTCTCGGCCTGGTCGTCGAGTGTGTGGCCGAGCAGCACGGCGACAGCACGGGCATCCGTCGCGGCGTCCTTCAGTGCCCGGTAGCGGGCGTCTCGCGCCGCGGCCTCGGGCCCGCCTTCGCCCCCCACCTCGACGCGGACGATGCCGGCCTCCACCCCGAGAGCGGTCGCCGTGCTCGCCGCACGCGCGGCGACGGCATCCGAGTCGGCCTGCAGACCGTGGTCGACCGTGACGGTCCGCACACGCACCCCGAGCTTGGGTCCTTCGAATGCGGCCGCCGCGGCGAGCGCGAGAGAATCCGCGCCCCCGGAGAGAGCGACGACGACGGTCGACCCCTCGGGCAGGTCGGCGAGCGCGGTGCGCACGGCGAGTCGGATCTCGGCGATGACAGGTGAGAGCGAGGGCACGGCTCCACGGTAGATCACCACGAGGGATCGCGGCGTGACGGTCGCGCTGAGCACTCGTGTGGTTCTAACCTGACGCCGTGACTGATCACACAGTGCGGTTCCGGACCGAGCGGTTCAAGGCGTTCGTCGACGCGGTGGTGGCGATCGCGATGACGCTGCTGATCCTGCCGCTCATGGAGTCGGTGTCGGATGCCGCGTCGAACAGGCTGAGCACCGCGGAGTTCTTCGACGAGCACTCCGGCCAACTGCTGAGCTTCGGGCTCAGCTTCGTCCTCATCGCGACGTTCTGGATGGGACATCACCGCCAGTACCGCGACGTGGAATGGATCACGAGCCCCCTGCTGTGGATCAACGTCGCGTGGATGGCGACGATCGTCTGGCTGCCCGTGCCGACCGCGATGATCGGCCAGATGGACACCGACCTGCTGCAGCCGGTGGTCTACATCGGCACCCTGATCCTCACCCAGGTCACGACTCTCGCCGGCTGGGTGTTCCTGCTGCGCCACCCCGATTTCACCACCACCCCGGTCGAGACGCTGCGGGCGGGAGTCATCGGCGATCTTGCCGCCATCATCCTGTTCCTCGTCGCCCTCGCGATCGCGGTCTTCGTCCAGCCCTACGGGTATGCAGGACTGCTCGTCCTGCTCCTGAGCGGCGTGGTGACGAAGCTGCTGGACCGGGTCGCGCGGCGCCGCCCCACAGTGGGATGACCGTCTCGCTGCGGAAGAGGTCCGAGGTGCTCGGCCACCCCCGGCTAGGCTAGTGCGCGGCATCCAACCGTCATTTCTGAGGAGCACACGCATGGGCGCACACGACGCCGTCATCGAGATCCCGCGCGGCAGCCGCGTGAAGTACGAGGTCGACCACGAGACCGGACGAGTGCACCTCGACCGCGTGCTCTACACGACCTTCGGGTACCCCGCCGACTACGGCTACTTCGACAACACGCTCGGCGAGGACGGCGATCCGCTCGACGTGCTCGTGCTCCTCGACCACGCCATCTACCCGGGCGTCGTCGTCGAGGTCCGCCCCGTCGCCGTGCTGAAGATGAGCGACGAGGCCGGCGGAGACGACAAGCTCGTCGCCGTGCTGTCGAAGGACCCTCGCTGGGCTCACATCCAGGACATCGACGACATCGCCGAGTACACGAAGAAGGAGATCTCGCACTTCTTCGAGCACTACAAGGACCTCGAGCCCAACAAGTGGGTCAAGGTCGACGAGTGGGGCGACGCCGCAGAGGCGCAGCGCATCCTCGACGAGGCGATCGTCCGTTTCGGCGAGCAGGGTCACTGACCCTCTGACGACGAAGAAGACCCCCGGTTCCGCTCAGCGGCCGGGGGTCTTTCTCGTTCCGACGGCGAGATCTCAGACCGAGATCCCGCGGTTGGCGAGGAACGTGATCGGGTTCGTGTACGCCCCGTTGATGTAGACCTCGAAGTGGAGGTGGCAGCCCACGGATGCTCCCGTGTTGCCCGCGTACGCGATGACCTGACCGGCGCTCACCCGTGAGCCGTTGCGCACCGCGAATCCGCCGTCCCTGATGTGCGCGTAGCCGGATGCGACTCCGCCACCGTGCTGGATGCGGATGTAGTTGCCGTAGTTGCCGTTGGGCCCCGCGTAGTCGACCGTGCCCGCGTGGGCCGCGTAGATCGCCGCACCGCAGCCGTTGGCGAGATCGACGCCGTAGTGGAAGGCGGAGCAGGCCGGGCAGGGCCGCGGACGCGATCCGAAGCCCGCGCTCCGGTGCCCACCGTGCGGGCGGACCCAGCCGCCGGTGCCGGCCGACCCTCCGGTTCCGCCGCCTCCGCCTCCGCCGCCGTTCCCTGCCGCGGCGGCTGCGGCCTCGGCCGCCTCCCGACGCTTGCGCTCCTCCTCGGCCTTGCGCACGCCCTCTTTGTAGCTGGCGACGGTGGTCGCCGTCTTGCTCTTGAGCGCGGCGAGCTGCGCCTGCATCGTGGCGAGGTTCGCCGACTGCTCGTCGAGGGCCACCTGGGCGGCGTCGGCGGCGGCCTGAGCCTCGATCATCTTCTGCTCGGCGAGCTGCTGCAGGCGGTCGCGCTCGGTGCGGGCGACGACGGCCTGATCGCTGAGCGACTGCGCGGAGTTGCGCGCGGCGACCGCGTTGTCGTGCACCGTCTGGTTGTACTGGTAGACCTTGTCCATCGTGCCGAGGCGCGAGAGCAGCTCGTCGGCGTTGTCGGCGGACCCGGCGAAGAAGAGCTCGAGGGCGGTGTCGTCGCCGCCGTTGCGATAGATCTGCGCAGCGAGCTGCGCAGCCTTCGTGGTGGCGTCATCTGCGACGACGGCCTGCGCGTCGGCCTGGCCCTGCAGCTCCTCTGCCACGGCGATCGCGTCGAAGTACGCCAGCTGCGCGGCGTTGTACTCCTCGCCCGCGAGCTGGGCCTTGGCCTGCGCATCGGCCACCCGCTGCTTGAGCGACTGGATGAGCCCCTCGATGCGTGTGACCTCGGATGCCTTCGCCGACTCGTTCTTCATGGCGTTCTGCACGTCGTCCCAGCTGGGGTACGACGCCGCGTACGCGGCGGTCACGCCGGAGGAGACGCCGAAGGCGCTGAGCGCGACGACGCTGAGGGCGCCGAGAGTGATGGCGCTGCGACGGCTGACCGAGCCGTTCTTCCAGAAGCCGCGACTCTCCGCGGCCGTGGGCGCGCAGCCGCAATCGTCGGATGCCGCCGCAGCAGCATCCGTCGTGGAGTGCTTGTCGTTCACACGGCCCCTTCCGCCGGTTTCACAAATGCCACACTAACAACATCCTTCACATCCGCACCAGGCAGCGGACAGTGTTCACGGGCACAGTGATACGACTCCATCGTCCTCCCGAACACGCCCGGGAGACAGCAGGCTCGCCCTCGATTCGCGTTTTGCCCGAATCGTCCCTTATGCTTGAGCGTCGGCAAGGAAGTCCCCCGGGACAGACTTCGGCCCCATCGTTTAGCGGCCTAGGACGCCGCCCTTTCACGGCGGTAGCACGGGTTCGAATCCCGTTGGGGTCACTCCTTCCGGTACAATTGAAAACAAGTATGGCCCTGTAGCGCAGTTGGTTAGCGTGCCGCCCTGTCACGGCGGAGGTCGCGGGTTCAAGTCCCGTCAGGGTCGCTCTAAGCGACGGGCCCTTTTCTTCGAGAAGGGCCTTTCGCCTAGGTGCGACAGGTTCGCCGGTCGCACGGCTCTGTAGCTCAGTTGGTAGAGCGCACGACTGAAAATCGTGAGGTCACGGGATCGACGCCCGTCGGAGCCACAAGGACCGTCGTTACAACGGTCCCAGAAACCCTCGCCTAGCTTCTACATGGCGGGGGTTTTGCCTTGCCCGGGCGAAGACTGCGTCTGAGCCACTCCCCGCGCCATCCCGCCCCGGCCGTGTGACGCCCTCCGCAGAGCCGCCCGGCAACGGCGACCACGAAGACGCATACCGTATCCTCAGCGATTTCTTTGTTAAGCACCCTAAAATATCGATATGGGACCTGAACTGCCCGTTGCGCCTGGGGCGCAGCGGAACCTGGGGCCGGACGAGCTCTTCCGTCGCCTCGCGACGTCGATCGCGGACGGCACGTACGCCCCCGGCGCGAAGCTGAGCGACAAGGCGATCGCCGACGATCTCGGCGTCACGCGCACTCCGGTCCGCGAAGCCGTGCAGCGCCTCGCGCGCGCAGGCCTCATGGAGGTGCACGCGAATCGCTACTCGATGGTCACTGACATCACCGACGAGCGTTCGCGCATCACGCGTGAGTTCGCGGCGTCACAGGGCGGCGAGATCATCCGAGAGGCCGCCCTCGCACTGTCCGACAGCGACCTCGTCATCGCCTGCGACCTGATCCAACAGGCGATCGAGTCTGTCGAGTCGGGCGAAGGGTGGATCGAGGCCCACGTCGAACTCTTCGAGTTCCTCACCGACCGCGCCCTCAACGATCTGTACCGCCTGATGCTGAGCGACTTCTGGTACCTCGTGTTCCGCGACCTCTACCTCGGCGCACCCCGCGTGGACACGAGGGAATCGCTCGAAGAGCTCGAATCGGCGATGCGCGCCCGCAGCGCGAACGCCGGCGTGAAGGCTGTCCAGCGGATGCTCCGCTTCAAGTAGCAGAATCGAAGACGTAGTTCCGGTCCTCCCGCGCCCGAACGGGGAGGACCGGAGCAGTCGATGAGAAGGTCCGCAAGCGCACCCACCCCCATGTGGGCGCTCAAGACCGAGAGAACTCGAGGGCACCGTCTGGTTCGACCGACGGAGAGCGGCGTGACGCGGCTCGTCTGTACTGCCAGCGTAAGGCGGCCGCCCGATTCACGCTCATCGGCGCTCGACCGTTGACGCGGGCCCGCTCAGACTGATACGCGCCGAGCGCCGTTCGATCCCGAGCTGCCAGGACGAGATCCTCGCCGTGTCAGTGGATGAGGCGATGCCCGTTCCAGCCGGTGCCGGCCTTCACCCTCGCACCGAACCCTGATCCACGCCACGGGTAGAGCCACAGGACTCCCGCGGCGTCGCGCGCGATGAGGTCGGGGTAACCGTCGCCGTTGTAGTCGGCGCCGCCGGTGAGAGCGGTCAGGCTGCTCCAGCCCTTCCCGATCTGCACCCGCGCGGACACTCCTGAGCCGTTCCCCGAAGCCAGCAGCAGCCTGCCGCCCGCGTCGCGCCCGACGACATCCGCGATCCCGTCCAGGCCGAAGTCGCCGACGACGATCGTGTCGATGTCACCCCAGCCGTAGTCGATCTGTATCGGAGAGGCGAAGGTCCCGTCGCCGTTGCCCGAGTGCAGATAGAGGTATCCGTCCGCCGCGATGCTGACGAGGTCCATCCGCCCGTCGCCGTTGAAGTCGGCGCCGCCGGCGACGATCCTGGCGCTGTTCCAGCCGGCACCGACGAGCGTGGCCGTGAAGGAATTCTTCCCCGCACCACGGTAGAACCAGAGGTTCCCGTCCGTGCGCACGGCCACGAAATCGCCCTTGCCGTCGCCGTTGAAGTCTCCGTGCACGATCGCCCTCGTCGAGCCCCAGCCGGTGCCGAGCGTGACGGTCGCCCATCCGCCCTTGCCGTTGCCGTTGTAAACCGACATCCGTCCCGCTGAGGAGAGGGCGATGAGGTCGGCCTTGGCATCGCCGTTGATGTCGGCGTTCACGGAGGTCGACGGCCGTGGAGTGAGCGGGGCCAGAGCCGTGACGTTGCGCTGACCGCACGAGAAGTAGGTGTTGGTGAGGTTGACGCCGTTGCGGAGCAACTCGAAGTGCAGGTGCGCACCCGTGCTGTTGCCGGTACTCCCGACCTTCCCGAGCAGCGCCCCCTGCGCCACGGTCGCACCCACCTTCAGCTTCACCGTTCCGTAGACGAGGTGCGCGTAGCGCGTCGTGTAGCCGTTGGCGTGCGTGATCACGACCTGGCTCCCGTAGCCCGTGGTCGCGTTGGAGTTGACGGCAGTGGTGACCGTTCCCGCAGCGGTCGAGTACACGTTGGCGTTGGCGTTCTGATTGATGTCGACGCCGGCATGGGTGGGGCGAGCCCCTGCAGGACACCCCCGGACGATGTCCGCGACCCGCCCACTCACGGGGGTGACGAACTGAGAGGCTGCCTGCGCCGCAGGCGCCGGGATGAGAGACCCGACCACGATGGCGATCGCCGCGATTGCCCCCACGAGCAGCCGGGAC
Source organism: Microbacterium sp. 22215 (assembly GCF_052045655.1). Lineage (NCBI taxonomy): Bacteria > Bacillati > Actinomycetota > Actinomycetes > Micrococcales > Microbacteriaceae > Microbacterium > Microbacterium sp. 22215. Next base: position 152,662 of record NZ_JBQEPC010000011.1, read on the forward strand.
GAGCGAGGCGCAGAGGTCCCTGAGCGGCGATTCGATTGATTCATGAGTACAAACGTATGGAAAGTCTCGTGATCCGCAAACATCCGACCGAATGTATACGCTCGAATCATGCTCGACACGCTCACCGGATTCGCCGTCGTGGGTGTCGCGATCGCCCTGGGTTATGTGCTCGGGCGGATCGATCTGCTCGGTCCGCACGCCCGGCATGTGCTGGGTCGTCTGATCTTCTTCGTGCTCTCCCCCTTCCTGCTGTTCACGGTGCTCGCCCACGCCGATGCGAAGATGCTCTTCTCCTCCCTTCTGCCGGTCTCGGCGATCGCCGCGGTCGCCATCATCGCCGTCTACGCGCTCATCGCCCGGCTGTGGTGGAGGCGTTCCGTCGGTGAGACGCTGATCGGCGCACTCTCCGCGGGCCAGGTCAACTCGAACAACATCGGCATCCCGCTGTCGCTGTACCTTCTGGGCAGCGCGGCCTACCCCGCTCCCGTCGTCCTGATGCAGCTGCTGGTGTTCACGCCGATCTCGCTGACGATCCTCGACGCGGTCACCAGCGACCGCGTCTCCCTGCGCAGGACGCTCGTGCGCACCGCGACGAACCCGATCATCATCGCCTCCCTGCTCGGGACGCTCGTGTCGGTGCTGGGCATCACCCTGCCGCCGATCGTGATGCAGCCGGCACAGCTGATCGCGGACGCCGCGGTGCCCGTGCTGCTCATCAGCTACGGCATCTCGCTGCACGGCCAGCGGGTCCTCGGGGCCCCGGGGCATCGCCGCGACATCATCCTCGCGACGACGCTCAAGCTCATCGCGATGCCCGTGGTCGCCTGGGTCGTGGCCGATCTCGTCTTCGGCCTCTCGCCCTCCGAGGTGCTGATCGTCGTCATCCTCGCCGCTCTCCCGACCGCGCAGAACGTGTTCAACTACTCGCAGCGCTACGACATCGGCGAGACGATCTCACGCGACACCGTGTTCCTGACCACGCTCGGATGCCTTCCCGTGCTGGTCCTGATCATGTTCCTGCTGGGCTGAGGCTCCCGGACTCACGCCGTCTGCCCGCGTCTGACAGGACGAGCGGAAGGTCGCGCATGACGACCACGCTGTCGAAGACGGCGGATCCCTCGGGGAGGGCGTCGAAGAACGACGACCGGAGGTGGTGCAGCTGCGCCGCCTCGACGTTCCAGGCGTCGGTCTCGAGTGCGACGGGTTCGACGCTGCGCCCGTCTCGCCCCAGTGACCACCCGATCTGCCCCGCACGATAGAAGGCGGATGCCGCATCGAGGGATTCGAAGACCCCGCTCGACCAGTCACCGCTCACTTCGACATCCGCGTCCAGGCTGTGCTCCCCCGCCTGCATCGTGACGGCGTACCGGTCGCCCGACTCCTCAGTGCGGAATCGCGCCTTGCGATGCACCCCGGGGAACAGTCGCCCACCGAAGAGCACCGGATGCCACGCCGAACTGTGCCGCCCGACGATGAACACGCCGCGCTCGACGCCGTCGGGGCCGTCCCATTCGACGGCGATCCGATGAGCGGCGTTCTCGGAACGAAGGCCCCAGCGACGCGGCATCCGGCTCGGCCTGATCGATTCCAGTCCGAGGACGCACACCCCGGCGAGCGCGGATCCGCCGACCAGCTGGGGGCGGAACCCCTCGGGGAGCAGCGAAGAGGCCACCTCGGGGTCGACGCGGTAGCTGATCAGGAGTCGCCTGCGGAGCTGGGCTCGGACATCGCGGATGATCGTCATATTCCGAATCTAGCACTGTAGCTAAATTACTCCAATGAGTTTCTCTCGATGAGCGCCCCGTAGGTTGGAGCCGTGGACAACCCGCTCTTCTTCATCGTGGTGATCATCGCCGTCATCGTGCTGGCGGTCTTCCTGCCCCGGTGGGTCCGGCGGTCGAGCGGCTCGGCCGGAGACCGCGAGAGCCGGCGAATCAGCACATCCCGGCTCGACGAGACCCTCCGCGAGCTCGGGACCACCATCGTGCTCCACGCGCCCGAGGCCGTGACCCGCGAGATCGTCGACGGCATCGTGCTGCAGCAGCCGCGGAAGTTCACTGTGCTGCCCGACGGCGGCTACGGCATCCGCTTCGTCGAACCCGACGACACCGTCGTGCGCCTCATCGAGGCCGAAGACGGCACGCATCTTCAGGTCGAGGGGTTCCGCGAATACCTGGGAGCGCCGAAGACCACTCAGTTCTGGGCGGAGCTGCGTTCGCAGGTCGTCGCTGCGGCGACCGCTCGGAGCATCGTGGCGGAGGCAGGACGAGATGTCCGTCACCGTCGCGACGACACCACCGGATCCTGGACCCTGCAGTAGTCGGCGAACCGGGTGCATCTCACAGCCGGCGCAACTAGGCTGTGGTATTGCCAACGACGCGTCCGGCCCCCTTTTCGGGCGGGCAGCGGCGGCATCACTTCTCATCACAGTCCTCAGTCCCTGTGACCTGCGCCGGAAAGGCTGACCCATGAGTGAAACTCCCGAGAACGACCGCACCCCCGACTTCTTCGACAAGCTGATCGAAGAGAACCCGCGTGAGCAGTCCGGCTTCACGGCCTCGTTCCGCGGCTACGACAAGGCCGAGGTCGACTCGGCTCTCAGCACCCTGCGCAATCAGCTGAAGCAGGCGAAGGCCGATCTCGCCGCGACAGAGGCACGTCATGAGGACGCGGTCGAGGCTCTCCGCGACGAGGAGCGCATCGCTCGCGAGGAGCTCGAGGCCGAGCTGCTCGCCGCCAAGGCCAAGGCCGCCGAGACCGAGCAGCAGGTCGCCACGCTCACGAACGAGCTCGTCGACACTCCCCGCGCCGACGGCCAGGACGCCCCCTCGCGCGAGCAGTTCGAGGCCATCCTCCGTGTCGCCGAGGAGCAGGCGAACGTCCTGATCCAGAACGCGGCGGTGCAGGCCGACCGGCTGATGGCCGCCGCTCGCGAAGAGGTCACCACGCAGCGCGCCGAGGCGGATGCCGATGTCACGCGCATCATCGCCCAGGCTCAGCACGACGCCGACCAGGTGCGCCTCAAGATCGACACCGAGTACACCGCGCATGAGGCGACGCTCGAACGCGAAGCCGCGCACGCCGCTGAGAAGGTGCACCAGGCGACGCAGGAGGCCACGGCCATCCGCACCGAGGCCGAGAAGGGCGCTGCGGCGCTGCGCTCCCTCGTCACACGGGAGACCACCCAGCTGCGCGCGGACGCCGAGCGCGAGGTACGCGAGATGAACGCCCGAGTGCTCGAGTTCGAAGAGACGCTCACCCGTCGCCAGGACGACGCGCAGCAGGAGTTCCTCGTGCTGCACAACCAGGCCGTTGCCCACGCCGAGCGCATCACCACCGACGCCAACGAGCAGGTCGCGGCGTCGCTCGAGCACGCGCAGCGCATCTCCGGCAAGGCCGACGACTACGAGCGCCTGATGCGCTCGCAGGCGCAGACCATCGAGGCGGATGCTCAGGTGCGCGCGCGCGACACGCTCGACCGCGCTCGGGTGAAGTCGCAGAAGATCGTCGACTCCGTCACGAGCCACACCTCGACGGTGCTCCGCGACGCCGAGGACCACGCCCGTCAGCTGCGGTGGCAGCAGCAGCAGCTCGCCAGCTTCATGGCCGAGGTGCGCGAGCTGATCCGCCCCGACGGCATCTTCAGCGACGAGGCGTCGACACTCGGAGCCGTCACGAAGGCAGCGGATGCCGACGAGGACGCCGAGCTCGACACCGTGGATGCCGAGCTGATCGACGAGTCCGACGACACCGAGTCCGCTGAGGAGTTCCACGGCGACGAGGGATTCCGCGGCGACGAGGCACTCGATGACGAGCTTCTCGACGACGACGCGGAGACCATCGACGGCAAGATCACGATCGAGGTCGTCGAGAGCGACGAGAAGGCATCGCGCTGAGCATCCTCTCCTGACATCTCGGGGCGCAGGCGGATCATCCGTCTGCGCCCCGAGCCGTCTCCGGTGCATCTGCCGCCCGGTGGATGCACCGCTTCGCCGTTCCACGGCTTCCGCTCACGCGCCGCCCAGGGCACGCTGTACTCATGACAGACAGCGTGATCGCGGTGCGGGACCTGCGCAAGGACTACGGCGGGTTCACCGCCGTCGACGGCATCAGTTTCGACATCCGCCGGGGTGAGACCTTCGCGCTGCTCGGACCCAACGGCGCCGGCAAGTCGACGACGATCGAGATCCTCGAGGGATACCGGCATCGCACGTCCGGCGATGTGCGAGTTCTCGGTGTGGATCCGCAGCGCGGCGGCCTGGAGTGGAAGGCGCGCCTCGGCATCGTGCTGCAGTCGACGGGCGAGGCCGGCAACTTCACGGTGCGCGAGCTGCTGACCGAGTTCGCGGGGTACTACCCGAATCCTCGAGACGTCGACGAGGTGATCGCCGCGGTCGGCCTGGAGACCAAGCAACGAGCGAGGGCGGGCAAGCTCTCGGGCGGTCAGCAGCGCCGCCTCGACGTGGCACTGGGGATCATCGGTCGCCCCGAACTGCTCTTCCTCGACGAGCCGACCACGGGGTTCGATCCGGAAGCTCGACGTCAGTTCTGGGGACTCATCCGCACGCTCAAGGCTGAGGGCACCACCATACTGCTCACCACGCACTACCTCGATGAGGCGGCCCAGCTCGGCGACCGTGCCGCTGTGATCACGAACGGTGTCATCGTCGCGATCGGGCCGATCGACGAGATCGGCGGAACCGACGCCCGAACGCCGGTGGTGCGCTGGCTGGATGCGCAGGGCACCCGTCATGAGCGGCGCACGACGACTCCCGGCGCGGTCGTGTCGGCGCTCCACGAGGCCGGAGGCGAGCCCGACGGCCTCGAAGTGGTGCGGCCCACGCTCGAGGACATCTACCTCGGTCTCATCCGCGAGCACAGCGCGGATGCCGACGAGGATCCGACCGACGATCTGCGCGCCGATGTGAAGGAGCCGGCATGAACGCCGAGAGCACACCCGTCGCCTTCGGCCCGTCACGGACGGTGCGCCTCGGCATCCGGCGCATCGGCTTCGAACTGCGCCAGTACTTCCGCGCGAGCGACCAGGTCTTCTTCACGTTCCTCTTCCCGACGCTGATGTACCTGATCTTCGCGACGATCTTCACCGGAGACGTCGGCCAGGGTACCGACAAGATCAGCATGGCGACCTACTACCTTCCGGGCCTCGTCGCCGGCGGGATCTTCCTCTCCGGGATGCAGGGTCTGTCGATCGAGATCGCGGTCGAGAAGAGCGACGGCACGCTGAAGCGTCTCGGCAGCACGCCCATCTCGCCCGTGACGTACTTCATCGGCAAGATCGGAGAGGTCTTCGTCACCGCCATCCTCCAGATCTCGCTGCTGCTGATCGTCGCGGTCGTCCTCTACGGTGTCGAACTTCCCTCCGATGCCGACGCCTGGGGCCGGTTCGCCTGGGTGTTCGTCCTGGGGCTCCTGACCTGCACGATGCTCGGGATCGCGCTGTCGGCCCTGCCTCGCTCGGGCAAGACCGCCTCAGCCGTGGTGATCCCGGTCGTGCTGCTGCTGCAGTTCATCTCCGGCGTCTACATCGCCTTCTCCTCGCTCCCCGAGTGGCTCCAGAACGTCGCCTCCGCGTTCCCGCTCAAGTGGATCGCCCAGGGCATGCGCGCAGCCATCCTCCCCGATTCCTTCGGGGCGGCGGAGCCGAACGGCGGGTGGGAGCTCGGACTCGTCGCCATCGCCCTCGCGGTCTGGCTCGTGGCCGGGATCATCCTGAGCCGCGCGACCTTCCGCTGGATCCGACGCGACTGACACCTCGCTTCGCAACGCGAAAGGCCCCCATCCCGAAGGATGGGGGCCTTTCGACGACTCGCGCCGGGTGTCTACGCGCGGACGAACTGTGCGGCTGCGGGGCAGTCGAACGGATCGGCACCGGCGGCGAGACCGACGCGGTTGAGGTACTGGATGACGATCGCGTACGACCGGCCGAGGCTGGTCTCGGTGTACGGCACGTTGTTGGCTGCGCAGTAGTCGCGGACGACCTCGCGGGCCTTCGAGAGGTGCGGGCGGGGCATGTTCGGGAACAGGTGGTGCTCGACCTGGTAGTTGAGTCCGCCCATGAGCCAGGTGGCCCACCATCCGCCACGGATGTTGCGCGAGGTGCGCACCTGCTTCGAGAAGAAGTCGAGGCGGGCGCTCGGGTCGATGATCGGCATGCCCTTGTGGTTCGGCGCGAACGACGCGCCCATGTAGACGCCGAAGACCGCGAGCTGGACGCCCATGAAGGCGAAAGCCATGCCGAGCGGCAGCATCAGGAAGACCGGGACGAGCACGATCGCGAAGCGGAGGGCGATGAGCCCGAGCTCGATCCAGCGGCCCTTGGCCTTCTTGCTGGTCACGAGGTGCTTGACGCCGAGGTAGTGCAGGTTCAGTCCCTCGAGCGTGAGCAGCGGGAAGAAGAACCATCCCTGCTTGCGCGTGATGAGACGGACCAGGCCGCGCGACTGCGCAGCATCCGTCTCGAGGAACGAGATCGTGTCGACCTCGATGTCGGGGTCCTTGCCGACCTGGTTCGGGTTGCCGTGGTGCTTGGTGTGCTTGGAGTCCCACCAGGAGTAGCTGATACCGACCACGCCTGCGGCGAGGATGCGGGCGAGGCGGAAGTTCGCCGGGCCCGTCGAGAGGATCTGGCGGTGGGCGGCCTCATGGGCGAGGAACGCCACCTGAGTGAGGATGATGCCGAGCGCCCCGGCCATCAGGAGCTGGAACCAGCTGTCGCCGAGCAGGATGAAGCCGGTGACGACACCGCCGAGGGCGACGGCGAGGCCGGCTGCGACGAAGATGTAGAACCATCCGGCGCGCTGCAGCAGGCCGGTCTCGCGGATGACCTGCGACACCTGCTTGTAGGCGTGGGTCATCGGCGGGATGTCTGCGTTGCCCGAATACGTCTGACGTACGGGGCCGAGGGTGGCTGCGGTCTTTTCGACCTGTGCAATGGAGATGATGCTCTCCTGTCGATTGGAGCCCTTGAGCTGTGGAAAGCCCAAGGCAGATCGCCCAACGCTTACCTCAACATAACCCCCCGCACATGCACTGTGGGGAATACGTCGCGGACTCTGTGACGACTCTGTGGCACGTCACAGGCGATGGTCAGGCGCGCGCCCGATGCGGGCCGCGCCGCAGCACCTGACGCAGCCGCCGCGAGAACGCCGACGGGCGCCGTTCAGGCGTGTTCGCGCCCTCCAGGGCGTCGCGGGCATCGTCGAGGGACTCGAACGAGCCGAGCTCCGTACCCCGCTGATCGCGGGCGAGGTGGGTGGTGCCGTCGAACTCGACGAAACCGGCGAATTCACCGGCGCGGGTCGCGACGTGCACGTCGGTGTCGGCCTGTTTCCAGGTCAACGGATCAGAAGGAGGAAAAGTGGTCATGCTCATGGTCATACTCATTGCTGTGTGACGGGCACGCGCTGTCGCGACCCGCAAGATGATGAGATCGAGGGCGGATGCCGCGCGCATCGATGCGCTTGGTCCGTGATGGCCCTGATCAGTGGCTCCGTGGTGGCCTAGAGGGGGGCCAGAACACACGTTGCTCCATCAGTCTAACAGATCGCCGTCTTCCGAACGCGGTTCAGCTCTCCTCGGGCACCCACACGCGACGGGGATGCCCCGACGATCCCGCCATGACCCAGGATCCGGCGGGCGCGGAGGGCTCGCCCTCCGGAGCATCCGGGGGGCTCATCGCAGGCACCGGCACCTCGGCCGGTGAAGAGGCCGCCTCGACCGTCGAACCCTCCGCGTCGGATGCGGCCCACGCTTCGCGGATGATGCGCCGAGGGTCGTACTGTCGAGGGTCCAGCGCGGTCCAGTCCTCTCGGATGGCCGCCACTCCGGTCTCCTGCTCCGCGCGACGGGCGGCGTCTCCGGCCAGCACGGTGAGTCGACGGATCAGCGCGCCCAGCCTCCCCGCGTACTCCGGCAGCCGCCGAGGACCGATGATGACCGCGGCGAGCAGTGCGACGAGGAAGAGCTTCTCGATCGTGAGTCCGAACATCGTCACTCCTCCTCCCTGCGCGAGATGTCTGCGGAGATCGCGGAGAGGCGGCGGCTCGCCGCCCGATCGTGGAGCCAGGCGATGAGAAGCGCCACGAGGAACAGCGCGGTCATGGGCACTGCGATGAGGAACATCGACAGCACGTCGGCGGCCGGTGTCACGATCGCGCTGAAGAGGACGATCGCGACGACGACGATCCGCCAGCTGCGCGCGATCGCCCGTGCCGACAGGATGCCGAGCAGATTCAGCATCACGAGGAACACGGGGAGCACGAAGGCGACACCGGTGGCGAGAACGATCTTGAGGATGAAGTCCACGTAGTACGAGGCCTGGAGAAGGGTGCTGTCCTCCGTCGAGGCGAAGCCGGCGAGCATCTCCACCATGTGCGGGAACAGCAGGAAGCCCGTGACGCACCCGCTCGCGAAGAGCGGGACGGACGCCGCGAGGAACCCGAATGTGTACTTCTTCTCCCGCCGGTTCAGTCCGGGGGCGAGGAAGGCGAACAGCTCGTACATCCAGACAGGGCTCGACAGCGCGATGCCGCCGAAGAGCGCGATCTTGAGCTTGAGGTCGAAGGCTCCGGTGATGCTGTCGTAGTTCAGGCTCGCGTCGCGGGATTCGGCGAGAGCCGTGATCGGCGCCCGCACGATCTCCATGACCTGGTCGGAGAGGAGATAGCCGACCGCCACTCCGACCAGGAGCGCCGCCACCGCGCGGAGAGAGCGCGTGCGCGCCTCGCGCAGATGCGATGACAGCGGCATCCCGGTCGAGGTGTCGGCCCGCGTGGTCGAGG
>NZ_JBQEPC010000012.1:0-29058 GCF_052045655.1 Microbacterium sp. 22215
CTGAACGCAGCCATCGAGGCCGCCAAGGGCGAGACCTCCAAGCCGTCGCTCATCATCCTCAAGACGATCATCGGGTGGCCGTCGCCCGGCAAGCAGAACTCCGGAAAGATCCACGGCTCCGCCCTCGGTGGCGACGAGCTCGCAGCGACCAAGAAGGTCCTCGGCTTCGACCCCGAGGAGCACTTCGTCGTCGCCGACGACGTGATCGCCCACACGCGTGCTCTCGCCGACCGGGCCGCCGAGACGCGCGCCGCCTGGCAGACGTCGTTCGACGCGTGGGCCGCCGCCAACCCCGAGCGCAAGGCGCTCCTCGACCGCCTCGAGGCCAAGGAGCTCCCTGCCGACATCACGTCCGCTCTCCCGGTCTTCGCCAGCGGCAAGGACGTCTCCACCCGCGCGGCATCCGGACAGGTCATCAACGCCCTCGCCGCCGAGCTCCCCGAGCTCTGGGGCGGATCCGCCGACCTCGCCGAGTCGAACCTGACCACGATCAAGGACGCCAAGTCCTTCATCCCCGCCGAGTGGTCCACCCACGAATGGTCGGGTGACCCCTACGGCCGCGTGCTCCACTTCGGCATCCGCGAGCACGCCATGGGCGCGATCGTGAACGGGATCGTCCTGCACGGCCCGACCCGCGCGTTCGGCGGCACGTTCCTCATCTTCAGCGACTACATGCGCCCGCCGGTGCGACTGGCAGCGCTGATGAACGTGCCCAGCATCTTCGTCTGGACGCACGATTCCGTCGCGCTCGGCGAGGACGGCCCCACGCACCAGCCGATCGAGCAGATCGCGACGCTGCGCGCCATCCCGAACTTCGCGCTCGTGCGCCCTGCTGACGCGAACGAGACCGCCGCCGCGTGGCTCGAGATCCTCCGTCGCCACGAGGGTCCGACGGGCATCGCCCTGACGCGCCAGAACATCCCGGTGTTCGAGCGCGGCGAGGGCGCGGCAGACGGCGAGGTCTTCGCCTCCGCCGACAACGTGTCCAAGGGCGCGTACGTGCTCGCCGAGGCCCCGAACGGCACGCCCGACGTCATCATCGTCGCGACCGGCTCCGAGGTGCAGCTCGCGGTGAACGCGCGCGCCGAGCTCGCGAAGGAGGGCGTGAACGTCCGCGTCGTCTCCGCACCGTCGCTCGAGTGGTTCGACGAGCAGGACGCCGAGTACCGCGAGTCGGTGCTGCCGAAGGCCGTCACCGCACGCGTGTCCGTCGAGGCCGGTTCCGCCCTCAGCTGGCGCGGCATCGTGGGCGACCGCGGTCGCTCGGTCGGCATCGACCACTTCGGCGCCTCCGCCGACTACAAGACCCTGTTCGAGAAGTTCGGCATCACCACCGAGGCCGTCATCGAGGCCGCACGCGAGACCATCAAGGAGAACGCATGAGCACCCCCACGGCAGACCTCGCAGCAGCAGGCGTCAGCATCTGGCTCGACGACCTGTCCCGCACCCGCATCTCCTCCGGCAACCTCGCAGAGCTGATCTCGTCGCGCAACGTCACGGGTGTCACCACGAACCCGACGATCTTCGCGAACGCGATCACCGACAAGAACGACACCTCGTACGACGCACAGGTCACGGAGCTGGCCGCGTCCGGCGCCACCGCCGAAGAGGCCGTCTTCGCCGCCACGACGCAGGACGTCGCGGCCGCGCTGGACGTGTTCCGTCCGGTCTGGGAGGCCTCGAACCACGTCGACGGCCGGGTCTCTATCGAGGTCTCCCCCGACCTCGCACACGACACCGAGGGCACCGTCGCATCCGCCAAGGAGCTGTGGGCCAAGGTCGACCGCCCGAACCTGCTCGTCAAGATCCCCGCGACCAAGGCCGGCCTGCCCGCGATCGCCGAGGCGATCGGCGCCGGCATCAGCGTCAACGTGACGCTGATCTTCAGCCTGGAGCGTTACGACGCGGTCATCGAGGCCTACCTGTCGGGCCTCGAGACCGCCAAGGCTGCGGGCATCGACCTCTCCACGATCCACTCGGTCGCCTCGTTCTTCGTGTCGCGCGTCGACACCGAGACCGACAAGCGCCTGACGGCGATCGGCACCGACGAGGCCGAGGCGCTCAAGAGCAAGGCCGGACTCGCCAACGCACGTCTCGCCTACGAGCTCTACGAGAAGAAGTTCGCCGACGAGCGCGCACAGGCCCTGATCGCCGCCGGTGCCAACGTGCAGCGTCCACTGTGGGCATCGACCGGCGTCAAGGACCCGGCGCTGCCCGACACCCTCTACGTGACCGAGCTGGTCGCCGCGGGCGTCGTCAACACCATGCCCGAGAAGACGCTCGAGGCGACCTTCGACCACGGCGTCGTCACCGGCGACACCATCACGGGCGGCTACGCCGAGGCGCACCAGGTCTTCGCCGACCTGAAGTCCGTCGGCGTCGACTTCGACGACGTCACCGAGGTCCTCGAGAACGAGGGCGTCGCGAAGTTCATCGACTCCTGGCATGACCTGCTCACGCAGGTCGCCGAGGGCCTCGAGGCGCAGCGGTAGACCCGAAGAACAGATGAGCTTCCTCAGCATCGCTGAGGAAGCTCATCGTGTGTATGGAGGTCACGCGCTCGTCGGATGCTGCGAGGCGGCGAGAGCGAGGGTCGCGTACGCCTGCGCACGGGCTACGAGCCGGTCGGGATAGTCCTCGGTGAACGAGCGGGCGATGAGCTTCTCGGCGTGGTCGGCGTAGTATTCGGGGTTCTTCATGATGGTGGTCACTGGATTGCTACTCGGCGAAAAGGGTGAAGCGGTCGATAACGGCCATGATCTCGGCGCGAACAGGCTGTGTGCTGCCATCCAGCGTGCGGCGGAGGACGTCGCAGAGCGCGTGAGTGAAGAGGTACATCGGAAGGCGCCCGATGCCGGTGACCTCTGATGCGTACGACGCGCCGGCGGCCGAGACCATCAACGTCAGTGTCGCGAGTTCGCGGGTGGGGGAGCTGTCCACCGAAGGCAGCAGCACCACGTCCGTCCCACGGGACCGCGCGGCCTCCACACTCCGGTACGTGGAGGCGTTCTGTCCGCTGCCGCTGATGGCGATGCACAGGTTCTCAGGGAGCAGCGTGAAGGCGGCGATCTCCTGGCCCATCGGGTCACTCACCCGCTGCACCCGCAAGCCCAGCGCTGCCAACCTCATGGCGAGGTCATCTGCGACGGGCGCGGACAGTCCGCTTCCTGCGATGAACACGGTCTTCGCCGTCGCCAGCTTCTCCAGCACCGCGTCGACCGTCCCCGCATCCAGCAGTGCCGCCACGGCGCTCATGCTGGTGACAGCGGTGTTCACGGCCTTGTGGATCTCGTTCGCCATCGCCGCGCTCGCGTTCTTCACCTCGTTGCTCATCCCGAAGCCGGCGGTCGACGCCACGGTCTGAATCCGGAAGGGGGCGGATGGCTCGCTCATCCGCCCCCGGCTCCGACAACACCGGGCCTGCAGGAGAGAACGAGCTCTGGCGCCGCAGGGCAGGCTATGCGGGTTTCCAACGGCCAATCTCGATGGAGCTCTTGCTTTGGCCGCGTCACACCAGATTCCTGTGGCCAGCCGCCACGGAGATCGACGTGTCGATTAAGATGGAAAGGCCCCACCGCACGAAAACGTAATGAGGCCTTTTCAGCTTAGTCGTGCGGGTCTACGCCACCGCACTCAGCCGCGCCGCCAGCTCAGCCCGCGTTGACTCGTCAACGAACGCTGCCTTCACGCTGTCCGCGTCTAGCTGCGCGAGCGCTGCGGCGTCGAAACCCAACTCTTCGCTGAGCACACGACGTTCCCCCGAAAGCAGCGACCCCGTCTGACGCGGGTTGTCGTCTCCGAGGACAACGCCCACGCCCGCATCTCGGAAGATCGGAGCTGGGTGCGCGTGCAGGGACGAAATCGCGCCCGTGTAAAGGTTGGAGGAGGGGCAGACTTCGATGAAGATGCCTTCGTCTGCCATCTTCGCGAGCGCGCGCTCATCCTGCGCGATATATGCGCCATGGCCAATACGCGTGACACCGAACAAGCGGATGGCGTCTACGGCCGCCTGGGCTGGCGCCGCTTCCGCAGCGTGGCAGGTGAGGCCGAGGCCGGCATTGCGTGCGATGGCGAACGCGTTCACGTACGGCTCGAGATCCGGGAAGCGGAGCTCGTCGCCGGCGAGGTCGAATCCGACGACCCCCTTGCCCGCGAACCGCGTCGCAGCGCGGGCGACCGACTCGTTCAGTTCCGCATCATGGAGGCGAAGAGCCGCGACGACAACACCCGCAGGCATCGCCGAGGACTGCGTGCCCTGGGCGACGCCCTCGCATACGGCGGCGATGACGCCGTCGAGGTCGAGGTTCGAGTTCATGTGAGAGGCGGGACCGAACCGCAGTTCGAGGTAGTCCTCACCGTCCGCTGCCGCGTCCTCCACGGCTTCGCGGGAGATCCGGGCAAGCGCATCGTAGTCGGAGAAGAAAGGGTAGGTCGAGGAGACCTTCTCGAGGTACACGGTGAGGTCGGACGGGGCGTCCAGCTGTAATGCAGCCTCCCAGTCGCGGTCGGCGTCCCTTAGGCCGAGCTTCACTGCCAGTTCCAGTGCGGTCTGCGGGCGCACGCGTCCTTCCAGGTGAGTGTGCAGATTGATCATGCGGCACTTTCCTGGAGGTGTGCAGTGGAGGACATGATGGTGTTCAGCAAGTGCGGTCCCAGCGGTCGGTCGGTGGCGAGAACGACCCGGGTGCGCACACCGTCGTGGTCCACGCTACCCAGACGCTGACCGCGTAGGTCCGCGATGAGCTGACCGCGGCCGGGGCCGTCGGTCGTGTCCACGGTCACGGGAACGCGCGGGGCAACCGTCGGGTTCACGCCACGGTCCGCAATGGCCGCTGCCAGCGGGTCGTGCAGAGCACAGCTGCGCTTGCCATACAGCGAGAGGTAGAAGTCGAAGTAGTGGTCGAGCATTTTCCCCAGCGCCTGCGCGGCCGGAGACTCGGACGCGAGGAGACGGTGACGGTCGTCCTCATCGAGGGTGTTCTCCAGCGTGACGTCCAGCGGAACGATGGTGACGTCCCAGTCGGCGGCGAACGCTTCCGCGGCAGCTTCCGGGTCGTTCCAGATGTTCGCCTCCGCGACCGCGGTCACGTTACCGGGGACCAGCGCCGCGCCACCCATGGTCGTCAAGTGACGCACCCGCGAGGGGAGGGTCGGGTCCTGGCGCAGTGCGAGAGCGATGTTGGTGAGCGGGCCGACGGTGACGATGTGCAGTTCACCCGCGTACTGGTGAGATAGCTCGATGAGCGCGTCGACGGCGTTGCCGACGGTGACGCTCCCGGACGCGGTGGGAAGCTCGACGTCGCCGACGCCGTTGTATCCGTGGATCTCCGGCACGCCGCCGTCGAACGCATGGGTCAGGTGGTCGCGCGACCCCTGAATCACGGGGACATCCTCGCGGCCGAGCATTGCGAGCAGGTTGAGCGAGTTGGATGCTGCCTGCTCTGCGCTCGTGTTGCCGCTGACCGTGCCGACGCCGACCAGGTGCACCTGCGGGGAGGTGGCCAGGTACGACAGGGCAAGCGAGTCGTCGATGCCCGTGTCGCAGTCGAGGAAGACCGGGATTCGGGGGGTGTTCTGTTCGGTAGTCATGGTTGGTGCTTTCAGACCTTCTGTCCGGGGCGGCGGGCGATGAGCAAGCTCGTGATGAGGGCGAGTGCGACGATGCCTGCCGAGACCCATAGGGCCGTGGAGAAGCCGCCGATGGAGCCCTGGGCGACGAACGGTGCGACGATGCCGATGCCGAGGCCGGCGCCGATACCGAACGCGGCACCGTTCAGACCCGGAAGGGCGGCGGGAGCGTCATCCGGCGACATCAGGACGCCGAGACCGTTGATGGTGGTGAGGACGAGACCGTTGTACGTCACACCGAGAACCGCGATGGATGCGATGACGAGAGGCATGTTCTGCGGGAATAGGGCGATGGCGGCGACTGCCGCGAGGCTCAGGATGAGACCGACGCGAAGAAGGAGAATCCAACCGACCTTCCCGGCCAGCCAACCGGAGAACGGAGCCGCCACGACTCCGACGAGTGCGGCAGGCACGAGGAACAGTGCCGCGGCGGTGGCGGCATCGAGGCCGAAGCCGATCTCGGGGGTCTGGCTGAGCACCACGACGGTGAAGTTGATCACCGCGAAGACGCTGGAAAGTGTGAGAACGGTGGTGGCGACGACAGGCCAGACCTGGCGCGACTTCAGGTGGTGGGTGGCGATCAGCGGCGACTTGCGACGCTTCTCGACGAACCAGAAGATGACGAACGCGACGATGGCGACGGCAAGGTAGACGAGTGTCATCGGGTCCAGCCAGCCGGCGCTTCCGCCCTGGGACACGAAGTAGGTGATGCCGATGAGTCCGACGGACAGGGCGGCGGCACCCCACCAGTCCATTTTTCCGCTGGTGACGACGGGGCCGTCTTTCGGGACGGTGAGCGTGACGCAGAGGATGGCGATGAGTCCGACGATGAAGATGACGACGAAGATCGAGCGGAAGCCGAAGCTTTCAACGAGCACGCCGCCGATGTAACCGTCGACGCCGCCGACGCCGCCGTTGACGGCGGTGATGATGCCCAGCGTGGTGCCGAAGACTTTGGCGCTGAGGGACTCGCTGAGGATGATGTACGCGAGCTGGAACGCCGCGCTGGACGCACCCTGCAGGACGCGGCCGACGAGCAGCAGCGGAAGGTTCGGGGCGAACATGCACATCAGGGTGCCGACAGCGAGGATGCCGAGGACGATGAATAGCGCGCGACGTCGACCGATGTAGTCGCTCCACCGCGACAGGACGATACCGCCGATGGCGCCGGCGAGGAAGAACAGTGACGATACCTGGGAGACCTCGCCGACACCTACACCGAGTTCGGTCGCCATGTGCGGGAGGGCAGGGGTGAGCATGCTGGCGTTCAGCTGGTACGAGAGGACGCCGAGGATCAGAGTAGCGACGAGCGCGACGGCGCGCCCGCCTCGAACGAGAGTGATATCGGATCCGGGTTCTGTCCGGATTGCTGATGTGGGTGCAGGGGCATTCATGACGACTCCTTTGTCAAACGACGAGACCGGGTGGTATGAAGTTATACCTCTCCGGTACGACATGACAAGTGCAGCCTCGAATATTCTGAAGCCGAAACCTTCGGGCGCCGCTCTTAGAGGAGTGGACGAGCGCGAAGGGGCGACGGCTTTGCTCGACTGAGAAGACTGGAGCCGTCCTGTTAGGGCCTTGGAGGCGATCAGCAGGACGGGGCCAGCAAATGAATACCGGGTCTGCGTGGCACGTTAGCCGACAGGCAGCGTTTTTCTCGCAGATCAACGCTCGCGAGCTGGATGAACCTATTTTCTTGGGGAGGGACCCGGGCGGAGGAAAGCCGGAACTATGCCATACTTCCTGACGCGTAGGCGCTGGACCACGGGATGCTTCGGCGGGAACGAGATGCTTTGCTCTCCCGAGGTCGCCGTTAGCGGCGCATTGAACGGCGAATCAGATCGTGCTGCTTCCGCACGAGGTGGAGGGGGTCAACGTCACCTGGGTCGGCGAACGCGTGCCCCTCCCATTCGCTGGACCAGTAGCCGCGATACCCGCCCTCCACGAACACGTCCACCAGTCGGGGATAATCGATGGCGGGCTCCTCGCCGCTCTCATCGATGTCGTAGAACTTCGCGTGGACATGGTGGATCTGGTGCATGATCTCCAGCCAGTCCCGCGGGTTCACATGCCCGTGCATGTTGAAGGCCAGGCGAGCGTACGCGCCGAGTCGGTCGGGGTCGAAGTCGCGGCCGCGCAGGTAAGCGAGGAACTCTTCCTGCCGGTCGAGCATCGACGTGTCGGTTGCCCAGATCTGCTTCAGGCGGTCGATGGCCTCGTCGTCCAGTCCTGCGGAGCGGAACGCACGAAGTAGCGTCGGAGACATCGCGTGCATCGTGGAGGAGAAGTCCGCGACGAATCCGAGGAGTTCCGAGTCCAGCTCTGCAAACGTCTCGCGAACGTCAAGGATGGTCTGCGAGTTCGGTCCGTGCGGAGCGTGGATCTCGTACGCCAGCTTCAGCCCAGCTTTCTCGGCGACGGGCAGAAGTCGACGTAGCAGGTCTGGCTTCGCGCTCTGAATGCGCACGAGCGGGAAGCCGAGCTTCTCGGCGCCTTCGAACATGAGCTTGCTGAACTCGAACTCCTCATCAGAAGTCATGTCGCGGTCGCGACGGCGACCCATGTCGAGGTTAGCGCCGAATGAGCTCGCGGCGAAGCTGTGCCGGTCGAAGGCGTCGCGCCACTCCCGGACGAACTCGTCGGAGACGACCGGGTACGTCGGCAGCGCCTGGGAGGCGACAATCTCGATGCCGGGACCGATACCGAGGTCAGCGACTCGGTCCAGAAGCCCGTTGAAGTCGTACCAGCCGGCACGGAACTCGGCGCTCGCGGAGTAGAGGGTCAGGCCCAAGCGGAAGGGATCGTTGTCATCTACGGGTGCGGGGGCGATGTCCGACACGACTGCGGGGGGTGCGGCGGGCTCGTTGGTGGCGACGAGGGTGAGGCTCTGGTTGACGACATTGATGACGTACTGTCCCGGCCCGCCGTCGGTGCCGGGGGTGAGTTGCATGTATGGTGTTCGCATCTCGCCGCGCAGGTCGACACGGTGCGTCTGGCCGACCTTGATCTTCTCGTCTCGTCGGATGAGGAGGAGAGGGTGGTCCTGGACGAACCACAAGACCTCGCTCTCGTCGGCGAGTTCGCTGACAGCCCATCGCCGACCGTTCAGCTCGAAGGTGAGGTCGGCGGCAGGCACCGCCTGCCCGTCGATGATCACGTCAATCGACGTCACCGAAGACAACCAAAGGCTTCGGTACCAGGCGATGGTGAGGGAAAGAGCAGCCCCGTCCTCGTGAGGGCGGAGGCTGTCAGGGGTCAGGAAGCCGTTGGGCATGTAATCTCCTATCGTCGTTGGCTCAGAGTGTTCGCTACATTGCGGGCGGCGCGGACAGCTATGGCGACGCTCATCAGCGTCGGGTTCATCGAAGTGGCGGTGGGAATGAGGGCGTTACCACCGACGTACAAGCCGTCCCAATCCCACACTCGCGACCACGGGTCGGCGACAGAGGCGCCGTCGTTCTCCTCGCCCATCCGCATAGTGCCCTGGTAGTGCAGGCTCGACCCATTAGGTAGAAGCCGAGGCTCGGCGACGAAGTCGCCCAGAGCGGAGCCCGCTCGGCGTAGACGCCGCTCCGCATCCGCGATCTCGGAGTCCTCGTCCGGAGTCAGGGCATAATCGATGGTCATGTTGGGGAACCCACGGTAGTCGAGCTCCCCATCGTCGAACGTCACCGTGTCCTCAAAGCGCGGTCGCTTGCGGAGCCCGTACCCCATGTTCACGTACCCCCAGCGGTTGCCGTTAGCGTCATCGTTCAGGTCGGCGCGGAAAGGCGTGGTCTCCGAATACATCGCTTGCAGTGAGAACGGGTGCTGGGGCTCGGAAAAGGGAATGCGGTTGACGGCCGAGACAGGATCCGCGGCGTTCAGGCTCCGTCGGGAGAGTTCCGCGTCCAGATCCGCAAGGCTGGCGAACCGGCCGACCTTATCGCCGTCGAGGGCAACGGTGGAGATCATGACCGGGTGCTCCGTGAGATAGTGCCCGAGAGACGGCGGACGGATGCCCGACGCCCACAGCAGTTGGGGGGAACGGAATGCGTCAGCCGCCACCACGACGATGTCGGCGACGATGGTGGAGTGCTCTCCCGAGCGCAGGTCTTCAACCGAGACACCCCGGATGCGGCCGTCGCGGTGCTCGACGCGTCGGACCAACGTCAGATCACGCAGAGTGAACCGGGCGGACAGCGGATGACCGGGGTCACCGAGGGGTCCGAGGATCACATCGGCGCCGGCCCAGCGGACTGAACCGTCGTCGAGGACGTCCCCGGCGACGGGCAGGGTGCTTGGACCGAAGCCTTCGGGAAGTTCGCCAGCGAACTCTTCCTCGAAGAGGGAGCGGATCGCCGCTCCGATAGGAGAGTCCGCAAAAGCCGATGACTGGACATGAAGCAGCTGACGCGCGACGGAGAGAAGCTCGTCCCATTCGGTGTCGTCGATGAAGGGCAGCTTCTCGCTGAACTGCGGCGCCGGCGTCGCACATGTCCAGTGCGCCCCCATCCCGCCGACATTCGTGGACGCTGCAGCCGCGGGAAACGAAGCGCAATGAGCGGAGCCCGGACCACCGAAGTCGAGCAGGAAGGTGCCTTGGCGGGCGGTGAACATCCCCTCCGCGACCACCGTCTCCGGGATTCCGAGAGAGGCACGATGTGAACCTGCCTGCGGGCCCTGTGCGAGTTCTCGCGCTCGAGCTCTGGCATCCGTGTCCGCGATGTTGCGAACGCTCGCGCCGGGCGTCTCCGTGAGCTGCGGCCCAGCCTCGCACATGACGACCCGCACGTCGTCGGCGGCTCCGAGGATGACGCGCGCGAAGGCGGATCCAATCGGCCCGCTCCCGACGATGACGACCGTTTTCACAGTGCAGGCTCCTTCGCCTTCCGGGCGGAATCACCGTTGGGCTCCGCCTCTGCCAGGCTCGCCGCTGCCTCGACAGTCGTCCATCGCCCGATAGACATGCCATGTATCACCCTGAGCGATTGCAGAAACGCCTGAAATGAGATCCGCGCAATCTATCAATGCAAGTGATAGGGATCATGCCTCCTGCGGTGTCGATGCCTCTGCGCGTACCTACACATACTGAGGCACGGCTTGATCCGACAGGCCGCAGACAATGAAGTCAGAAAGGCTGACCATGACACAGCATCGCCGCGCACAGCTGGTGCGCTCGGGTGCCATTGCGACCACCGCAATCGGTGCTCTTATCCTTGCAGGCTGCTCCGGATCCGCCGGCGACGAAGGTTCTGGCAGCAGCCAGGAGTTCTCCCTCGCGTACGCAGTTTCGGCGACGGAAGACAACCCTTATGAGATCCTCGCCAAGAAGTACATGGAGGAGAACCCCGACGTAAGGATCACGCTCAACGAGGTGCCCGTTGACACGTACGGCCAGACCCTCACCACGCAGTTCAACGCCGGTAACGCCTCAGACCTGATCCAGGCGGCACCCGGAACGGGCCAGGGATCCAGCATCATCCCGCTGGCGAAGGCGGGCTACCTCGAGGCGCTCGACGGGGCCGCTACGGATCTCATCCCCTCGGGCAGCGAGGCTCAGTTCCAGATCGATGACAAGACCTACGGTCTTCCCCTGAGCATCTCCTATGCAGGCACCGTCGTCAATGAGACCGCGCGTGAGGCGGCAGGTACGGACTTCCCGATCGACTTCGACCAGGTTCTCGACACCTGCGCCAGCGAGGTCGCCGCCGGACGAAGCCTGTTCTCCCTCGCCGGTGCCGCAGCACCGAACACCGGAATCATGGCCATGGGCATCTCTGCGACCCGCGTGTACGAAGAGACCCCCGACTGGAACGAGCAGCGCGCCGACGGCAAGGTGACCTTCGTCGACAGCGAAGGCTGGGCAGACACGCTGCAGACCATCGTCGACATGAACGATGCCGGCTGCTTCCAGCCCGGCAAGGAGGGCGCCGGCATCGACGCTCTCATCGGCGGCGTGGTCGACGGAACCTCCCTGGCGATGTTCGCACCGGGAGGCACGTTCGCTGACCTGCTCCGCGCATCCCCGGACCAGAACTTCGTCGTCAACCAGTTCCCGCCGGCAAACGAGGGCGACAAGGTGTTCGGCCTCGTCAGCTCGAACTACGCCCTGTCCCTCAACGCTAACGCAAAGAACAAGGACGCCGCGCTCGCCTACTTGAAGTGGATGGAAAAGCCCGAGCAGTCCCAGGCATTCGCCGACGCGCAAGGATCGCTCCCCGTGAGCGGCCTTGAAGACTACGACTTCGAAGGCACGGCGTACGAGGCAGTCGAGGATGTCGTCACTTCCGGCTCTTACGTGCCGCTCCCGAACGCATCCTGGCCGAATGCAGCTGTCTACGATGCACTCGGAACGGGCGTGCAGGGGCTGCTCACCGGCCAGCGCACCGTGGAACAGGTGCTCCAGTCAATGGACGACGCATGGGGTGACTGACGCCCCGGCCGGCCCGGAGGGACCCTCTCTGGGCCGGCCACTTTGTCAACGATCTAAGGACACACAATGACTGCAACGTTGCATTCCGAGACTGAGCGAGTGGTGCTTCCACCGAAGCGGAACTCGCCGACCACCGCCCCTCGTCGTCGGCCCGGCCTCATCCGGTTCGGTCACTGGTGGTGGGCAATGCCCGGCGTCGTCCTCGTCTTCGCCGTGCACTACGTCGCCACCGCTGCGGGCGGGTTCTTCGCCTTCACCGACTGGACCGGCATCGGGTCATTCGAGTTCGTGGGATTCGACAACTTCGTCGCCATCTTCCGCGACCCGAGCAAGATCGGCGCCCTCCTCAATACACTCTTCCTCGCCTTCGCGTCCATCATCCTCGTCAACATCATCGGCATGGCGTTGGCGGTCGGGGTCAATCGCCTGGTGAAAACCCGTCACGTGCTGCGCGTCCTGCTCTTCATGCCGGTCGTCCTCAGCCCGCTCGCCGTTTCCTACATCTGGAAGTTCATCTTCGACTTCAACGGGCCCCTCAATGAAGCGCTCCGCGCGGTCGGACTCGACGCATGGACAAAGTCCTGGCTCGGCGACCCGTCCACCGCGATCTGGGCGATCCTCATCGTGCTCGTGTGGCAGCACACCGGGTTCTCCATGGTGATTTACATGGCCGGGCTTGCCAGCGTTCCCCCCGAGGTGGAAGAAGCCGCAGCCATCGACGGAGCGGGACTCTGGAAGCGCTTCTGGCACGTCGTCCTTCCTGCCCTGCGGCCCGCCATCGCCATCGCGACCACCCTCGGCATCGTGAATGGTTTGCGGACCTTCGACCAGATCATGGCCCTTACCGGCGGCGGGCCCGCGGGCGCTACTGAGACTCTCGCGACGCAGGTCTACAAGCAGGCGTTCGCCTTGAGCAACTTCGGCCTGGGTGCTGCCCTGGCGCTGATGCTCGCCCTCATGATCCTTGTCTTCGCCGTCATTCAGCAGCGCGTCGCCGCTGCCCCGGAGGACTGAACAATGTTCCGCTACACACGACTCACCCTGCTGCGAGAGATCGGTCTGTGGCTGATTACCCTCGTGTTCCTGCTGCCGTTCTACTTCCTCATCGCAACAGCGCTCAAGCCCGACGACGAGGTCTACTCGGGATCGCCATTCGCGTTCCCGACGTCCCCCGCCTTCGAGAACTTCTCGGCGCTTTTCGCCGGTCAAGGACAGAGCAACATCATCCTCGGCCTCGTCAACAGCGTTGTCATCACCGGAGGCAGCATCCTCGCGCTCGTCCTCCTCGGATCCCTCACGGGATACGTCATCGCGCGTTCCACGCGGCGCTGGGGTCGACTGACCTTCTACCTGTTCCTGGTTGCCATCGTCCTGCCCGTGCAGCTGGGAGCAGTCCCGCTGTACGTCGGAGCTCGCGCAGTGGGCCTCACGGGGTCATCGTGGGGCATGATCATCCTCTACACCGGGATGATGCTGCCGCTGGCCGTGTTCCTGTACGCCGGGTTTTTCCGTGGAATGGGCATCGAGTATGAGGAAGCTGCAGCTATCGACGGTGCCTCGCCGACGCAGGTATTCTTTCGTGTCGTGTTGCCGCTGATGTCTCCGGCCACCGGCACGGTCGCGATCCTCTGCGGCCTCATCGTCTGGAACGACTTCTTCACCGCGCTGATCTTCCTCGGCGGATCGGACAGTCAGACGCTCCCGGTGTCGATGTACTTCTTTATCGGCTCGCTCGTGTCGAAGTGGAACACCATCTTCGCCATCGTCATCGTCTCGATGGTCCCGATCCTCACGTTCTACCTGTTCGCGCAGAAGAAGTTCATCCAGGGCTTCGCCGGGGGACTCAAGGGATGAGCGCCGGGGATACCCGTTACCCGGGCGATGCGGACGTCGTCATCGTCGGCAGCGGACCCACCGGAGCGGCCTACGCACGAATCCTGAGCGAGCGCGCGCCCGAACTCGACGTCGTGATGCTCGAGGTGGGGCCGACCGTGTCGAACCCACCCGGCTCTCATGTGAAGAATATCGGTGCGCTTGACCAGCGTTCGGTGGCGCAGACCGCGTCGGAGGGGGTAGGGCCGCGGACCTCCGACGGGCGAGTCGCCCGGCCGGGCACGTATCTCCTCAGCGACGGATACCGCGCAGGGGGTGACGGCCTGGCAGCAGCGGCGTTCTCCAGCAACGTTGGAGGAATGGGCGCGCACTGGACGGGAGCGTGTCCCAGGCCCAGCGAAAGCGAACGCATCACGTTCCTGCCCGACCTCGACGAGCTGCTCGACGAAGCCGAGCGCGTGCTCGGAGTGACGACGGAGGCTTTCACTCGCTCTAGTCTCGCTGACGACGTCACCCGCCGACTTGCTGCAGCGCTGAATCCGAACCGTTCTGATGAGGCTCGCGTGCAGCGCATGCCGCTCGCCGTGACGCGACGCGACGACGGAGCACTCGTCTGGGCAGGGTCGGACGTCATCCTCGGCGAGACCACTCGGCAGAACCCGAACTTCCACCTGTTCGATGAGAGTCTCGTGACACGGATTCGCGTCGATGAGGGATCAGTAACAGGTGTCATCGTTCACGACCGACGCGCAAACACGGTGCACACCATACGTGCGCGCCGCGTCGTCGTCGCAGCTGACGCCCTCCGCACCCCGCAACTGCTGTGGGCGTCAGGGATCAGACCCGACGCATTGGGGCGAACGCTCAACGACCAGGCGCAGGTTGTCATCGCCACAGAGACAGACGAGCCAGCCCCCGAACGCCGCGAGGGAGACCCTGGTATCTCCGACGTCTTCGGCGTGCTCTGGGTCCCTTTCATCGACGTGGAACCCTTCCACGGGCAGATCATGCAGCTGGATGCTTCGCCCGTACAGCTGGTGTCGGCGGAGGAGCAGGGAGCGAACGCCGTCGTCGGCATCGGAGTGTTTTGTGCGAAAGAGCTGAGCTGGAACGACCGCGTCAGCTTCTCTGACAGCGAGGTCGACGACTACAACATGCCGGCCATGCGCATCCACTACACGCTCTCCGAGGCCGATAGGGCCACGCTCGACGTCGCTCGCCAGCGCGCCCTCAACATCGCCCGTCTCATCGGCCGGCCGCTCTCCGAGGAGGCAACGACAATGCCGCTCGGCGCGTCTTTGCACTATCAGGGCACGGTCCGCATGGGGGCTGAGGACGACGGACGAAGCGTCTGCGGTCCCACCAGCGAAGTGTGGGACGTTCCCGGTCTCCACGTCGCAGGAAACGGCGTCATCCCTACGGCGACGGCGTGCAATCCCACACTGACAGCGGTCGCGCTCGCCATACGCGCTGCCCGGTCCATCGCAACAGATCTCGCTGGCGCAGACGAGGACACCCACGACGTCTCTCGCGACTCGTCACTCCATTCTTCTCAATGGTGAGCGAGGGGCTCGCCGTGTCCTATCTAAGGAGGTTCACCCATGATTCCTGACCGACTCATCGACCAGGGGACGCTCACATCCGACGGTGCTCGTGTCGCCATCGATGTCCGCATCCCCTGGTACCGGGCACTGCCCGCATCCTGTATCGGCGGCGCGACGCTCACCGTCGACGGCGCTGAGGTCCCGGCGTCTTCCCTGCGCTGGGAGATGAACGGTAATACCTTCACCTTCGAGCAGATGAAGAACAACACCCACGAGTGGTGGTTCCCCGCCGATTCCGCTGTTCTGTCCGGAGACCTGCCACTCGATGCCGACGACCGGGAGCATTCCATCAAGGTGTCCCTGACCCTCTTTCTGCCGTACCTCATCATCGGCGACGAAGTGCTCGAGATAACCGAAAGCGACACCAAGATGATGAAGGCGGCGGCAGCATGACCAATTCCCTCGGCACCCCGATCCAGGGCGTCACGCTCTACAGCTTCACGCGCGCATTCCACGGCCGCGAATACGACCTCGAAGGTCTGATTCGCAAGGTCGCAGCCGACGGGTACGGACCCGGGCTCGAGATCGTCGGCTTCTCCAGCCTTCGAGGCTTTCCCGCAGTTGGGGACACGTTCATCGGGGAGTTCCGCGACCTCGTTGACGAGGTCGGCCTCGTCCCGACGTCGCTGTCTATCAACGCCGACATCGGCATCCACCGGGACCGCCTTCTTTCTCAAGAGGAGCTCGTGGAATACATGAGCCGACAGATCGAAGCCGCGGCTCGACTCGGTTTCCCGGTCGCTCGCGTTCAGATCTCGCTGACCCCCGACTCGATGGAAGCACTCGAGCCGATTGCGCGCCGGCACGGCGTCACGCTCGCCCTCGAGGTGCATGCCGACCAGCACGCCACACATCCGCGAATTCTCGCCCTCCGGGACAGGTATGAGCGCATCGGATCGCCGTTCCTCGGGTTCACGGCCGACTGGGGGTCCACCGCGGTGGGGTTCGCGCCCTCCCTTCTTGAGGCCTACCGCCGACGTGACGCCCCCGAGGCCCTTTTGAAGGCCGTCGTCGAACAGTGGCACGCTTTCCACCAGGCAGGCCCGCCTGCTGACGATAGGGAAGCTGGGGAGCGCTACGCCTTCGTCAACGAGCTGGCAGCGAAGTATGGCCGCCCCGATTTGGGGGGTGACCTCTCCATCAACACGGTCGGCATCTTCGGACCCGCGCCCATCGACGGCTGGCGAGAGATCATGCCGTGGATCCGCCATGTCCACGGCAAGTTCTTTGGCATAGACGAGACGGGCGAGGAGCCGAGTGTGCCTGTCCGTGACCTCATCGCACTGCTTGTCGAGAGCGGCTACAACGGCGCTATCTCCAGCGAGTACGAAGGCTGGCACTGGAACTACTGGCAGAGTCCGTTCGAGATCATCCGCGACGTTCAGATCGTGCAGCGTTCCGCCGCGGCGAACGCCGGTTCTCGGATGGTGACCGATGCTCGCGAGGCCCGAGATGTCCTCTCCGCTCACCTGAACGGCGCGATCCGCGCCTGAGCGGGTCACCGGTGGCGAGGGCGCCGGCGATTAGAAGTCCCCTATCAGTGTGCGGGAGGTCACTGGCAGGGGACTTCTTGTGTTCCGGAGGAGATCAGCTCGGCGAGACGAGCTGCGCGACGGTACAGTGCAATCGACGTGTGCCGTCAGATGCTACTGAGCACAGCCATCTTTACCAACTGCTGGTGACGCCTTGTGACGTCGTCCGCGTCCGCGTCGTCCATCCACTCGAATCCACCCCACTCGCTGCAGAGCCAGCCGGAGAACGAGTTACCCGATACCAGGGCGCCGAGTTCGATAACGGGCTGCGAAACGCGCTTACTTTCGTCCTCGAGATCCCAGAACTTCACGTGGAACGCCCCAACGATAGGCAGCAGCGATACGAGGTCAGCGACCGTAGACCGGCCGAAACGAGTGAGCATGTTCAGGCACAACGGTCGAACATGCGCGGGAAGCGTCCCGGATCGCAGGAGTTCTCGAACGGGTTCGAGAACCGAGGGGTCGAGCCAGTTGCGGTCCACGTGCCGCACGAGGTCGCTCGGCACCCCCACGCGACGAAGCCGCTCGAGATAGGTGACGGGAAGCGCGGGCATCGTCATGCTCGTGTCAATGAGTAGACGGATGCGCGGGTCTTCCGCGTTCGCGATGGCGTCGAGTGCTGCCGCGACGTTCGGGACATCGGGGCGCTGCGCCCCCTGAATCTCCTCGAAAAGTATGAGATCCAAGTCGTGAAGGTGAGGCAAGAGCAGCTCGTGCAGCACTGCACCTGCTTGTCCAAGCGGCAAACGGATGCCGCGGGCGCCCAGACGGTGCGCAGCTCGAAGCTGCGGGAGGAGGAAGCCCATTCGCTGGTCTGTCGTGCGGCGAGTGGTCGTCGAGCTCCACTCGTCGATGCTCGCCCCCACGATACTGACCCTGGCGCCGACCGCGTCCAGCTCCGCACGGAACGCGTCGAGGTCTGTATCCGTCGGGGAGGGGAAAGTCGGCCACAGTTGGCCGGGTTCAAGTTCAAGAACCGAGGAAACCGTCTGTGCCGCACGCAGAATGACATCGGTGGCCGAGATGTCGGCGGCGATGACCTGCTCTGTCCAGTTGAAGGCATTGGCCGAGAAGACGAGTTCCGGTGCTGCCATCACGGCACCTTCCTTTCGTAGGGGAGGGAGCTGAAGGTCAACGTATGTGATGCGGCGAACGGAAGACCGAGCGGGGCATCTTCGCCGACGAGAAGGTAGGGAACGAGGACCGTGAAGCTCACGCTCACGTCATGGCTGTTCTCGTCCGCATCACGGTCTGTGACTGCGATGAGCCGGTCTTGAACGAACCAGCGGCGTGTGTCGTCTGCGAGGTCGTCATCCGACAGCTTCGTCCCGTTGAGGTGCAGCTCAAACGTGGTTGGTTCGTCGTCCACCAGCACGTTCAGCTCTGCAATGCACCAGATGGGTACGGAGCGGATCCAGGGGAGCGAGAGGCGTATAGCCAAACGTCCCGACTCGCTGGTGAGCGAATCGGGACGCAGGGCGGACAGTGTCATCGGCGAATCACGCAGCCGTCAGCAGCCTCTGCGCCGCCTCAACATGGTCAGCGATGCTGAGATTGAGGTCGGTCGCAAGCCTCGCCGCCCGCTCCACGAGCGGGTTGTTGCCCTCCGCGAGCTTGCCTTTGCCGAGGTAGATCGTGTCCTCCAGGCCCGCGCGAGCGTTCCCGCCGAGGGCGAGACCGATTGCCGTGAGTTCGAGGTTGGAGCGCCCGATAGCAATGACCTGCCAGATGGCGTCATCAGGGAGACGCTTGACCATCGTGATGAGGTTCTCCGCGGTTGCCGCCATCCCGCCACGCACGCCCAGGACGAGGCTGAACTGCGGGGTACCGGTGATGAGTCCCCGGTCCCGCAGGCGCAAGCATTCCTCGAGATGACCGGTGTCGTATACCTCAAGCTCCGGCTTGATCTCGAGCTCCTGCATGCGACGTGCCAAACGCTCCACGTCCGCGGGAGCGTTGCGGAATTCGCCAGCCCCGAACGACATCGTGCACGGGTTCAGCGTCGCCATCGCCGGCCGCAGCTCCACAAGCGCCTCGCGCTCCTCAAACGGCACGGTGAGCCCGACGCCGGTGGACAACTGGATAAGGATGGGGCAGCGGTCCTGGATGAGTCCGATGATGCGGCGTGCGATCTGCAGGTCTGCGGTCGGTCGGTCATTCTCGTCTCGTACATGAATGTGCGCGACCGAGGCACCACGCTCATACGCCTCGACGACCGCGGATGCGATCTCCTCCGGCTGCGTGGGCAGAGACGGGTTATCAGCCTTCGTGGCGATGGGGCCCGTCGTCGCGACGGTGAGGATAACGCTCATCTCAGTTCTCCGATCCGGAGGTGTCGAAGCGCCAGGCGGGCTTGATCTCCACCCGAGTGAGAAGCCAGCCTCGGCCGTCTCGGATGAGCTGGAGGTCGTAGTGACCACCGACGCTCCAGAAGTTGGTGGCAGTGTCGTCATTGACGTGCGTCGCGAGCAGCGTCGCGCGCACGGTGGCGTGGTCTCCGTCGATGTGGATGTCGTGTCCGGCTGACACGTGGTGGAGAGCGGCGTATCCGCCGAGGTCCTTGCCGACATAGGCTGCGAGCCCATCTCGGCCCTTGTGTCCGCCGCCCCACGGGGTGACCAGTTCGCCGTCGACAGCGAACAGGCTCGCGTAGCCGTCGAAGTCTTTCGTGTCGATGCAGCGTGAGAACGTGATGAGCAGGCGGCTGATGGCGCGCTCGTCTACGAGCAGTTGGATGTCTTCGTCAGTGAAAGTGCTCATGAGGTTTCCTCGTCGTGAAGGATGGCGACGGCGCGGGTCCAGCCGGCCGAGGCTCTTGAGATCTTGGCGGGAAGGCAGGAGACAGTGAACCCGGTCGCCGGCAGCTGGTCGAGGTTCGTCAGCTTCTCGATTTGGCAGTAGCCGGCCTCACGGCCCGCCTTGTGTCCTTCCCAGATGATGGAGGCGTCGCCGGTTTCCGCGTAGCGGCGAGCGGTGAAGGAGAATGGCGCGTCCCAACTCCATGCGTCGGTGCCAACAACCTTGACGCCCAGCGACGTGAGGAAGAGCGTTGCCTGTCTTCCGAAGCCGCACCCGCGGTGGATGTAGTCGTCGTCGCCGTATGCGGCACCGGCTGCGGTATTCATCAGGACGATGTCGTAGGGCTGCAGTTCGTGCCCGATGCGGTCGAGTTCTGCCCGGATATCCGCGGCTTGCACGACGTATCCGTCGGCTGCGTCGCGGAAGTCGAGCTTGACCCCTGGACGGTAGAACCAGTCGAGCGGCAGCTCGTCGATGCTCGCTGCGGGAGCGCCACCGTCCATGGTGGGGTGGTAGTGCCATGGGGCATCTACGTGCGTGCCGTTGTGCGTGGACAGCGTGATGGTCTCCACCGCCCACCCGAGGCCGTCGGGCAGGTCTGTCGGAGACAGCCCGGGGAAGAGGCCCGCCATGACGCGGGCCCCTTCCCCGTGGGTGACGTAGTCAATCCGAGGGCGCTGGAACTCGGGGTCAGCGACCGTCTCGTTGTCGAGGGTGACTGACAGGTCGATTAGACGCATGATGTCACCGAGCGTCGGTCGTGGTCGCCCACGGGTTCAGGAGCTCTTCTTTCAGCTCCGGGTGCACGCCTTGCTCGGTCGCGGTGCGTCCGGCGGCTGCAGGAAAGGCCTCCATCATCGAGTCCGGCATGTTCCAGTTGCGGAAGAAGCTGTTCGAGCCATCCGACGGCTTCCAAGTGCGCGCTTGCCAGTCCGGGACGTAGTTGCGGTAGCCGCCGGAGTTGAGTTCGACGCGCAGCGTGCTGGGGTCTCGGAAGTACAGGAAGTGCTGCTCACCGATGCCGTGAATAGAGGGACCGTATTCGATGGGAACACCGTTCTCGGTCATGATCTCGGCCGTGCGAACGAGGTCTTCAGGGTGGTCGACCCAGAAGGCGATGTGGTGTACGCGGCCGGGAGTGTCCGACGTGTCGAGCACGATACCCAAGTCGTGGGACTTCTCGTTGGTGGTGAGCACGCCGAACACGTGGAGGGGAACCTCCTCGAGGGTGGTATACGCCATGACGCGGAAGCCGAGGGTCTCGGAATACCAGTCACCGAACCGCTTGACGTCCGTGGCGGCGATGGTGACGTGGTCGAGGAACCGCGGGGCCGCGGCATGCAGGCTGCGCTTTTCGGGACGGTCGGGGTACACAGACGCGAGCTCCGGCTCAGCCTCGTAGTGCTCGATCTCCCAGAACAGAGTCATGTTGTGTCCGAGGGGACCGTCGAAGCTGTATGCCCGGCCGCGGCTGAGGCCAGAAGGGCTCCAGGAGCCGGCGTAGTCAGTCGCCTCGATGCGCGCCACCGCGGCATCCAGGTCTGCGTCGCTCGAGGTCCGCCACGCCATGGTCTTGAGCGCGGCGTCCTCACCGGGGCTGATGACGAGGCTGTACGGGTAGTGGTCGCCCCAGCAGCGCAGGTAGTACGTGTCTCCATCCTGCTTGAGGATTCGCATACCGAACTTCTGCGTGTAGAACTCGGCGGATGCCGCGGTGTCCGGGCTGCCGATCTCCAGATATGCGAGGTGGCTCAGAGGGGTGGTCATGGGTATCTCCTTGTTCAGTGCAGCTGCGTAGCCCGGAAAGGCTGGTTCAGAATGGACTCGAGGTGAGCGGTCTGCTCAGCGAGGTGGTCGCGCATGCCGGCGACGGCGTAGGGCATCGTCTCGGTGGTGATTCCCTGCTCCTGAGCGAGGATGCCGTGCGACGCGTGGAAAACGAGCTCTGTACGCGGGTGACGGAGCTCCTCGACCGCCTTCAGCGACTCTTCGATGTCACGGTCACGGGTGATCTCGTCCGCGAGGACGACGGCATCCTCGATGGCCATCGCCGCTCCCTGAGTGAGATGCGGGACGGCCGCGTGAACGGCATCTCCGAGGACGATGACTCGGCCCTTGTGCCAGGGGAGCGGAACATTCATCTCCACGAGCGGGCTGTAGACGATGCCGGTCGGGTCATCGGCCAGGGACTGGCGGATGTCGTCAAGCGGTCCGGTGAAGCCATCGAGACGCTCGGCGAGAAGCGGTGCGAGATCCTCCTCGGCCGGCCGCTCATCGGTCTCCTCCAACGTCACGAGAAGCATGTACATGTGCGTCTCCGACAGCGGGATGACCCCACCCTTCACACGGTCGCCCTGCCACAGCATCGTCCGCATGATCTCCGTCGGCCGCTCGAGCTGCTTCCGCCACACGACGCTTCCGGTATAGGTGGGCACGAGGTCGAGTCCGAGCGCACGGCGGCCCACGGAAGACCGGACACCGTCAAAAGCGACGACGAGGTCGTAGCGACGCGTGTCGCCGCCGCCGAACGTGACGCTCACTCCGTCTCCGTTATCGTCGAGGTCCTGCACATCGACGCCGTAGGAGATCTGCGCTCCGGCGGAGGTTGCAGCCTCGAGGAGGATGTTGTGGAGGTCACGTCTGGTGAGACCACAGTTGGGGGGAACACCTTCGACTCCCAGCGATGAGGGGACGTGGACGATGCGGTGGTCGTCGTGCGTGCGGTAGTCGTTACCGTCGAACGCGAAACCCACGGATAGGACCTTGTCCAGCACGCCCAGCGCGTCGAGCGCACGCAGTGAGTTACCGGGCTGGTTGATGCCCACGCCCGGAATTGTCGCTGACGGGTGCTTCTCTACAACCTCCACGTCGATGCCGCGTTGTGCGAGTGCGGCAGCCGCCGCAACTCCGCCGATGCCAGCGCCCACGATGAGAACCTTCGACACAGTCATCCTGACTCCCTTGTCATTCGGTGAACCTCTTTGTCTCGTTCAGAGTAAGAACGACAAGAAGGAGCGCGCGACACCGTCATGAGAATAGGATTCATCAACCTGAGTGATACGAAGGGGTATCTATGGAGCTCGTCAACTTCGATATGAACCTGCTTACGGCATTGGATGCACTGCTGTCTGAGGAGAGCGTGAGCAGAGCTGCCGAACGCCTGCGTGTTGGCCAGCCAGCGATGAGTGCGACTCTCGCGCGTCTGCGGGCGTCATTGGGAGACCCGCTTCTGGTGCGGTCGGGCCGTGGCCTGCAGCGCACCGCCTTCGCGGAGTCCCTGCGCGAACCCCTCACCGCGATCCTGGGAGACGTCGAACAGCTCATCCAATCGGGTGCGGCGTTCGATCCGACCACATCGAAGCGCAGCTTCACGATCCTCGCCAGCGACTACGTGGCGCTCGTGCTGCTTCGCCCGCTCATCGAACGGCTCGGTGCCATCGCTCCGAACGTGAGCGTGCGCGTCACGCCAGTGGACGCGTCGCTGATGGAGAGCATCCGCCGGGGGCTCGTCGACGTCGCCATCTACCCGAGCGAGCTTCTTCCGACAGACGTTCCGTTCCGCACGCAGCCTCTTTTTGATGACGACTTCGTTTGCGTCACTGACAAGGCGAACGAGATGGTGGGGGACGTGTTCACCGTCGAGCAACTGAGCTCCCTGCCGTATCTGGCAGCAAGCCAAGGGCTGCTGGCATCTCTCGCAGATCAGCGACTCGACGAAGCGCATCTCGCGAGAAACACGACTATGATTGCGCAGTCATTCGTCATGGCTCCGTTCATGCTGCCGGGTACGAAGATGTACACGATCCTGCAGCGCCGGCTCGCGTCGCTGTTGATGGCCGAAGCGCACTTCAAAATGCTGGAGCCCCCCGTACCGATTGCGGCCATCCACGAGCTGATGCTCTGGTCGCCGCGGCGAGGCGCTGACGCCGGCCATGCGTGGCTTCGCGAGCAGCTGCAGGAGTCTGCGCGACGGCTGGGGTGAGAGAGTATCACTTCGGTCGATGGAGCTCATGGAGCATGGGCAATGGACACCCTAGAGCGACCCGAACCATCCTGGAATCCTTACTTCGAGGGTTGCGACACAGTCAGCGGCCCTCGCTCATTTCGGCGAAGGAGCCCCATGTTTGAACCGTTTCCCGGCAACTACGTGTGGAACCTGTCGACCAACATTGCGTTGAACACCGGAGCGCAACTGAATGAAGTCCTCGATGCCATCCGCCCGGTCATCGACGCATCTTCGCAGGGTGATGAGGCGACTGAGGCGTACCTGTCGGCATACGAAGAGCTCGGTGACCGGCTCGTTGAGTTAGCCGACGAGGATCTCATTGCTGGCAACACGCTCTCTGCCTCCGACAAGTACGAGCGGGCTGCTGTCTATTACCTGACTGGCGAGCGTATGCAGCGGGTGGGATACGCACCCCGCGAGGTCGTCTACGACAAGATGCTGTCCGCTTTCGCCTCGCACCTCGCGCACACCGACCGAACCGCCGAGCGGGTGGAGATTCCGTACGGTGACACGAGCTTCCCGGGCATTCTCTACCGGTCGCCACTGGCGGGCCCGAAATCGCCTGTGGTCGTGCACGTGAACGGCCTCGACTCCACTAAAGAGATGATCTACGGCGCTCCGCTGAGAGAAGATCTCTCGCGTCGCGGGATCTCCACGCTGATGGTGGACCATCCCGGCACTGGAGAGGCCTTGCGCCTCCGCGGACTGACCGCAATTGTCGAGGCGGAGAGATGGGGTGCGGCTTGCGTGGACTACCTCCTATCGCGTGGAGACGTCGACGAGGACCGCATCGGTATCGTCGGCTGGTCTTTGGGTGGCTACTACGCTCCGCG
Source organism: Microbacterium sp. 22215 (assembly GCF_052045655.1). Classification (NCBI taxonomy): domain Bacteria; kingdom Bacillati; phylum Actinomycetota; class Actinomycetes; order Micrococcales; family Microbacteriaceae; genus Microbacterium; species Microbacterium sp. 22215. Next base: position 24,654 of record NZ_JBQEPC010000012.1, read on the forward strand.
GATCGCCGCATTCGAGAAGCGGTTCGCGCTGTGCGCATGCTGGGGCGCGAACTATAACTGGGGCGAGCTGCAGCGACGCCGTGCGGAGCGCGAAGGTGAGAACCCGGTTCCTCATTATTGGGACCACGTTCAGTGGGTGTGGGGGCAGCCGACGTTTGAAGACTTCATGAAGTTTGCTCCCGCCGTCACTCTGGAAAACGTGGTCTCCGAGATCACGGTTCCGTTTCTGGTGACCCACGGTTCGGGTGACCGTCAGATTCCACGAGAGTACGCGCACGCGCAATACGACGAGGCCGTCAACAGCCCTGATCGAACCCTACGCCTCCTCACTCCGCGTGACGGAGGAATCGAGCATGTCGGCGGAGACAACATGCTCCCGGCGGCGTCCATCATTTCCGACTGGGTCGCGGACAGGCTGTAGAGGACACCGCAGTGCGACCAGACCATCTTGAGAATCGCCCAAGCCTTCGGGCGCTCATCGTCGGCTTCGGGCACGCCGGACGCGACATTCACATGCCACTTCTCCGCGCCGCAGGTTTCTCGAAGATTGCGATCGTTAGCAGAGGGCGCCGTGCTGCGCAGGAGGCGGACAGGTCGGGGGTGGAGGTCTACGGCGCGCTCGACGCCGTGCCCGGGACGGTAGATATCGCGGTGATTGCTGTCCCGGATGCTCAGCATGAGAGCATCGCGATCGAGTCCCTGTTATGTCGGCCTCGGGTGCTCGTGGTCGACAAGCCATTAGCCACGTCGAGCGAAGGGGCGGAAAGGATAGTCGATGCGGCGAGCTGCCTCGGAGTTACCGTCGTGCCGTTCCAGAACAGGCGGTGGGATGGCGACTACCTTACTCTCGAAGATCTGTTGCGGCGTGGTCGCCTCGGGAAGATCGTTCGCCTTGAATCGCGAATCTCTATGTGGGCGCCGGAGCTCAGCTCCGGCTGGCGAGATGTTTCGCATCCGGGGCTGAACGGGCAACTGGGGGGAAACGGCCCTCACCTAGTCGATCAGGCCGTACGGTTGCTCGGACCGGTGCGTAACGTCTACGCGGAAGTACGCACTCTCAGGTCTGACGCCGGCCCTAATGACGATTGTTTCATCGCGCTCACTCACGAGAATGGGGCGTCGTCGCACCTGATCATGACCTCCCTCTCCGGTTTCACGGGTGAACGCTTTGTCGCAATCGGGACAGCGGGCACTTACACAGTGGAGGGGATGGATCCGCAGCAGTCAAGGCTCAGAGAGGGCCGCGCACACGTTGGACCAGCCACTCAACGCGGATACATTCACGGAGCGTCGCGTCGATCCGTCCCCACCCGGGTCGGAGACTGGGCCGATTTTTATCGAGAGGTGAGACGCGCGATTCTCACAGGGTCGAAGATGCCAGTGACCGCGTCGGAGTCGATTGAGGTGCTTCGTCATCTTGAGCAGGCAACTGAAAGCAGCCGATTCCGGTTGGCCGCCGCAGGACCAATGACCACCTGATGGGCACGCCGGTGCCGATCACGCCAAGACGATCCCACTCGACTCTCGTTCAATTACGGTGAACGGACTGATGAACTCTCGAGCTGCCTGGTCGTATCCATTGATCCTCTGCACAAGGTAGCGGAGTGCTGCATCAGCCATGGCCTGATGGTCAGGATCAACTGTCGACAGCGAAGGGATACTGAATCCGGATTCGGCGACGTTGTCGAAGCCGATAACCGCCACCTGCTTGGGTATCGCCACCCCGACGTCGGTCAACCCACGCATCGCCCCGAACGCCAGAGTGTCGGTCACGCAGAACAACGCGTCGACGTCCGGACGTCGCACCGTGAGTTCACGGGCCGCGTCGGCGCCCGCCTGCATGGTGAAGAGGTCGACGGGTGCGACCAGATCCGGATCGAATGGGATGCCAGAATCCTCGAGCGCCGCCTTGTACCCGGCGAGCCGCAGGCTCGCTACACCGTCCTCTCGGTCTGCCGCGTCTATGATGGCGATCCGGCGACGTCCACCGTTGATGAGGTGGGTGGTGGCGGCTCTCGCTCCGTCGACGTTGGCCATAGCGACGTGGTCGACGGGGCCTTGGAAGATCCGCTCGCCGAGGATGACGACCGGATAGTCGACTTTCAGGAGGTCGGTGTCGGCTTGGCCGAGGCCGACTGTACTCAGGATAATGCCGTCGTACAGTCGGTTTCGAGAGAGAGCGAGGGCGTCGAGTTCGCGTTCTCGCAGCGCGCCGGTTTGCTCGATCGCGACGCGCAATCCATGCTTGGCGGCCGCGGCGATGATCGCGGCACTCAGCAGCCCGTAGTACGGGCGGTCGATCTCCGGCACGGCGAGCCCGACCGTCCCTGTTCTGCCGGTTCGGAGGTTTCGTGCAGCGACGTTCACCCGGTACCCCAGTTGGGAGATAACCTCGAGCACGTGCTCGCGAGTCGACTCACGCACATTTCGGTGTTCATTGACGACGTGGGAAACCGTCATCGGTGACACGCCCGCGGCTTTCGCCACGTCGTGAATCGTCACCATCTGCGCTTCACCTCACTTGCCGACGCGGGGGCTGTCGGGCAGATCGAAGGACTACCTCGGTATCTATGCATGATAGTTGCGACCGTCATCCTTTGATGCTGCCGGCGGCCAGCCCGCTCACGATGTACTTCTGCAAGAAGACGAAGAACACCATCATCGGGATGAGAGCGATGACTGTGATGGTCATGAACATCGGCCAGTCGGTAGTGAACTGTCCGACCGATCGGTAAACCTGCAAGATGATCGTCAACTTGTCGGGTGAGCTGAGGAACACGCTCGGCGCGATGAAGTCGTTCCAGACTCCCATCGTCTGGATGACCCCGACCGTGATCAGAATCGGCCGGATCAGGGGCAGCACGATCTTCCAGTAGATCCGAAACGGGCCAGCTCCGTCAACCCGCGCCGCCTCGATGATCTCGAACGGAACACTTCTCATATACCCGATGATCAGGAAGTAGCTGAAGATCGCGCCACCGGACGAGATCAGGATGAGGCCTTCGAGGGAGTCGATCAAGCGAAAGCCTGCGAACAGCTGGTACAGCGGGATCAGGGTCGACTGGAACGGAACGAGGAATGAGACGATCAAAAGCACCCCGACGATCCGAGTGAACCAGGAGTTCTGCAGAATCGAGCCGAATGCGGCCATCGAACCTGCTAGGAGCATGATCAGCACGCTCACGACGGTCACGTAGGTGGAGTTGAGGAATGCCTGCCCCAGCGGCACGGTCGTGAACGCCTCGACGTAGTTGTCCAGATAGATCGAGGCAGGGAGGCCGAACGGATTCGTTGCGACTTCGTTCTGCGTCTTCAAGGTGCTCACGACGACGTAATAGAACGGAATGGCGACAAGGCCCGCGAACGCGATCATTACAACGCTGAGTAGTAGGGATCGCCATGGGAATCGGCGCGGCCGTCGGGCGAGATGTGTAATGGTCACAGGATGTTCCTCTCAGCGCGACGCGAGGCCCACAACTGCACGAGGACGATCGCCGCGACGGCAAACATGAAAACGGTGCTGAGAGCGCTGGACAGGCCATAGTTCCCTTGCCCCACGCCGCCGACGATGATCGACTGAGTGATCGTCCAGGTTGCAGTACCGGGACCGCCCGCGGTCAGCACGAAGGGCAGTTCGTACACCTTCAGGCCCCCCGTAAGCAGAAGCAGCGTGCTGATCGTGACGGCCGGTGCCAGCAACGGCAGAGTCACATATCGGAACCGTTGCAACGCCGAGGCGCCATCGATCTTTGCGACCTCGTAGTACTCGCCGGGGATGGATTGGAGGTACGCGAGATACAGGATCGCGTGCCAACCCGTAGCACTCCACACAGCGACCACAATGACGGAAAGCTTCGCGAGCTCCGCGTTCGACAACCATGGGAAAGGGCCGATACCGAACCAGGCTTCGAGAACGGAGTTGAGAGCTCCACTGCCGAGCGGGTTCAGAATGAACGCCCACACGAGTGCAAGCAGGGCCAGGCTCGGCACAGACGGGAAGAAGACAATCGATCGAACGAAGTTACGGCCGAAAAAGGCTTTGTTCAGAATGAGGGCGAGCGGGATGGCGAATGCCGTGATCATCACGGTCGTGGCTGCGGCGAAGAGCAGCGTGAAGCTCAGTCCTGCCAGCAGCGTGTCCTGAGTGAAGACCCGGAGGTAGTTCGCAAGTCCTACGAACTCGTAGTCGGGCGAGTACCCGTTGAAGTTGGTGAAGGACCAGAAGATCGACTGGATCATCGGGTAGATCAGCAGCACAGCCATGAGCACCATGACCGGCAGGGAGAACAACCAGCTCGGAGCGGAGTGATATCTCCACTGCTGGAAACGATAGGCGAATGTGTGCGACGCGCGTCGGTCGACGGAAACAATCATGGGACTCTACTTCTCGTTTGTGCGGGCGCGG
>NZ_JBQEPC010000012.1:29078-107062 GCF_052045655.1 Microbacterium sp. 22215
CCCGCTGGCGTCAGCCCTGGACTTCGGCGAGTTTGGCGTCGAGTGCCTCTGCAGCCTCCGCTGCAGAGAGCTCGCCGAGGATCATCCGCTGGACGACGACGTTGAGCTCCGCGTCGAGGGCGTCCTGGTACTGCGGCCAGTTGACGACCGGGAGGTAGATGTCACCCTCCTGGATCTGTCCCAGGATCGGGTCCAGGGCAGGATCGACGACGGGAGTGAAGTCGGCCACGGTGGTGATGGAGCCGGTCGATTCGTTGTAGAGCTTGGCGGCTTCCGGAGTCGTCAGGAACTCGACGAATGCGATGGCCTCGTCTTTGACCTCACTGGCGGCGTTTACCGATACGGCAGGACCGGCAGCGCCGCACAGGTAGCTCGTTCCCGATTCGGTGCCGGGCACTGGCATGAAGCTGATCTCGAAGGGCGTGTTCAGTTCGTTGAACTGTCCCATCGCCCAGGATGCACCACCGATGATCGCGGCGTTCTCGTTAGCGAACTCCTGCTGTGCCTGTTCTCCGGAGATGCCTACGACGTCACGGGTCTCATGGCCTTCCTCGAAGAGGCGAAGCCACTGCTCCCAGGGCTCGGTCCAGTGCTCGGCCCAAGTGGTCTCGCCGGCGAAGACCTGCGCATCGAGGTCGCCGCCGGCTTCAGCGTTCGCGATACCCGAGAGTGCGCAGAGTGAACTAGGAATGCCGGTCGCATTCGCCTCGAGGAACGGAGTCTCCCAACCCGCCGCTTTCAAGTCGTCGATCAGCGTGAGCAGATCGTCCCAGCTCTGCGGATAATCCTCGGGGCCATTCACGCCGACCTCTTTGAGCGCGTCGGCGTTGAACGCGAAGCCGCCGCCCCAGGATGCAACGGAGACTCCGTAGAGTTTGCCCTCGTACGAGCCATACGAGACGTTCGCGGGGGAAAGCGTGTCCGCGAATGGCTGATCCGAGAGATCCTCGACGTAGCCCGCTCCGGTCATCTCGACCTTTGACCCGAGGATGAACACATCGGGCGCGGTGCCTGATAGCAACTGCGGTTGCAGGGTGCTCTGATATTGCGCGACATCCGCGACGTTGGAGATCTCAATCTTGATGTCGGGATTCTCATCCTCGAAGGCATCGATGATGGGCTGCATCATCGCGGCATCGTCCCACGAGAGGAAGCGGACCGTCGTCGATCCGGAATCTTCTGCTGCGGGTCCAGCGCAACCCGCGAGGAGGAGAGCGGACGTTCCTGCAGCAGCGGTCAGGGTGAAAATGCGCCGCGCTCGGGACCGCGCGCGGTTGCTGTGTGAGGTGGAGGGCATCATTGCTTCTTCCTTGTAGGTGCGGGAATCTCGCAAACGACGCTGTATCGTTACAGTTTCTGTTTCATCGGGGACAACCCCGATTAGTTGCGAGATCGACTGGCGCATGTAACGATACAGTTTCGCGGCTGAAACGCAAGTGGCGAACTGACACAATCGATCACCGCTTTCGATGGAGAGAGAATTATGACGACGGCTCCGCCCGACTTCACGTCCCCGTCCCCGGTCCCCGGCTTCTACGCCGACCCCGCGCTGCTCCGGGTGGGAGATCGTTACTGGCTCTATCCGACGACCGACGGAATAGCTGGATGGGGCGCGACGTCGTTCTCGGCCTTTTCGTCTTCAGATCTCGCCACCTGGACTCCGGCGGGGGAGGTGCTTCGTCTCGGGCGCGAAGTCGGTTGGGCCACCGAGAAGGCCTGGGCGCCGGCGATAGCAGAGCGCGACGGGTCATTCTTCCTCTACTACACCGCAGGCGGGAACAGTATCGGAGTGGCCCGTGCCTCCCGTCCTGATGGCCCGTTCCAGGATCTCGGGCGGCCGTTGATCAGCCCTGACGACTATGACGGCGTGGCGATTGACCCGTCCGTCTTCCAGGACGACGACGGCACGTGGTATCTGCTGTGGGGGAACGGAGTCGCTCACATCGCCGCACTCAACGACGACATGATGTCCTTCGCGCGCGACAAAGTGGCCGACTGGGTGCCCACGGGATTTCGAGAAGCGATCACGATTCATCGGCGAGGCGGCGTGTACTACGCAACCTGGTCCGAAAACGACACGAGAGATCCGGAGTATCGGGTGCGCTACGCGACGGGGGCCTCCCCGCACGGGCCGTGGCTGGACCGCGGCGTCCTCATCCAAGCGGAACCGGAACTCGGATACCTAGGGACCGGACATCACTGCGTTCTCGAAGTCTCGGAAGACGAGTGGATCGTGGCATACCACCGGTTCGCGATCGCCGGCGGAAGCGGGCATCAGAGGGAAGTGGTCTTCGATGAGCTCCTACACCACGATGACGGCCGCCTGGAGGTCATCAGGCGTGCCGGCGGATTTCGCCGCGACCTCGACCCGCAATCTTCGACGCGACTGGTCGTGGGGATCGGCGCGGGCGACCTCCCCGCCGCACAGCGATACGCCCTGCACCTGGCGATCAGGAAGGACGGCGACCAGCACCACTTGCGCTCGGGTGGCGGCATCGCATACGCCACGTCCGAACTGGCCGCGGATGGCCGCCAGACGATGCAAACCTTGACGGACCCCGTCGCACTCCGCGTGGCGGATAGTTACGTTATTGCGGCCGTTCCCCGGGACTCCGCGGGACGAGAACTCCTCGACGACGCGCTACTGCTCGCCCGCACACAGGAATGGGACGACATCGTCTTCCAGAGAATCGAGCTCGGCACGCGGGCCGGCGTTCACGATCTCCGCGTCGGCGTCGTGGGCGGCCAACCGACCCTCACCTGGAGGGATGACGCCGGCATTCTCGCCTCACGTTTGCTCACTGACGAAGACGAGTGGACGGTGTCGCCAACGGTCCAGCACGTCACGGACCAGGCCGAGCTCCATGTCCTCGCCAAGGAAGCGCGCCAGCTGATCACTCGACTCGAACCCGTACAGAGTGTGTCAGTACAAGTGGAAGCGCCCGCAAACGCTTCTCGCGACGCCATCCTCGCTTCCGGAGCCCGCATCCACTACAGCGATGGTTCCGCTCGACGTGCAGACGTCACGTGGGACGCTGCGGACCTGGATGCGTTGTCGACGCCCGGGGTGCATCACGTGCGAGGGCGCGTGGATATCCTCGATCTTCCTTTTCCATTCGTGGAAGGGCGCGCGGATCCGGTCCTTTTCTCATACTGTGGTCGGTGGTACCTGATCGCGACGGACGAAGATGATCGCGGCGATGACTACGGACTGCTCATCCGGGAAGCGACCCGGATTCGAGATCTTGCAGAGGCGCCCGACCACAAGATCCTCGGCACGGGCTCAGCCGGGATCGACGGGTGCTTCTGGGCCCCAGAGCTTCACCTTATCGGCGGCCATGTCAGGGTCCTTTTCGCGCCGAGCCTTGGCACCGGCGACTGGCGGAGCGTGCAATGCCACATCATGACCTTGCGCGCGGGAGGCGACCTCACGGTCGCCGCGGACTGGTCGGCGCCCGAACCTGTCCGCAACCGCCACGGCCAGCCGCTGCAGATCTCCGCAGACCTCCCCGGGATCAGTCTGGATATGACGTACTTCGAGGCGGAGGAGCGCTCCTATTACCTATGGTCACAGCGATCTATTGTGGGCGACCTCGCCGGGGACGCCGAGTTGTGGATCGCGGAGGTCGACCCCGCGAAACCTGCCCAACTAAAGAGTGACGCCGCGCGGATCTATTCCGGCAGCTACAGCTGGGAGTTGACAGATACGAACGTCGTCGAAGGTCCGTATGCGCTCATCCGCAATAGTCGCATCCACCTCGCCTATGCCGCTGCTGCAGTAGGGCCGGACTATGCCACCGGCTTTCTTACCGCTGACGTTGGCGAAGACCTCCTAGACCCGGCCTCGTGGGAGCCCCAGCCGTATCCCGCCCTTGATACCCGCTCCGTTCCGGGCGAGTTCGGCCCGGGACACGTGAGTTTCGTGCGGGCAGGCGAAGATACCTTGATCGCTTTCCACGCTCTTTCCGACCGATCGGAAACCCGTCGAGCGACCGGCATCCGCAGGGTTCATTGGCGCGCTGACGGTCGCCCCGATCTCGCTGTCACACCGGAACGCGACCTTGCCCCTCACCTGCGCGACGTCGTCCTCGAGGTCCACGTGGATGGTGAGCAATGACGGCCGGCGCCTATCTGATGGCGTATTTCACGAGTGAAGCGTTCGACGATGGTGAACAGGTGCGACTCGCGGTGTCGGATCTCGACGATCCAACACGGTGGACACCTCTACGAGGTGGGCAGCCCGTACTGACATCGACGGTCGGCGAGCGAGGAGTGCGCGATCCGTTCCTCATCCGTCATCCGCACTCCGGCCGAATCTTCATCATTGCGACTGACCTGCGCGTCGCAGCGGACGGAGATTGGGACCGGGCGGTGCGGGAGGGCTCGCGCAACGTCGTTGTCTGGTGGACTGATGACCTCCGCGCGTGGGATGGGCCTCATCTCGTCTCCGTGTCGCCGAAAGACGCCGGCAATACCTGGGCACCGAAGGCGGTGTGGTCAGCCGAGCGCAACGCATTCCTCGTGATCTGGGCGTCCGCGCGTTATCCCGAAGGCCGCTCCATTCCCAGTCATCAGCGCCTGCTTGCCGCGGCGACGGAGGACTTCATCTCGTTCGGTCCGGCGTTCACGTACCTCGATCCTGGGCATGACGTGATCGACGCGGCCTTCCTCGAACACGACGGGGTTTGGTACCGGTTCTCCGCGAACGCACACGGACAAGACAAAAATGCCGGCATCGGACACCACATTTTCATCGAGAAGGGCACCGCGCTGGAAGACCCCTCCTACCGATCGTTGCGCGTGGATGTCGGCAAGCCTGAGCTCGCCCGCGGAGAAGGGCCAGCTGTGTTCGCCGATCGGAGCGGAGGGTTCTTTCTGCTAATCGACGAGTTCGCTTTGCGTGGCTATCAGCTGTTCCAGACCTCAGATCTCACGACGGGCGAATGGGAACACATTCCACACGCCCAGCTTCCGACGGGCGCAAGGCACGGCTCCGTGCTCGCCATCGGCACGGCGGAACGCAAAACCCTCTTGGAGACTCCATGACCAACTATGCCCCCCGACCCCTGTTCCGCGATCCCATCTACGACGGCGCCGCTGACCCCACTCTCATCTGGAACCCGCATGAGAACGCGTGGTGGATGGTTTACACAGCCCGGCGCGCAAACCTTGCGCTTGCCGACGACGTTGCCTGGATCCACGGCACCGCCCTGGGGATCGCATCCACCGTCGACGGCGGCGAATCGTGGCTGTACCGCGGCACGCTCAACGGTCTCGACACGGAACCAGGCACCCACACGTACTGGGCTCCAGAGATCATCCAACACGGCGAGACGTTCCATATGTTCGTCAGCGTGATTGACGGCATTCCCTCCACTTGGATCGGCCATGCACGTACCATCCGCCACTACGTCAGTGAGAACCTGTGGGACTGGTCATTCGTCCAAACACTCGAACTGTCCAGCAACCTCGTCATTGATGCCTGCGTCTTTCCCCTCGCACACGGCGGATGGCGTCTCTGGTACAAGGATGAGGCCGACGACTGCCACACCTGGAGCACCGACAGCAGCGATCTCTACTCCTGGGATCGTCCTCGGCAGGCGGTCACCGAAACGCCTCACGAGGGCCCCAACGTCTTCGCGCTCCAGGGTGCGTACTGGATGGTCGTTGACGAATGGCGTGGCCTCGCAGTCTACCGTTCTGCTGACCTCGACACCTGGCAACGCCAGGGCATGATCCTGGAAGCGCCTGGTACAGGCCCCGACGACGGTGCCATCGGCCAGCACCCTGATGTCGTCGTGCGCGATGATGACGCGCTGATCTTCTACTTCACGCACCCGGACGGAGGCCGACGTACGACGCTGCACGTCGCCCGCCTTCAGGTCGTCGACGGGACGTTGGTCTGCGACCGCGACAGCGCCGTTCCCACGCCATCGCTGCCTGTCGACGGCCCAAAGGGCTCGGGATACTCGCTGGTAGAGCGCTCGATCCGGGGCTCCTCGCTGAATGTCTAGACTGCCGTTCGCGAGAAAGTCGACTCTCGAGGTTCGCTCGCTGCAATCGCCGCTTCTCGACGCGCGTTCGAGGTGGAACGCGCTTGCACCCGGATCCGTCCAGCTCGGCGACCCGAAGCTTCGCTCATTATCGAACCGGAATTTCGATTACCTCCTGTCACTCGACCCCCAGAGGTTTCTGCATGCCTGGTTTGTTCACGCGGGAATTCCGTGTCAATCGGGAGCCGGCTATGGCGGTTGGGAACGCGACCAAGGTTTACGTTTCACTGGGCACTTCTTCGGGCACTACTTGAGCGCAATGGCACAATCCGCGACCTTGGCCAGGGATCGATCGCGGGACCGAGCCGTCGCTGCTCTGAGAGTCGCCATCGATGGCTTGGCTCGGGTACAGAGCGAACTCGCCCGCCGAGACCCTGGTAATGCGGGGTACGTTGCGCCCTTCCCCGTTTCCTATCTCCCTGCCGGGGAGGACGGTCTCCTCGTCCCCTTTTACAACCTTCACAAGGTTCTCGCGGGCCTTCTCGACGTGTACCGCCACGTTTCAGGCGCACTTGGCGATCGAGCGCTTCTCATCGCCGCCGCGTTCGGACGATGGTTGGGGGACTGGGCAGACCGTTACGACGATGACGTGCAGCTTCAGCAGACCGAGTACGGCGGAATGAACGAAGCGCTGTACAACCTGTTCGAGGTCACCCGCGACCCCGCCCACCTGCGCGCGGCGGAGCATTTCGATGAAATTGATCTGTTCCGTCGGCTCGCCAGCGGCGAGGATGTGTTGGCGGGCAAGCACGCAAACACGACCATCCCGAAAGTCATCGGCGCTATCACGCGCTATCGGGTGCTCGCCGGGATGAATGTCGGCGGTGATGCGCCGCTGCCGGCCGATGTTTATCGACGTGCAGCGGAAAATTTCTTTGCCATCGTTCTTCGCGACCACACTTACGCGAACGGTGGCAACAGCATCGCAGAACACTTTCACCCGCCGGGCACTCTGATGAACCAGGCAACGAATGGCATCACGTGGGGCTACGGTGAGAACTCCACTGCTGAAGGCTGCAACGTCTACAACATGCGAAAGCTTGCGCAAGCCCTCTTCGCGCTGACGGGGGACGTCGGGTACGCAGATTACGATGAGTGGGCTCTCCGCAATTCGGTCGTCGCTTCGGCCAACTTCGATACTGCAATGGTTACGTACTTTCAACCCATGACCGCGGGATACGCTAAGGTCTTCGGTGCGCCGCAGGGTGAATTCTGGTGCGACCAGGGCACCGGGATCGAATCCCTCTCAGCACTAGGCGCATCCTCTGCATACTCCAGCCTCGGGCATCTCGCAGTCACGCAGTACTGGACGTCGAAAATCGTCGATCTCCAGAACGATGTTGTCCTGGAGGTGACCGCGGACCTTCCTGGGGACGACCACGTACAGATCCGGGTGAGCTGTGGTCCTTCGGTCCCTACCGTCCGTCTGCACTTACGCATTCCCGCTTGGGCATCGGGGGAGCCGACGCTGACTCGGCATGGGCGCGTCGTGCATCGCGTTCGCCAGGGCGGTTTCATCGAGCTTACCGTCTCGGACGGTGACGAGATTCGTCTTCAGCTGCCGAGCTCCATTACCGCAATCACACACGCCGAGGACCCCGACTGGGCTGCCTTCGCGTATGGCCCCGTGCTCCTCGCGGCTCCTATCAACCGAGTGCGCGTTGGCGATTCGTACGAGGCAGGAGTGCTCGTTCGGATGAGTACGGCGGATACTTCCTCGCCCCGCGTGATTCAGGTGAAAAGTCCCACTCGTTGGCTTGAAGACATCGCCTCGCATGTGCCGGCGATTCCTGGCTGCCGTCTGCGGTTTCAGTTGCGAGACCTTAACAGAAATGGCGACGAACTGATTCTCGAGCCGTACGAGTGGCTGGATGACGCTCGCTACGCCATCTACTTCGCTGTCCAAGAAAGTGAAGCTGAGGACTGCTCCGATCCTTCTCGACGTAGGGCTGAAGGGCAGGCGCTGATCGACCGAGTCACCGCTTTCGACGACAGCAACGCAGAAGCTGGCAAGGCGTTCGAACGCAGTAAGTCGGCTACCGGATACCAGGCGAGTCGACGATATCGAGCGGCCGGACCGGGCGTCGGAGCTTGGTTCGCCTACACGCTTGCGGTGGCTCCCACAAACTCTCTCTCGATCTTGCAGCTCGATCTCTGCGGCGGCACCGACGCGGGAGCTTTTCGGATCCTGGTCGATGGAGAACTTCTCGGAGTCGAGGACATGGGGGCCCACTCGGAAGGCTGGTACACCCGGCACATCTCGATTCCTCAGGGGGCGATCGATCGCGCGAGAGTCAGCGTGGATTCACGCGGAAGCGAGCTCCGAGACGGGAGAGGCGAGCCGATTCGGTGTGTCCGCGTTCGTCTAGAGAATAACGGGGAGCGTCAAGCGCGACTGTTTGGCATCTCCGTGCTGCAGAGAGCCAAGGAAGATGAGAGATAGACGCGGCGCAGCAGCCGGCGGGACGCGGGCTCGCGGGTCGCGGCTCCCGCTAGGGCGGGTGACTGCTTGGTAGTTGAGAGTGAGTTGTATCAGCGGTGTGTCTCGAGAGTAACTGCGCCGCGGGCGTCCGCCCGGCCTGCTCTCGGAAAAGCACGAGAGCTCAGGAACTGTCCCTTTGCCCGAAGTGAGCAGGTCGCGCGCGTACATCGTGATCCAGTGCTGGCGGGGTAGGAGGGGAAAGACAGAATGCCGGTGAGACGGCAGAGAGGGGTTCTTCTCGCAAGAGACGAGAAGTAGCGCACGAGTCCTAGCCGCTGAAGCGCGACTCGAGCTCAGCAGGCCACGCCGTGGAGGGACGTGCTCGGCCTCGACGGTCGATCCTCCTCGGACCCCGGGCGTCTTGGAAAGCGTAATAGGATGGAGTTCCAGGACGCTTGTATCTGGAGAAGATTCTGCAGCTCAGTTTCGATCTGCCGACTATTCCCACCGAGACCCTTCGCATGCAAGTCTTCGAGCGCCTCGACCTGGTTCTCGAGGGCGTGGATGACCTCCGATTCACGAGCGGGCTGTGGCTAGACGTATTTGTCGAGATCATCGAACCGCTCCTGGGGAGTCTGCGCGATGTCACACGACTCGCTCTATCCGCTCGGCCGGCATTGCGCGCCCTGGGAGGTCAGATCGAGACGGTGGACCTTCTCGCCCTTGAGGCGCTGCGAGTCTTCCGGCCGGAGATCTTCATGGCCCTCCATGACGCTCGCGTCACGCTCACGGAGCCGCAGAGTTACTACGACCGCAGCGACAAGGCTCAGAGCCAGGCAGCCATCGACCAACTGCTGAAGACTGCAGGGCCGGACGCCGAGATTGCGCGCGCAGCTATTCGGCGACTGTTCCCGGCCGCTCGAACATATATAGAGAACAACCGTTACGGTCCAGATTGGGTGAACTCCTGGAAACGAGAGCACCGAGTCGCGTACCTCGGGTACCTCGACTTGTACTTCGGGCGTACCGCTCCGACGGACCTGGTCGCATTTCAGCAATCGGAGCTAGCATTCGCCCGGATGAGCGATCCCAGCGCCTTCGAGGAGTACCTCAGGTCGTTGCCTGTCGACAGCCTGGAGCCGGTAATCACGGGGCTCGAAACATATCAGGGCGAGTACCCAGCTCAGTCCGTAGTGCCAGCCACCTCGACGCTGTTGAATCTCATTGCGGACATCCCAGAACGACGAAATCGCGGAATGTTCGATCTGATGAGGCCGGACATCGTGGTCACCCGCGTGGTCATCCGCTTACTCAAGCAGTTCCCCGATGAAGAGGCACGTGATGCAGCTGTCCGCGAGATCATCGCGAACGTGCACTCCTACTCGTCCCAGGAGGTCCTGATCCGAAGCGTCGGGCGCGTGGAAGATCCGAACAACGCATTGATCTCCGCGGAGTGCACTGCTGAACTTGACGACGCGTTCCTCCACCGAGTCCTTGAGACCCCGTCGGCTAATCCCGACCGGGAGTGGAACCTGTTCCGCGTGTATTGGTTGGTCGCGGAGCGTCAGCAGGAGGCCTACGTCGCACCGACGTTGATAACTCCAACGGAAGTCCGGGCCCTTCTCCAATCCGCATCATCCGTCGCGCGATCCCAGAGCGACGGCACCCGCCATGTTCGAGAAGAAGTGCGACTCGCATGGGACGGACTGGTCCGAGTCTCCGGCGGGGAAGGGAAGCTGATGGAGGCTGTTCAACGACTTCGCCGCGCTGACGGTGAGACCGCACTTGTTGTTCTCGCCGAGAAATATGCTGCAGGGTGGCGCCCCGAGGAGTTCTGACTCCAAAGATGAGTCTGGCCAACGCCGTCATCGTCTCGACTCGTCTCGTCTCGTCTCGTCCATCGGGACTAGATCTGGCGGGCTGCGCTTCCCGTTTAGTCGCGATGCCCGTTGGTGATGAGGCGCAGGTCGCGCCGGACCACCGCCGACGAGCTGGAAGTTCAGGGGCGAATCGCACGTCTCGCTTGTCCTCACGCTTTCGGCACGACCTGTCGTTGGAGCGGAACGTTTTCTCTGTTGAGCGGCGCGCATAGCGCTAGTCCGGATGCGATACGCATCCCAACTCCAAGACGCACTCTAACGAAAGACTCTGATATGACGAACCACGTTCCCGGCTTTACCGACAGCATCAAGGACGGCGTGTACTGGACGATGAAGTCGCCCAACCTCTACATCGGGAGCAACGGCGACACCTTGCTCGTCTTCTCAGTCGGCGACGACAACTTCGACGATGAAGGCCCTCGAGTCCTCGCGCACGCGCGGCGCCTGTCTCAGCGTGGCGGCATCACGGTCGCCGTCCAGCTTCCTTCGGAATACCAGCTGCAGAGCTCTTTGGAGGTCTTCTCGGAGGGGCGGGTCTTGAAGAAGGTCGAAAGGACGCATGATGCGGACCTGGACTTCCGAATCGAGCTCTGGAGCACCGGAGAGGCAGACCCGTGGCGCGAGTGGGAGGAGGGCAGTGACCCCTTCGCGTCGCCGCAGACGGCGCGCTCGTGCCGCTGCGCATGCTCTGTTCACACGGAAGTCGAGTTCTAGCACTCGTTACTGATGGCCGCGGCGCGTTAGATTATGCGTCGCGGCTATCGGAGGACTGGGCCACTCGATCTCTCGGCGGGCGCTGGCGTCAGGTACTCGGAGGATCGTCGTGAAACATCCATTCAAGGCGGGTGCGGTTCAGTTGACCCGCGTGGAACGAATGCATAGCGAGAGCCGTTCGTCGCAGATCGGATAATTTGCGAGTCACGTCGACCGCGGGACCTGCCGCGATTCGACTTTGCTGCGGGATGGAGGCGCCTCCGCGCCACAGCCGTTTCTCATAGTGACGTCGGGCGCACATCCATTCGTTGGAATCTGCGGAGGCGCGGATAGACCTTCATTCGCGTCCGCTATCGCTTCGCGGGCTGGCTACTCGCTACGAGGTCGCCTCGCGCGTGCTCAAGGCTTCGCTGCGTTTCGCTCCCGAGGATGTCTCGGAAGGTTGCTCTGTCAAACGCGTCGCGCAGGAGGCGACGTTTGTTGGAATCGATTAGGCCGCGGTGCTTCAAGACGAACGCCCCGGTCTGCCTCAAGGCTGCGGAATGCCGCGCAAGCGCATGATCGGGGACTCGGTGCAGTGAACGCACGGCGTGGAGGACACACTCCGCCGTCACGTTGCAGAGGCGACCGTCGCGAGGATACTTCTCTAATAGGGCGCGTCCCTGATGAAACCCGGTCAGCGATTTGGTGAGCGCGGGTTCCGCTTCATGATCTCGAAGGTGTGTGTCCGCCCATCGGCCCCAGCTGTCGACTAGCGCAGTGGTGATTGCGATCGCCTGGCGGTGACTGGCTCCATCCAGAGCCATCTCGAGTTCCTCTTGGCCCCCGGCGTAGTCTCCGTTCCAGTACAGGATCCTCCCATGAAGAAAGTGCGTGTCGGAGCACGGCTCGAAGCTAGACGCTTTCTCCGCGTGCGGTAGAGCTCCGGGAGTATCACGAAGGTTCCGCGCGAGGACGTCGGCCATCTCGTAATGCGCCCTGGCCCGCGACGCGTCGTCCTGAGCGTAGGAAAGAGCTGACTGGAGCTGAGACACGGCAGCTTCGTATTGGGTTTGCTCGGCGAGCAACCTCGCCCACACTCGATACACCTCGGAGAACTCCGGATTGAAGCTAAGCGCGCGCTTGACTTGAACCTCTGCTTTTGCGTAATTGCCGGTTCGGCTCAGGTTCTCAGCGGACTGCAACAGGAAGACCGCGGGGTTGTCGTTCGAATCGCGTGGCGTCACTTGCGGATATCGTCGATTCTTGCCACCAGCATCGAGCGCAGCGCGGTATTCGCGCTCTCGTTTTTGAACCGTCGACAGGAAGCTCGTATTGACCGACGGTTTCTGCAGGAACATGCGGGCCGTAGCGGTGAGCGCAAGGCGCCCGGCGATGGCGCCAGCAGCGTCAGCTTCCACCAGTACTAGCGATCCTCGTGTTAGTTCCTGCGTAGCTCGGCGCAAAGCATCGACAGACATCTCGGTGAGAACAGCAAACTCGTCGAAGGAGATCGCGCGATCCAGTGTCCGGAGGATGTCGAGGACCGCTCGGGAGTCCGTAGTCAAGGTATCGACCACGTTCTTGACGCAGAACTCCAACAGTTCGCTTTGATCGCGAAGAGTTTCCAGCGGTATACGGCCAGCTTCGCTGGCTAGGACAAACCAGCGAATAGCGAGAGGGCTGTACCGGAGCACTTTCACGGTGTTCTTAGCAGCTACTGGGCTAAGCGACGCGAGCGTGCGTTGGTCCCGCGCGGACGCGAACTTCCGTAGCAAGAGCTCGGACTCCGTCTCGTTAAGGGGCAGCACTGGCACAGTACGCTCTAGCTGTCCGATGCCCCACCTGCTGGTGAAGAGGTAGGTGACCGATTGGGGAAGAGCGTCGTACATCTGCACGATCTCCTCGCCGTGCGCGGACTCCAGATTGTCGATGATGATAAGGGTCTCGATGCCATCTAGCGCGTCTGACAACTCTTGCAACGAGCCACCGAAGTCGGAATCTAGCCCACGCCCGAGTTCGCGGATCGTGCTGTCCACGCCGCGGATAGCTCCCCGGAGCTCTTCGACTCCGTATGCAGTCAACTTCTCGGTTTTGAGTGAAACCCAAAGGATGGCTTCATAGGGGTTGTCATCGCTGTCGAGAAGTTCATACGCGACATCGAGAGCAAGCGCAGTCTTTCCGATTCCACCTTCACCGATCAACGTTGTGACAGGGTTGCGCCGACGCCTCAGAGTGTCTATGAGCTTGACCCGAAGATCCTTCCGACCAATGAAGCTCGTCTCGTCGTAGTCCACCTCGGGGAGGTTGTGCAAAGTTCTCTCGTTGGGCGCTGACTGCTTCTCAAACAGTGGCTCCCACGCGGGATCGACCTCGAGGTGCTTCAGGACGCCTTTGGTGTCAGGCCAGTGACGAGAACGAAGTCCGGTGAGCAGGTCTACTGCAGTCGTCGGATCTGTGTCGGCCAGTGGTCGTCCGTGCATAACGCGGTGTCGAATAGGGGTGAGCTTCGGCAGTAGCGGCAGGTTGTCACGGAACTCGACCATGAGCTCGTGAGGGAGCAGGTCCTTATGCCGAGCCAATACATCGATGCCAGTCTGAAGGTCAAGGAAATGTACTGAGGCGTTCGACTCCGCATCGCCGAGTGATTCTCGGCGCCCCTCAATCTGGGCGAGTTCACCCGCTGTGTAGATCTGGTTCTCATCGAGGTGATCGAGAAGATATCGTTCGATGCTCGCGCGCAGGTCGGCTTCGAAAGCATCGATCAGTACGTAAAGTCGCGCGCGACTCATTCGGAGCTCGTTCAATGTCCCCCCCCAGGTGTGTTGCTGCACAGCATATCGGGGGCGCGTCGTCCCTCGGCGTATCTCGATGCTTCGCTCTCTGGCGGGGGACCTGGGCGTCCTGGGGTGTTTCCTCAGGACGCATCAACGGCGTGAGCGGTGAGGAGGTGCTCCATCGATAACTGTCGCATGGGACTCTTGACAAGTCGTTTCTGAGTGGCGACTCGGCTGGCTCGCGCACCCCCTCAATCCGTGGAAGAGATGCGCGGAGTCGGCATCGATGATGCTGTCCTGTGCGCCATTGTCCGGTTGTTGTTCACCGTGCGGGTGCCCGCAGACGGTTGCGTTTCTCGTGTAGACACGTTCGCCCTCGGGTCCGTCCATCAGGGAGAGTGCGGGCAGCAGTCAGTCGAACGTGCCGTCGCGTACGGGCAGGTTGTGGCGTCGCACATTTGAAGTGTGTGCAGAACCGCGAACACTCCCGGCGAGTCCTGCGGTATCCCTCAAGGTCCCGACGGTACGGCGTGGGCAGAGAATCAGGGCAGAACCCCTTGCGATTGCCCGCATTCTCGAATTGGCGAGCCCCGCAAGACACAAGAAAACCCGCGATCTCTCGCGGGTTTCGTTGTGGACCTGAGGGGACTCGAACCCCTGACCCCCTGCATGCCATGCAGGTGCGCTACCAGCTGCGCCACAGGCCCAGAACTGCTTCCTCACTGCTCGAAGCAACTTGAACAGAGTACTACACGGACCGCGGGCAACACCAATCGGGGCCGGGCTCTCGGGCGCGTCGCCGCGCGCTCAGGAA
This sequence comes from Microbacterium sp. 22215, assembly GCF_052045655.1. NCBI lineage: Bacteria > Bacillati > Actinomycetota > Actinomycetes > Micrococcales > Microbacteriaceae > Microbacterium > Microbacterium sp. 22215. The sequence continues at coordinate 43,718 of NZ_JBQEPC010000012.1, forward strand.
CAACCGCTGGTCCGATGGCGTTGAGATCACCGTGAGCATCCTGGACAGCGTCGTGATCGGCGCGGGTCAAGCAGGTCTGTCGGCCTCGTACCATCTGACCCGCCTCGGCATCTCCCACGTCGTGCTCGACTCCGATGCCGAGCCCGGGGGAGCATGGCGGCACCGGTGGGATGCGCTCACGATGCGTGATGTGCACGGGGTGGCCGAGCTTCCGGACGACGCGCCTCCTCCGCGCGACGGGCAACGAGCCAATATGGCCGTTCCGGCATACTTCGCGGCCTACGAGAAGGCGCACAGACTCCCGGTCGTCCGCCCTGTGCGGGTCGATCGAGTGGAGGACGATGACGGCATCCTCGTGGTGCACGCGGGAGACCGCCAGTGGCGGGCACACACCCTCGTGAACGCGACCGGCACCTGGACGCATCCGTTTCTCCCGTACTACCCGGGGATGGAGACGTTCATCGGCGAGCAGCTGCACACGGTCGACTACCCGGGGCCGGAGCACTTCATCGGCAAGAGGGTGCTCGTCGTCGGTGGGGGCGCCTCGGCCGTGCAGTTCCTCGGAGCGCTCGCTCCGCTCACGGACACCCTCTGGGCGACCCGCACAGAGCCTGTGTGGCGGAACGACGACTTCACCCCGGAAGCCGGTGCCGCGGCGGTCGCTCTCGTCGAGCAGCGGGTGGCGCAGGGTCTTCCTCCGCAGAGCGTCGTGAGCGTGACGGGGCTGATGCTGCGTCCGCAGGAGCGCGAGGCCGAGCGTCTGGGGGCCTACGCCGCACGGCGCCCCATGTTCGCGCGCATCGAGCCCGACGGCGTGCGCTGGGCTGACGGGTCTTTCGAACGGGTCGACGTGATCCTGTGGGCGACCGGATTCCGCCCCGCGATCGCCCATCTCGCGCCGCTGCACCTGCGCAGCGCGGCGGGCGGCATCCAGCTCGACCGCAACGGCCGCGGAACGACCGCGGTGCAGGATCCTCGCATCCAGCTCGTCGGCTACGGTCCCTCGGCGAGCACGATCGGTGCCAACCGGGCGGGACGATCGGCGGCGAAGGGTGTGCAGCGGGCGCTGGCCGGTGCGTCCGCTCGCGCCCAGTGATCTGATGTATTCCGGACCCCGGTCCTCAGCCTGGCGATGCACCCTCGCTACGCTGAGGGCATGATCCGCATCGTCGTCCTGGTCATCTGGTTGCTGCTGTCGGCGTGGCTCGTCATCTGGACCGGCGAGGGGCTGTTCGGCATCAATCAGCGCGAGTCGATCCTGCCGTTCTCCGGGGAGGACACCCTGGGCGGGCCGATCTTCATCGGGGTCGCTTGGGGACTGATCCTGACTTTCGGCGGCACGATGTCGGGCCTCGGTCGCCGCAGGAGGGTCCGAGGTGAATCGCAGATCGGCGTGGGCCGCATCGTCGAGATCTCCCGCACAGGCCTCTCGGTCAACGACGTGCCCCAGTACGACCTGTTCGTCCGGGTCACACCGAAAGCAGGGGAGGACTTCATCGGGCAGCTGCGGATGCTGGTCGACCCCAGCGACCTCGCCTCGCTGCAGATCGGGCACCCGATCCCCGTGAAGTACAGCCTCGCGGATCAGGACACGGTCGAACTCGCAGACATCGCCGACCCGACGGTTCGCGACGCGGTGCTGCAGTGGCGGATCGATCGGGGACTGGTCGATCCTCGACTCGTGAAGGCTCGCACGACGGGCACCCAGGTGCCTGCATCGGTGCTGGCGGTGCGGCCGACCGGGCGTCGCCTGGAGGGCCAGAGCGAGCTCGAGCTGAAGGTGCTCATGGCTCCAGAGGGTGCGTCGACATGGGAGACCGACACGACGGTGTTCGCCTACCCCGAGGCGATCTCGCGGTTCCAGGTCGGCGCGCCGATCTGGGCCTTCTACCGCCGGGAGGATCCTCAGACCGTGGCCGTGACGATCGAGAAGGAGGCCGGCCGGTGAATGTCCTCGACACCCTGATCTGGCTGATCAATTTCCCCGCCTCCCACGGATACGCGATGGTGTTCATCGCGGGCTTCTCGATCCTCGGTCTGTTCGCGATGTCGATGCCGGGTGCAGCTCCTGGAGTCTCCCTACGACGCGTCCGCGAACGCGAAGGGCTGCTGCACGGCGACGTCGCCACGCCCGGTCGGACAGCGGACGCCATCCGACGCATCGTGTTCCGCATCCTCGCCGTCCTGATGGTGGCGAACCTCGTGATCGGCATCCTCAGCCTCATCGGCGTCCCGGTCACGCGCGCGTACATCTCCGAGCACGGTGAGCCGACGACCGGCACCGTCGACGGCGACTGGGTGACGTTCACAACGTCGAGCGGCGTCGAGTACACGGTCGAGAGCAACTTCTTCACGCCTGCCGTGTACCCCGATCGTGACGCCTATCTGCCGTACGGCGAGCCGGTCGTCGTCCGCTACCTCCCTGATCACCCGCAGGCCTTCGTGATCGACAGCTCGCCGGGCCCTCGCTGACCCGATCCCGAGCCGGCGTCGGTAGAGGCGCGTAGGGTGAAGACATGTCGCGAATCATCGTCTTCGGCGGCCACGGCCGCATCGCTCTGCTCCTCGCTCCTGTGCTCGTCGCCCGCGGTGATGAGGTCACGTCGGTCATCCGCAACCCGGATCACGTCGCGGAGGTCGAGAAGACCGGGGCCCGCGCACTTGTCTCAGATGTCGAGACCCTCGGCACGGCCGAGCTCGCGGAGATCATCCGCGGGCACGACGCCGTGGTGTGGTCTGCGGGGGCCGGTGGCGGATCCGCGGAGCGCACCTATGCGGTCGATCGCGACGCCGCGATCCGCACGATGGATGCTGCGGCGGACGCGGGCACGAAACGCTACGTGATGGTGTCGTGGATCGGATCGAAAGCCGATCACGGCGTGCCGGAGGATGCCGACTTCTTCCCCTACGCGGACGCGAAGTGGGCGGCCGACGAGCACCTTCGAGGTACCGAGCTCGACGGAACAATTCTCGGCCCGGGAACCCTCACCTTCGACGAGCCGACCGGCCGCATCGTCCTCGATCCTGAGGGCAAGGGCGAGGTCTCGCGCGCCGATGTCGCCGCGGTGATCGCAGAGACCCTCGGCGTCCCTTCGACCTTCGGCCGCACGATCCGGTTCGGAAACGGCACGGACGACACCGCTGTGCCGATCGTCGACGCCCTCAGCGCCTGAGGCCGTGTTCCGGCGTCGTGCCTGGGCGGTCGCAGCGGCCGTGGTCGTGGGGCTGTCGGCACTGAACGTCTCCGCGACGGCATCGGCTCACCAGACGGAGGGCGCGCCTGCGACGAGCGCGGCCACAGACCCGCCAGGACCCCATGCTCGTGCCGAGGCACTGGTGGCGGAGATGACGACAGCCGAACAGGCGGCGAGCATCGTGATGGGGCACATCCCGACGACCGACACCACGGCCCTGAGTGCGTACATGGCGCAGGGGCTCGGCGGCTTCATCCTGATGGGGGCGAACATCCCGGCGACCGATGGCGAACTCGTGGCACTCACCACGGCGCTGACGGTCGACCCGGAGCTTCCCCCACTGATCGCGATCGATCAGGAGGGCGGCATCGTCTCGCGCCTGCCGGGTGATGATTACGCGTCCTCGACGACGCTGAAGACGCTGCCTGTGGCCGACACCTCGGCGGCGTTCTCCGCCAGGGCGGCGCTCGTCGCGAAGATGGGCATCGGCGTCGACTTCGGCACGGTCGCCGATGTGACGGCCGACCCCGCGTCCTTCATCTACGGCAGGGCCCTGGGCACCGATCCGACGTCATCGGCGGATCGGGTCGAGGCCGCCACGATCGCGCAGGAGCAGGTCGTCGCGTCGACGCTCAAGCACTTTCCGGGGCATGGTGCCGCCCCCGGTGACTCGCACCACGCGATCCCGACGACAGGCGAGACGCTCGAGGAGTGGCGGGCGAGCGATGCGGTGCCGTTCGTCGCCGGCATCGATGCGGGAGCCTCGCTGCTGATGTTCGGTCATCTGGCCTACACAGCGGTCGACTCCGCGCCGGCATCGCTCTCGGCCCGCTGGCACGAGATCGCCCGCGAGGACCTGGGATTCGACGGAGTGATCGTCACTGACGACCTCGGGATGCTGCAGTCCTCGGGGCTTCCGGAGTACTCCGACCCGGTGGTGAATGCCGTCAGCGCGGTCGTCGCCGGGAGCGACCTCGTGCTCATGATCGCCGGGTCGACTGCGGACACCGCGTCAGAGATCGTCGCAGGGATCACCGCGGCCGTCGACGCAGGCACGCTCCCCGCCGAGCGACTCGCCGACGCCGCGACGAGGGTCCTGTCCCTGCGTCTGCAGTCCACCACGTCGAGCGCCCAGTGGTCGCTGTGTGCGGAGTGCGAACCGGCCGGCTGACGTCTCAGGCGCTGAGGGCCACGGAGCGTGCGGACCCGAGCCACGCCTGCAGCAGTTCGCCGCGAAGACGGGTGCCGCGGTCGGCGAAGACGCGCTGCTGACGCACGTACTCGGCTTTGCCCTCAGCCGTCTCGATCGGCACCGGGATGACGTCCCAGGCGGAGAGGTCATAGGGCGCTGCCTGCATGTCGAGCAGTCGGATGTCGCGGGCGAGCTCGAACGCGTCGAGCAGCAGTTCGCCGGGCACGAGGGGGCCGAGCTTCAACGCCCACTTGTACAGGTCCATGCCGGCGTGCAGGCAGCCGGGCTGCTCGAACAGGGACTGCTCGTCGCGTGTCAGCTCGGTGCGGTTGCGCGGCACCGCCTCCGGGGTGAAGAAGCGGAAGGCGTCGAAGTGCGTGCAGCGGAGGTCATGGTTCTCGACCACCGCATCCGTCCCGGCCTGTCCGAGGCGGAGGGGGACGGGATGCCGGTGCTCGTCGGCGTGGTAGACCATGGCCCACTCGTGCAGACCGAAGCATCCGAACTGTCCAGGACGTGAGGCGGTGCGACGCAGCATCCGTTCGATGAGCGCAGCGAGCTCCGATTTCTCACCCGCGAACGTCGCGGCGTCGGGGACGGCGCTGTGCTCGCTCGACCCGGGTGAGTACCAGCGCCAGCTCAGCCGCTCGGGGGCTTCTTCGAGCTCCACGCCCGCACCGGGGTGCCACCGACGCAGCTGGGCAGGCTTGTAGCTGTAGTAGGTGAAGAGGAAGTCCCAGACGGGGTGCTTCTCGCGTCGGGACGCCCTCTCACGGTGTGCGGAGGTGAGGGCATCCGCTCGCTCCTGGTGCGCGCGCTCGCGCTCCAGCCAGACGCGCCGGGACAGGGATGCGGTCATGTCAGCGGAGGATGCCGGCTTCGCCGAGGAGATCGCGCAGGCCCGCGCCGTCTTCGGCGCTCACCCAGGGGGCGACGTCTTCGGAGTGCGGCTCGTGACCCGCGCGTCCACCGGCGAGCACAGCCTCTGCGGGCAGAAGGCGACGGATCGCGACACCGGCCACCGAGCCGGGGTGCTCGTCCATGAACTCCGAGTAGATCGATTCGTCGTGCTGGCCGTCGTCTCCGATGAGCAGCCACTTGACGTGCGGGAACTCCGTCGCCAGGCGACGCAGGTTGGTGAGCTTGTGCTCGCGTCCGCTGCGGAACCAGCGGTCGTGCGTGGGACCCCAGTCGGTGAGGAGCATGGAACCCGCGGGGAACAGATGGCGGCCGAGGAAGCGTCGAAGTGTCGGCGCGACGTTCCAGGCGCCCGTTGACAGGTAGATCATCGGCGCACCGGGGTGCTCACGCAGTACCTGGTCGAGAAGCACGGCCATGCCGGGGACGGGGATGCGTGCATGCTCGTCGACGACGAAGGAGTTCCAGGCCGCGATGAACGGCCGGGGAAGAGCCGTCACCATGACCGTGTCGTCGACGTCGGAGACGACGCCGAAATGAGTCGACTCGGCGACGATGAACGCCGTGGCCTCGACCGGGGGCTGTCCTTCGACGGAGAACGTGAACGTCTGCCACCCCGGTTCGAGCTCCACGTGCACGACGGAATCGATCACACCGCCGCGGTCGGCGACGACATGGTGCACCGAATCGCCGATCTGCACGGCGACCTTCGCGAAGCTCACGGGGATCCCGACGAAGCTCCGCCAGCCGCGCACACTCGCCGGCTCTCCGTCCTTCGTGCTGCGCTGGGGAGGAACGATCAGCACTCGCCCGACGACGCGCACCCATCCGGGCCCGCCGTAGCCGGGGAACGGGAGGATGGTCGCGGTGCGACCGCGACGGCGCGCTCGTCCCTCACGCCACACGTGGAGGCGGTGTTCGAGACGCGCGAACCAGTGGATCCGGGGCGCCGGGGGTGACGAAGCCATTGCTTCAGTCTTTCACGTCGGTCGAGTCCTTCGCGTCGGAGATGTCGAGGTGACGAGCCTCGAGCCGCGAGATGACCTTCTTGATGACGAAGACCGCGATCAGGAACAGCGCGATGATGCCGACGAAGAGGTACCCCGCGTAGTGCACCTTGTCGGCGAGCTCGTCGAAGCTGCCGGCGGCGAGTGATGTGATGCTCACGTAGGCGGTGGCCCAGAGCAGACAGGCGGGAGCCGTCCACGCGAGGAAGCGGCGGTAGGAGTAGTGGCTCATCCCGACCGTGAGGGGGACCAGCGAGTGCAGCACGGGGAGGAAGCGCGAGAGGAAGATGGCGATACCGCCCCGGCGGGCGAGATACCGTTCCGCACGCACCCAGTTCTCTTCGCCGACTCGACGCCCGACCCAGGACGCGCGGATGTGGGGGCCGATCCAGCGGCCCAGCCAGAAGCCGATGCTCTCGCCGATCAGCGCACCCACCACGACGGCGATGACCATCGCCACCGCCTGCGGCACGCTCGTGATGCCGATCGACGCGACGAGGACGATCGTGTCACCCGGGAACACCAGGCCGATCAGGACGCTGGTCTCCAGCATCACCGCGAGCCCGGCCACGAGAGTCCGAGCGACCGGGTCGATCGACCGCATGAAGTCGATCAGCCACGGCACCAAGTCGTCCACCCCTTGAGAATACGGGAGCCACCGCCGCCTAGGCTGAGAACGTGCCCGAACGCCTGAGCACCCGCGTCCTGGAGGACGGGGTGAACCCTGCAGCGCTCTTCCTCGCGCTCGAGCGCGTGGAACCCGACGTCTTCTGGCTCGACGCCGGTGCGTCCGCGGCCGAGGGCTGGAGCTTCATCGGCACGGGAGAGCCCGCCGCGTTCCCCGCGCACGTCAGGCTGGATGCATCGGTGGTGCGGGTCGACCCCACAGGGCCTCCGCTGCGGGATGGCTGGGTGGGGTGGTACGACTACGAGACGGGTGCCCGCGCCGCAGGTGCCCCGGTGTCCGAGTCGGAAGAGCCGGGCGGTGGGGCATGGCTGCGCACCACCCGCTTCGCCGCCGTAGATCACACGACGGGGCGAGTCTGGGTGGCGGCGTCGGAGGCCGACATGGACGCGTGGGCTGTCTTCGTGGCGGACAGGGGATCCGCCGACGTCGGCGAAGCGCCCGCGCTCGCCGCAGAGCCGCGCCGTGCCGTGGCCCGCCACACGCCCGACGACTACGAGGCCCTCATCGAACGGTGTCGTGACCTGATCAGAGCGGGGATCGCGTACCAGCTGTGTCTGACCACCCGCTTCACCGTTCCGGGGGAGCACGATCCCGTGTCGGTCTACCGTCGGCTGCGGTCCGCCACCCCCGCCCATCACGGTGGCTTCGTACGGATCGGTGGCCGTTCCCTCCTCAGCGCGAGCCCGGAGCAGTTCCTCCACGCCGAAGGCGGAGTCATCCGCACCCGTCCCATCAAGGGAACGCGTCCGCGCAGCCAGGACCCGGTGCAGGATGCCGCGCTCGCCGCAGAGCTCGCGACCGACGTCAAGGAACGCGCCGAGAACGTCATGATCGTCGACCTCATGCGCAACGACCTGTCGCAGGTGTGCGAACCGGGGTCGATCCGCGTCGACGCCCTGTGGGCGGTCGAGAGCTATCCGGCGGTGCACCAGCTCGTCAGCACGGTGAGCGGTGACGCCGCCGCCGGCGCCACTGCCGGCGCGCTCTTCGAGGCATCCTTCCCCGCCGGGAGTATGACCGGCGCCCCCAAGCTGTCGGCGATGACGCGGCTGCACGAGCTGGAGGGTGGGCCCCGTGGGGTCTATGCCGGATGCTTCGGATACATCGGCGATGACGGCTCGCTCGACCTGGCGATGGTCATCCGCAGCATCGTCATCGACGACGAGCGCGCAGTGGTCGGAGCGGGTGGGGGCATCACGTGGCGCTCCGTCGCGGCATCCGAGGTCGCCGAGGTCGCGACCAAAGCCCGGGCGCCCCTTGCAGCGCTCGGTGCGGAAATGCCTGCGGCCTGGGCTTCCGATATCCTGAACTGATCCCCTTTTCCCTTCAGATTGGTCGTGCGTTCGTTGTCTGAGAACCTGTCCACCTCTCCCGTCGACGAGGAGACCTCCTCGGCGCACGCTATCCAGGCCAAGTGGCAGAAGTACTGGGCGGAGAACGAGACGTTCCTCACCGGCGGCGACGACGACACGCGGCCCCGCCGCTACGTGCTGGCGATGTTCCCGTACCCCTCGGGTGACCTGCACATGGGGCACGCCGAGAACTACCTCTATTCCGACATCGTGGCTCGCTTCTGGCGTCACCGAGGGCACAACGTGCTCAACCCGATCGGCTGGGACTCGTTCGGTCTGCCGGCCGAGAACGCGGCCATCCGCCAGGGGGCCGACCCGCGTGAGTGGACCTACCAGAACATCGCCCAGCAGAAGCAGGCGTTCCAGAACTACGGCGTCTCGTTCGACTGGTCGCGCGTGCTGCACACGTCCGACCCGGAGTACTACCGCTGGAACCAGTGGCTGTTCCTGAAGCTGCATGAGCGCGGCCTGGCGTATCGCAAGAAGAGCGCTGTCAACTGGTGCCCGAACGACCAGACGGTGCTCGCGAACGAGCAGGTCGTCGACGGACGCTGCGATCGCTGCGGCGCCGAGGTCGTGAAGAAGAAGCTGACCCAGTGGTACTTCAAGATCACGGATTACGCCGACCGACTGCTCGACGATCTGAACCAGCTCGAGGGCTTCTGGCCGCACAAGGTGCTGCAGATGCAGCGCAACTGGATCGGCCGTTCGATCGGCGCCGACGTCGACTTCCGGATCGAGGGTCGCGACGAGCCGGTCACCGTGTTCTCGACCCGTCCGGACACGCTGCACGGCGCGACGTTCTTCGTCGTCGCCCCCGACTCCGACCTGGCGAGCGAGCTCGCCGCGGATGCTCCCGCTGAGGTGCGCGAGCGCTTCGCGAAGTACCTGGGCGACGTGCAGAAGACGACCGACGTCGACCGTCAGGCGACCGATCGCCCGAAGACCGGTGTCTTCCTGGAGCGCTACGCGATCAACCCCGTCAACGGCGAGAAGCTGCCGGTGTGGGCTGCGGACTACGTGCTGGCGGACTACGGTCACGGTGCGGTCATGGCCGTGCCCGCGCACGACCAGCGCGACCTCGACTTCGCCCGTGCCTTTGATCTGCCCGTCAAGGTCGTCGTCGACACGACGGCGCCGGTCACCGGCGCGATGCCGGTCATCGAGGTCGATGACGAGGGCGTGCCGATCGACACGGGTGCCGCTCTCGACGAGCAGAACCCCGCATCCACCGGCATCGCTCTCACGGGTGAGGGCCGGATGATCAACTCCGGACCCCTGAACGGTCTGTCCAAGCGCAACGCGATCGCCCGTGCGATCGAGCAGCTCGAAGCGTCGGGAACGGGTCGCGCGGCGAAGAACTATCGCCTCCGCGACTGGCTGATCTCGCGCCAGCGCTTCTGGGGCACGCCCATCCCGATGCTGCACGCCGAGGACGGCCGGATCATCCCGGTGCCCGAGGATCAGCTGCCGGTGAAGCTGCCCAGCGTCGAGGGACTCGACCTGAAGCCCAAGGGCTCGTCGCCCCTCGGCGCGGCCGAGAGCTGGGTGCGCACGGTCGACGCCGCGAGCGGCGACCCCGTCCTGCGCGACCCCGACACCATGGACACCTTCGTGGACAGCTCGTGGTATTTCCTGCGCTTCCTGTCGCCGAACAGCGACACGGTGGCGTTCGATCCGGCTCAGGCAGCCCGCTGGTCGCCGGTCGACTCGTACATCGGTGGGGTCGAGCACGCGATCCTGCACCTGCTCTACGCGCGCTTCATCACCAAGGTCCTCTTCGACATGGGCCTGATCGACTTCACGGAGCCGTTCTCGAACCTGATCAACCAGGGCATGGTGCTGCTCGACGGCGCGAAGATGTCGAAGAGCAAGGGAAACCTCGTGCTCTTCGAAGAGGAGCTCGACGCGTACGGCGCCGACGCGCTGCGCGTGGGCCTCGCCTTCGCCGGCCCTGTGGAAGATGACAAGGACTGGGCGGACGTCTCGACGACCGGTGCCCAGAAGTTCCTCGCCCGAGCCCTCCGCATCGCGAACGAGGTCTCCTCGCCCGTCGATGTGGTCTTCGCCGGCGGTGACGCCGCGCTGCGCCGCGCCACTCACAAGCTGCTCGCCGATGCGCCCGCGCTGGTCGAGCAGACGAAGTTCAACGTGCTCGTCGCCCGTCTGATGGAGCTGGTGAACGTCACCCGCAAGACCATCGACGGTGCGGCAGGCGCAGCGGACCCGGCGGTCCGTGAGGCCGCTGAGACGATCGCCGTGATGCTCGACCTGATCGCACCGCACACCGCGGAGGAGATCTGGGAGATCCTCGGACACGAGCCCTCCGTCGGCCTCGTCACCTGGCGCTCGGCGGACCCGGCACTCCTCGTCGAGGACACGGTGACGGCCGTCGTGCAGGTGGGCGGCAAGGTCCGCGCCCAGCTCGAGGTGCCCGCGCGCATCGGTGAGGCCGAGCTCGAGGCGCTGGCACGCGCCGACGAGCGCGTCATCCGCTCGATCGGCGACCGCGAGATCATCAAGGTGGTCGTGCGCGCCCCCAAGATCGTCAGCATCGTCGTCAAGGGCTGACCGCCCGCGTCGTCGACGAACGACGCACCGGCTCTGCACATCCGGCCGCCCNCCGGGCGGCCGGACGCATGAGGGGCATGTGATCGCTCGCCTAGCGTGGCGGGATGCCCGATTCTCCGCCTCCGCCGACGTCTTCGCCGCGCCGGTTACGGCTGAGCATCGGAGCGGCGATCGTACTGGCTCTGGTCGTGCTGTCGGCGGCCGTCGGACTCGGGCTGATGAGAGGACAGGCGGCGCCGGCCGAATCGGTGCCGCTGGCGACGGATGCTTCGGCTGACGGCGGGGGCACCACGGGCGAGCTCTACGTGCATGTGCTCGGCGCTGTCGAGCATCCGGGCCTCTACGTCCTCGAGCTCGATGCGCGACTGGTCGATGCGGTCGCGGCCGCCGGAGGTACCACCGACGACGCAGACCTCGCCGCGATCAACCTCGCGCGCGTGCTCGAGGACGGCGAACAGATCATCGTGCCGACCGTCGGGGCTGCGGCGGATGTCCCGGGGGCTGTGGCGCCTTCGGACGACCGTATCGACCTCAACGCGGCGGACCAGGCCGCACTCGAGACGCTGCCGCGCATCGGCCCTGCGCTCGCGGAGCGGATCATCGCCTGGCGCGACGAGAACGGACGATTCCAGTCCGTCGACGACCTGCTGGCCGTCCCGGGGATAGGGGAGAAGCTGCTCGCCGGCATCCGAGACGGTGTGCGGGTGTGAGGCGCGACCTGCGGGGCCCTGTCCAGGCGTCTTCCCGAGCGGGGCATCGTCAGCCGTGAAGCGACGTGCCGCTGCTCGTCAACCGTGTGTCAGTGAGGATCGCGCGCGCGGCGCGTTCGCCAGACGTGAGAGCCCCTTGAATAGAGGCGGTGCCTCGATGGTCCCCTGCGATGTACAGACGCTCGGCATAGCGTGGCGATCGCGGTGCGCTGAGAGGCGCGGGTTGAGCCGGGAGCGCATGGGGGATGTCGTCGCGCCGCATCAACTCCCACGCGCTGATGTCCGCACCCCAGATCTCCCTCAGGTGGCGGCGGACGTCGACCTCCGCGGCGGGGTCGCCACCGCGCGGCAGAAGGCACGTCGCGGCGATGAGGTGACGCCCGGCCGGCACGTACGAGGGCACAGTGTGCGTCATCACGACGGTGTTCACGACGGGGCCTCGGCCTCGGCCGTCAACGGTCAGCAGCGCGGATCCGGTCGGTGGTTCGGCAGCAGCGAACCACCATGTCTGCAGGCCGTTCGTCGTCGGCGCGGGAAGCCCCGTGAGACCGGCGACATCGTCGGGGCCGACCGCGAAGACCACCCGGGATGCGACGACGGGGTCGCCGTCGCTCAGCTCCACCCTGAAATTCTCTCCGAGCGCCGTCATGCGTTCCACGCGGGCGCCGAGACGGATGTCGGTTCCCGCCGTCCGCGCATGCGCGGCAAGCTGCTCGGGGACCGCAGCGATCCCTTGTGCCGGCAGGCCGGGGCGGCCCAGCGCGAAGTACCGCACAAGCAGCCGGGCGAATGCGTTCGACGTCTCTCCTCGGCCCTCCGCCAGGACCCCGGCGAGGAACGGCTCGATCACTGCGGTGCGGAGCGGGCCGCGTAGCCCCGCGGCCTCCCACCCTTCGCGCAGGGAGACATCGTTCCGCGCGAGTTGCGCGAGCGGACGCACGAACGCCGGCGCGGCCCAGCGGGCCAGCGCGACGGCATCCCAGCCGCTCACCAGGCCGCTGCGCAGCGACGCGGCGATCGACGACGGGTACCGAAGCGGATGTCTCAGCTCGGCCATCCCGTCCGTCGTGCGCACACGCACACCCACCGGGAAGCTCCCCAGCGCGAGTGCGTCGAGATCGATGCTGCGCCGCACCGCAGGGTAGGCCGGATTGAGCACCTGAAATCCGCGATCCAGACGGAAGCCGTCCATGATGTCGGTGCGCTGGCGTCCTCCGACCGTTTCCGCAGCCTCGAGGACGACGACATCGAGCCCGCGCGCGGAGAGCAGCCCGGCACAGCGGAGCCCCGCCAGACCGGCGCCGACGACGATCACATCATGCATTCGCGACGACCTCTCCTCGGCGGATCGCCGCAGCGCGCCGGCCGATCGCGGTGCGTTCATCGTCGTCGATCCGATCGACGTTGCGCACCTGCAGGGCCATGCGCGGGTTCGCGGAGAGAGCATCTTGGTGGCGCATCAGAAAATCCCAGTAGAGAGTGGTGATCGGGCAGGCATCCGCTCCGACGCGTTTCTTCGGATCGAATCGGCAAGTGCGGCAGTGCGGGCTCATCCGCGAGATGTAGGCACCGGACGCCACGTAGGGTTTGCTCCCCATGAGGCCGCCGTCGGCGAACTGGCTCATGCCCAGGGTGTTGGGCAGTTCCACCCACTCGACCGCGTCGACGTAGACCGCGAGGTACCAGGCGTGCACTTCCGCCGGTTCGATCCCGAGGAGCAGGGCGTAGAGACCGGTGACCATCAGCCGCTGGATGTGATGGGCATAGCCGTTCTCCAGCGTGGTGCTGATCGCGTCGGCCATGCACGCCATCGAGGTGTCGCCCGTCCAGTACCAGTCAGGCAGCGGTTCATGCGCGTCCAACGCGTTGCGGCGGGCATACCCCGGCATCTGAGTCCAGTAGATTCCGCGGACGTACTCGCGCCATCCGAGAATCTGCCGGATGAAGCCCTCGACTGACGGCAGCGGTGCACGTCCGTCGCGATAGGCGGCCTCGGCTGCGGCCACGACCTCGCGCGGGTGGAGGAGCTTCAGGTTCATGGCGGCGGACAGATGAGCGTGCCACAGCCACGGCTCGCCGGGCCACTGGGCATCTTGGAAGTCTCCGAACCACGGCAGGCGCTCGTCGATGAAGAGCGCGAGGGAGTCGAGCGCCTGGGAGCGAGTGACCGGCCATGCGAACGTGTCGAGGCGACCGGGGTGGTCGGCGAAGCGCTCGCTGACCAGCGTGAAGACGTCGCGGGTCATCTCATCCGGTGCGAACACCGCTCTCGGCGGCACCATCCCGGGGCCCTGCGCCGGAAAGGCCTTGCGGTTCTCGGCGTCGTAGTTCCACGCACCGCCCTCGGGCTTCCCGTCCGGCGTCATGAGGATACCGAAGCGCTGACGTTGCTCCCGGTAGAAGTACTCCATCCGCAACGTGCTCCGCTCGTTCATATGAGCGGCGAACTCGCTCACCGTGCAGAAGAAGTGGCGGTCCTCACGGATATCGAGGTGGATGCCGGCATCCGCCGCCACCTGTCGCAACGATTCGAGCACGCGCCAATCGCCGGGAGCGGTCATCCGAAGCGATGCGGGAGCCAGTCGCGCGATATCGGCGGCGAGCTGATCGCCGAGCGTGCCGCGATTGCCCGGATCGTCGAGCGACGTGTAGTGCACCTCTCGTCCCTCGGCGCGCATTTCTGCTGCGCAGTGGCGCATCGCCGACAGGAACAGCGCGGTTCGCGGTTTGCTGCTCCAGACGTGAGTGGATTCCTCAGCGACCTCAGCCATCCATACCGCGTCCCGACGCGGATCGAACCCGTCGAACCCGCTGGCCTCGAGATCGAGCTGGTCGCCGAGCACGATCACCAGATTGCGCAGCGTCCGCTCCATGGCACCAGCGTACGACGGGATGCCGGTGGGCGGACGCTCGGGGGCGGGCGCCCTACTCCGCGGACATGCAGGCCGAGGTGAGCGTCATCCGGATGAGCCCGTCGATGCTCGTCGTATCGCGGATGGTCATGCGTTCCACGGGGGCTGTCTCGCTGTACCTGATGTCTTCCTGCATCGCTCTGTCCGACTCATACCCGGCGTCGTCCCAGACACCGAGGATCTGCGTGACCGATCTCGCGTTGTCGTCTGTGCGGAAGGCGAGGCCCACGTGGTGCTGCATACCCGGTCCCTCGGCGCAGGAAACGGGATCCGGTGTCGTCGCCGGTGCATCGAGCGGGGCACCCGCCGCATCGATGGGAGTCCCCACTGTCGCGGCGAACGAGTCATCGAGGAGCCGACGGATCTCCGCGTCCACCTCGTTCGGTGTGAGAACCTCCACCGGCTCGGTCGGCTCCGAGGTCTCCGGACGAGCGCTCAGGCTGGTGTTCGCGTACCCGCAGCTCGGCCGGCGGTCAGCGATCACCGGGAGCTCGAGTGTGACGCGGCTGCCGGTCGGATTCGGTCGGTACTCCACGATCAGTGCCCCGCCGTCCACGGCCGCTCCATAGTCGCCCGCAGCGAAGGGCTGATGCGCGTTGTTCCCCGAGGTCCGCGCCATCGGTGAGGCGACGATCGGACCGTCCTGCCGGTAGACCGTTCCCCTCGATCCCATCAGCAGCGAACGCTCGACCACGACGTATCCGGTGTCGCAGCCATCGTCGATCAGTGTCGTCATCGTGACGTCGATGCTCCACAGCGTCGAGAATCCCGCTCCGAGGGCAGCGACGGCCGCGCCGAGGATCCCGAGGATCTTGAACGGCAACATCCAGGTCGGTGATGAGACGCTCACCAAGCCCATCACGAGCGCGACGGACGCGATGAGCATGGCTGCGCTGAGGAGGATCTGGTCGTCGAGCGGGCCGATGAGTACGGACGCGGTGCCCGCGGAGAGCCAGTCGACGGCGATGACCGCGACCGCGACCGCGGTCGCACATGCGAACATCCAGCCCGCGATTCGGACCAGCCGTCGCTGGGGGCGGTCAGAGATCTGCATCACTTCCGAAGCCTACGGTGCACGCAGCTCCGTCGACGCCGTACTCAGCAGTCTCTCGGCCAGCACGGCTCGGGTCCACACGCGGGTGTCGAGCAGCTGGAGAGCTGCACCGCTCGTGGTGGCGCGCTCCACTTCTGCACAGGGGGAGGCGCGGCACGTCTGTCCACGGTCGGTGGGTCTCTGTCGGGGAGACAGCTGCGCGAGCCCTTAGGTTGCCCTGATGCGAGGGTCCGCGAAGAGTACGAGCATCCGATGGGTGCTCGTCGTGATGCCTGACGGCGTGCGCGGGTGAGGCGGGATCTGCGCCTTCTGCCCGTCGCCGGGGGAGTGTGGGCGGCCGCGCTGCTGTGCGTGTTCATCCCTGCCGCGGCGGGATGGTGCGCGCTTGCGGGTGGAATCGGTGCGGTCATCGTGTGTGCGGTCGTGCTGAGACGTGCAGACCGTGCGGCGTCGCGTGCTGCGCTGGTGGTCGTCATGCTCGCGGCGGCCGCGGCGGTTTCGCTCACTGCGATGTCGTCGCTGCCGGGGCGGGCGGGGGCGGCATCCTGGGATGGGCGGGTGGTCGCGGCGACGGGGGAGGTCACCTCCTCGGCGTCGATCGGCCGGGACGGGCGCCTCTGGATGGAGGTGCAGGCCACCGGGATCGGATCGCCGGGTGCGGTGCGGGCGGCGTCGGCGCCCGTGCGCATCGGCATCGATCCGGCTGACGGCTTCGACCTCGGCGCGACGGTGAGCGTCACGGGCGAGGCCGAGGCGACAGAACCGGGGGAGCGGGCGGCGCTCGTGGTGTTCGCGAGCACCGCGAGCGTCGAGACACCCGCGTCGGGGGTGTTCGCCGTGGCGGCAGATGTCCGGAGCGCATTCATCGAGCGCTCGTCGCGGCTCCCCGAGCCGGGTGCGGGGCTCCTGCCCGGGCTGGCCGTCGGCGACACCCGAGCGGTGCCGGCGGAGTTGAACGACGACATGCGCACCAGCGGGCTCAGCCACCTGACCGCGGTCTCCGGCGCGAACTGCGCGATCGTCGTCGGAGCCGCGTTCTGGCTCGCAGGTCTGTGTGGGGCGGGCCGGGTACTCCGGGTCGTCTCCGCCGCCCTCGTGCTCGCCGGATTCGTCGTGCTCGTCACCCCGGAGCCGAGCGTGATCCGTGCCGCGGTGATGGCAGGGGTGACGATGCTGTCATTGCTTCTCGGGCGTCCGAGTGCAGGAGCGGGGATGCTCGCGCTCAGCGCCGTCGGCATCCTGATCGCCGACCCCTGGCTTGCGTCGACGCCGGGATTCGCTCTGTCGGTCGCCGCATCGGGAGCGCTGATCATGCTCGCTCCCTCTCTCGCGCACGGTCTCGGGCGCTGGATGCCACAGTCGCTGGCTCTCGCGATCGCCGTGCCGACGGCCGCGCAGCTCGTGTGCGGTCCGGTGATCGCCCTGTTCGCCGAGCAGCAGTCGATGGTCGGACTCGTGGCGAACCTCCTGGCGGCGCCGGCCGCCCCGATCGCCACGATCATCGGGTTGCTCGCCTGCCTCGCGGCGCCGGTGCCCGCCGTCGCCGATCTGCTGGCGGCATCCGCGTGGCTTCCCGCCGCGTGGATCGCCGAGACCGCGACAATCACCGCACGGCTCCCGTTCGCGCAGCTCGTGATGCAACCGGGGATACCGAGTGCATTCCTCGTCGCTCTCGTGAGTGCCGCGATCGGCGTCGTCCTGGTCGACGGATTCCGCCGGAGGGCGATCATCCGGGTCGGGGCGGGAGCGGTTCTCGCGGTCGTGCTCGCCCTGGGCGGTGCCCACGTGGTCCTCAGCGGCCCCCTCGCGAGTGCGACCGGCCCGGACGGCTGGTCGATCGCCGCGTGCGACATCGGCCAGGGCGACGCGCTTCTCATCCGCTCGGAGGGGCGGATCGCCCTGATCGACACTGGTCCGGATCCCGAGCCCCTCGCGGCCTGTCTGCGGGCGCTCGGCATCGATCACATCGATCTGCTGGTGCTCACGCACTTCGATCTCGATCACGTGGGTGGTGTGGAGGCGGTCCAGGGGAGAGTCGGTTCGGTCCTTCACGGCCCCACGGCAGAGGGCGGAGACGAGCGGATGCTGCAGCGCCTCGCCGACGGAGGGGCGACGCTCTCTCCGGCGTGGGCAGGTCAGCGAGGCGACCTCGGTGCAGCATCCTGGCAGGTGCTGTGGCCGCAGCGGAGGTCGACGGCGTTCCCGCCGGGAAACGATCTCAGCGTCGTTCTCGAGGTCGGCGGCGGCGATGTCCCGCGATCCCTCTTCCTCGGGGATCTGTCGGCCGAGGGGCAGCGGATGCTGGAGCGCACCGCGCATATCCGGGGCCGGTACGCGGTGGTCAAAGTCGCCCATCACGGAAGCGCCGACCAGGATGCCCAGCTCTACGCCGATCTTCATCCGCTCGTGGCGCTGTTCAGCGTCGGGGTCGACAACGATTACGGCCATCCTCGCGAGGAGACTCTCGCCTCGCTCGCGGCCACGGGCGCCCGTGTGCTGCGCACAGACCGACAGGGGCGGCTCCTCGTCGGTCTGCACGACGGAGAACTGCAACTGTGGACCGAGAAGCAGCCGCCATGACCGCGAGATCGACGTCGGCGGCCCCCAGTAGGCTGAATGCATGGCTGTTTCTCGTACCCCCTCCCGCGGCGGTGCCAAGGCGGCCAAGATCGCGCAGGTCTCCTGGCGAGAGCCGCGTCCGGCGCCCGTGGTGCTCGTCTTCGGTCCCGAAGAGGTCTGCGCCGAACGAGCGATCGCAGGCGTCCGCGACTACCTGCGCGCCGAAGATCCGGCTCTCGAGGTCACCGACGTCCGCGCCGATGACTACGCGCCGGGCACCCTCCTCTCGCTCACGTCACCGTCCCTCTTCGGAGAGCCGCGTCTCGTGCGTGTCTCGGGAGTGGAGAAGTGCTCGGATGCCTTCCTGCAGGAAGCCGTGTCGTACCTCGATCACCCGCAGGAGGGCGCGACCGTCATCCTTCGGCATACCGGTGCCAGCGTCCGCGGCAAGAAGCTGCTCGATGCGCTGCGCTCCGGCACCGGTGACGGCATCGAGATCCCGTGTCCCGCGATCAAGCGCGACAGTGATCGCGTCGACTTCGCGGCGGGGGAGTTCAAAGCCGCCAAGAAGCGCATCGCACCCCCTGCGCTGCGCGCTCTGGTGTCGGCCTTCGCCGACGACCTGACTGAGCTCGCGGCCGCCTGCCAGCAGCTGATCGGCGACGTCGAGGGCGACATCACCGAAGACGTCGTCACCAAGTACTACGGCGGCCGTGTCGAGGTGTCGGCGTTCGTCGTCGCCGACACGGCCATCGCCGGGCGTTACGGCGAAGCTCTGGTCGCATTGCGCCACGCACTCGCCTCCGGTGCCGATCCCGTTCCCATGGTCGCCGCTTTCGCGATGAAGCTGCGCACCATGGCCAGGGTCGCCGGAAACCGCGAGCCCAGCCGTCAGCTCGCCCAGCGACTCGGGATGAAGGACTGGCAGGTCGATCGCGCGAAGCGTGATCTCGCCGGATGGAACGAGCGGTCCCTCGGTATGGCGATCCAGGCGACCGCGCGCGCCGACGCCGAGGTCAAGGGTGCATCGCGTGATCCGGTCTTCGCCCTCGAGCGCATGCTCACGGTGATCGCCACTCGGCAGCCGTTCGGGGAGTGACCTCGCCGCCGCATCAGCGGCACCGTTCGCGGAGTGTGCCTCGCGTCGCGTTTCGACCTGGGCTCGCCGAGACGTCACCGACCGGCGTGCGACACGAACGCTGACTGGTCGGAGCGTACGAAAGAGCCCGCCCCGCGAACGGGACGGGCTCTTGTCACACCCTCAAGCGGGATCGGCTCAGAGAGCGGAAACCTGCTTGGCGATGGAGGACTTGCGGTTCGCAGCCTGGTTCTGGTGGATGACACCCTTGCTGACGGCCTTGTCGAGCTTGCGGGAAGCAGCCTTCAGAGCAGCCTCGGCTGCAGCCTTGTCACCGGAGACGACAGCGGCGCGGGTCGCGCGGATGTGCGTCTTCAGCTCGCTCTTCACGGCCTTGTTGCGCTCGTGAGCCTTGTCGTTGGTCTTGTTGCGCTTGATCTGCGACTTGATGTTTGCCACGTGTGGACGCTTTCTGTACGGAGTTGTTAGGAATGCCGGCAGAAGAAGAGGGCTTCCACGCGGCGGTCGTGAGGGAAGAACCCACACGCAAGCCAAGAACCAACTCTACCAGCATCCGGGCTGTTCGCCCTAAACGGCACCTCGGGTGTGCGAGACGACCGGACGACACGGTCACCGGAGATGGACACTCGGTCGCGCGCCGAGTGGCACTGGGTGCACAATCATCAGTATCCCGACATCCTCGTCGCGACGCAGACGTCAAGGAGCGACATGAGCCCTGCCCTCCCGCCCCGTTCTCTCTTCGCCGCGAAGATCCCTCCGGCGGCGAAGCGGTGAGCGTCCTGAAGCGGGTCGGCGCCCGATGGATGACGGTGTTCACCCTCGCGTGGCTGGCGATCTGGACCGTGCAGCTGACTCCGGTGCAGCTGCTGCTGCCTCTGCAGCTCAACACCTCGGATGACGACTGGATCAGCGGGGTCGTGTCGTCCGGTTTCGTGCTCGGTATCGGAGGGCTGGCGGGAATCATCGCCGGCCCTGTCGCGGGCGCGCTCTCCGATCGTGCGGGCATCGGACGGCGACGACGCCGTCCCTGGGCGATCGGCGGGGTCATCCTCACGGCGGTGTTCCTCGTCGTCACGGGGTTCAGCGAGGGGCCGTGGGCCGTCGGAGGAGCCTGGGTCGGCGTGACGATCGGTGTGGCCGTGTCGTCCGCCGCCTTCACCGCCCTCATCGCCGACCAGCTTCCCGCGACCCAGCGCGGAGCAGCATCCGCAGCCGTGGGCTCGAGCCAGGCGGTGGGGATCGTGCTCGGCGTCGGCCTGGTCGTTCTCCTCGGCCTCGGGATCCGCGACGGCTACCTCCTGCTCGCCGCGCTGATCGCCGTGATCGGTACGGGAGCGGCGTTGATCCTGCCGGACCCGCCCGCGCCCGTCGAGCCCGCGCCGGTCGCACCGGCATCCGTCATGAACGACCGACGGCTCCTGGCATCTTTCCGCGACCGCGATTTCGCCTGGATGCTGTGGGGGCGCCTGGTCACGAACATCGGGAATGCGCTCGGCACCGCTCTGTTCCTCTTCTTCCTGCTCCATGGGCTGCACCAGGAATCGGTCGTGGCTCAGGACAATCTGCTCCTGCTGATCGTCGTCTACACGCTGTTCGTCGTGCTCGCGTCGGTGCTCACAGGCATCGTGTCGGACCGCACCGGCAACCGCCGCACGCTCACGATCCTCGCGACACTGGTGCAGGCGGCCTCGGGTGTCGTGATCGCCGTCGTGCCGACGTTCGAGGCGACGATGATCGCCGCCGCACTCATGGGTCTCGGCTACGGCGCGTTCTCGACCGTCGGCCTGGCGTTCGCCGCCGACCTGCTGCCCGACGAGAAGGACCACGCTCGGGATCTCGGGATCGTCAATGTGACGGCGGCGCTCGGTCAGCTGATCGGTCCGGTGCTCGGCGCGGGCCTCGTCGCCCTCGTCGGCGGGTTCTGGCTCGTCTTCGTGGCTGCCGCCGTGCTGTCGCTCGTCGGCGGCGCGCTCACGGCTCTGGCGAGGCAGCCCGCTCGTCCGAGCCAGGATCGGGAACTGTCCCAGGACCACGCTCAGCCGCAGGAGCCGTGAGCCCGGCGTCGATCGTCGCGACGGCCAGCCGGATGACAGCATTGAAGACCTGCGGGCGCATCGCGGTGACGAGGTGCGTCGTGCGGGGTACGACGATCAGCTCGGCGTGCGGGGCGAGCCGCTGGAACAGCGTCTCGTTCACGCGCAGCTGATCCCACTGGCCGTTGACGAACCAGAGCGGCACCCGGATGCGGGCGACGGCCGTCGCGAGGTCGAGCGCTGAGAGGTTGCGCAGTGCGGTGTCCTGCGTGTCCAGCGCATAGCCGCCTGCCGCGAAGTCGGATCGTGTGTCCGCGGGGATCGTGGCCTCGAGGATCCGCTCCGTGAGCCACATGCCGCGGTCCGGCAGGCGATCCACGGCCCTCGCTATCGCACGGTAGGCCGCGAGCCCGGCGCCCCGGGGGAGCGACGTGCACGACGCCGCGATGAGACCTGCGACCGGCGGCGTCTGCGCGCCCCCGACGTACGCGAGCGAGAGCAGGCCGCCCATCGAATGCCCGACGAGCAGTACGGGTCCTCGCGTCGCGGCGTCTCGGACCGCCGCATCGATCGTGTGCAGCGCCTCGTGCAGAGTGAAGTCCTCCGCCATCCGCGTCCCGTGACCGGGGAGGTCGACGGCGGTGGCGGCGATGCCCTGCTCCTCGAGGAATGCGAGCTGCGACCGCCACATGGTCGCAGACGTGCGGATGCCGTGCACGAAGACGATCTGGACGCTCACGCGTTCAGCATAGAGAAAGCGGGGCCGGTGGATGAACCACCGACCCCGCTTCCCAAAGAACTGATCGAGTCAGCCTTCGGAGGAATTACTTCTCGTATCCCACGTTCTCCACCGGCGTGATGCCGAAGAGGTCGAGACCCACGTAGGGCTCGGGCGTGAGGTTGGCGAGGCCTTCCTTGACGGTCCAGATCTCCGGGCCGTTGAGGACCGGGATGATGCCCCAGGTCTTCGCGAAGATCTCGGACTCCATCTCCATGGCCTTCTTGGTCTGCTCGACCGGGTCGGAGATCGTCTCCAGCTCCTCGTGGATCATCTTGTCGATCTCCGGCGTGCCGGTGCCCGACAGGTTCAGGCCGCTGTCCGAGCAGTACAGCTGGCAGAACCAGGCGGCACCGAACGGGTCGGACGACGTGAAGTTGAGGAAGAAGATGTCACCGTTCTGCGTGGTGTAGTCCTCGGCGAAGTCGGCAGACGGACGCGTGTCGATCGTGACCTCGACGCCGATCTCCTTCAGCTGCTGCTGCACGGCCAGCGAACGGGCGCGTGCGGTCTCCGTGTCGGAGTGGACCGGGAAGACGAGCGACAGACGCACGCCGTCCTTCTCGCGGACGCCGTCAGAACCGGCGACCCAGCCGGCGTCATCGAGGAGCTTGTTGGCGCCTTCGGTGTCGCCGTCCTTGCGACCGGCCTCTTCCAGAGCGTTCACGTAGTCGGGCTGGAACGAGAACAGCGTGAGCGAACCCGCGGGCTCCTCGGTGTAGTTCAGGCCGTTGAAGACGATGTCCTTGACCTGCTCGATGTTGATCGCCTCGAAGACGGCCTTGCGCACGTCGAGCTCCGCGAGAGCGGGGTTCGACGAGTTGAGCGTGAAGATCGCGTTCGCGGTCGCCTGACCCTTGTAGGTCTTGACGCCGTCGAGACCCTCGACCTGAGCGAGAAGCTCGGCGCTGCCGGTCTCGGCCATGTCGACCTCGCCGTTGCGCAGAGCGTTGACCGCAGCGGTCGGCTCCATCTGGATGAAGGTCACCTTGTCGAGCAGCGGAGCGTTGCCCCACCACTTCTCGTTCGGGACGAGAGTGACGACGCCGCCGGTCTTGTCGAAGTCCTCGACCGTGTAGGGGCCTGCGGCCCACTCCGGGTGCCAGTCACCGAGGAACGCGGTGTTGAACAGCTCCGGGGTGTTGACCGCGGGGTGCAGCAGCTGCGAGTAGACCATCTCGGGCCAGGCGAACTCGCCCTTGAAGGTGACGATGACGTCGCGGTCGTTCTCGCCGGCCTCGACGGACTCGATCTCCTTCCAGCCGTCGGTGGCGTTGGGCTGGTACGCCTCGTTCGTGCCGTTGTTGGCTTCCCAGGTGGCCTTGAACGCGGTGACGTCGATCGGGGTGCCGTCGTTCCAGACAGCCTTCTCGTTCACCTTGAAGTGCAGGACGGTCTTGCCGTCTTCGACACCGAAGGAGTAGTCGTCGAGGTAGGCGTCGTTCTTCTTGACAGTGCCGTCAGGATCCATGAGCAGGATCTGCGGGCGGAACCACGTGCCGATCTGGGTGACGCGGGCGTCGCCGTCGCTGTGGAAGTAGTTCAGCTGCTCGGCGATGTTCGAGACGGGGATGCGGAGTTCGCCACCTTCAGCGAGGTTCTCACGGGGCTGCGGGTTGTAGTCCGCGCCTTCGACCGTCTGAGGCGTGTCGCCGTTGCCGTTGCCGCTGTCGCCTGCCGGTGCACACCCGCTCATGACGAGTGCGAAGGCGGCGCCGAGAGCAGCGATGCCCATCAGCTTCTGATGCCGTTTCATGGTACTCCTTAGTGCCTGTCGGCCTTACTTGGGATAGGGGCAGACTAACCCCGCATCTCGCGGGCGAAACCCCTGCGACACGGAACCGTTATCGGACCGTGCACATCGGCGCACAGGTCAGCCGGCCGCCACGGCCTCGGCGTCGAAACCCTCCACGGGGAGGATGATGCGCTCGCGAGTGCGCTCGACGTCGGGATCCGGGATCGGGATCGCCGACAGCAGCGCCTTCGTGTAGGGATGCTGCGGATCGTCGAACACCTGATCGACGTCGCCGTGCTCGACGAAGGAGCCCTTGTACATGACCGCGACGCGATCGGCGATGTGCCGGACCACGGACAGATCGTGCGCGACGAAGAGGTACGACAGGCCGAGCTTGGCCTTGAGCTCGTCGAGGAGGTTGATCACGCCGGCCTGGATCGAGACATCCAGAGCAGACACCGGCTCGTCGAGGACCACGATCTTCGGGTTGGTCGACAGCGCGCGGGCGATGCCGATGCGCTGACGCTGGCCACCCGAGAATGCCTGCGGGAATCGATCGCTGTGCGCCGGGTCGAGACCGACGAGCCCCATGAGCTCCTCGACGCGGTCGAACACGTCGTCCTTGCTCATCCCGATCGCGAACATCGGCTCAGCGATGATGTCCCAGACCGTCATGCGGGGGTCGAGCGCGCCCATCGGATCCTGGAAGACGATCTGCAGGTCGCGGCGGAGCTTGCGCTCCTCCGCGCGGTTCTTGATGTCGGCGACACTGGTGCCGCCGATCCTGATGTCGCCGTCCTCCTGCGCCACGAGATCCATGATCTGCAACAGAGTCGTCGTCTTGCCGCTGCCGGACTCTCCGACGATCGCGAGGGTCTCTCCCTGGCGGATGTCGAAGCTGATGCCCTTGACCGCGTGGACCTCGCCGACCTTACGCTTGAACACGGCGCCCTTCATGAGGGGGAACGACTTGTTCAGGTTGACGGCCTCGAGGGTGATCGGGCGATCCTCGCGCGGCACCTTGGCGAGGGTGCTCTCGGGGATCTCGGGGATCGGGAACACCGGCAGGCCGCCGATCTTCCCGTCGTCGTCGATGTCGTTCGCACGGATGCAGGCGACCGAGTGATCGGTGTGACCGCTCGTGGTGACGGGCAGCAGGTCCGGTTCGCGCTCACGGCACGCGTCGATCGCGATCGGGCAACGAGCGGCGAACGGGCATGCATCCGGCAGGTTGATCAGGAGAGGCGGATTCCCCTTGATCGGGATCAGCGGGACCTTCTCGGACTTGTCGACGCGGGGGATGGCTCCGAGGAGCCCGATCGAGTAGGGCATCCGGGTGCGGTAGAAGAGCTCGCGCACCGGTGCCTGCTCGACGGGCTTGCCCGCGTACATCACCAGGACGTCGTCGGCGGTCTTCGCGACCACGCCCATGTCGTGCGTGATGATGATCATCGCCGCGCCGGTCTCCTCCTGCGCCTTCTCCATCAGCTCGAGGATCTGGGCCTGGATGGTGACGTCGAGCGCGGTCGTCGGCTCGTCGGCGATGATCAGCTTGGGGTTGTTGGCCATCGCGATCGCGATCACGACGCGCTGGCGCATACCGCCGGAGAACTCGTGCGGGAACGCCTTCATACGGCGCTCCGCCTCAGGGATGCCGACGAGGTTCAGCAGCTCGACGGAGCGATCCCAGGCCTCCTTCTTCGAGAGCTTGCGGTGCACGGTGAGCGCTTCGATGAGCTGGTCGCCGATCGTGAACACCGGCGTGAGCGAGGTGAGCGGGTCCTGGAAGACCATCGCCATGCCGTTGCCGCGGATCACCGACAGCTGCTTGTCGGACTTGCCGAGCAGCTCCTGGCCGTCGTAGACGATGGATCCGGTGACCTTGGCGTTGTCGTCGAGCAGACCCATGATCGCGAGCGACGTGACGGACTTGCCGGAACCGGACTCGCCCACGATGCCGAGGGTCTTGCCCTCCTCGAGGTCGAACGAGACGCCACGGACGGCGTCGACACGACCCGCTTCGGACGGGAAGCTGACCTTGAGGTCTCGGACGGAGAGAACAGTACTCATGCGCGACCTCCAGCCGCCGAGGTCGGATCGAGGGCGTCACGCAGACCGTCGGCGATGAGTGCCATCGAGACGGTGAGCAGCGTCAGCGCCGCCGCGGGGAAGTAGAACAGCCACGGCGCGCTCACGAGCGTGCTCGAGCCGTATCCGATCAGCGCACCGAGCGACACGTCGGGCAGTTTCACACCGAATCCGAGGAACGACAGCGCGGTCTCGGTCAGCACGGCCGAGACGACACCGAGGGTGAAGTTGATCACGAGCAGCGAACCGATGTTCGGCAGCATGTGGCGGACCACGATACGCATGCCCGACAGGCCTGCGTAGCGAGCGGCGTGGACGTACTCGCGCTCACGGATCGAGAGTGAGAGCGTCCAGATGATCCGGGCGGGGAAGAACCAGCCCACGATGAAGATCATCACGAGAGAGATGACGAGCCAGTTCCCACCGGCGTCATTCGAGATCATCGCCAGGATCAGGAAGTTCGGGACGACCATCATGAAGTGGATGATCGCCAGCATGATCCGCTCGTACCGACCGCCGAAGTAGGCGGCCGTCGCTCCGACGAGCGCTGACACGACCGTGGTGCCGATCGCGACCAGAGCGGCGATCATCATGGACCGCTGCAGGCCGACGGCGACCTGGGCGAAGTTGTCGTTTCCCGATCCGTTGGTGCCGAACCAGTGTTCGGCCGACGGTGCCTGACGCAGCGCGAGGAAGTCCAGGTCCGTGTGCGAGTACGGGGCGATGAGGGGCCCGACGATCGCGAAGACGACGAGCAGGGCCAGGATGACGACGCCGATCACCGCGCCGCGGTTGCGCATGAACCGACGCGTGTAGAGCGTCAGCATCGAGGTGCGCTTGCGGTTCTTCGGTGTCTCGGGGACGGCGATCTCGGGGGAGACCCCGATGGATTCCAGGGACATCAGCTCACCCGCACTCTCGGATCGAGGACGACCACCGCGACATCGGCGAGGATGGCGCCGATCGCGGTCATCAGGGCGCCGAACGCCGCGACCGCGACGACGCCGTGGACGTCGTTGTTGTTCAGTGTGTCGAGGAAGTACTTGCCCATGCCGTTCCAGTTGAAGATGCGCTCGGTGATGACCGCGCCGGTGAACACGAGAGGGATCGTGAAGGCGACCTGCGTGGCCACGGGGATCAGCGACGTCCGGAGAGCGTGCTTGCGGATCGCCTGCTGCTTGGTCAGTCCCTTGGCCCGTGCTGTGCGCACGTAGTCGGCCTTGATGTTGTCGAGCAGCAGCGAGCGCTGCAGGAAGTGGATCGATGCGTATCCCGTGAGTACGAGGCCGAGAGTGGGCAACGTCAGATGTTGGAGCACGTCGAGAAGGACCGGGAAGAAGCCCTCGACGCCTTGGCTGGAAGAGCCGGTCACGTAGAACACCGTGGTTCCGACCGCGTTGTTGAAGTTGATCGCGAGGAGCACCAGGGCGAAACCTGCGACGACGGTCGGGATGTTCATCGTGATGATGCTGGTGCCCTGGCCGATGCGGTCGGCGAGCTTGTACTGGCGGGACGCGGTGTAGACGCCCAGCGCGATGCCGAGGATGGTCGTGATGATGGTTGCTCCGAGAACCAGCTCGGCGCTGACCCAGACCCGGTAGGCGACCTGCTCGTTGACGGATTCGCCGGTGGGTCCGAGGCCCCAGTCCCAGCGGAAGATGATTCCCGAGAACCAGGTCCACCACCGCTCGATGAGAGGGACCGACTCGCTGAGGTTGCGAGGACGCAGAAGATTGTCGATCTGCTCGGCGGAGAGCGGGGGGCGCCGTCCGACGTAGTTGTTCTCCGGGTCGAGGTACAGCCACGCGAGGAAGTAGGTGATGTTCGTCGCGATGACGATCATCAGCACCCATCCCAGCAGGCGGCGCAACAGATACTTGATCAAGGTGATGATTCTTTCTCTTTTACAGACGCGCGCGGGATCCGCCGACGCAACGCTGAGCCGGGAAGACAGTCAATCACCATCAGCCGATCTGCGCGACACGACGCCTGCACTTGGTCTGTGACGGAGTCTTATCGCTCACGGGATCCGGTGTCACGGATTGCTCCCGGGCAACCTCGGCAGAATATCACCGGATCGAGCGAATCGGGCATTAGCGGTGCCTCACCGTAGAATCATCTGGACATGTCACCACGCGCCCTCACCCCTCTTCAGCCTGCCGCGACGCCTGCGAAGCAGATCCGCAATTTCTGCATCATCGCGCACATCGATCACGGCAAGTCGACCCTCGCCGACCGCATGCTCCAGATCACCGGCGTGGTCTCGGACCGTGACATGCGCGCCCAGTACCTCGACCGCATGGACATCGAGCGCGAGCGTGGCATCACTATCAAGAGCCAGGCCGTGCGGATGCCGTGGGAGATCGAGGGGGAGACCTTCGCTCTCAACATGATCGACACTCCCGGCCACGTCGACTTCACGTACGAGGTGTCCCGGTCGCTCGCGGCGTGCGAGGGAGCGATCCTGCTCGTCGACGCGGCACAGGGCATCGAGGCACAGACGCTGGCGAACCTGTACCTCGCTCTCGAGAACGACCTGCACATCATCCCGGTCCTGAACAAGATCGACCTGCCGGCGGCCGACCCCGAGAAGTACGCGAAGGAGCTGGCATCCCTCATCGGCGGCAAGCCCGAAGACGTGCTGCGCGTCTCGGGCAAGACCGGTGCAGGGGTCGAGGAGCTGCTCGACCGCCTGGTCAAGGAGATCCCGGCACCCGTCGGCGACGCCGACGCACCTGCCCGAGCCATGATCTTCGACTCCGTCTACGACGCCTACCGCGGTGTCGTCACCTACGTCCGCATGATCGACGGCAGCCTGTCGCCCCGCGAGCGCATCCAGATGATGTCCACGGGGGCAACGCACGAGGCGCTCGAGGTCGGCGTGTCGAGTCCGGAGCCGGTGCCCACCAAGGGGCTGGGCGTCGGCGAGGTCGGCTACCTCATCACCGGCGTGAAGGACGTGCGGCTCTCCAAGGTCGGCGACACCGTCACGACGGCGCGCAGGCCGGCGAACGAGGCCCTCGCCGGTTACACCGATCCCAAGCCGATGGTGTTCTCGGGGGTCTATCCGATCGACGGCAGCGACTACGCGGAGCTCCGCGAGGCGCTCGACAAGCTCAAGCTCTCCGACGCCTCACTGCAGTACGAGCCTGAGACCTCGGTCGCCCTCGGTTTCGGCTTCCGCTGCGGGTTCCTCGGGCTCCTCCACCTCGAGATCATCACCGAGCGTCTCGAGCGCGAGTTCGGTCTCGACCTCATCACCACCGCTCCCAGCGTGATCTACGAGGTCCTCACCAGCGACACGGGGGAGACCGTGACGGTGACCAACCCGAGCGAGTACCCCGACGGCCGCATCGGCTCGGTGTCGGAGCCGATGGTGAAGACGGCGATCCTGCTGCCGAAGGACTACGTGGGCACGGTGATGGAGCTCTGCCAGTCGCGCCGCGGATCGCTGCTGGGCATGGAGTACTTCTCGGAGGAGCGCGTCGAGCTCCGCTACATGATGCCGCTCGGTGAGATCGTCTTCGACTTCTTCGACCAGCTCAAGTCCAAGACCCAGGGCTATGCCTCGCTCGACTACGAGCCCGCCGGACAGCAGGAGGCGGATCTGGTCAAGGTCGACATCCTGCTGCAGGGCGACAAGGTCGACGCGTTCAGCTCGATCGTGCACCGCGACAAGGCCTACGCCTACGGCACGCTGATGACGGAGCGACTGCGCAAGCTGATCCCTCGCCAGAACTTCGAGGTGCCGATCCAGGCCGCCATCGGCGCCAGGATCATCGCCCGCGAGACGATCAGGGCGCTGCGCAAGGACGTGCTCGCCAAGTGCTACGGCGGTGACATCAGCCGCAAGCGCAAGCTCCTCGAGAAGCAGAAAGAGGGCAAGAAGCGCATGAAGATGGTGGGCCGCGTCGAGGTTCCCCAGGAGGCGTTCATCGCCGCACTCTCGGGAGATGTCGAGGGCAAGGAAAAGAAGTAGCAGCCCTCGGGTCGGGTCGTTCCCGGCGCGTACAGGGTGATCGTCCAGGCAACGGGAAGTAGGCTCGAAATCATGCGGCGCGGGACTTTCCGAGACGACACGGTGGACTATGCGGCCGTGGGTGCGACCCACGCGCCCGATCTGATGCAGTATCCGCCGGAGCGCAGCATCCCGGCGGAGAACTCCTGGCGGATCGGCAGCGGCATCGAACGCTTCCAATCCGCCGGCGAATCGCTCCTGACCTGGACGGCGCAACGCGCCTCGGGTTTGACAGTCGAAGATGTCCGCCCGGCACCGGGCCCCGCATACGCCGGCGTGAGCTTCGATGCGGAGGGCACGCCCATCGCCCCGAGCAAGAACGACGTCGAGCAGCGTTTCGACGCCGAGGGCACGCCCTTCGCAGGCCCCGGAATGACCCTGCGTCTGCACGGGCGTGTGAGCGGGATGCGGGCGGATGCCGAACTCCGTGTGATCTCGGTCACCGAAGAGAAGCGCCGCATCGGATTCGTTCTGGGCACGGTCGGCGGCTCCGTCGTGCGCGGTGAGGAATCCTTCGACATCGACTGGCGTGAGGACAACGACGAGGTGTGGTTCTCGGTGCGCGCGTTCGATGCGCCGAACTCGCTGCTGTACCGCGTCGTCCCCGCGCTCGTGAAGCGCCGCCGCCGGGAGCTGTTCGCACGCTACCTGCGCGCGATCTCGCCGCTCTACGCGACTCCGGTCTGATGGCCGCAGTTCTCTGATGGCCGGTCCCCTTCCCCTGGGCGATCCGGCACCGGCAGACGGACGCCTTCCGTCCGATCTCGCGATCGACCCGGCTGTGCCGTTCTCGGCCTATCTGCACGTCCCCTTCTGCCGGGTGCGCTGCGGCTACTGCGATTTCAACACGTACACGTCCGGCGAGCTTCGCGGCGCGAAGCAGGAGGACTACGCCTCGACCTTGATCACCGAGATCGACCTGGCGCAGCGCGTTCTCGCGGATGCGGGCGCGCTGCGACCGATGGACACCGTGTTCTTCGGCGGAGGCACCCCGACTCTCCTCCCCGCGGGCGATCTCGCCCGGATGCTCGGTGCGGCGACCGACGCGTTCGGCCTGGTGGCCGACGCCGAGGTCACGGTCGAGGCCAACCCCGACACGGTGACGCCCGCGGTCGCCCGCACACTCGCGGACGCCGGTGTGACCCGACTGTCGATCGGCATGCAGTCGGCGGTGCCGCACGTGCTTGCGGCGCTGGATCGCACCCATCGCCCCGAGAACGTGACGACGGCGGTCGCCGCGGCGAAGGACGCAGGCCTCGCCGTGAGCGTCGACCTCATCTACGGCGCCCCCGGTGAGTCGCTCGGCGATTGGGAGGCGTCGCTCGATGCGGCGCTCGCACTCGAATCGGACCACATCTCGGCGTACGCGCTGATCATCGAGGACGGCACGAAGCTCGCGCGGCAGATCCGCCGTGGCGAGGTGCCGACGCCGGACGACGACCTGCAGGCCGACATGTACGAGCTCGCCGATGCGCGTCTCGCAGCGGCGGGCTTCGACTGGTACGAGATCAGCAACTGGTCGCGCACTGTGGAACAGCGCTCGCGACACAACCTCGCGTACTGGCGGGGGAGTGACTGGTGGGGCTTCGGCCCCGGCGCGCACAGCCACGTCGCTGGGCTCCGGTGGTGGAACGTGAAGCACCCGGCCGCCTATGCGCAGCGTCTCGCCGCCGAGGAGTCGCCGGCCGCCGGAACCGAGCGTCCCGATGCGGAATCGAGGACCCTCGAGCGCGTCCTGCTGCTGAGCCGCATCCGCGAGGGGATCGCGGTCGCCGACCTGCAGCCGGACAAGCGCGCGCGTGTCGCCGGCCTGATCGCCGACGGCCTCGTCGACCCCGCCGCCGCGGTGCGCGGGCGCGTGCAGCTCACGCTTCGTGGACGTCTGCTCGCCGACGCGGTGGTGCGTGAGCTCACGGACTGACCTCGGGTCGGATGGCTAGGGAAGCAGGTCGAGCGCCTCGGTGCGTCTCTGCACGACGGTCGAGCTCTCGGCGTCGAACAGGCGGGTCATCCGCTCGGGGCCGAACTCCGGCCACCCGGGGTCGCCGGTCTTGATGAACGAGATCCATGCTCCGTGCATCTCGTCCGCGAGTCTCTGCGGAGCATCCTGTCCGGCGAGCCGCTGCGCCTCGGGATCGCCGAGGCGATCGAACACGAAGCCGAGCTCCAGGGCGTGCGCCGCACGCAGGTCGCGGACAGTGCTCTGCCAGGCGAATTCGTAGACGTACGTCGGCGCGGTGCGGGCCCTGGCCAGTCGGGTCAGCGGTGCGCGCAGCATGATGTCCGTCGCGAGCTGGCCGAAGATCTCGCCGGTGGAGGCACCGGGGAAGGTCGATCGATAGGCCGCGAGCGCCTTCCGCGGGATCCGCAGAGCGAGTCGTGCGAGCAGGAGCTTCGCCTCGCTGATTCCGGCCAGCGCAGCCGGAGGAAACCAGAGTCGGTATTCATCGGTGTTGCTTCCGATGAGCAGGGGAATATCCGTGTCGGCGAGCACCTCGTGGGGCGAGCGAGGCAGCGACTCGGCGTCCACGGCGAACTGGAATCCGGGCGCCCCACCCAGCGGAGACGAGCCGGAGGACTGCTGTCGTCGCGCATGCAGCAGCTTCGCGGGAGATGCTCCGAGGAAGCTCGCGCGGTCGGTCCTGATGCCGAGCCGCTTGGCGAGCTGCGCCGTGACGCGCCCGGCCTTCTTCGCGGTCTGCGCCTCGAGTGGTCCGGATTCGATGATCGCCCGCGCGATGAGCTCTCGCGAGGAGTCGACGGCGAGCAGACCGGCGACGATGGCGCCGCCGGCGGATTCGCCCATCACGGTGATCTGCGAGGGATCGCCGCCGAATGACGCGATCTCCTCGTGCACCCAGGCGAGTCCCGCGGCGGCATCCTGGAGTCCCAGATTCCGGGGAGCCCCCGTGAGAACCGAGAAGCCCTCGGATCCCAGGCGGTAGTTGATCGAGGCGAACACGATGCCCGCCCGAGCGAATCCGGATCCGTCGTACAGGGGGAGCGCGGCGGTGCCTCGCTCGAGTGCGCCACCGTGGATCCAGAGGACGACCGGTGCACCGTCGGCGTCGTCCGGAGCCCAGACGTTGACCGAGAGGATCTCGTCTCCGGGAATCTCGACCGAACCGAGCAGATCGCCGATGGCGCCGGGGTACGGATGCTGAGGAGCGGTCGGTCCGAAACTCACCGCGTCGCGAACGCCTTCCCACGCGGGAGCCGACTGAGGAGCCCGGAAGCGGTTCAGCCCGAACGGGGCTGCGGCGTACGGGATTCCGAGGTACCGGTGCACCCCGCCGACAGTCTCGCCGCGCACGATTCCGGTGGACACGGTGACCTGCGGCGCGACACTCATACCCGTCATCGTAGGGGGATCAGCGCGGCGCCCGCCTCGGCGGGTAGAATTGGCACTCGTACCCAGTGAGTGCCAGAGGGAGGGAGTCGTGATGGTCAGTGAAAGAGGCCTCCAGGTTCTCCGCGCGATCGTTCAGGACTACGTCGAGACGCACGAGCCCGTCGGCAGCCGATCCATCGTCGACCGCTACTCGTTCGGGGTCTCGGCTGCGACGATCCGCAACGACATGGCGCTGCTCGAGGACGAAGAGCTGATCGCTGCCCCGCACACGTCTTCGGGCCGCGTTCCGACCGACAAGGGCTACCGCGTCTTCGTCGACCACCTCGCGCAGTTGCGTCCTCTCACGGTCGCGCAGCGCACCGCGATCGAGTCGTTCCTCACGGCGCCGGCCGACCTCGACGACCTGATGGTGCGCACCGTCCGCGTGCTCACGCAGCTCACCGGGCAGGTCGCGCTCGCGCAGTACCCGTCGTTCGCGCGGGCGCACCTCACTCACCTCGAACTCGTCGCGCTCTCCGCGAACCGGGTTCTCATCGTGCTCGTCACCGACGCGGGCGGTGTCTCGCAGCGCATGGCGCCGCTGCCGGTCGACGTCGACGAGGCCGACATGGTGCTGCTTCGCGTGCGCCTGTCGGCATTGATCACCGGGCGGGCGGTGAGCGACGCGGCCGAAGGACTGCAGAGCCTGCTCGCCGCCGATGAGCACTCGCATGACGTGGCGCTCCGCGCACTCGCGAGCATCATCATCGACGAACTCGGGGCGTTCCGTCAGGAGCGCCTGGTGATGGCGGGTGCCGCGACCCTCGCCCGACGCGAGCAGGACTTCCGGGGCAGCATCCATCCTCTGCTCGAGGCGATCGAGGAGCAGGTGACTCTGCTGCGCCTGATGAGCGAGATGGAGACCGACGCACATGGCCTCGCGGCCAGCATCGGCACGGAGAACGCGTCGTTCGGCCTGGGTGAGGCGTCGATCGTGGCGAGCAACTACGCCGCGCCCAGCGGCACGGCGCGAGTCGGCGTGATGGGGCCGACGCGCATGGACTATCCGAGCAATCTCGCGGCGGCGCGGGCTGTCGCCCGCTATCTCTCGCGGATGCTCGACGAAGACGAGGCGTCCCGCTGACGCGGGCGCCCAGACGACACATATACGCAGAAGGGCCATTGTGGCAGACCACTACGAGGTACTCGGCGTCTCTCGCGAC
Organism: Microbacterium sp. 22215; assembly: GCF_052045655.1. Taxonomy (NCBI): domain Bacteria; kingdom Bacillati; phylum Actinomycetota; class Actinomycetes; order Micrococcales; family Microbacteriaceae; genus Microbacterium; species Microbacterium sp. 22215. Next base: position 78,180 of record NZ_JBQEPC010000012.1, read on the forward strand.
GCCTCCACCGACGAGATCAAGAAGGCGTACCGACGCCTGGCTCGTCAGCTCCACCCGGACGTGAACCCGGGAGAAGACGCGGCCGAGCGGTTCAAGCTCGTCACGCACGCGTACGACGTGCTCAGCGATGACGATTCGCGTCGTCGCTACGACATGGGCGGCGGAGACGGAGCAGCCGGGAACTTCGGCGGCTTCGGCGGTTTCGGCGACATCTTCGAGACGTTCTTCGGTGCGGGCCAGGGTGGCGGCCGAGGAGCGCGCCCGCGTTCGCGTCGTGAGCGCGGTCAGGATGCACTGGTGCGCGTGACCCTCGATCTGGGTGACGTCGTCTTCGGCGCGCACCGCGACATCGAGGTCGACACGGCGGTGCTGTGCGAGACGTGCAACGGCTCGTGCTGTCAGGAGGGCACGTCGCCTGTCACCTGTGACATCTGCGGCGGATCGGGCCACGTGCAGCGCCAGGTGCGCAGCCTGCTCGGCAACGTCGTCACCTCGCAGCCGTGCGGCACCTGCGAGGGCTACGGCACGACCATCCCGTACCCCTGCGGCACGTGCGGCGGCCAGGGTCGCGTGCGTTCGCGTCGCACCGTCTCCCTCGACATCCCGGCCGGCGTCGAGACCGGCCTGCGCCTGCAGCTGCCCGGATCCGGCGAGGTCGGCAAGGCGGGCGGCCCGAACGGCGACCTGTACGTCGAGGTCACCGTCAATCCGCATCCTTCGTTCAGCCGCGACGGCGACGATCTGCTGGCGACCCTCGAGGTCTCGATGCCCGACGCGATCCTCGGCACCGAGACGACGATCCAGGGGCTCGACGGCGAGGTCGACCTCGAGGTCCGCTCCGGAGTGCAGTCGGGTGACGTCCTCACGATCAAGGGCCGCGGAATCACCCCGCTGCGCGGGACCCAGCGCGGAGATCTCCGGGTCGGCGTCCAGGTGGTCACACCCACGAAGCTCGATTCGGCGCAGCGCGCGCTCATCGAGGACTTCGCGAAGAAGACGAAGGCACCGGGACCCCAGCTCGCTCAGTTCCAGCAGGGACTCTTCTCGAAGCTCCGCGACCGCTTCCGCTCGCACTGATCCGGACGGCGCTCATGGCACTGCACTTCCTTCTCGAGTCCTCGTCGGATGCCACGATCGGCGACCTCGTGTCGCTCACGGGGGCTGAGGCCAAGCACGCCGCCGTCGTGCGCCGACTTCGCGTCGGCGAGGCGGTGACGGTCGGGGACGGCGCCGGCGTGTGGCTGACCGGCGCCGCTGAGGAGGTCTCACCGTCTCGCGTCGACGTGCGCATCTCGGCTCGTTCCGAGGAGCCGGCTCCGAATCCTCGAATGATCCTGGTGCAGGCGCTGGCGAAGGGCGATCGCGACGAGCTCGCGGTGCAGGCGGCCTGCGAGCTGGGCGTCGACGAGATCGTGCCGTGGCAGGCGAGCCGCAGCGTCTCTCGGTGGGAGGGCCCGAAGGCGGTCAAGGGACGCGAACGCTGGGCGACCATCGTCCGTGAGGCGGCCAAGCAGGCGCATCGTGCGTGGGTGCCCGAGGTCTCGCCTCCGGCGTCGACCGCAGGACTCGCGGCGCGCGCCTCGTCTCAGCGGGTGCTTCTGCTCGACCCGAGTGCGACCACCCGGCTGTCGGAACTCGAGCCGGACGGCCGCGACATCGTCCTCGTGGTCGGGCCGGAGGGCGGGATCTCCGACGACGAACTCGCGAAGCTGTCGGATGCCGGCGCCGAGCGCGTGCTGCTCGGCGACACCGTGCTGCGCACGTCGACGGCAGGTCCGGCCGCGATCGCCGTCCTCTCGGTGGCGCTCGGCCGCTGGTGACCGACGCTTCCGGCCCGGCTCCCTCCCGGTCGGTAGACTGGGAGCATGTCCGATCCCTCGATCTTCACGCGCATCCTGAACGGCGACATCCCGGGTGAGATCCTGCTGGACACCGGGCGGGTGTTCGCGATCCGCGACATCAACCCGCAGGCACCGTTGCACGCGCTGGTGATCCCCAAGACCGAGGACTACCGCGACGTCACCGAGCTCGCGGAGGGTGACCCGGGCCTTCTGGCAGAGATGGTCGCAGCTGCGAAGCAGCTCGCATCCGAGCACGCGAACGGCGAGTACCGCCTCATCTTCAACAACGGCGCGAGCGCCGCCCAGTCCGTCTTCCACGTGCACGCCCATGTGCTCGGCAACATCGAGGAGAACAAGCTCGTTGGCTTCTGACGAAAACGCCCCTTCCACCGCATCCGACACGGCCGTCGAGAAGATCTACGCCGACGGTGTCGCCATGGTGCAGCTGCTCGGTCCGCAGGATCGGCTGCTCCGGATGCTCGAGAAGGAGCACCGCGATGTCCAGGTGCTCGTGCGCGGCAACGAGATCACGCTCACTGGGTCGGCTGAGGCCGTCGCGAAGGCGAAGACCCTCGTCGACGAGCTGATGACCATGACGAAGGCCGGCCACGATCTCGCTCCGAGCGACGTCACGAGCTCGGCACGCCTGCTGCGCAACGACGGCGGCCCGCGCCCGAGCGAGGTGCTCGGCGAGGCCATCCTGTCGACCAGGGGCAAGGTCATCCGTCCCAAGACGCTCGGACAGAAGGAGTATGTCGACGCGATCGAGGAGAACACGATCGTCTTCGGCATCGGCCCTGCCGGTACGGGGAAGACCTACCTCGCGATGGCGAAGGCCGTGCAGGCGCTGCAGCGCAAAGAGGTCACGCGGATCATCCTGACCCGCCCCGCAGTCGAGGCCGGAGAGCGGCTCGGGTTCCTTCCCGGCACGCTCACCGACAAGATCGATCCGTACCTGCGCCCGCTCTACGACGCGCTGAACGAGATGATGGACCCCGAGATCGTGCCCCGGCTGATGGCCACAGGGACGATCGAGGTCGCACCGCTCGCCTACATGCGCGGCCGCACTCTCAACGACTCGTTCGTGGTGCTCGACGAGGCGCAGAACACGACGCCCGAGCAGATGAAGATGTTCCTGACGCGTCTGGGCTTCGGGTCGAAGATGGTCGTCACCGGCGACATCACGCAGGTCGACCTTCCGCAGGGATCCTCGGGGCTCCGGCTCGTGACGCGCGTGCTCGACGGCATCGACGACATCCACTTCGCCCGTCTCACGAGCGAGGACGTGGTGCGCCACTCGCTGGTCGGGCGCATCGTCGACGCATACAGCGAGTACGACGAGCGCCGCACGGCTCAGCGCTTCGAGCGCGAGCAGGCGGCGGAGTTCGCCAACCGCGCCGATCGCCGAGGCGCACAACGACCAGGACCCCGGGACCGGATGCCCAAACGAGGCCTCTCCTGATGAAACGAGCACAGCCATGATCGAGATCAACAACGAGTCGGCGATCGACGTCGACGAGACCGTGCTGCAGCGGCTCACCGATTTCAACCTCGCGCAGATGCACGTGAGCCCTGACGCCGAGGTCGCGATCGTGCTCGTCGACGAGGGCGCCATGGAGGCGCTCCACGTCCAGTGGATGGACGAGCCCGGTCCCACCGACGTGCTCAGCTTCCCGATGGACGAGCTGCGCCCCGGCACCGAGGACCGCCCGACGGCCCCCGGGCTGCTCGGCGACATCGTGCTCTGCCCGCAGGTCGCCGAGGCTCAGGCTCAGGCCGCCGGACACACGCTGATGGACGAGCTGATCCTCCTCACGACCCACGGGCTGCTGCACCTGCTCGGGTTCGATCACGCCGAGCCCGACGAGGAGCGCGAGATGTTCGGACTGCAGAAGGAGCTCATCCAGGGCTTCGCCGCGGCTGAACGTCGACGATGACCGCTGCCTTCCTGCTCGCGGGCGCCGTCCTGCTCGTCGCGTTCGGCGGTCTGATGGCGGCGATCGATGCGGCGTTCGGTGTGACCTCGCGATCCGACATCGCGGAGATGGGGCTCGAGGGCCGCAACGCCCGGCAGCTGACGCGCATCGCCGCGGACCCCGACGCGCACGTCAACGCGGTCGCGTTCATCCGAGTGCTCGCCGAAACGGCAGCCGCCGTGCTCGTCACGGTGGCCTTCAGCATCCTGTTCGAGAACATCTGGTGGGCGATGCTCGCCGCGGCCGTCCTGATGACCGGAATCAGCTTCGTGCTCGTCGGAGCGAGCCCCCGATCGTTCGGTCGTCATCACTCCGAGGGCATGCTCCGAGCCAACGCTCCGGTCGTCCGCGGGCTGCGCATCATCCTCGGACCGCTCGCGCAGGGCCTCGTGGTGCTCGGCAACCGCGTGACCCCCGGGCGCGGACGCAGCTCGTTCACGTCGGAGGAGCAGCTGCTCAGCATGGTCGACGAGGCGGCGTCGAACGACCTCATCGAGGCCGACGACCGCGATCTCATCCACTCCGTCTTCGACTTCACCGATCAGTTCGTGCGTGCGGTGATGGTTCCCCGCACGGAGATGGTGACGGTCGACGCGACCGCCACCACGAGCGAGGCGATGACCCTGTTCCTGCAACGTGGCGTCTCGCGCATGCCGGTCGTCGACGACGACGCCGACGACGTCGTCGGCGTCCTCTACCTCAAGGACCTCGTGCTGTTCGCCTTCCGAGACGAGAACGCGTGGCGTACGGCATCCATCCGTCCCATCTCGCGCCCGGCGACCTTCGTGCCCGAATCCATGCGCGCGGAGACGCTGCTTCAGCAGATGAAGCGGGATGCCGTGCACGTGTGCCTCGTGATCGACGAGCACGGCGGGATCTCGGGGCTCGTGACGCTCGAGGACCTCATCGAGGAGCTCGTGGGCGAGATCTCCGACGAGTACGATCAGGTATCCGCAGAAGTGGTCGAGCTCGGTGACGGACGCTACCGCGTGAGCTCCCGCCTTTCGCTCGAGGACGTGGGGGACCTGTTCGGCCTCGAGCTCGAGGACGAGGACGTCGACTCCATCGGCGGACTTCTCGGCAAGGCTCTGGGGCAGGTCCCTCAGCCCGGTTCGACGGCGACCGTCGAGGGGCTGACGCTCACCGGCGGAGCCTCCCGAGGACGAGGACGCGGAATCGCGACGGTGTTCGTGGAACGTGCGGCACACGACGCGGATGACACCGCAGACGAGAGAGACGGAAACGATGACTGAGCAGACACGGAGCGGGTTCGTGACGTTCGTGGGGCGCCCGAATGTCGGCAAGTCGACTCTGACGAACGCGCTGGTCGGCGAGAAGATCGCGATCACCAGTGAGAAGCCGCAGACGACCCGCCGGGCGATCCGCGGGATCGTCAACCGCCCTGAAGGGCAGCTCGTCATCGTCGACACACCGGGCATCCACAAGCCCCGCACGCTCCTGGGCGAGCGCCTGAACGATCTGGTCGAGCAGGTGCTCGGCGACGTCGATGTGATCGGTTTCTGCGTGCCGGCGACCGAGAAGGTCGGTCCTGGTGACCGCAGGATCGCGGCTTCGCTCGACGGGTACCGACGGGCGAAGAAGATCGCGATCGTCACGAAGACCGATGCGGCAGGCCGCGACGACATCACCGAGCGGCTCATGGAGGTCGATGCGCTTCGCGAGGACTGGGATGCCGTGATTCCGATCTCCGCGCTCACGAACGACCAGCTCGAGGTGCTCGCCGACGAGGTGCTCTCGCTGATGCCCGAAGGGCCTGCGCTCTACGGCGAAGGAGTCACCACCGATGAGTCGGAGGAGGACCGGATCGCGGAGATGATCCGCGAGGCGGCTCTCGACGGCGTCCGTGACGAGCTCCCGCACTCGATCGCGGTCGTGATCGACGACATCGCACCGCGCGAGGGCACAGACCTGACCGACGTGCACGCGTCGATCGTGGTGGAGCGCGACAGCCAGAAGGCGATCATCATCGGACACAAGGGCAAGCGCCTCGCCGACGTCGGACGTCGTGCACGCGTCGGCATCGAGGAGCTCCTCGGCACTCGCGTGTTCCTGGGACTGCACGTCAAGGTCGCGAAGGAATGGCAGCGCGACCCGAAGCAGCTCGGACGTCTCGGCTTCTGATGGCGCGGCACTGGATCGCCACCTCGTGGGGCTCGCCGGATGCCTGGCAGTTCGTCGAGTACGAGGTGCCCCGGCCCGGTCCGGGTGAGGTGACGATCAGGATCCGCGCGTCGGGCGTGAACCCTGCCGACGCGAAGCATGTCGCGGTCGAGCGGGCGGGTGCCGACCTTCCCGTGGCCATCGGCTACGAGATCTCCGGCGAGATCACGGCGCTCGGACCGGACACCCTGATCGGATCCGGATCCGCGCAGGTCGGTGACGAGGTCATCGCGTTCCGGGTGAGCGGGGGGTATGCCACCGCGATCACCATCCCCGCGGAGAAGGCCTTCGCGAAGCCGTCGCCGCTGACCCACCCGGAGGCGGCGAATCTCCTTCTCGCCGGCACCACGGCGGCCGAGATGCTCGCCGTGACGAGAGCCATGCCCGGCGAGACGATCCTGGTGCACGGGGCGTCCGGCGCGGTCGGGGTGAGCGTGCTCCAGCAGGCGGTGCGTCGCGGCATCCGCGTGATCGGCACGGCGAGTGAGGCGAGGTTCGACGTCGTCCGTGCCTTCGGCGGCCTTCCCGTGCACTACGGACCGGGCTTGGCGGACAGGGTCAGAGAGATCGCCGCGGGCGCGGAGGTCTCTGCCGGGCTCGACGCCGTCGGCACCGACGAAGCGGTCGACGTGTCGCTCGAACTCGTCGCCGATCCCGGTCGCATCGTCACGATCGCCGCCCCGACGAGGGCTTCGTCCGACGGCATCCGGTGGATCGCCGGCTCGATGCCCGACAGTGCTCGCTTCCGAGATGCCGTGCGGGGCGTACTGGTCGCGCTGGCGGAGTCGGGGCACCTCGTCGTCCCTGTCGCGCAGACGTTCGCGCTGGAGGATGCTCCGGCGGCGCTCGCCCTGCTCGCCGAGGGACACCCCGGCGGCAAGCTCGCGCTGATCCCGTCGGACTAATCGATCTCGCGCAGCGCCGAGGTGACGATCACCACGTCGTCGCCGTACTCCGCGTCGAGCGCATCCTGCAGCGTCCCGTCATCCCAGACGACGTTCACCCAGACATAACCGCGCTCGATCCAGAGCGAGAGCGCCTCGCGACCGAGGGACGCCGCGATCTCGTCCTGGATGCGGGCGAGGTCGGCCTCCGAGCTGGTGCCGTCGACCCCGCCTGCCGGGTCCTCCGGACGGATGGGGTCGTACAGCGCGAGCATGATCGGCGGGTCTGTGACCGTGTACCGGTCGCCGTCGAAGGTGCCATACACGGCGTAGGTGCCCCACTGCGTGTCTCCGCTGGTCTCACTGCCGTCGACGCCCTCCCACGTCCACCCGTCGAGCGGGATGCCGGTGCACTGGGGAGGGTACGACTCGGCGACGGCACCGAGACACAGCTGCGCGTCTCCCGCCACATCGAGAACCGTGCCCGTCCCGATCACGCGGCCCTCCGGAGGTGCGGCACCGGAGATGTCGCCGGTCGACGAGGCGGAGCTCGTCGGGGCGGGGGAGGAACCTGGCCCGGCGGCGCATGCGGCGAGACCGAGCACCCCCGCGAGGGCGGCGGTGGCGAGAAGCATGCGGCTGTGCGATGTGCTCATGCCTGACAGTGTCGCGCGGGGCTCGATCGTCTCACGAGCGGTCGGAGCGGTTCCGCATCCCTGCTACCATGGCCGCATGCCTTTCGGCGGTCTGCTTCTTCTTAGCTGCCGCGACGAGTCCTAAAGCTAGGGCCTTCCTCGTCGCGGCGCTTGTGTTGGCCCGTTCACATTTCTGACGAAGAGAAGAAGCCCCATCATGCAGAACACTCAGCGCCCGTCTGCGATGCCGATCCACAAGTACCGGCCGTACCACGAGCAGATCACCGTCCACCTGCCTGACCGCACGTGGCCCGACGCCCGTATCACCGAGGCTCCCCGCTGGTGCGCCGTCGACCTGCGTGACGGCAATCAGGCGCTCATCGATCCGATGTCGCCCGAGCGCAAGCGCGTCATGTTCGAGCTCCTCGTCAGCATGGGCTACAAGGAGATCGAGGTCGGATTCCCCTCGGCGAGCCAGACAGACTTCGACTTCGTGCGACAGCTCATCGAAGAGAACCTGATTCCCGACGACGTCACGATCCAGGTGCTGACCCAGGCTCGTGAGCACCTGATCGCCCGCACCTACGAGTCGATCGCGGGAGCGAAGCAGGCCATCGTGCACCTGTACAACTCGACCAGCGTGCTGCAGCGCGAGGTCGTGTTCCGCACCGACAAGCAGGGCATCATCGACATCGCCCTCGAGGGGGCGCGTCTGTGCCGCCAGTACGAGAAGACGATCCCCGACACGCAGGTGTACTACGAGTACTCGCCTGAGAGCTACACGGGCACCGAGCTCGAGTTCGCCGTCGACGTCTGCAACCAGGTGATCGAGGTCTTCGAGCCGACGCCCGATCGCAAGGTCATCATCAACCTGCCCGCGACCGTCGAGATGGCCTCGCCGAACGTGTACGCCGACTCGATCGAGTGGATGAGCCGCAACCTCGCCCACCGCGAGAACGTCATCCTCTCGCTGCACCCGCACAACGACCGCGGCACGGCGATCGCGGCGGCCGAGCTCGGTTACATGGCCGGCGCCGATCGCATCGAAGGATGCCTGTTCGGCAACGGCGAGCGCACGGGCAACGTCGACATCGTGGCGCTGGGCATCAACCTCTTCACCCAGGGCATCGACCCGCAGATCGACTTCAGCGACATCGATCAGGTCAAGCGCACGGTCGAGTACTGCAACCAGCTGCCGGTACCCGAGCGCAGCCCCTGGGCCGGAGACCTGGTCTTCACCGCGTTCAGCGGATCGCACCAGGATGCGATCAAGAAGGGCTTCGAGGCGATGGCCGCCCGGGCCGAGGCCGAGGGCGTCACGGTCGACGACATCGAGTGGGCCGTGCCGTACCTGCCCGTCGACCCGAAGGATCTCGGCCGTTCGTACGAGGCCGTGATCCGCGTGAACTCGCAGTCGGGCAAGGGCGGCGTCGCGTACCTGCTGAAGGCCGACCACGCGATCGACCTGCCGCGCAAGCTGCAGATCGAGTTCTCGGGTGTCGTGCAGACGAAGACCGACGCCGAGGGAGGCGAGGTCACCAGCGAGCAGATCTGGTCGATCTTCAACGACGAATACCTTCCTGCCGCCGACACCGAGGCCAAGTGGGGCCGGTTCGAGCTGCTCTCGACGCAGACGCGCAGCGACATGTCCGGCGACGTGGTGCTCGATGTGACACTGCGCGACGACGACCAGCAGGTCGCCGTCGCCGGTAACGGCAACGGGCCGATCGCCGCATTCATCGAGGTGCTGCGCGCCCAGGGCTTCGACATCACGCTCTACGACTACGTCGAGCACGCTCTCAGCGCCGGTGGCGACGCGCAGGCCGCGGCCTACGTCGAGCTGCAGGTCGGCGACCAGCGTCTGTGGGGCGTCGGCATCGACGGCGACATCTCGACCGCGTCGCTCAAGGCGATCGTCTCCGGTGTCAACCGCTCGATCCGCACCCGACAGCAGGAGCTCGCCGCGGTCTGAGCCTCCGAATGAACGAACGCCCCACCCGATGTCGGGTGGGGCGTTTCGTCTGCCTCGCTGATGACGGGTTGCGGTCACTCGGCGCTGGGCTTGATGATCGGGATCACGCCGGTCTCGGCGGCGACCTTGCGACGGTAGATGCGGCGCTGCTCGGGCAGGGAGACGTCGAAGGTGACCGCGAGGATGCGGATGACGCTCGTCACGGCGATTCCGATGACCGCCGCGAGCGTGATGGGCATGCCGAGGGCGACCGCGATCACGATGAACGTGCACCCCGCGCCGGCGGCCACGGCGTACAGCGAGCCGACGTGCATGATCGCGGTCGGCAGCCCCATCAGCATGTCGCGGAGCACGCTGCCCCCGACCGCGGCGCAGACGCCGATGAAGACAGCAGGAACCTCGGGGATGCCGAAGGCGAGCGCCTTGCTCGTGCCGAATGCGCCGAACATCCCGATGACGACCGCATCGAGCACGACGATCGCGGTGTTCAGCCGGGTGAAAAGCCCGGCGAGGAGCATGCCGAGCAGGGCTGCTCCACCGGCGGTGACCAGATACCACTGGTTCTGCAGCGTCGCCGGAGTCTGACCGAGCAGGATGTCGCGGATCAGACCGCCACCCATGCCGATCATGATCCCGATGATCGAGACGCCGAGCCAGTCGAGCCGTCGCTGCCCCTGGAATCCCGAGGCGAACATCGCCCCCTGGACGCCACCGAGGCCCACGCCGAGCAGGTCCGCCCAGAGCGGAATGATGAAGAGCGGTTCGGTCACGCCCCTATTCTCCCGCACGGAGGATAATCGAACGGTGCCCACCTACCGAGACGAAGCGGTGATCCTGCGCACCCACAAGCTGGGTGAGGCGGATCGCATCGTGACGATGCTGTCTCGGCGGCACGGCAAGATCCGCGCGGTCGCCAAGGGGGTTCGACGCACGTCGTCGAAGTTCGGCTCGCGGCTCGAACCCTTCATGGTCGCCGACGTGCAGCTGTACCAGGGCCGCTCGCTCGACATCGTGCAGCAGGCCGAGTCGCTCGGCTCGTACGGATCCGACATCGCGGCGCACTACGACCGGTTCACCTCCGCGAACGCAATGGTCGAGACCGCCGACCGGCTCAGCGACTCCGAGGCGACGCCCGACCAGTACCTGCTGCTCGTCGGCGGGCTCCGTGCGCTGTCTCGCGGCGAGCACTCCCCGCGGAGCATCCTCGATTCCTATCTGCTGCGGGTGATGGCGCTGTCGGGATGGGCCCCGTCGCTCGGCGACTGCGCCCGATGCGCGGCTCCCGGACCGCATACCCACTTCGTCGGTCAGCTCGGCGGGGCGGTCTGCGTGAACTGCGCGCCCGCGGGCAGTCCGAAGGTCGCCGAGAAGACCCTGTCGCTCCTGCGGTCGCTCATGGCCGGTGACTGGAACGTGATCGACGCCGCACCGCAGGCCGACAACGCCGCAGCATCCGGTCTCGTCGCCGCGTACGCCCAGTGGCACCTGGAGCGCGGCATCCGTTCGCTCTCGCACCTCGTCGCCGACATCCCCCGAGAAGGAGCACGGTGAGCCCCAAGCCCTACACGCACAAGGATGCGGTGGCGTACCGCCCGCTCGACTGGACGGGTGTGTACCCGCCCGTGTTCCCGGCCGTGCCCGAGCACGTCGCGATCGTCATGGACGGTAACGGGCGCTGGGCGAACCGTCGGGGCCTGAATCGCATCGAGGGGCACAAGGCGGGGGAGGAGGTGCTTCTCGACGTGGTCGCCGGTGCGATCCAGGCCGGCGTGAAGCACCTCTCGGTCTACGCCTTCTCGACCGAGAACTGGGCGCGGTCTCCTGAAGAGGTCCGGTTCCTGATGGGGTACAACCGCGACGTGCTGCACCGCCGACGCGATCAGCTCAACGAGTGGGGCGTCCGGGTCCGCTGGGCCGGCCGCAAGCCGCGTCTCTGGGGCAGTGTCATCAAAGAGCTGCAGCACGCGGAGCAGCTGACCAAGGACAACGATGTGCTCACGCTCACCATGTGCGTGAACTACGGCGGACGCGTCGAGCTCGTCGACGCGATGCGGTCGATCGCTGCCGACGTCGCGGCCGGCAAGGTCAAGCCGAACGCGATCAGCGAGAAGATGATCCGCCGCAACCTGTACGTGCCCGACATGCCCGACGTCGACCTCTTCGTGCGGAGCTCGGGAGAGCAGCGCACCTCGAACTTCCTGCTGTGGCAGGCGGCCTATGCCGAGATGGTGTTCCTCGACACGCTCTGGCCCGACTTCTCGCGCGAGGAGCTGTGGCGCTCGATCGGCATCTACCTGTCGCGTGACCGTCGCTTCGGCGGAGCGATCGACACGCCTGACGCTCCGGCCTGAGCGCGAAGCCACCGTTCGGTCTCACGCGGGTGACGCAGTCGCACGATTATGAGGTGTGGGTGGTCGCCCACGACGTCGGGCATCCGCTCCGTCCACTTGTGCCGTGTCTTCGTCTGCCAGGCGATGATGTTCTCCTCGGGCTCGCCTCGGAACATCTTCCAGATCGGCTTCTCGACGTTGTCGTTCCACATCCGCGTGCGGAGGATGCTGCGCCCGATCGTCCGCCGCAGCAGACGTGTGCGGACAACCCGATACGGGTAGTCCAGCCAGATCACGAGCTGTGCGCGAGGAGCGAGGATCTCATCGGTGCCCTTGCTCGTGTACTGCCATTCGGTGACCCATCGGTCTTCGGCGGCGAATGCGCGCACATCGTCGATGAACGACGGACGCGGCGTCCAGTTCTCGCCGTGGAACAGCCCGTCGATCTCGACATGACGAAGATCCCAGAGCTCGCCGATCCGTCGTGCGAGCGTTGTCTTGCCCGATCCGGTGACGCCGGCGAGCAGCACTCTCTCCGGCCGGAGCGGCAGCGGATCGGCGGCGGAGAGCATCCGAGAATCCTACCGACGGAATAGCCCAGAGGTGCATACGGTTGGATGACTGTGTGACTGAAGCCATCTCGATCGACATCTGGTCCGACATCGCCTGCCCGTGGTGCTACATCGGCAAGCGCAACCTCGAGAAGGGGCTCGAAGCCGTAGCCTCCGACGACGACGCCCCGCAGGTGGACATCACCTTCCACTCGTTCGAGCTCTCGCCCGACACCCCGGTCGACTTCGACGGCGACGAGATCGACTTCCTCGCCGGTCACAAGGGGATGCCGCGTGAACAGGTCGAGCAGATGCTCTCGCACGTCACGGGTGTCGCCGAAGGCGCAGGCCTCGCGTACCGCTTCGATCTGCTGCAGCACACGAACACGGTGAAGGCTCACGAGCTGCTGCATTTCGCCAAGGCGCAGGGCGTGCAGCACGAGATGGAGGAGCGCCTCATGTCGGCCTATTTCACCGAGGGCAAGCACGTCGGCCGCATCGACGACCTGGTCGAGCTCGCGGTCGAGGTCGGACTCAACCCCGACGACGCGCGTGAGGCGCTCGTCTCCGCCCGCCACCTCGCCGACGTCCGCCAGGATCAGGCGCAGGCCCAGGCCTACGGCATCCAGGGCGTGCCCTTCTTCGTGATCGACGGGCAGTACGGCATCTCCGGCGCGCAGCCGCCCGCAGCGTTCGAGAACGTGTTGCGCGACCTCTGGGCCAAGCGCGGCGACGCCGCGGCCGAGCCCGAGACCGCAGCGGTCTAGCGGGTCAGCGCGGCTTCGATCGCGCCGACGATCTCGGGGTCGTTCGGCTTCTGCTTCGGGCGGAACCGGACGACCTCGCCGTCGGGCAGCACGAGGAACTTCTCGAAGTTCCACTCGACGCGGCCGGCCTTGCCGCCCGCATCCGGGGTCTCCTTCAGCGACTTGTAGAGCTCGGTCGCGTTCTTGCCGTTGACCTTGACCTTGTCGTTGATCGGGAAGGTCACGCCGTAGGTCGTCGAGCAGAACTCGAGGATCTGGTCGACGGAGCCGGGCTCCTGGCCGAAGAACTGGTTGCAGGGGAATCCGACGACGCTGAATCCGCGGTCGCTGTACAGGCGCTGCAGCTCCTCAAGCTGCTCGTACTGCGGAGTCAGGCCGCACTTCGAGGCGACGTTCACCACGAGCACCACATCGGCACCCAGATCGTCGAGCGTCTTCTCGTTGCCGTCGGCGTCGGTGAAGGGGATGGAACGGACTGCGGGATCGGTCATATTCACAGCTTAGGTCGATGCGCCGAGACGGGCTCCGTGTCTGGGAGAATGGAAGGGACATGACTCTCGCCACCGCCTCCGCTCGCACCCTCAACATCGGTCCGATCGCTCTCGACGTACCGGTCGTCCTCGCACCCATGGCGGGCATCACCAACACCGCGTTCCGTCGGCTCTGCCGCGAATACGGAGCGGGGCTCTATGTGAGCGAGATGATCACCTCACGCGCGCTCGTCGAGCGCAACGAGACGACGATGCGTCTGATCCGTCACCACGAGTCCGAGACTCCCCGGTCGATCCAGCTCTACGGCGTCGACCCGCACACCATCTCCGAGGCCGTCCGCATCATCGTCGCCGAAGACCACGCCGACCACATCGACCTGAACTTCGGATGCCCGGTGCCCAAGGTCACGCGCAAGGGCGGGGGAGCGGCGCTGCCGTGGAAGAGCTCGCTCTTCTCGCAGATCGTCACGCAGGCCGTGAAGGCCGCCGGCGACATCCCGCTGACGATCAAGATGCGCAAGGGCATCGACCCCGATCACCTCACGTTCCTCGACGCCGGTCGTGCCGCGGAAGACGCGGGCGTCGCGTCGATCGCTCTGCACGCCCGCACCGCGAGCGAGTTCTACTCGGGCTTCGCCGACTGGAACGCGATCGGCGAGCTCAAGCAGGCCGTGACCAGCGTGCCCGTTCTCGGCAACGGCGACATCTGGTCGGCCGACGATGCCGTGCGCATGATGCAGCAGACCGACTGCGATGGCGTGGTCGTCGGACGCGGATGCCTGGGCCGGCCCTGGCTCTTCGGCGAGCTCGCCGCAGCCTTCGGCGCCGAATCGCACCCGGTCGATGCGACCCTCGGTTTCGTGGCCGACGCCTTCCGTCGTCACGCCGAGCTCCTCGTCGAGTTCTTCGAGGACGAAGATCGCGGATGCCGCGACGTGCGCAAGCACGTCGCCTGGTACTTCAAGGGGTACCCGGTCGGCGGCGACATCCGCACGGGGCTCGCGACGGCATCCAGCCTCGCCGAGATCGACGACCTGCTGGGCCAGCTCGACCACACGGCTCCGTACCCCGGGGCGGACGCCGAGGGTCAGCGCGGTCGGTCGGGTCGCCCGAAGCGCCCGGCGCTGCCGGACAAGTGGCTGGAGTCGCGCGAACTCGCGGCGTCGGCATCCGAGATGATGCGAGGGGCGGAGATCGAGAACAGTGGCGGTTGATCCTCAGGTGAACCCGGCGCGCGGGCGCTCGGACGGATACGACCCGCGCGATGCCGAGCGATTCTTCGCCGAGACTCATCGATCCGAACGCGACGACTTCGCTCGCGACCGCGCGCGCGTGCTGCACTCCGCAGCGCTGCGTCGCCTGGCCGCCAAGACACAGGTGCTCAGCCCCGCAAGCACCGCGGACTTCGCCCGCAACCGCCTCACCCACTCGCTCGAAGTCGCGCAGGTGGGCCGCGAGCTGGCGACCGCGCTCGGGGTCTCGGCCGACGTGGTGGACACCGCGTGCCTCAGCCACGACCTCGGACACCCGCCCTTCGGGCACAACGGCGAGCGGGCGCTCAACGAATGGGCCGAGCCCATCGGAGGGTTCGAGGGCAACGCGCAGTCGCTGCGCATCCTTTCTCGCCTCGAGGCCAAGGCCATCGACGACGACGGGCGATCGGTCGGCCTCAACCTGACCAGGGCCAGTCTCGACGCGACCTGCAAGTACCCCTGGACGGTCGACAGTCCGGTGCCCGACCCCGGTGGTCGACTGAAGTTCGGCGTCTACCCCGAAGACGAGGCGGTCTTCCGCTGGATGCGCGAGGGGATTCCGGGTCGGCGCCGCTGCATCGAGGCCGAGATCATGGACCTCTCCGACGACATCGCCTACTCGGTGCACGACTTCGAGGATGCGATCGTCAACGGCTACGTCGACGTCGCCCAGCTCTCCGACCCGCGTCAGCACGAAGCCCTGATCGACCGGATCCAGCAGTGGGTCGGCTACGACTTCACGCGAGACGACCTCGCCGACGCGCTCTATCGCCTCGCCTCTCAGCCGATGTGGCTGCAGTCGTTCGACCGCTCGCGTCAGGACCTGGCCCGGCTCAAGAACCTCACGAGCGACTTCATCGGTCGCTTCGCCCGCGCCGCCGTCTCCGCGACCCGCGCGGCGTACGCCGGCCCGACGCTCGTGCGATACAACGCGCACGTCGTGGTGCCCCGCGTGATCGAGGCCGAGATCGCCGTGCTGAAGGGCATCATGGGTCAGGCGATCGTGACGATCGACGCACGCAAGGGCGTCTACAAAGAGCAGAGGCGCGTGCTGAAGCGGCTCGCCGACGCGCTGTGGTCGACGGACACGCTCTGGTCGGCCGGTGCGGATGTGCTCGAGCCCGCGTTCTCGGCCGACTTCCGTTCCGCGACGACCGATCACGAACGCGCGCGGGTCATCGTCGATCAGATCGCGAGCCTCACCGATCAGAGCGCCATCGACTGGCACAACCGGCTGGTCGGCGAGATCGATCCGGCCGAGGTGGGCATCTGGACGCCGCGTCACGCGCGGCCCGGCGCCCGACAGCACACCCCGCGGCAGGCGGTCATCGAAGGGGCCGGCTGATGCCCCGCATCCGTCAGGCCGATGTCGACGAGGTCAAGGCCCGCACCAACATCGCCGACATCGTCGGCGAGCGCGTCGCACTCAAGAGCGCGGGAGTCGGCTCCCTCAAGGGGCTCTGCCCCTTCCACGACGAGAAGAGCCCAAGCTTCCATGTGCGACCCCAGGTCGGCTACTACCACTGCTTCGGATGCGGTGAGTCTGGCGATGTCTACTCGTTCCTCCGTGAGATGGACCATGTCAGCTTCACCGAGGCCGTCGAACGCCTGGCGGGTCGCATCGGCTATGCCCTGCACTACGAAGACGGCGGATCGGCTCCCGAGACGAGCGGCCGCAGCCGCCTCTACGCCGCCAACACCGCCGCCGCCGAGTATTTCCGGGGCCAGCTGCTGACCGCGGATGCCGAGGCAGGACGCCGCTTCCTCGGGGAGCGCGGCTTCGACGCCGGCGCCGCCGCGCACTTCGGTGTGGGGTTCGCGCCGCGCGGCTGGGACAAGATGCTCAAGGCGCTCACGGCTCAGGGGTTCACCCGCGACGAGCTGAGTGCCGCAGGTCTCGTCTCGACCGGTCAGCGCGGCGTGTACGACCGCTTCCGCGGCCGCCTCGTGTGGCCGATCCGCGACGTCTCGGGTCAGACGATCGGGTTCGGCGCGCGCAAGCTGTTCGACGACGACCAGGGCCCGAAGTACCTGAACACCCCGGAGACCCCGATCTACAAGAAGGCGCAGGTGCTCTACGGGCTCGACCTCGCCAAGCGCGACATCTCGCGCGGCGACCCTCGACGGGTCGTCGTGGTCGAGGGGTACACGGATGTCATGGCGTGCCACCTCGCCGGCCTCACGACGGCGATCGCGACCTGCGGCACGGCATTCGGAACGGACCACATCAAGGTGCTGCGCCGTGTCATGGGCGACGACAACGCCTCGGGTGAGGTCGTGTTCACGTTCGACGGCGACGAGGCAGGGCAGAAGGCGGCGCTCCGCGCGTTCACCGAGGACGACCGCTTCAACGCGCAGACGTTCGTCGCGGTGGCTCCCGACGGGCTCGACCCCTGCGATCTCCGACTTCAGCGCGGTGACGCCGCCGTGCGGTCGCTCATGGAGACCAAGCAGCCGATGTTCGAGTTCGCCATCGACCGCAAGCTCTCCGGCTTCGACCTCTCCACCGTCGAGGGTCGAGTGGGCGCTCTCCGCGCCGCGGCGCCCATCGTCGCCGAGATCCGGGACCGCCTGCTGCGCCCGGGCTATGAGCGAGTGCTGGCTCGACGCCTGGGCATGGACCCCACCGAGGTGCACAACGAGGTCGAGCGTGCCGCACGGGGCGGATCGCAGACGTCTCGTCACGAGCCGAGTGCCCGTCACGAGACACCGATCGATCCGGCTACCGGTGCCCCCGCCCTCGTTCCCGTGACGCTGGCGAGCCTGCCGCGGACGGCGGACGTCGCCGTCGAGCGCGACGCGCTGATGGGGGCCTTGCAGTACGGTCACCAGACCGACCAGGCGCTCCTCGCTCGAGCCCTCAGCACCCCGTTCCGCACTCCGGGGCTCGACGCGGTGCGCGAGGCCGTCGCATCCGCCGCCGACCGCACTCGCGCCGGCTGGGTGACGGATGCCGTGAACTCGGTGCGCGAACCGTATCGGTCGCTCGCCGGCGAGCTGCTCATGACTCCCTTCCCGGCGCGCAATGAGGCCGGAGCCGTCGCGTCGACGACCGATCTCGCGCGCAGGCTCATCATGCGCAGTCTGGAGCACGAGAAGCAGGAGCTCCTCGGGGCCGTGCAGCGCGTGCCTGCCGACTCCGACGGCGGGCGAGCGCTGCGCATGCGGCTGCGGGACATCGACGTGGAGCGTCAGCGGTTCGCCGAGTCGTAACGGCCGCTCTTCAGCGTTGCAGGGCAGGATGGAGGAATGTTCTCCCGGCCCGAATCGACGAACGCGATCGACAGCTCCGACCTCGTGATCGACAGGGTCGGGCACAGCGGTCCGACGCGGGCGATCGACGGGGTGAGCTTCACGCTCGCTCCCGGTGATCTCATCTGCGTCGCGGGTCCGACCGGTTCGGGCAAGTCGACGCTCGTCGCGGCTCTCGCAGGGTCCACGGATCCGTCGGTCCGTGTGGTGGGCGGCAGTGCACAGGTGTGTGGCGTCGACATCCGCAGGCCGGGGCGGAAGCACCGCCTGCTCACCTACCGCACCGGGTTCGTCCCTCAGGGTGCAGGGGCCGATCTGCCTCCGCAGCTCACGGTCAACGAGGTGATCGCGGAGCCGATCCTCATCCGCGAGAAGCGCGTCAACTCGAAGGCACTGTCGATCAGGGTGGCGACGCTGCTCGACGAGCTGCACCTGCCGTTGGGCACGGCGGCGAAGTTCCCCTACGAACTCAGCGCCGGCATGCGACAGCGCGTGGCGATCGCCCGATCGTTCGTGCTCGAGCCCCGCGTGCTGATCGCCGATGAGATCCTGGCGAACCTCGACCTCGAGGTGAGACCGGTCGTGTTCGACGCGATCACACGGCGTCGCAAGGAGCAGGGGATGGGTGCGCTGCTCGTCACGAACGACGCCGACTTCATCCGCGAGCTGAACGCTGAGACGCTGATGCTGCGCGGCGGCCATGTCGTCGCCCGCGGTGTGGGAAAAGACCTCCTGTGGGCGCCGAATGCGGAGGCCGATTCGCAGCACTGAGTGTCCGTGCGGACGACACGCCCGATGTGCGGCCCGTGTCGAGAGCACGCTCCGGAGTTTGCTAGGATTGACGAGTTGCCCGCGCAGCGGAGCACATTCCTCGGTAGCTCAATTGGCAGAGCAGCCGGCTGTTAACCGGCAGGTTCTTGGTTCGAGTCCAAGCCGGGGAGCCAATGAAAAGCCCCTCTTCGGAGGGGCTTTTCCCTTTCTCCGGGCGCGACGCGCAGGCACGGCCTCACCAGGGCGAGCGGCAACGCGTCGTACCTCGGACACGAAAAAGGCCCCGTCGGTGACGGGGCCTCTTCGAATCGATCTCAGATCAGCGTGCTGCGCCCTTGAGCGAGCCCTTGGTCTGACCATCCGGGTCCGAGATCACGCACTGCACGACTCGGTCGTTCAGCTCGTCCCAGGTCTGCTGCGTCGGGGTGATCGGGTAGACCTCGAGCACGGAGTCGTTGAACGCGATACCGACGAAGCTCGTGTAGGCATCGCCGATGCACTCCTGCGAGGCGGCGTCGATGTCATCCTCGGAGAACTCGCCGTCGTCCATCGTGATCTCGTAGTAGACCTCTTCGTCGTGCGGCTGGTCGCACGGTACGACGTCCGCATCCTCGATCAGACCGCTCTCGCTGGCCATCTTGCAGTCGCCGAGCTTGAGCGAGAAGATGTCGATGTTCGAGCTCTCGGTCACCTGTCCGGTGTCCTCGTCGCGGTCGGCGTCTCCCGAGCCGCCGCCCAGGATCCCGTTCAGCGCGCTACAGCCGGTCAGTGCGACCGACAGCGCCACCGCAGAACCTGCAAGCGCCAGTGCGCGTCGCGTGCGCAGTTTCATCATGATTTTCCCCTCCCAGAGCCTCTTGGTGCGCGGTATGTCAAAACACCGCCTCAAGCACGCTATCCGCCCCGGAGTCTGTGATGCAACTCCGAGAAGGCTTTGATTGGGCTGGGAAGTGAGGTCAGCCTTCGAGGTCGTCGACTCCCGGCATCCACCGGGCGCCCGGCTTTCCCCATCCGCGCTTCTTCGCGATCTTTTGCACGGTCTTCCAGTCGCCGTCGGAGAGGCGGTCGATGTAGAGGATGCCGTCGAGATGATCAAACTCGTGCTGCATGATCCGCGCACGCCAGCCGTCGACGGCGATCTCGACCGGGGACCCGTCGAGATCCACACCGGTCACGCGGACCCGCTCGGACCGCCGAAGGGGGAAGCGTTCCCCGGGGAAGGAGAGGCATCCTTCGGACTCGAGGTCGTCGTCGGGGTCGCCGGGCTCCAGCGGCACCATCCACAGCTCGGGGTTGATGATGACACCGCGCCACGGCTGCTCATCATCGTCGACGTACGCATAGGTGTAGATCCGCAGCGGTACGCCGACCTGAGGTGCGGCGAGACCGACACCCGGGGCCGTGTCCATCGTCTCGAACATGTCGGCGACGAGCGTGCGGATGTCGTCGGTGATCTCCTCGACGACGGAGGCGGGGGAGTGCAGGACGGGGTCGCCCATGATGCGAATAGGAAGAACAGCCACGCCATAACCCTACTCGGCGCATATCGCCGGGTAGGGTCGTAGGGTGAGCATCTCCGTATGGATGACTGGGGCGGAAGACGTCACCGAGCAGCTGGTCGGTGTCTTCCAGAACCCCAAACTGCTCCTCGGCATCCCCCTTGCGCTGGCAGGTGCCGTCTTCATGTCACTCGGGGCTCAGTACCAGCACCGTGGTGTCGAGAAGGTCGAGCGACTCAGCGGCGCAGACGGTGCCAGCGGTCTCAGCGCCGGACAGCTCAAGGCGCTGCTGACCAGGCCGTCGTGGATCGCAGGCACACTCATGTTGGCTCTGGCCATCGTGTGCCAGCTGGCAGCCCTGTCGCAGGCGCCCCTGATGGTCGTTCAGCCCCTCGGCGCGATCGCGCTCGTCATCACGACCTTGCTCAACGCCCGGATCTCGGGGCACTCACCGACCAGACAATCGATCACCGCGATCATCTGCTGCGTCGGCGGCATCTTCCTCTTCGTCTTCTTCGCGGCGATCTACGCCACGGAACGACCGATCTCCGACAACGAGCTGTTCACGATCCTGACGATCCTGCTGGTGGTCATCATCGTGCTCGGGGCATGTTGGCTCGTGCTGCGTCGACGCATGCGCGCCCTCTTCTACGTGATCGGGGCCGGTATCCTCTACGGCTTCGTCGCCACGCTGGCGAAAGCTGTCATCAACCGGATCGAAGCGGGCAACTTCGAGTGGATCACGCTCGTGTGCGTGATCGCCCTGATCGCGGCCGGTGCCGTCGGCGCGTACTTCGTGCAGACCGCGTACAGCTCCGGCCCGCCGGACCTCGTGATCGCAGGTCTGACGGTCGTCGACCCGATGATCGCCGTGCTGATCGGGATGGTCGTGCTCGGAGAGGCGGCCGCCGCGCCGCCGTGGGTCCTCGTGATCTTCGCCGTCGCCGGGGCGATCGCGATCTGGGGAGTCGTGGGACTCGCGAGATATCACCCGCAGGTGCTCAGCGACAGTCAGGACCTGGGGATCACACGCGGCAGCGACGGGGATGCGAAAGGCCCCGAGGCGAAGAGCCCCGAGGCCTGATCACACCGGCTCAGTAGGCCGGGTCGATGAGATCCGGTGAGACCTCCGAGGCGGCGGCCTCGTCGACGAAGAACACCGTGCGCTTGCGACCCTTGGCGCCCGCTGCGGGCACATTCGTATAGCTGGCTCCGGCAAGGGCGAGCCCGAGCGCCGACGCCTTGTCGGCGCCCGTGAGGACGAGCCAGACGCGCTTCGAGGCGTTGAGCACCGGACGCGTCAGAGTGACGCGCTCCGGCGGCGGCTTGGGGGAGTCGCGTACGGGCAGGGCCGCGGCATCCGTCACCGTCACCTCGGGGCGATCGGGGAACAGCGATGCGATGTGGCCGTCGGGGCCGACGCCGAGGAAGCACACGGCGAACGACGGCCACGGGTGCTCGTCGGTGCCGAAGCGTGCGAGCTCGTCCGCATAGGCATCCGCGGCCTCGTCGAGGGTCAGCCCCTCGCCCGCGGCTGCGACCTCGTGCACGTTCTCTGCGGGAACAGAGATGTGGTCGAGCAGCGCTTCTCGCGACTGTCGAGCGTTGCGGTCGGCGTCGTCGCGAGCGACGAAGCGCTCATCGCCCCACCAGAAGTGCACGAGCGACCAGTCGATCTGAGACGACCGCGGGTGCGCGAGCGTCGCACGCAGGACCGCACCACCCATCGAGCCGCCCGTGAGGGCGACGTGGGCGATGCGGCCGTTGCGCGTGCGAGCACGAAGACGCGTCAGGAACCTGTCGGCGACACTCGCCGCCAGTGCGGCGGGAGTGGGTTCGACCACGACCCGCTTCTCTGCGGGCGCTGTCTGCGACGACATCATTCTCCTGTCTCGGGCGGACCCAGCTTCTCCCAGCCCTCCGTGATCACTCGACCGTACAGGACGTCAGGGTCGAGTCGACGCAACTCCTCGGCGAGGCACTCGCGCAGCGTGCGCCGGGGAAGGTGCAGGTCGTGGTCGGGCTGATCCGGCTGCGTCAGGACGGCGACGCCCGGGGTGGGACGCTCGAGCAGGATGTCGCCCGATGCGCGGTGGAGTCGCACCGACTTGATGCCCTCCTGCCAGTGCTCGGGGTCTTCGTACGACCACGTGACGGGAACCTCGAGTGCCATCTGCAGCCAGGCGGCGAGCAGCGCGGTCGACGGCGAGGCGGACCCGCCTCGCACCTCGACCGCGGTGACCTCTTCGAACGGCGGCTGGTCGAGAACCGCGGCCAGCTGCTCACGCCAGTGCGTGAGGCGCGTCCACGCGAGGTCGGTGTCACCGGGAGCGTGCGAATCGCCGAGGAGCGCGAGGCGTTCGCGTACGTCCGGTGCGGTCGCGGCATCCGTGATCCGTCGCTGCGCGATCTTGCCGAGCGGCGAGTCGGCAGGTGAGGTCGGAGCCTCCTCCGGCCACCAGGCCACGACGGGCGCATCCGGAAGAAGCAGGCCCGTGACCAGGCTCTCCTCATTGCTGGCCGCGTCGCCGTAGGCGTGGAGCACCACGACCTCGCTGGCGCCGGCGTCGCCGCCGACGCGGATCTGCGCGTCGAGACGCGCTTCTCCGTCACCGGTGGTGAGCACGATCACGCGCATGGGGTGCTCGCGAGAGGCGTCGTTGGCAGCGTCGATCGCCGCTTCGGCGACGCCGTTGCGGGCCGAGATGATCAGCGTCAGCACACGTCCGAGGGCGACAGCGCCACCCTCTTCACGCACCTTGACGAGCTGCTTGGCGACCTGGCTGACGGTCGTGTCGGGAAGGTCGATGATCACGGGCGTCTCCAGACTCGTCCGTCACGGGCAAGGAGGTCGTCGGCGGATGCCGGACCCCACGAGCCTGGTGCGTACTGGTCGACCGGGCCGCCTTCGGCTGCCCAGAACTTCTCTACAGGGTCGAGGATCTTCCACGAGAGCTCGACCTCTTCGTGCCGCGGGAACAGCGGCGGATCGCCCAGCAGGACGTCGAGGATGAGCCTCTCGTACGCCTCGGGGCTCGCCTCGGTGAAGGCGTGGCCGTAGCCGAAGTCCATCGTGACGTCGCGCACGTTGGTGCCGTTGCCGGGAACCTTCGAGCCGAAGCGGATCGTGACCCCCTCGTCGGGCTGCACGCGGATCACGAGTGCGTTCTGACCGAGTTCCGCCGTGTTGGAGCGACCGAAGAGGTGCTCCGGCGCCGACTTGAACACGACCGCGACCTCGGTGACTCGGCGCCCGAGGCGCTTCCCCGTGCGCAGGTAGAACGGCACGCCAGACCAGCGGCGGGTGTCGATCTCGAGCTTGATCGCGGCATACGTCTCGGTCGCCGACTCGGGGTTCATGCCGTCCTCATCGAGGAATCCGGTGACCTGCTCGCCGCCCTGCCATCCGCCCGCGTACTGACCGCGCGCCGTCGAGAGGGAGAGATCCTCGGGAACATGCACTGCGGCGAGGACCTTCTCCTTCTCTGCGCGCAGGTGCTCTGCCGAGAGACTGATCGGCTCCTCCATCGCGGTGAGAGCCAGCAGCTGGAGCAGGTGGTTCTGGATCACGTCCCGTGCGGCGCCGACGCCGTCGTAGTAGCCCGCGCGTCCTCCGACGCCGATGTCCTCGGCCATCGTGATCTGCACGTGGTCGACGTAGTTGCGGTTCCAGATCGGCTCGTAGAGCTCGTTCGCGAAGCGCAGCGCCAGGATGTTCTGGACCGTCTCCTTGCCGAGGTAGTGGTCGATGCGGAAGATCGAGTCCGCCGAGAACGCGACTTCGAGGGCGGCGTTGAGCTCACGGGCCGACTCGAGGTCGTGGCCGAAGGGCTTCTCGATGACGACGCGACGCCAGCGCTCGTCGTCATCGTCGTTCGCACCGACGAGTCCGGAGTCCTTGAGCTGCTTCGCGACGAGCGGGAAGTCCTTCGGCGGGATCGACAGGTAGAACGCGTGGTTTCCCATCGTGCCGCGTTCGACATCGAGCTGGTCGACGGTCTCGCGGAGCTTGCGGAACGACTCGGGGTTGTCGAACTCACCGGAGACGAACCGGATGCCCTGCAGCAGCTGCGCCCACGTCTCCTCGCGGAACGGGGTGCGTGCGTGCTGCTTGACGGCGTCGTAGACGACCTGAGCGAAGTCCTGGTCCTCCCAGTCCCGTCGGGCGAAGCCGACGAGAGCGAATCCGGGGGGAAGGAGTCCGCGGTTGGCGAGGTCGTAGACCGCGGGCATGAGCTTCTTGCGTGACAGGTCTCCGGTCACACCGAAGATCACGAGGGCACTGGGCCCCGCGATCCGGTTGAGGCGGCGATCATCGGGGTCACGCAGCGGGTTGTGCCCGCGCGAGATGGGAACAGACATCGGTGGGGGATTCTCCTGGCTGTTACTTCTGTGCTGCTTCGAAGAGGGTGAGGACGTCAGCCGACGAATCGGTGATCGTCAGGGAGACGACCGGACGGCCGTGCTCGGCGAGGACGCCGGCGTCGCCGGCAGCCTGCGCTTCGATGAGCTGCCCGAAGGTGAAAGGCCTCTCAGGGATCTCGAGGTCGACCTCGGTGCGCTCCAGGATCTGCAGGAACACGCCCTGGGCGGGACCGCCCTTGTGGTACTGACCCGTGGAATGCAGGAACCGGGGTCCCCAGCCGAATGTCGTGGGACGACCGGAGTCGGCGGCGACGAGCTCGCGGAGGCCCTGCAGCTGCGGGACGTCGAGCCGGTTGACGTATGCCTGGATCGAGACGTAGCCGTCAGACGGCAGCTCAGCCCAGAGCGCGTCGAGCACGCCTTCGACCGTTCCCGACACCGCGAGGGCGGGATCGGACACCCGCACCTCGACGCCGTTCTCGACGAACGCCGGGGCCGTGGGCTCCGGGCGGGCGTCCAGGAGGCCACGGGCGGCGACCTTGGCCGACTCGACGTCGGGCTGGTCGAACGGGTTGATGCCCAGCAGGTACCCGGCGATCGCAGTGGCGTACTCCCACACGATCAGCTGCGCACCCAGCGATCCGCTGACGAGGATCTCGTCCTGGTGGCGCTCACGGAGGTGGAACTCGTTCGCGTCATCGACCAACCGCACGATCTGCAGGTCGGCCGGCTTCGAGTCGAGCTCGGGCGACACGGGAAGCAGGACGACGGGCAGGATGCCGGTGCTGTCCTTTCCCGTGGATTCGGCGATGAGCTGCTCGATCCAGTCGGGGAGGCCGTTGATGTGCGTGCCGTCGGTGATCAGGCCCAGCTTGTCGCGGCGAGGCGAGGTGGCGGAGATCGCCGCGGCCAGCCGCAGGGCGGGGTTGTCGGCGGAGTCGATCGCGACCTCGAGGAGCGAGGCCTCGGCCTCGTCCAGGAGCTCGTCGATGTCGGCGCCGGCGAGGCCTGAGGGCACGAGACCGAACGCGGTGAGCGCCGAGTACCGACCGCCCACGTTCGGGTCCGCGTGGAAGACGCGGTATCCCGCCTCACGGGCCGACGCGTCGAGCGGGGAACCCGGGTCGGTGACCACGACGATCCGCTCGACCGGGTCGATGCCCACGTCGCGGAACGCTGCTTCGAACGTGCGGCGCTGCGAATCGGTCTCGACGGTGGAACCCGACTTCGACGACACCACGAGCACGGTGCCCTCGAGGCCCTCGTCCAGCGCGGCGAGCACCTGGCTCGGCGCGGTGGAGTCGAGGATCGTGAGCGGCACGCCCGCGGTCTGGGCGATGACCTCCGGAGCGAGCGAGGAGCCGCCCATGCCGGCGAGCACCACGCGCGTCACACCCTTGGCGTGGAGATCCGCGCGCAGCGCGGAGATCTCGGCGACCAGCGGGCGCGAGACGGAGACCGCCTCGATCCATCCGAGGCGGATCGACGCCTCCGACTCGGCTGCCGGACCCCAGAGGGTCGCATCGCCGCCGGTCAGGCGGGAGGCGATGAGGTCGTGGACGAGAGCGGGAACCGTCTCGTCGATCGCGACCCGAGCCGCGCCCGAGGCGTGGATCGCGAATGTCATCGCTGCGCCTCGAGGCCCTCTGCCACCTGCGTGAGCAGGTCGTGCCACGAGTCGATGAACTTGGCGACGCCCTCGTCCTCGAGCACCTGGGTCACGTCGGTGAAGTCGATGCCGAGGTCGGCGAGGCCAGCGAAGACGGCGCGAGCCTCTTCGTAGCCACCGGTGATGGTGTCGCCCGTGACGACGCCGTGGTCGAACGTCGCCTCGAGCGTCTTCTCGGGCATCGTGTTGACGACGTCCTTCGCGACGAGCTCGGTGACGTAGAGGGTGTCGGGCAGAGCCGGGTCCTTGACACCGGTCGAGGCCCAGAGCGGACGCTGAGCGTTCGCACCGGCCGCGATCAGGTCCTGGGCGCGCTTCTCGGCGAACTTCTGCTCGTAGAGCTCGTAGGCGAGACGGGCGTTGGCGAGCCCGGCCTTGCTCTTGAGCGCCTCGGCCTCGTCGGTGCCGATCGCCGACAGTCGCTTGTCGGTCTCGGTGTCGACGCGCGACACGAAGAACGAGGCGACGGAGTGGATGGTCGACAGGTCGATGCCGGCGCTGTGGGCCCGCTCGAGTCCGGTCAGGTACGCCTCGATGACCTCGGCGTAGCGCTCCAGGCTGAAGATCAGGGTCACGTTGACGCTGATGCCCGAGGCGATGGCCTCGGTGATGGCCGGGAGACCGGCCTTCGTCGCGGGAATCTTGACGAGGAGGTTCGGACGGTCGACCTTGGCCCAGAGCTGCTTGGCCTGTGCGACGGTGCCGTCGGTGTCGTGCGCGAGGTCGGGGGAGACCTCGATCGAGACGCGGCCATCGACGTGGCCCGACTTCTCCCAGACGGGGCGGAAGACGTCGAGCGCCGCCGCGACGTCCTGCGTGGTCGCGGCGAAGACGGCTTCTTCGGCCGTCGCACCGGACGCTGCGAGCTCGGTGACCTGAGCGTCGTAGGAGGTGTTGTTCTTGTCGGTGATCGCGTTGGCGAAGATCGTCGGGTTGGTGGTGACGCCGACGACATTGCGGGTCTCGATCAGCTCGGCGAGGTTGCCGGAGGAGATGCGGGTGCGCGACAGATCGTCGAGCCAGATGCTGACACCGGCTGCTGCGAGGTCTGCGGTGGGGGTGCTCATGCGTTCTCCTTGATGGTCTCGCGTGCGGCCGCGATGACGGCCTCTGTGGTGATGCCGAACTTCTCGAACAGGGTCTTGTAGTCGGCGGAAGCGCCGAAGTGGTCGATGCCGACCGAACGGCCGCGGTCGCCCACGATGCCGCGCCAGCTGAGGACGGAACCCGCCTCGACCGAGACGCGCGCGGTGACGGCCTTCGGGAGCACCGACTCGCGGTACGCCTCGTCCTGCTCGTCGAACCACTCGAGCGAAGGAGCGGAGACGACGCGCACGCCGACACCCTCCTCGGCCAGGGCCGCGCGGGCGTCGACCGCCAGCTGGACCTCGGAACCGGTGGCGATGATGATCACGTCGGGTGTGCCGTCGGGAGCTTCGGCGAGCACGTACGCGCCCTTCGAGACACCGTCGGTCGATGCGAAGACGTCACCGTCGGCCGCACCCTGGCCGCGCTCGAACACCGGGATGTTCTGACGGGTCAGGGCGATGCCCGCCGGTCCCTCGTGGCGGCGCAGGATCTCGAGCCAGGCGGCCGAGGTCTCGTTGGCGTCTGCCGGGCGCACGAGGGTGAAGTTCGGGATGGCGCGCAGCGTGGCGATCTGCTCAACCGGCTGGTGCGTCGGTCCGTCTTCTCCGAGCGCGACGGAGTCGTGGGTCCACACGAAGATGCTGGGGACGTTCATCAGGGCGGCGAGACGCACCGGCGGGCGCATGTAGTCGCTGAAGATGAGGAACGTGCCGCCGAAGGCTCGGGTCGGGCCGTGCAGCACGATGCCGTTGACGATCGCGCCCATGGCGTGCTCGCGGATGCCGAAGTGAAGCACGCGGCCGTAGGGGTCACCCGACCATTCGTGGGTCGACCACTCGGCGGGGATGAAGGACTTCGAGTCCTTGATCGTGGTGAGGTTCGACTCGGCGAGGTCGGCGGATCCGCCCCAGAGCTCGGGGAGCTCGGCGGCGAGTGCGTTGATGACCTGGCCGGATGCCGCGCGCGTCGAGACGTCCTTGCCGCTGGCGAAGACCGGGAGAGCGGACGTGATGTCGGCAGGGAGCTCCTTGGCCTCGAGGCGGTCGAGGAGCGCCTTGCGCTCGGGGTTGGCGGCGGCCCACGCGTCGAACGACGTCTGCCAGGCGGCGCGCGTCTCGGCGGCCCGGTCGGCGAGAGCACGCGTGTGGGCGATCACGTCGTCGGCGACGACGAAGTGCTCCTCGGGGTCGAAGCCGAGGACCTTCTTGGTCGCTGCGAGCTCGTCGCCACCGAGGGCGGAGCCGTGGATCTTTCCGGAGTTCTGCTTGCCGGGCGACGGCCACCCGATGATCGTCTTGAGGATGATGAGCGACGGCTTGGAGGTCTCGCCCTTGGCGGCCTCGATGGCTGCGTTCAG
>NZ_JBQEPC010000013.1:0-95018 GCF_052045655.1 Microbacterium sp. 22215
GGCTTCACGCTGCAGTACCCGGTGCCCGCATCCGCGACTCCCGGCACCGGTTACACGGTGACGGCGAACGTGGGCACGCAGACCGCGACCGACACGACCGCGGTCACGGCCGCGGCGACGGTCGACGCAGACGCGACCGTCGAGGCGGGCACCGACCTCGCCGTCGCGGGCACCAACTGGCCCGCAGACACCGAGATCACGGTGCAGCTGACCGCGCCGGGTGGCGCGAACGTCGGTGCCGCACAGACGGTGACGACGGGTCCGCTCGGCGGATTCACGCTCGACTACCCGGTGCCGGCCGGCACCCCCGCGGGCACCGGCTACACGGTCACGGCGAGTGTGGGCACGCAGACGGCGACCGACACGACCGAGGTCACGGCGGCTCCGGTCGTCGTGGATGCGGCCGCGTCCGTCCCGGCGGGCGCCAACCTGGCCGTCACCGGTACGGGCTGGCCGGTGAACGCCTCGGTGTCGCTGCAGCTCACCGCCCCTGGTGGTGGCGCGGACGTCGGTGGTCCGGTGACCGCGACGACCGACGAGTTCGGCGCGTTCACCGAGAACTATCCGGTTCCGGCTGACGCAGTGCCCGGTACGGGCTACACGCTCACGGCCACCTCCGGTGCGTTCAGCGACACGGACACCACCGAGGTGACCGCGGGCGACCCGGGCGATGTCAACACGAACGCGGCGGCTTCGGCATCCGCCTCGGCTGACGCGACCGCAGACGGCGACCCGTCGGCGCAGGCGGCGGCAGAAGCGGCTGCACTCGCGGACGCGACATCCAGCGCCTCCGCGGCGGCGACGGCTGATGCGACGTCGGCGGCTGAGGCCGCGGCGACGACCGATGCGTCGACCACCGCATCCACCGACGTCACCTCGACGGCCAATGCCTCTGCGGCGGTGGCTGCTCAGGCGGCGGCGCAGGCGGATGCGTCGGACGACGTGAACGCGGATGCCTCGACGGCGGCGGACTCAAACTCGGCGGCATCGTCGGAGTCGGCGGCGACGGCGGACTCGTCGACGAACGCCTCCTCCGAGGCCTCGGCCAACACGAACGCGGCGGCTTCGGCATCCGCGTCCGCGAACGCCGATGCCTCGACCGATGCAGTCGCTGAAGCGGCGGCTCAGGCCTCCGCCTTCGCGGACGCCACGGCGGAGGGCTCGGCTGCGGCCGACCCGGCGGCAGAGGCTGCGGCGGAATCGGCGGCGACGGCGACATCGTCGACGGCCGCCACCGCGGATGCCACCTCCGAGGCGAACGCCGGTGCGGCGATCGCAGCTCAGGCGGCCGCTCTCGCTGACGCGACGACCGACACCGCGGCTGAGGCCTCGGCGACGTCGGACGCCAGCACGAGCGCCTCGTCGAACGCGAGCGCGGCGGCCATCGCCAACGCGTCGACCGATGCCTCGTCGGATGCGGTCGCCACGGCGGACGCCTCTGCGGCGGCTGACCCGTCGGCGGAGGTCAATACCAACGCCTCGGCGTCGGCTGCGGCATCGGCTCAGGCCGATGATGACAGCAACGCCTCGGTGGAGGCGGCGGCGGTCGCAGCGGCGCTCGCCGACGCGACGAGCACCGCCTCGGCGGCGGCGGATGTGACGGCGGATGCAGCGGCCTCGGCCGCCGCGACCGACGACGCGTCCACGGATGCCTCGACGACGGCCACCACCGATGCCAATGCCTCTGCGGCAGCGGCGGCCCAGGCGGCGGCGCAGACCGATGCGACCTCGACGAGCGCGGCTGACGCGTCGGCTTCGGCCGATGCCGACCCGAACGCGTCGGCGGCCGCGGCGGCCAACGCGTCATCGTCCGCCACGGCATCCGCGTCGGCAGCCGCGGATGCATCGGCAGAGGCCACGGCGGAAGCATCCGCGTCGGCGACGGCTGAGGCCTCGGCATCCGCGGATGCAGCGGCCGACCCGACCGGCGACATCGCGATCACGATCAAGGTCCCGGTTCTCGAGCGCGGTGCGAAGCAGACCGCGGTCGGCACCGGATTCGAGCCCGGCGAGGAGGTCACCGGTGTGATGACCTCGGCGCCGATCGCACTCGGCACCCAGGTCGCCGACGACGAGGGCACGGTCACCTTCACCTGGACGGTCCCGTCCGACACCGACCTCGGAACCCACACCGTGACCCTGACCGGAGCGAGCTCCGGCAGCGTGGCGGCCACGTTCCAGGTCGTGGCCTCGGGGCTCGCCACCACCGGTGGTCAAGTCCAGGGCGGATGGATCGCTCTGGCGGCCCTGCTGCTGATGCTCGGACTGGGGGCGACGCGGATCGCACGATCCCGCCGTCCGATGGTCGAGGCGGAGTAGAACGCAGTGCACGAACGCTGAGAGGTCGGAGTCGTCGCTGAGGCGGCTCCGACCTTCAGCGGTGAGAAGGATGTGAATGAGCACGATGACTGACACCTCACCGGAACAGCAGGCGGCTTCGGCTTCGGTCGCCCAGGCGCGACCCCGACCGACCTGGTGGGTGAAGCTCATCGCCTTCGCGGCGTGCCTGCTGACCCTGTGGCATGTGGGCGCGTCGTTCCTCTGGATCGCGCCGTATTCGGCGCTGCGCGAGATCCCCACGCAAGAGGTCCTCGCCGGATACATGCTGCCGATGTTCGGTCAGTCCTGGAGCGTCTTCGCGCCCGAGCCGATCAACGGCGACTACCACTTCAACGTCCGCGCCGTCATCGAGAAGGACGGCGAGGAGGTCGAGACAGGCTGGGTGAGCGCCACCGACGTCGAGCTCTCGATGATCCGCTACAACCTGATGCCGCCTCGCGCCGGCATCCAGTCCAGCGAGGTCGCCAGCGGTCAGATGAACGCGTTCAACAAGCTGAACGCGGATCAGAAGGCCGTGGCCGGACTCGACTTCGACGAGGGCGAGTGGGAGGAGTGGATGGTCCGCTCGTTCGACGAGCTCGAGGGAGACAACCCGTCGACCGAGGCCTATATGGCCGAGGAGCACCTCTCGACCGCGTACGCCACCCAGGTCGCCTATGCGATCTGGGGTGCTGACGCCGTCATCAAGGTGCAGTACCGCGTGAGCAGGCAGAACGTGGTTCCCTACGCGGATCGCAACGACCCGGGCGCGCAGCGCCCCGACCCGACGTTCTCGACGACGGGGTGGCGTCTGCCCATAGAAGAGGAAGGCCAGAGCCGCGAGAACTTCGCGGACACCTTCCGCGCACAGTTCGAGAGGATCCAGCCGTGAGCGCGCCGATCAA
Source organism: Microbacterium sp. 22215 (assembly GCF_052045655.1). Lineage (NCBI taxonomy): Bacteria > Bacillati > Actinomycetota > Actinomycetes > Micrococcales > Microbacteriaceae > Microbacterium > Microbacterium sp. 22215. Next base: position 3,225 of record NZ_JBQEPC010000013.1, read on the forward strand.
GACCTCGGCGCCCCGGGCGAACGCACCGAAGAAGGATGCCGCGAAGAAGGAGGCGCTGAAGAAGGAGGCGCTGAAGAAGGATCCGCAGACGCGGCCTTCGACGACGGTTCCCGCCCCGGCATCCGCTCCCTCCGCTCCGCTTCCGCCGTCGGCTCCGGCCGGAGCGCCGCCCCGCTCGTTCGTCACGCGCCTGCTGAGCTTCGCGTCGTCGATGATCGCGGGCCTCTGGTCGATGGTGCTCTCGGCCATCGACCGCATCTCGGCATTCGTCGGCGATTGGCTCTTCCACGGCAAGAAAGCCCTCTACGGGCTCGCGGTCACGCGCATCCTGTTCGGTGTCACGGCGATCGGCCTGCTCGCGGCGAACTTCGGCACTCGTCTCTACACGTTCGGCTCAGGGTCGGCGTGGAACGGCGAGATGGCCGAACCCGTCAGCGAGTTCCCGAAGATCTGGATCTTCAGTGCCTTCCACGCCGCGATGGGCAACGACGTCCTCTACACCGCGCTCTACCTGTTCCTGGGTGTGCTCGCGGTGCTGTTCGTCCTGGGGTGGCGCTTCCGCATCGTGCTGCCGATCTTCTTCTGCCTGTGGGTCGGCTTCGTCGAGGCCAACGACATGGTGGGCGATCAGGGCGACAACATGTTCCGCATCGCGCTGCTGCTGCTGTTCTTTGCCGATCCCGCAGCGCGCTGGTCGCTCGACGCGCGGCGCCGCGCGAAGCGAGGGGAGTGGTTCGCCGCGGACAGTCAGCCGGCACTGCTGGGCACGGTCTTCCACAACCTGGCGCTCGTCGCGCTCACCGCACAGGTCTGCTTCGTCTACGCCTCCGGTGCGCTCTACAAGGCAGGCGGCGCCCCGTGGGAAGAGGGGTACGCGGTCTACAACCCGTTGCAGACGGCGCGGTTCGGCACCTGGCCCGTGCTGAGCGACCTCGTCACGACGTGGGGGCCGATGGTCGTCGCGGCGACGTGGGGATCGATCATCCTGCAGGTGGCTTTCCCCCTCATGCTGCTCACGCGTCCGACGCGGCTGATCGGTCTGATCGGCATCCTCTCCTTCCACATCGGCATCGGCGTGCTCATGGGGCTGCCCTGGTTCTCGCTCACGATGATCGCGATCGACTCGATCTTCATCCGCGACCGCACCTGGGCCCGGCTGAGTGCAGGAACCAGGCGGCGGTGGGAGCAGACGAAGGCATCGCCTCCGACGGGAACGCCCGTCGCGCCCTGATCGCGGTCCGCCGCGTCGGACTGTGGTCTGACGACAATGCGGCGGGGCGACGTGCCCGCTCGGCATTGGAGGATGACCACAGGGCAGTTCGTCTCTGGTTGTGGCAGACCTACCATGGAAGCATCTTCACTCGCCTCTGAGAGGAATGCTCATGGTCGACGCCGCCGTCCGTCCGAAGACGACTCGCCCCCACACCGACAGTGCTGACGCGAACCTGACGTTCGACGTCGCCCGGGTCACCGATCTGCTGATGGGCACCTGGGCCGACACCCGCCGCGAGGCGCGCGAGATGATCAAGGATTCGGCGTTCTGGCGCAAGGACGAACTGGGCAAGGACGAGCACCGCGAGCGTGTGCTCAGCCAGCTGCATCTGCTCGTCGAGAACAAGGCCGTGCACCGCGCGTTCCCGAAGTCGCTGGGCGGCGAGGAGAACAACGGCGGCAACATCGCCGGTTTCGAGGAGCTCGTCGTCGCCGACCCGAGCCTGCAGATCAAGTCGGGCGTCCAGTGGGGACTGTTCGGCTCCGCGATCCTCCAGCTCGGCACGACGGAGCACCACGAGAAGTGGCTCCCCGGCGTGATGGATCTGTCGATCCCCGGCGCGTTCGCGATGACCGAGATCGGGCACGGATCCGACGTCGCCGCCGTCGGCACGACCGCGACCTACGACCCCGAGACCGAGGAGTTCGTGATCAACACGCCGTTCCGCGGCGCCACGAAGGAGTACCTCGGCAACGCGGCCCTGCACGGGATCGCGGCGACCGTGTTCGCGCAGCTCATCACGAACGGCGTCAACCACGGCGTGCACTGCTTCTACGTGCCGCTGCGCGGAGAGGACGGCGTCGACCTGCCGGGTATCGGCCGGGAGGACGACGGCCTCAAGGGCGGCCTCAACGGCATCGACAACGGGCGCCTGAGCTTCGACCACATTCGCATTCCCCGCACGAACCTGCTGAACAAGTACGGCGACGTCGCGGCAGACGGCACGTACTCGAGCGCGATCGACAGCCCTGGTCGTCGCTTCTTCACGATGCTCGGCACGCTGGTGCAGGGGCGGGTCTCGCTCGACGGCGCGGCCTGCTGGGCATCCGCTCTCGGGCTGAAGATCGCGATCACCTACGCCACCCAGCGCCGTCAGTTCGACGGAGCGGACGGACAGGAGGTCGTGCTTCTCGACTACGGCAAGCACCAGCGCCGCCTGTTCCCGCGTCTCGCGACGACGTACGCACAGATCTTCGCGCACGACGAGTTCCTGCAGAAGTTCGACGGAGTGTTCTCGGGTCGTACCGACACCCCCGCCGACCGCGAAGACCTCGAGACCCTGGCCGCGGCGCTCAAGCCGCTGTCGACCTGGCATGCGCTCGACACGCTGCAGGAGGCGCGCGAGGCCTGCGGCGGGGCGGGCTTCATGTTCGAGAACCGCCTCGTCGGACTCCGTGCCGACCTCGACATCTACGTCACGTTCGAGGGTGACAACAACGTTCTCCTCCAGCTCGTCGGCAAGCGTCTGCTCACCGACTATGCCAAGCAGTTCACGGGCAAGGATGCTGCGGCGCTGGCCAAGTTCGCCGTCGGGATGACCGCGGGCAAGGTGTTCCACGGTGCGGGTCTCCGTCAGTTCGGGCAGTCTGTCGTCGACCTGGGGCAGGTCGCTCGTTCGGTCGAGAACGGTCTGCGCGAGGAGCAGCAGCACCAGCTGCTCGCCGAGCGCGTGCAGCAGATGGTCGCCGACGTCGCGGGTCGCCTGCGTCCTGCGGGCAAGGACAAGGTGCTCGGCGCCCGGCTGTTCAACGAGAACCAGGCCGAACTCATCGAGGCTGCGCGGGCGCACGGCGAGCTGCTGCAGTGGGAGGCGTTCACCGACGCCGTCCACCGTGTCGACGACGCCGACACCAAGAAGGTGCTCACGTGGCTGCGCGACCTCTTCGGCCTGCAGCTCATCGAGAAGCACCTCGCGTGGCACCTCATCAACGGGCGCCTCTCGACACAGCGGGCCGCGGCGGTGTCTCGGTACATCGACCGGCTGTGCACGCGGCTGCGGCCGTACGCGCTCGACCTGGTCGACGCCTTCGGCTACGAGCCCGAGCACGTGCGCGCACCCATCGCGTCGGGTGCGGAACGCGCGCGTCAGGACGAGGCCCGCGACTACTACGCGGCGCTCGCGGCATCCGGAGACGCTCCGGTGCTCGAGAAGGTGCTGAAGAAGAACGCCAAGCGCTGACGAGGCGTTCAGCCGTTTGTGGAGCCGGTCGGGATCGTGAGGTCTCGGCCGGCTTCGTCAGTCTGGATCTGTGTGTCTGGTTCCGTCTGTCTGGCCCGGTCTGGCTCGTTCTGGCTGGGCCGGTCTGGCTCGTTCTGGCTGGGCCGGTCTGGCTCGTTCTGGCTGGCCCGGTCTCGTCCGCGCGGGCTGGATGCTCCGTGCCCTCACTGCCCGGGCTGGGGCGGGTACGGTGCGGGAGGCGGCTGTTGTCCGGCGGTCGGCGGGTACGGATGCTGCACGGGAGCCGGCGGGTATGGAGCATTCGGGTTCTGTGCATACCCGTGCGGTGCCGCGGGATACTGCGCCGCTGGGTACTGCGCCGCTGAATATTGACCCGGTGACGACGAGGAGTCGCCTGTACCCGCCGGACCTCCGCTCGCGAGTCGTGAGTGTGCGCGCACGCGCAGGAGCACGGCGGTGAAGGCGAGGTAGAGCACTCCGGCCGCCGCCCCGCCTCCGTAGAGGAGCACGGTCGGAACCACAGTGTTCATGCCGCGCGGCAGCTGGAGCAGTATCGGGAACACGGCGTCGGGAGCGGCGAGGAGCAGGATGCTGGCGACCAGCAGCACGACTGCCGGAAGGATGAGCGCGAAGGGCGACCATCTCGTCACGGCGATTCCCGCGACCACGAGCAGTGTGCCTGCGAACACCGCGAGGGACGCGCCGGGGCGGATGTCGAACTGGAACCTTTGCAGGGCGAAGAGCACCCCGTCGCCGATGCCCCAGACGATCGCCCAGGCGCCGCCGGCCAGCAGAACCGGTGCGGCGATGATGCCGATCACGCTCAGCGCAGCGCCCTTCGGCCGCGAATCCCGGCGGACCAGGGCGAGAACCAGACCCATCGTCCCGAGGATTGCGAGCACGACGAGGGGCACGCCGTAGATGAGACCGTCGCCCCACTCGCGCGGTGCGATCCGGATGAGCCATGACAGTGTCACCGGGAACACCGCGACGATGAGCGGGACGACGCTGAGGAGGCCCATGGCGATCAGGCCGGCGGAGCTCCAGATGCCCGTGAGTACGACGAGGACGAGCAGCACGAGCCCGAGCGTTTGCAGCAGCAGTGGCCCGACGAGAGGTGCGAAGTCGCCGTCGAATCCGTAGGCGAAGAAGGTGAGCGTCACCGTCTGTCCTCCGAGGGACAGGAGTATCAGGGCGACCGGCGTGAGTGCGAGAGCGATCACGATCGTGATCAGGCGGGCGGTCAAGGATGATCGGCGCATGGGACTTCCCCTCCGGAGTCGTAGCACCCACGGTATCGATCCGAGCGGTGGAACGGCACAGGTTCGCCCCGTAGTGTCGACGTGTTCCACCCGAATCGACCCGAGGAGTCTGTGATGACCCGTGTCCACGCTTACGCCGCACCCAGCGAAGCCGCGCCGCTCGAGAAGACCGTCATCGAGCGTCGAGAGCTCGGCCCGAACGACATCCTGATCGACATCGCCTTCGCAGGCATCTGCCACTCCGACATCCACACGGTGCGTGGTGACTGGGGCCCGCAGAGCTACCCCCTCGCGCCCGGGCATGAGATCGCCGGCACCGTGGCTGCCGTGGGCGCCGAGGTCACGAAGCACGCGGTCGGCGACCGCGTCGGCGTCGGATGCCTCGTCAACTCGTGCGGTGAGTGCCGCAACTGTCTGCGCGGCGACGAGCAGTTCTGCTCCAACGGCGCGATCTTCACCTACGGCAGCACCGACCGCGACGGCACCATCACCCAGGGTGGCTACTCCGAGCAGGTCGTCGTGACCGAGTCGTTCGCCGTGCGCATCCCCGATGCTCTCGCGCTCGACGTCGCCGCTCCGCTTCTCTGCGCCGGCATCACCACCTACTCGCCCCTGCGGCACTGGAACGTCGGACCCGGCACCCGCGTGGCTGTCGTCGGTCTCGGCGGCCTCGGGCACATGGGTGTCCAGATCGCGCACGCCCTGGGCGCAGAGGTGACCGTGCTGTCGCAGACGCTGAACAAGAAGGATGACGGCCTGCGCCTCGGCGCCGACCACTACTACGCGACGAGCGACCCCGAGACCTTCCGCTCGCTGAGCGGATCGTTCGACGTGATCCTGAACACGGTCAGTGCTGTCGTCGACCTGCGCTCGTACCTCGGACTGCTCGATGTGGGCGGATCGATGGTCTGCGTCGGCGCACCCGCGGAGCCGCTCGCCGTCAACGTCTCGTCGCTGATCGGTGGACGCCGCTCGCTCGCCGGATCGAACATCGGTGGCATCCGCGAGACGCAGGAGATGCTCGACTTCTGCGCCGAGCACGGCATCGCATCGGAGATCGAAGTGATCAGCGCCGCGCAGATCAACGAGGCGTACGAGCGCGTGCTCGCCTCGGATGTGCGCTACCGCTTCGTCATCGACGCGAAGACCATCGCGGACTGACGTCTCCGTGACCGTGTGATCGAAGTGGCCCCGCTCGTCGAGTGGGGCCACTTCGGTGTTCAGGGTGGCTCTTTCGTGCCGCCGTGCTGTTGTTCTGCCGGTGTTGTTGTTTTGTCGGTGTTGTCCTCCCGACGTTCTCCCGCGAACTTCGTCTGCGGTGGGCAACCTCGTGAGCTCGTCGACCGCGGGACGCTCTCGGGTTCGTGCTTCTCATCGGGACGCCTCCTCGGGACGCCTCGCGGGTACGCCTTGCCGGTACATGCTCCTGTCGCATCGGTGCTTTGGGCGCGCCCGCCTCCCTGCCATGGTGCGGCATTCCGGAAGGCTGGGATACGTGCTCTGATCTGGGGTAATTCGGGGCGGTTTTGGGGCTTCAATGTCGGTGGGGGCGGGTTGACTCAGGGGTATGAACAGCACTGTGGAGCTTCTGGATCGGGTCATCGCCGACCTCGACACGGTGCTGTCCGATGACGCGCTCGCGGGGCTGAGTGATGCGGACCGGATCACGGTGTTGCAGGGCGCGGGGGCCGCGTTCCGCCGGGTCGAAGCGGTGATCGTCGAAACGATCGCGACCGGTGATGCGGCCGACTTTCCGCATGCGGCGGGGTGCCGGGGTCTGAACGAGTTGGTGCAGCGGATGCTGCGGGTGGACGTGCGGGCTGCGTCGCGCGTCGACCGGGTCGTCGATCTGGTGCGGCGGCCGGTGAGTCTGGCGGGGGAGGGGATGCCGGCGCGGTGGGCGGAGCTGCGGCTCGCGTTGCTGGACGGGGTGGTCGGTGTGGCCGGGTTTCTCGCGGCGACGGGTCCGATCGAGAGGGTGTGGGATCGGCTCACGATCGATCAACGGTTGGCGGCGGATGTCGCGTTGGCGGGGTGTGCCCGCGGGCACGGGCTCGCGGCCGACGTGGGTGATGCCGATGGCCTGGACGCTGATGCGCCGGGTCCTGCGCCGACGGTGCAGGACTTGAAGGCTCTCGCCGAAGATCTCGCGTCGATGTTCGACCCCGATGGCGAAGAACCCAAGGATGAGGACGCGCGTCGGCGGCGAGGGATCACGATCGGCCGGTTGAAAGACGGCCTGCATGCGATCCGCGGGTACCTGACCCCGGATGCCGCCGCACAGCTGCACCTCATCCTGGACGCGATCCTCAACCCGAAAGGCGACGGCCCGCCGATGCCGGGCGTGCACTTCGCTCCGAGCGACGCTGCGGATGCCCGTCGTGGCGGTGGTGAGGCGGATGCCTATTGTGGCGGTGGTGAGGCTGGTGCGGATATGGGTTGGCCGCGCGTCGATGTCGACATTGATGTCGAAAGTGATGGTGATATCGGAAGCGACGCCGACGCCGGCGGTAGTGAGGCTGCGGCGGATGCCGGTTGGCAACGCGCAGATGTCGATACCGACTTCTATGTCGATGGTGATGGTGACGTCGGACCTGATGCCGACGACGTTGACCCGTTCAACTCTGACCCGCGCTGCGTGCTCGATGATCGCACCGCGGCGCAGAAGCGCCATGATGCTCTCGCGATGGTGTTCGGAATCGCTGCCCGTCACAAGGACATGCCCACTCTCGGTGGGTCGTCACCGGTCCTGGTCGTGAACGTCGATGCGAAGGACCTCGCCGCACACGGTGCCGCCTTCGGTGGCGCCTTCGGAGGCAACGGGTACGGAGCGAGCGGCGACCTCGGCAACGGCGGGTGGGCGACGATTCCCGGATCCGGCGCGCATCTCCCGGTGTCTGTTGCTGCGCAGGTTGCGTGCAGTGGGTTGATCCAACGAGTGCTCATGGACGAGGGGCGGATCATCGGGATCACGACCACCGATCGGGTCTTCACGGTGCATCAACGGCGGGCGATCATCGCTCGCGACAAGGAGTGCCTGATCCCCGGATGTCATGTGCCGGCGTCGTGGTGCGAGATCCATCATGTGACCGAGCATGCGAGGGGTGGGCCGACGCATACGGATAACGGTGTGCCGTTGTGCTGGTGGCATCACCGATCCCTCGGTTCCTCCGGGTGGGAGATCCGGATGGATGACGGCGTCCCACAGGTGCGGGGCCCGCGGTGGTGGGACCCCGACCAACGCTGGCGCGCCCCACGACTCAGCATCCCGAAAGAGTCTGGCCTGTTCGGCACTTCCCGCGTCCCCACGAACCTCGCTCGAACTGGGTAGTGCTTCGCTGCCGCCTCTTCTCATGGCCGCAGAGCTGCACCGCTCGTCTGTGTCTGTGTCTGTGTCTGTGTCTGTGTCTGCGTCTCCGGCCTCGCCGCGCACCAGCATGCCGCCGATCGATCGGATCCCGCTCAGTCGGACGGGTCTGACTCGCGGTAGAACTCGATGAAGTTGCTGCGGGTGGTCTCATGCAGTTCGTGGATGAGGTCACCGGCTCGTTCGCCGTCACGCTCCGCGAGCGCCGCGGTGATCGACCGGAGGAACTCCAATGCCTGCTGAGGTGTGCGCAGATTCTCTCGGGGGGTCAGGAATCGCACGAGCTGCAGCGACAGCGATTCGGCCTTCGCCCGCAGCACGGAGTTCGGCGTGGCGCGCACCAGCACGAGGAAGTACTCGCGGATGGTCCGTCCCAACGCCGCGGCATCGCCCTCGTGCGCTGCGGCCTCGACCTGCGTCATCCGTTCGGCGAACTCAGCGATCTGGGTATCGGTCAGGTCCGCCGCGCTGCTGCGCGCGATGTGCTCGTGGATCGCGCCCGTGACGAACAGGCCCTCGTTGATCGCGGCGACGTTGACAGGCGCGACCCGAGTATGACGATGCGGCACGAGTTCGACCACGTCCTCCTCGGCGAGACGGTTCAGCGCCTCGCGGATCGGGGTGCGCGAAGAGCCCAGCCACGTCATGAGCTCCTCATCATGGAGGATCTCACCGGGCTCGAGAGTGCCGTCCAGGATCGCGCCGAGGATGGTGTCGTAGACCTCATCGCGGAGCAGGCGTCGTGGCTGCGGGGCGTCTGTCGTGGGCATCACGCCACCTCGTTCTCAGTCGGCACGGCCGCAGTCGGCGTGGATGCAGTCGGGGTGGCCGCAGTCGGGGTGGCCGCAGTCGGGATGGCCGCAGTCAGTGCCGCGGTAGCCGGTGCAGCGGCAGCCGACGCGAACCCGGCTGCCGCGGATCCGTCGGCAGTGCCGCCGACCTCGGCAGCATCGCGTGCCGTGACGCTCGCCGCGCCCGCGGTGAAATAATCCCGCGTCGCGAGAGCCGCAGCATCCGCGTCTCCGGATGCCGCCGCCGCAGCGAGCGCGTCGAGTGCCGCAGACGTCTCGGTCGCGTCGAGCGCGCCCGGTCGAGCGGTGATCATGCGCGTCACGTGCGGCACCGACTTCTCGCGGATGCGCTGCACGAGGGTGTTGCGGTAGCGGTCGATGAACACGTTCATCAGCGCGTCGACGATGCGGGCTCGCTCGAGCGCGTCGGTGCTCTGACTCACCGCTCGGTGCAGATCGCGGATCTGTGCCCGGTCGGCATCCGTCAGAAGGGCCGTCGCCTCGCGCACCGTCGCCGAGTACACGACCCCGAGCATCTCCATCTCCTCTCGGAACCGGGTCGGATCCAGCGGGGCGATGCGGGTGCCTTTCTGGGGGAGGACCTCGATCAGCCCCATGCCTGCAAGGCGGTTCACGGCCTCGCGGATCGGAGTGCGAGACGCACCCAGCCACGTCTCCAACTGCTTGTCGGAGATCGGCTCGCCCGCTGCAAGATCACCGGCGACGATGGCATCCAGCAGCGTGTCGAAGATCTGGTCGCGCAGCAGCTTTCGAGGCATCCGCGCTGGTGTCTTGGGGACTGGCATGCCCCTGATGCTAATCGGAAATGCGCTAGATATCTAATATTTTGGGGTGCCGCGCCGAGGCGATGAGTGACATATCGCACGCGCTGAGAATCACCCCGTCGGCATCGCCTCTCAAGCATCAGACCGTCGCTCTCCCCGCGTCACGCGGCGAGGCCGTGGCTCGGTCGCGCACTGCGATCCGCGATGGCCGTCGCGAGGCGCGCGATTCTGGCGCTGGCGCTGCCGTCACCGTAGGGGCATGGGGCGCCGGAGAGATGATCGGATCCCTGGGAGATGAGACGATTCGCTGCCGCGGCGATGTCGAGCCCGGGGGTGACCAGCTCCGCGAAACCGGCGTCGATGGATTCGGGTCGCTCGGTGCTGCGGCGCACCACGAGCAGCGGCCGACCGAGCACCGTGCACTCCTCCTGAAGGCCTCCGGAGTCCGATACCAGGAGCGTGGCGCGCGATGCGAGTGTGAGGAACTCCTGGTGATCCGCGGACTCGGCGACGATGACCCTGTCGAGCAGATCAGCGAGGTCGAAGCGGGCGATCGCCGCACGGGTGCGCGGGTGCGCGAGCAGCAGCACCGGGGCGTCGATATCGCCCAACGCGCTCAGGACCCGGGCGAGCGCCTCTCGGGCGTCGGTGTTCTCCGGGCGGTGGATCGTCGCCAGGACGAACCGCTCGGGGACCCGCCCTTCCGGGAAGAACGCCTCCACGGGAGCGGGGCCGTGTCGCAGTGACTCGCGGGTCGCTTCGACGATCGTGTTGCCGGTGACGACGATCCGCTCTGCGGGGATGCCTTCGCGCCGCAGGTTCTCCGCGTTGTGCTCGGTCGCGGCGCAATGGACGTCGGCGAGCACGCCGACCACGAGGCGGTTGAGCTCTTCGGGCATGGCTCGGTCGTGTGACCGCAGCCCGGCTTCGACATGGATGACGGGGATGCCGGCGTAGTTGGCCGCCTGTGCGCCCGCCGACACCGCGTTCGTGTCGCCCTGCACGATGACCGCCCGTGGCGCCTGACGGGCGAAGAGTTCGGTGAGGGCGCTGATCGCGGTCGCGATCTGCGTGCCGCGGTCCCTCCCGCCGACGCCGTCGAGCACGACGTGCGGCTCGCCGATGCCGAACTGCTCGAAGAAGCGTCCCGACAGCTCTCGGTCGTAGTGCTGTCCGGTGTGCACGATCAGCGCTCGATCCCCCAGCTCCCTGATCACGGGGGCGAGCTTGATGATCTCGGGTCGGGTGCCGAGCACGATCGCGATGTCCTTCTTCGTCATGGCTTCTCTCAAATATTAGTGGATTTGTGATTACTACTTAAGTATGTCATCCTCTAATAATCCAATATGTTAGTTTGATGAGAGAGGCGAGATCATGTCGATGGGCTCCCTGGAAGAGCAGCTGCGCCCGCAGCTGCTCAGCGGTCTTGCCTACGAGCGGCTCCTGGAGGAGATCGTCAGCGGACGGCTTCCACGTGGGCATCGACTGCGCCTCGACCTGCTCGCGCACAGCTGGGCGGTGTCGCGCACTCCGGTCCGAGAAGCGCTCCAGCGCCTCGCCGACATGCGCTTCGTGCACGTGTCGCCCAACGCGGGCACGCGCGTCGCCGAGTGGTCGGCGATCGACATGATCGAGCGCGCTCGGATCGTCGGTCGGCTGCTCGCGGGGGAGTCGTCGTGCCTCTCCACCGCATCGGATCCGCAGCAGACGATCGTCACCCGCGCTCCCGCGTGCGAACTGCGGGGCTATCTCGATCTCGCCTCGCATCTGATCGAGCGCGAGTTCGGTCGACTCGGCCCGCGCATCGTGCGTGAATACGTCGAGCCGCTGCGTCTCTTCGTGGACCCCGACACCGCAGCCGCGCACGGCATCGATCTCGAACGCGGCCGCGACCGGCGACACGAGCTGCTGAACGCGGCTCGTGCGGCGCTCCACCGCGACGATCCGGCAGCGGCGCGGGATGCCCTCGCCGCGCTCTCCGCCCAGGTCATCGGTGCGCTCGAATCCTCCGCTCCTGCGCCCGAGCGATCGGGTGCTCCTCAATCCCCCCGGAAGAAAACGCACGACTCCGTGCACAAGTCCGCTCTCGGTGCCGCGCACCGCGAGCTCATGCGAAAGGCAACACCATGAACAAGACCATGAAGATCACCGCAGGGTTATTACTCGGCGGCGTCGCCCTCTTCGGCGCGGTCGCACCGGCGAGCGCTCAGACTCCCGAAACGGCGGTCGGCACCCTCGCACAGGGCGCGTTCACGCTCGACGCGTTCGTGCAGGGCGCGCAGCCGACGCTGAGCCCGACGGGCTCGGCCGTCGTCTCGATGCCGGCAGTGGGCGCCACCGGCACCATCAGCAGCGGTGGCCTGTGCCTCGACTACGCCGGCACCGGTGAGCCGATCGCGGCCGTGTGCAACGGCTCCGCGAACCAGCTGTTCAGCGCCGAGCGCAGCGCCGACGGCTCGACCTTCTCGCTCAACGCGGTCAACCGCCCTGTCGACACACGCCGCCTCACGCTCGGCTCCTCCGCCACCGAGGGCAAGCTCATCCTGCGCTCGTACACGACCGCCGGCACTCCGTGGCTGAAGAGCGGGCTCACCGCCAGCCACTCGTCGGTCTCGCTCGACGGCGCCTCGGGCGGCCTCAAGCCGACGTTCTCGGGCATCGGCGAGCCCGGCCTCACGGTCGAGGTCCGTGGGCAGGACGGCACGCTGCTCGTCACCGCCACGGTCGCGGCGAACGGCACGTGGAGCGCTCAGTCGACCGTCGACCTCCCCGAGCAGTCCTACACGGTCACGGCCGTGCAGAACGACGGCACCGACACCAGCACCGATGACCTGACCTTCACGGTGGTCGCCGCACCCGTGGCCGACCCGCTGCTCGCAGGCGGCGCCGGCATGCTGCTCGTCGTCGGCGCTGCGGCGGTCTACGCCGCGAAGCGTCGTCGCACCGCGCAGGTCACTTCCTGAGTGCCGGTCGCGCGGATGCCCGCTCACCGCACCGCATCCGCGCGACCCCATCCTGGCCGAGGATCGCTCAGATCCTGACCGTCTCGGCCACACCCTCCCGTGGCACTCGCCGAAACTCCCACTTCCCGAAAGAAAGAAAGAAAGAAAGGAACCCCTGCGCATGTACGGAGCGAATCCTCCCATCGTCGGCACCGCGCTCAGCGGCACGCTCGCCGCGACAGGTGCCGACCCCACCTGGCCCCTCATCATCGTCGCCGTGTGCCTGACCGCGGGTGCTCTCCTGATGATCCGCGAGTCCTATCTGCGCCGCTCGGCAGACTCGCTCGTCGACGCCTGACACGGCGAACCGACCCCATGAACGGGGCGTGCGGTGAACTCCCCTTCGCCGAACGCCGCCCTTCGATCGGCACCCCACATCGTCGATCGAGCGTCCGCAGCGCCGGTCCCGGCCGTGGCCGATCTCCCCATCGGCCCGGTCGAATCGCTGAGCGATCCCCTGACCGCCGCACAGGACATCGGGTGCGGGCGAGCACATGCTCGTCCGCACCTTTCACCACGACCTTTCACCACGACCTTCTCCTCGAGACGAGTACACCGATGACCACCGCACTGCCCGCCGTGTCCGCCCAGCCCCAGGGGCGGCGCCATCGCAGGCTCGCATCCTCCCCGCGACCACGGCCGCGATCGCGGGCCGTCGACCGCGCAGCCCGCATCGTCTTCGCCGCCGCTCTCGTGGGGGCGATCGTCTGGATGCTGCTCCAGGCCGACGTGGTTCGGGCGGGCGAGGCACACCTCGCCGCCCGGTGGATGGATCTCTGGATGCCCCGCGGCGTCACCGCGTTCGAGGACACCTACATGCTGTGGATCAACGAGAACCATCTCGTCGGGTTCCAGGTGACGGCCGAATGCACGGCGATCATCCTGCTCGCTCCCCTCCTCGCACTCGGGGCCGTGATGATGCTCTCGACGAGAGTGTCCTGGTTCCGCGGAGTCGCAGGGATCGCCGCATCCGCCGCAGTGATGCTCCTGGTCAACCAGCTGCGCCTCGCGCTCATCGGCTGGTCGACCCAGCAGGGCGGCCTCGACGCCGGCTACGAGATCGGACACCGCTTCGCAGGTTCCGTCGTCGGCATCGCGGGCTTCGCGGCGGGGCTGATCGTGCTCATCGCGGTGGCGGGCGTCCGTCGTCGTCGACGACCGGCACGGCCCTGACGACCGAAGACAGAACGACTCCGCGACCGAAGACCCCCCAGGACAGATCCCGCTGACGGCCTCACGAAAGGACCTCTGATGCTCTCCCTCCTCGGCTCCATCTCGCTCGTCCTCACGGTGATGTTCCTCGCCTACATGACGTTCATCCTCATCCCCTACGTCCGGCACAGGAAGGAGAAGCCGGGGGACCCCGCGCTCTTCGACTGGCACATCTTCGTGCCGTGCCGTGACGAGGCCGCCGTCATCGCCACCACGATCGCGCGCCAGCGCGAACGGTTCCCGCAGGCCCACCTCTGGGTGATCGACGACGACAGCGACGACGAGACCTCGGCGATCATCCAGGCGCACGCGGATGTCGACCCGTTCGTGCACCTGGTGCAGCGCCGGCGACCCCTCGCGCGCACGGGGAAGGGCGATGCCCTGAACAGCGCGTACGACGCACTCAACGGATGGCTGCCGACCGACGCCGACCGCGACCGCATCATCGTGACGGTCGTGGATGCCGATGGAGAGATGGCGGAGAACGCGCTCGCGGCGGTGGCAGCCGACGACTGCTTCGGCGACCCGGTGGTGGGAGCCGCCCAGATCACCGTCTGGATGAAGAACCGCGACGATCGCACGCCGTATCCCGAGAAGGGGAGGCTCGCGAACGCATTCGCCCGCTATCTGATCCGGATGCAGGACGTGGAGTTCCGCACGGTGATCCTGGCGATGCAGTCGCTGAGGTCGAAGACCGGCACGGTCGGACTCGGCGGCAACGGGCAGTTCACGAGGCTCTCGGTGCTCGACCGGATCGGAGAGGGGTACGGCGCACCCTGGCACGGGGCACTGCTCGAAGACTACGAGCTCGGGCTGCACGTGATCCTGGCCGGCTACGAGAATCGCCAGGTCCATGACACGTACGTCGCGCAGGAGGCGCTGCCGAGCCTTCGGCGTCTGCTCGCCCAGCGCACGCGCTGGTCGCAGGGCAACATCCAGTGCGTGAAGTACATCAAGGACATCGTGCGCTCACGCCACTTCGACAGCTCCGGCGTACTGGAGTGCCTCTACTACCTGTTCCTTCCCTTCCTGCAGATGATCGGTCTGATCGTCATCCTGCTCACGCTGGCATTCCACGGCGCGGGCGTGATCGCCGATCCGGCAGCGCTCGACGGACTCGTCGACAATGCGTGGGCGTTCGTCTTTCTCGGGATGCTGTTCGGCGTCGGACCGTTCGTGATCTGGGGCATCCTGTACAAGCTGCGCTGCGAGCCGGGTTCGAGCTGGTTGCAGGCGGTGAGCTGGGGAGCCGGCCTCTTCTTCTTCGTGCAGTACATCCTCGTGTCGGTGACGCGGGCCATGCTCCGTGTGGTGCTCGGCCGCAACGGGTGGGCGAAGACCCGACGCAACGCCGAGACGCATGTCGTCGGTCCGGTCGCTGTCGATGTCTGAGCGTTCGGCATCCGTCCCCGCGTTATCCGTCGAGAGCACGGTCGGCCCGGTCGTGGCGGGGACCGTCGCCGCGCTCCTGGACGCCGCGGCGGTGGTCGGCTGCGCGAGCATCCTCTGGAACGGGGGAGGCTCGACCGTCGTCGACGGCTCCTGGGTCTCGCAGGCCGGATGCCTTCTGCTGGCCTCATCGCTGCTGCTGATCCGGCTCGCGCTCTCTCTGTCGCTCGCCGTCGAACGGGTGGTCGTCGCGATCGACATCGCCGTGCTCGCCGCGCTGGTGTCGGCATGGGGTCTGTCCTCGCGCTATTTCGTCGGCTGGCTCGCCACATATGGAGCTCTCGTGCTGCTCCTCGCCTCGCTGTGGCATCTGCTGGCGATCCTCGTCACACGGCACCGCGTGGACGGGGCCGACGGGACGGTGGCCGCTCTGCGCGCCGGATGCGTGGGCGTCGCGCTCGTCGCGCTCGTCGTGGTGTCTCCGATCCATGCGTGGAGCCCTCGGATCCTCAGCGGTCTGGTCGTGCTGATCAGCGGCGCCGTGCTCTTCGCGTTCGTGCTGCGGATCTGGATCAGGGCACTGCGCAGGGTCGGCTGAGGGCTTCGGCTCGGCCGATCCCGGTGTCGGTGCCGCCGGATAACGTGGGTGCATGACTTCGCTGATCGCCGGCCCCGACCACCGCGAGCGCTGTGCGTGGGTGGGCGACGACGCCGAGTACCGCCGGTATCACGACGAGGAGTGGGGAACACCGCTGCACGGCGACCGGGCACTGTTCGAGAAGACGGCGCTCGAGGGATTCCAGGCGGGGCTGTCGTGGATCACGATCCTGCGCAAGCGGCCGCGGTTCCGCGAGGTGTTCGCAGGATTCGAGCCCGAGGCGGTCGCGGAGTTCGACGAGTCCGATGTCGAGCGGCTCATGGCGGATGCGGGGATCATCCGCAACCGCGCCAAGATCGAGGCCACGATCGGCAACGCACGCCTGGTCCGAGCGATGCGCGACGGCGAGCTGGATGCCCTGATGTGGTCGTTCGCGCCGGCGCCCGGCATCCGCCCCACGTCGTTCGCCGACGTCCCCGCGGTGACGCCCGAATCCACCGCCATGAGCAAAGAGCTGCGGCGCCGCGGGTTCCGGTTCGTGGGTCCGACGACCATGTATGCGCTGATGCAGTCCGCGGGCATGGTCGACGACCATATCGAGGGGTGTTGGCGAGCGGTCTGATCTCGCCGACGCGGGTCGGGGGAGCAGTGGACAATTCTCCCCATCGTGGCCGGTATTTCGGCCGGTTAGGATGAACGGGTGCGCCGTGCACGCTGAGTGCATCGGCCGAGAGTCTGCGGATGTACGACCCTGGGGGGAACCGGGCATGAAGGCGTTGTCATGGATGCGCGCGCGACCGAAGACATTGGCGTCGGCGGCAGGGGTGACGGTCGGTGTCGTGGCCCTCACCACCATGGCCTTCACGTATGACGGTTTTCCCACCACCAAGGTGGATCTCAACGACGGCGGCGTCTGGATCACCAAGGCGTCCAGCCTGCTCGTCGGGCACTTCAACCACGAGTCCACGGTGCTCGACGGCGGACTCCGCACGACCGGCGAGAACTTCGACATCCTCCAGGACGAGACCAACATCCTCGTCACCGACACCAGCGCCTCGACCGTCACGTCGATCGATCCGGCGCGGGTGACGCTGGGCGACAGCGCCCGCATCCCGACATCGGCCAAGGTCGCCCTCGGGCACCAGACGGCCGCGATCCTCGACCAGAAGTCGGGCGATCTGTGGGTTCTGCCCGTCAAGGGCATCGCCGGTTTCAAGATCGAGGCCACCGACCCCGTCGCCGAGCTCGGGCCCAACGCCGACGTCGCCGTCGCCGAAGACGGCACCGTGTTCGGTCTGTCGTCGGAGCGCGGCGAGGTCGTCACCGTCCCGGTCGACAACGAGGGTGAGGCGCTCGATCCGTCGGCCGCGTCGGTCGGCGAGATCGACGACTCCGAGGCGCCGCACATCACCGCCGTCGGCCGCACTCCTGTCGTGCTCGACGCCGCCGCCGGCGTCGTCACGACTCCCGGCGGATTCCGCACGGAGATCAGAGACGCAGCGGATGCCGTGCTCCAGCCCGCCTCCGCCACGAACGACGCGGTCGCGCTGGCGACGAAGTCGGCCCTCATCACCGTGCCCTTCGACGGTGGCGAAGCCGTCGTGAAGGACGTCGGGGGCGACGGCTCGCCCGCGGCTCCCGTCTCGCTGCGCGGATGCACCTATGCCGCCTGGGCCGGTACGGCGACGTTCCTCCGGGAGTGCCCGGGCGAGGCCAACGACGTGAACGAGCGCATCGAGGGCGCCGAGCAGTCCCAGAGCCTCACGTTCCGCGTGAACCGCGACGTGATCATCCTCAACGACGCCGTCGGCGGAGCCGCGTGGATGGCGAACGAGAGCCTGCAGCGCGTCGACAACTGGAACGATCTCACTCCTCCCGAGGGTGAGACCGAGAACGAGGACGACTCCACCGAGGAGACGGTGGAGACCACCCTCCCCGACCGCAAGGAGGAGAACACTCCTCCGATCGCCGAGGACGACGAGTTCGGCGTGCGCCCCGGTGCATCGACGCTGCTCCCGGTTCTCGACAACGACAACGACCCCGACGGCGACGTGCTCGTCGCCGCCCTCGCCGAGAAGCAGCCGTCGATCGGCACGGTGCAGCCGATCCAGAACGGCGGCTCGCTGCAGATCGCGGTCGACGAGAAGGCGACCGGATCCACCACCTTCCAGTACGAGGCCAGCGACGGCCGCAAGGGCAAGGACACCGCGACCGTCACACTGACCGTGCACGACTTCGATGTGCACAACGCCCCGGTGCCGAAGCGCAAGACGACCCTCACGGTCGAATCCGGCGGCACCATCTCGTACAACGTCCTCCCCGACTTCATCGATCCCGACGGTGACGACATCTATCTCAAGGGCGTCGAGCCGGCGCCGGGTGACGAGGTCGACTTCAGCACCGACGGCCAGATCACCTACAAGGCCACCGCGAGCCTGCAGGGTCGCAAGGAGGTCGGCGTGACGGTCGCCGACGGCTACGGCGAGACCTACGTGGGCACGATCACCCTCGATGTGCGTCCCGCCGGGTCGACCGACCCCAAGACGAACGCCGATCACGTGATCACACGGGTCGGCGAGCAGGTCTCGGTGGCACCCCTCACGAACGACACGAGCTCGGGTCGCGAGTCGCTCCGCCTCGGCAACGTCGATGAGGTGCCCGGTGCGACCGTGACCCCGGACTACACGAACAAGACGTTCCTGTTCTCGGCGGAGGCGCCCGGCACCTACTACGTGCAGTACCTCGCGACGGCCGGACCCAAGAGCGCTCAGGGCCTGGTGCGCGTCGACGTGCAGGAGGCGAGCGAGAACGATCTGCCCCCGGTCGCGGTGCGCGATGTGGCGCTGGTGCCGAGCGGCGGCGACGTGCTCGTCGGCGTCCTCGCCAACGACACCGACCCGGCCGGCGGGATCCTGGTCGTGCAGTCGGTGAGCCTCGAGCCGAACAGCGGGATCTCGGTCTCGGTGATCAACCACGAGACCCTCCGGATCACCGATCAGGGCGCGCTCAAAGACCAGGTGCGCGTCAAGTACCGAATCTCGAACGGCTCGAAGTCCGCCGAGGGCGAGGTCGTCGTGATCCCGATCCCGGCACCCGACAAGATCATGCCGCCGGTGGCCGCACCCGACAACGTCTACGTGCGAGCGGGCGACGTCGTCACGATCCCGGTGCTCGACAACGACACGCACCCCAACGACGACGTGCTGCACGTGGTCCCGGAGCTGGTCGAGACGCCCGAGCCCGAAGACGGCGAGGCGTTCGTCTCGCAGGACACCGTGCGGTTCAAGGCGGGGCCGGAGGCGAAGACGGTCTACCTCACCTACGAGGCCGTCGACTCACGGCAGCAGAAGGCCGCCGGGTACGTGACGATCCAGATCCTGCCGATCGACGCGAAGACCAACGCGGCGCCTCGCCCGCAGGACATCGTCTCGCGAGCGCTGGCGGGCACCGAGCTCAACATCGCCGTCCCCCTCGACGGCATCGACTCGGACGGCGACTCGGTCGAACTGCTCGACATCGCCTCCAGCCCGAGCAAGGGCCGGATCACCGAGACCGGCGCCAACTACTTCAAGTACGAGGCGTTCGACGGTTCCGCCGGTGTCGACACGTTCAAGTACCGCGTGCGCGACCGCCTGGGCAAGGAGGGCATCGCGACGATCCGCGTCGGCATCGCCCCCGCCGAGGAGATCAACCAGCCCCCGTATGCGGTGAAGGATGCCGTCGTCGTACGGCCCGGGCGCGAGATCGCCGTGCCGGTGCTGGCCAACGACTCCGACCCGGAGGGTGACGAGATCATCCTCGTCAGCGAGAAGAACGGTGGACTCGAGGTCCCTGAAGAGCTGACGGCCCGAGTCTCGGGCGACCGTGTGCTCGTGCAGGCGCCGAACGAGGAGATCGAGACCTCGCTGCAGTACACGATCCGCGACGCCCGCGGGGCGACGGCCTCGGCGACGCTCCAGGTCACGGTCGACGAGAACGTGCCCCTGCAGGCGCCCGTCGCGCGCGACGACCGCGTGCGGCCCGAGGATCTCAAGGACGGCACGCTGACGGCCGACATCGCGATCCTCAAGAACGACGAGGACCCGGACGGCACGACGGACGCGCTCGACGTGACGCTCGGCGACGGTGCGACCGCGCTCGAGAACGGATCGGTGCGAGTCACGGTGGGTGAGGAGCAGCAGCTCATCCGCTACACGCTGACCGACCGCGACGGCCTTGAGGCGTCGGCGTTCATCTTCGTGCCGGCCGAGTCGGGGCTGCGCCCCATGACCGACCTGACCAAGCCGGTCGAGGTCATCAGCGGCGAGACCAAGGTCCTGCCGCTGTCGGAGTACGTCACCGTCGCCGGTGGTGGCACGGCGCGGATCACCGAGCACTCCAAGGTGAGCGCCGTGCACGCCGATGGCGCCGACCTCGTGAAGGACGAGAAGACTCTCGTCTACACCTCGAAGGACGGCTACTTCGGCCAGGACGCGATCACGTTCGAGGTGACGGACGGCACGGGCCCCGATGACCCCGAGGGGCGCAAGGCGACGCTGACCATCCCGATCGACGTGCTGCCGCCCGACAACCAGCAGCCGGTGTTCGTGAACAGCCAGATGCAGGTCGCGCCCGGTGAGGATGCGTCCTCGCTCGATCTCGCCGCACTCACGACGGATCCCGATCCCGAAGACCAGGACAACCTCGAGTTCACCTTCGTCGACGGAGACGGCGACGGGGTGACGGCGGACGTCAAGGGATCCGAGCTGCTGGTGAAGGCGTCATCGGATGCCAAGAAGGGCACCGCGATGACGCTGAACGTGCGCGTCACCGACGGCGAGACCGAACCGGTCGACGGCACGGTGACCGTGACCGTGTCGGCGTCGACGCGCGCGATGCCCACGGCCAACACCGACACGATCGCCGAGGCCGATCAGGGCAAGTCCGTGACGGTTCCGGTGCTCGCCAACGACTACAACCCGTTCCCTGACACGCCTCTCAAGATCGTCTCCCAGAACGTCGAGGCCGGAATGGGCACGGTCGAGCGCCAGGGCGATGAGCTCGTCGTGACTCCGGCGGCCACCTTCGTCGGGACGATGGTCGTGCGCTACCGCATCCAGGACGCCACGAAGGATGTGGAGCGTGAGGTCAACGGGCAGGTCGTGCTCACGGTGCAGGGTGTGCCGGATGCGCCGGGAGCCCCCGTGGTGACGAGCGTGCAGGACCGCACCGTGGTGCTCTCGTACTCGGCCCCGTCGAACAACGGCGCCGAGATCACGAAGTACACGGTCAAGTCGGTCGGAGGCAATGCGTACTCGAAGGAGTGCCAGTCGACGACGTGCACCCTGGACGGCCTGACCAACAACGTCAAGTACACCTTCCAGGTCACGGCGACGAACCGCGTCGGCGAGAGCAAGCCCTCGGGCACCTCCGGAGAAGCGCGCCCCGACGCGCGCCCCGACACCCCCAACCCGCCCACGCTGAAGTTCGGCGACAAGTCGCTCACCGTGAACTGGACGACGCCCACGACCCCGGGCTCCCCGGTCGAGAGCTACACGCTCGAGATCTCTCCCGCGCCGCCGTCCGGCGTCGCGCAGAAGGAGGTCACCGGGAACTCGGTCGTCTGGAACGGACTCGAGAACGGGTCGAACTACCAGGTGCGGGTGCAGGCGCACAACCTCGCGCCCGAGCCATCGAGCTGGAGCAACTGGTCGGCATCCGAGATCCCCGCGGGTCCGCCGATGCAGCCGGGCGCGCCCACCACGACCGAGCTCGCGCCGGTCGGCAGTCAGGCCCAGATGCAGGTGAACTGGGCGGCGCCGAACTCGAACGGTGACGCGATCGACGGGTACACGCTCGAGGTCTACGAAGGCTCGACCCTGCGGAACACCATGACGCCCGGAGCAGGTGCCACCTCGCAGGCGGTGACCGTGCCGACGTCCGAGACGCCGTACACGTACCGCATCCGCGCGCACAACAAGGCGGGCTGGGGCGAGTGGTCCGGGATGTCGGCCCCCCGTCGAGGAGTCGTCGCGCCGGGCGCGCCGACCAGTCTCGCCGCGGCACCGCATGACCGCTACGTCGATGTGACGTACAACCCCGGGTCGCGCAACGGCGCCAGGGAAGGCGAGATCAGCTACCAGTACTCGCTCAACGGCGGAGGATGGCAGGGCCTGCAGGGCAACCGCATCGGCGGTCTCTCCAACGGCACGACGTACAACATCCAGGTCCGGGCCGTCGCCAATGTGGATGGCGGCACCTACGCCGGTGCCGCGTCGAACACGGCGAGTGCCGTGCCGTACGGCCCTCCGTCGGCTCCCGGGGCGGGCGCGCAGAACCTCGGCACCCAGGTGAAGCTCACGTGGAACTCGAACGGATCCGGCAACGGCCGCGCGATCCAGCTGACGCAGATCGACATCGGCAACGGCTGGCAGGACGTGCCGCAGAGCGGTGAGCGGATCGTCGGCAACGGGTACCAGCAGACGCACAGCATCAGGGTGCGGGCTCAGGACTCCGCAGGCCAGTGGACGCCCGTCGCCTCCGCATCCGCTCGCACGAACGACCCGCCCGCGGAGGTCCTGAAGACGGGCAAGGGCGCGTCGGGCAACTGGCCGGGCGAGTGCACTCACTCATCCTGCGCCTACGTGACGCTGAAGGTCGAGAACTTCCGCAGCCCCGGCACGTACACGCTCCGGTGCGACGACGGCGGACAGTTCGGCAACTCTCGGAGGACTGTGCCGGAGAACGGCACCGTGCAGCTGGGCTGCTTCTACGGCAATCCCGGCAACTCGATCCGCGTCTACATCGTCGAACTCAATCGCTACGCCGACGCACTCAGCTGGTACTAGCGCGCCGGAGACGGCGCGACCCCGATGACCTTCACAGAACAGGGAAACCCACACTCATGAGCATGACCCCCGAACAGGCCGCCTGGTTCCAGGGCACCTTCACCCGCCTCGTCGACAACATCGACAGGGCCGTGCAGGGAAAGCGCGAGGTCGTCGGTCTCGTGCTGTCGGCGATGCTGGCCGAGGGACACGTGCTGCTCGAGGACGCCCCCGGCACGGGCAAGACCAGCCTCGCGAAGGCGCTGGCATCCACCGTGCAGGGCACCAGCACGCGCATCCAGTTCACGCCCGACCTGCTGCCGTCGGATGTCACGGGTGTCACGATCTACGACCAGCAGTCGCATCGCTTCGAGTTCCACAAGGGACCGATCTTCGCCTCGATCGTGCTCGCGGACGAGATCAACCGCGCCTCGCCGAAGACGCAGTCGGCTCTGCTCGAGGTCATGGAGGAGTCGCGGGTCACGGTCGACGGCGTCACGCACGAGGCCGGGCGCCCGTTCCTCGTGATCGCGACGCAGAACCCGATCGAGCAGGCCGGAACCTACAAGCTCCCCGAGGCCCAGCTCGACCGCTTCCTCGTCAAGACGTCGATCGGCTACCCCGATCTGGCGGTCACGGAGAGCATCCTCGCCGGTGCCTCCGACCGCAACCCGTCGGCCGGACTCTCGGCGATCATCACCACGAGCGCCGTCGCCGACATGGCCGACCTCGGTGCGTCGGTGCACGTCGAGCCCGCTGTGCTCCGCTACGTCGCCGAGCTCGCTGAGGCGACCCGTGAGGACTCGGCGATCAGGCTCGGTGTCTCGGTGCGTGGCGCGATCGCGATGATCCGCATCGCCAAGGTCCGCGCCGCCTCGCAGGGCCGCCACTTCGTGCTCCCCGACGACATCAAGGCCCTCGCGCGGCCGGTGTGGCAGCACCGCCTGCTGCTCGACGCTGAGGCCGAGTTCGCGGGCACCTCGAGCGACACCGTCATCGCGCGAGTCCTCGAGAACGTCGCGGCACCGCAGGCCCGAGCAGCGGCCTGATGACCACGGAGGCATTGCCGGCTGCGACCGCGCCGATCGACCGCGACGCCGGCTGGCGTGACGTCGCGGCGGTCATCGGCGCGCGCATCCTGGTCCGCCTCCGCATGATCACCGCCGCCATCCGACCGCTGGCGTGGGTGCTGATGGCCCTCGCCGTCGGATTCTGGATCCTCGGTCAGATCGCCGGCTGGGCCGAGTTCACGATCGCCGCCGTGGTCATCGCCATCACCGTCGGTCTGTGCGCTCTCTTCCTGATCGGACGCACCGCGTACGACGTCTCGCTCGACCTCGCTCGCTCCCGCGTCGTCGTGGGCGAGCGGGCCGTCGGTGCGCTGACCCTCGCGAACCGCGGCGCCAGGGCGATTCTGCCCTCGCGCGTCGTGCTTCCCGTCGGCTCCGGCCGAGGAGAGTTCGGCATCCAGCGCCTCGCGCCGGGCGAGGAGGCGGAGGAGCTCTTCGCGATCCCCACCCAGAGGCGCGGCGTCGTGAAGGTCGGGCCCGTGAGCGTCGTCCGCGGCGACCCGCTCGGTCTGTTCGAGCGCGCGCACCGGCGCGAAGATCCGGTCGACCTCTACGTGCACCCTCGCACGGTGCTGTTCGACGGGCAGTCGCTGGGCTACCTGCGTGACCTCGAGGGTCTGCCCGCCGCCGATCTGTCGCGCGACGACGTCTCGTTCCACGCGCTGCTCGAGTATCAGCCGGGCGACGACCTTCGCCACGTGCACTGGCGGTCCACGGCTCGCACCGGAACGATGATGGTGCGCCAGTACGAGGAGACCCGTCGCTCGCACTTCGTCATCGGACTCTCGCGGTCGACCGGCGACTATGCGACCGACGACGACTTCGAGCTCGCGATCTCGGCAGCCGGCTCCATCGGGCTCCGCGCGATCCGCGACTCCCAGCGCGTCGACGTGCGCGTGCAGGGGCGCGAGCTCGCCGCCGGCACCGGCAAGCAGCTGCTCGACTCGCTGTCCGCGGTCGAGAACTCGAAACCTCGCGACGGCGGCATCGACCACCTGGCGGGAGTGCTGGCCAGGACCATGCCGCTCGCCAGCGTCGTCGTGCTCGTCTGCGGATCGAAGGTCAGCACCGACGACCTGCGACTCGCGTGCGCTCGCCTGCCCTACGGGGCCAAGGTGCTCGCGGTCGTCGCCGACCGCTCGGTGTCGGCTCCGGCGCTGCGATGCATCGGCGACGCGGATGTCGTCACGATCGGCGCTCTCGAACAGGTTCCCCTCGCACTGCAGAAGGTGCTCGCATGACCCTCTTCACGACAGAGAAGGCCGGGCTGCCGCTGCGTCGGTGGATCCTCGATCTGACCGCGTCGGCTCTGCTGATCCTGGTCTCGATCGTGGGGTTCTGGCCGACCTTCGCCGGCCCGTCGTATCTGCCCGCCGCGATCGGCGCCCTGCTGCTCGGACTCGCCGTCGCCACGGTCGCGACCTGGCGTCGATGGGGCATCCTCATCGTGACGGGTCTGACGATCGGCGTCTACTTCGTCTTCGGCGGTGCGCTGGCGCTGCCGCACACCACCATCCTCGGGGTCATCCCCACGCTCGACACTCTGCAGCGGCTCGCGGTCGGCACCGTGACGTCGTGGAAGCAGCTGCTCACGACGGTCGCTCCGGTGGCCGCGGCCGACGGGCATCTGCTCGTGCCGTTCCTGCTCACCCTCGTGGTGACCGTGCTGACGGCATCCCTCGCACTTCGGCTGTCGCTCGTGGCGTGGGCTCTGCTTCCCGCCGGTGCGATGCTCGTCATGGTGATCGCTCTCGGCACCCCGGAGCCGGCTTTCCCCGTCGCTCAGGGACTCCTCTTCGCCGTGCTGGCGGTCGCGTGGCTGGCCCTTCGGCAGCTGTGGGCTCCGCAGAACGCCGCCGTCTCGGTGAGCGAGGTCGATCCGTCCCGCGCCTCGCACATGCGCATGAGGCGTCTGCTGGCGGGCGCCGCCGTGCTGGCGATCGCCGGGGGAGCGGGCGTCGTGTCGAGTGCCGTCGCCGCCCCGGAGCAGCCCCGCCACGTGTTCCGCGATGTGATCATCCCGCCGTTCAACATCCGCGACTACCCGAGCCCGCTGCAGGCGTTCCGCAAGAACGTGCGCGATGAGGCCTCAGACACTCTCTTCACGGTGAGCGGACTGCCCAAGGGGTCGCGCATGCGCATCGCCGTGATGGATCAGTTCGACGGCATGGTCTACAACGTCACCGACGGCGGAGTGGACTCGTCGAGCGCGTTCGGACCCATCCGCTCGAACATGTCTCCCGATGCCGAGGGCGTCCCCGTGACGCTGAAGGTCGAGGTCGACGGGTATCGCGGTGTCTGGCTGCCCGATGCCGGCTCCGTCTCGGAGATCGACTTCACCGGGGATCGCGCGGAAGAGCTGCGCCGCACCGCGTATTACAACGGCGACACCGGCACGGCGGTCGTCACCTCGAAGCTCACCAAGGGAGACGCCTACACGGTCGACACCGTCATCCCGGCCGATCTCGACGACACCCAGCTCGCCGATGTGCAGTTCGGCAAGGTGCCGCTGCCCACTCAGAGCAACGTCCCGGAAGAGCTCACATCGCTCGCGTCGGAGACGGTCGCCGAGGCCGAGACTCCGATCGAACAGGTGAGGGCGCTCGAGACCTTCCTCGCCGACGGCGGCTTCTTCAGCCACGGGCTCGAGGGAGAGGTGCTGTCGCGTGCCGGGCACACCTCGGAGCGCATCTCGACGCTGATCGGCGGCGATCAGATGATCGGCGACGACGAGCAGTATGCGGTGGCGATGGCGCTGCTGGCCCGCGAGGTCGGCATCCCCGCCCGCGTGGTGATGGGCTTCTACCCCGATGAGGACAAAGAGGGCGAGGCGGTCTTCACCGCCACGGGCGGAGACGTGCACGCCTGGGTCGAGGTGAACTTCGAGGGGGTCGGCTGGCTCGAGTTCAATCCCACCCCGCCCGAAGACAAGGTGCCGAACGACCAGAACACGAAGCCCAGGGTCGACCCCAAGCCGCAGGTGCTGCAGCCGCCGCCCCCGCCGCAGGAGCCGGTCGATCTTCCCCCGACTCTGCCCGACGACCGCAAGGGCGACGACGAGACACTCAACATCCTCGGGATCATCGGCGCCATCCTCGCCATCGGCGGCATCTCGCTCGCGGTTCTCGCGGTGCTCGCGTCTCCGTTCATCGTGATCGGCGCGTGGAAGGCGGCGAAGCGTCGCTCGCGTCGGCAGGCAGCTCGCACGGCCGACCGCATCAGCGGCGGATGGGATGAACTCGCCGACAGGGCGGTCGACTACGGTGCGAGGCTCGCCCCCGGCGGCACGCGTGTCGAGGAGGCGGCGACCGTGGCCGCGACGCTCACGCTGCCGCAGGTGACGACGCTCGCGCAGCGGGCGGATGCCGAGGTCTTCGGCCCCTCGGAGCCCACCACCGAAGACGTGGAGGCCTTCTGGACGGAGGTCGACACGATCGTCGGCGGCCTCGGCAAGGAGGCCGGATTCTGGAAGCGCACCAAGGCGCGACTGAGCCTGAGGTCGCTGATGGGCGGGACCGCCGTGTCGGCCGGCCTGCAGAACCTCAGAGAGGCCGCGGTCGCGCGAGTCCGACGCGAACCTGGCACCATCAAGAGCAGCAACAGTACGACGACGTCCACCTCAGCCGAGAGCGAGACACCATGACTCAGGTCCCGTTCGGCCAGATCGCGCCGATCTCCCGACGCGCGATCGGCTACCTGATCGACGCACTCGTCGCCGGGGGCCTCGCCACCGTGCTGACGATCCTGGTCGTGATCAGCGCGAACCTCACCGGATCCGTCGAGGGTGCCGTCGGCGTGCTCGCGATCGGGCTGCCCCTCGTCAGCCTCGTGCTGCTCGGATGGTTCGTGTTCTACACGTTCATGCAGGCCGGTGCGGGGTCGATCGGCATGCGGTCGCAGGGCCTCCGCCTCATCGCCGAAGACGGCAGCCCGCTCGGCTTCGGGCGCACTCTGCTGCGCAACGTGACCTTCGGACTCGCCGCGGGCATCGTCGTGGGGTACTTCACCCCGTTGTTCGACGGTTCCGGCCGCTTCCAGGGGTGGCACGACAAGGTCGCGAAGTCGCTGATGCTGGATGCTCGCGGCGCCGACGCTGCCGATCGGGCCCAGCCGATGAACGCTGCCGGGGCGCAGGCTCCCGCACCCGTGCGCGGTTTCGCGGCGCCCGGAGTGCCGTTCACCCCCGGGATGACTGAAGCCCCTCATGCTCCCGCCACGCAGGCCTTCACCGCGATTCCCGGGATCCCTGCGCCGCACTCGGCGCCGGCGACTCCGTTCGGCGCGCCCCCCGTTCCGCAGACACCGCCGTTCGGTGCGGACGCTCCCGTGATGCCTCATGCTCCGGCGCCTGCTGCCACGCCGGCATCCTGGCCCGCCGCGGCCCCGGGAGTGCCCGCTGTGCCGGGAGCTCCCGAAGCCCCCGCAGCCGAACCGGCCTATCCCGCACCTGCGTACGCCGCGCCCGACGCCGCGCCCGCCTATGCCGCACCGGCACCCGCCGCTGCACCTGCCGCTCCGCCGGCACCTGCCGAGCAGGCGCCGCTCGCGACGACTCCGGCTGCGCCCGCGGACGACGACGGACTCATCGCCTACGTCCCCGGGATCACGCTGGATGCCCCGCCTCAGCGCTCCGTTCCGGACGCCGCACCGACCGAGCACGCCGCGCCCACCGAGCAGCCCTCGTCGGTCGAACCCGTCGCGCCCGCACAGTGGGTCGTGCCCGAGCGCCCGGCCGCTCCCGCTTTCCCCGTCGTGCCACCGGCGCCCGCGTTCACCGCCGCGCCGGCCGATGAACTCGCCGCACCGGCGACGGCCGCGCCCGATGCGGCCTCATCCGCGGAGCCCGCGCTGTCAGCCGACAGCGTCGACGACGACCTCGAGGAGACCCGCATCAGCATCCCGGGTCACCGTCTGGTGTTCACCTGGGACGACGGCACCCGCGTCACGGTCTCTCGCCGCACGGTCTTCGGCCGCAACCCCGCGCCGGAAGACGGAGCCATCATCGTGCCCGTACGCGACGAGACGCTCTCCCTCTCGAAGACTCACTTCGAGGCCGCGGCCTCGACCTCGGGCGGCTGGGTGCTCGACCGGTTCTCGACCAACGGCATGACACTCGTGCGCGAGGGGCAGCGCATCGCCTGCCCGGCCGGTCAGCGCGTGCCCGTCCGACTCGGCGACGCGATAGAGATCGGCGACCGCATCGTGACCATCGGCGGATACGCATGAGCGTCGCGCTGGCGGTCTCGACGGGGGCGGCGACGCACACGGGGCTGCGCCGAACCCTCAACGAAGACGCCTTCCTCGCCAGCGCGCCGATCTTCCTCGTCGCCGACGGCATGGGCGGCCACGAGGCGGGGGAGCGCGCCAGCGCCGCCGTCATCACCGAGTTCTCGCGTCACGTCGGGCAGCCGGCCCTCGCCCTCGACGAGGTGCGCGATGCCGTCGCCGTCGCACGCGCAGAGGTCGAAGCGCTGTCGACGACGAGCAACGGCCGGGCGGGCACCACACTGAGCGGTGTCATCATCGCGACGGTCGACGGCATGGGCTACTGGCTCGTGCTGAATATCGGCGACTCGCGCGTCTACCGCCTCGAGGACGGCGACCTCGAGCAGGTGAGCGTCGACCACTCGGTCGTGCAGGAGCTCATCGAGGCGGGCGAGCTGCGCCCGGAGGACGCCCAGACCGACCGTCGTCGCAACATCATCACCCGGGCCATCGGCGCGGGCAGCGACGGCGAGGTCGACTACTGGCTGTTCCCCGCCGAGATGGGCGACCGGATGCTGATCTGCTCGGACGGACTCTCGTCGGAACTCAGCGACGGCGCGATCCGCGAGATCCTGATGGTCGAGTCCGATCCCCAGCGCGCCGCGGACTTCCTCGTCTCGAGCGCGGTGCACGCCGGCGGACGCGACAACGTCACGGCTGTCGTGATCGATGCCGTCTCGGTCGCATCGAGGCCCGGCACCCTCGTCGAGACCGATGAACCAGACATCGCGGACACGCGTCCGCGTGAGGCAGCAGGAGGAGTCCGCTGATGCGTGTGAACTATCGCCCCGGCACGTGGAACGCGCTGATCCGCGAGCATGCGCTGCTCGTGCTCCCGGCCACCGCCGATCCGGCGCTGGTCGCCGATGCGTGGAACGGATTCGAGGGCATCCGCGAACTCGGCCCGCTGGTCGACCTCCTGGCCGTGCGCTCCGGAGGCTCGCTGTCGTCAGTGCCCGACTTCGCGGCCGTCGTCGTCGACGGCGACGACGTGCGGGTCGCCGTCCGCGGAGTCCCCGAGATCATCGTCGAGACCGCCGACGGGCAGACGCGCATCACCGGTGCGGAGGTCACGACGTGGAGCGAACGTCTCGTTCGCGGCGCCACCCGCGTCGATGTGGTCGTCGAGAGCGCCGACGACGCGGAGCTGCCGATCCTCGGCGGTGTCGTGCGCGCCGCGACCGTCGCGATCGACCCGACGGCCGAGGCCGCCCTGTCCGCCATCGAGAGCGCGCCGGCGCGCACTGTCTCCCCGGAACCGTCCCCGGAACCGACTCCGACACCGACGGCGGACGATCTCGGCGCCGCCGCGGTGGCCCCCGTCGCGGTTCCCGCCGTGGTCGTGCCTCCCGCGCCCATCGGCCTGCCCTCCGTCGGTGGCGTGCCACCGATCCCTCCCGTGCCTCCACTGGCTGCCGTGCCCCCGCCCGCCAGCACACCCCCGTCCACCGACGCACCCGCGACCGCCGACGCACCCGCGTCCACCGGGACCGCTCAGGACGAGGTCGAGGACGAGCCGGATCTGTCCGACACTCTGCTGCCGGAACCCGACATCGCCGACACGGTGATGCCCGACGACGAGTCGAGCACGGATGACTCCGACGGAGCCGACGAGCTCGATGAGTTCGAGATGCTCTTCGGACAGACCATCCATCGCCCGGCGTCCGAGTCCGCCGCCCCTGCGGATGCCGGTCTCGCCGGCGATCACGACGGAGCGACGATCTCGGCCGCCGAGGCTCGTGCGCTGCGCAAGGATTCACCCGTCTCGCCGGACGCGCCGACCGAGGCGCTGCCCGTGGCGGCCGGCGGCGGGCGCATCCGTGTGTCGACAGGTCAGGTGGTGACACTCGATCGCACCGTCATCATCGGGCGGAGGCCGCGGTCCACGAGGGCGAGCGGTGCGAACCTGCCGCACCTCGTCGCCGTCGAGAGCCCGCAGCAGGACATCTCACGCAGCCACCTGGAGGTGCGCCCCGAGGGTGACACCGTCGTGGTCATCGATCTGCACACGACGAACGGCTCGACCCTGCTGCGTTCCGGAGCCGACCCTGTGCGTCTGCACCCGGGGGAGCAGACGATCGTGCTGTCGGGTGACGTGATCGACCTCGGCGACGGAGTCACCGTCGCATTCGAGGATCTCCCATGAGTCGTCGCCCGTCCCCTCCCCCCGAGCTGCCCGGATTCACGTATCTGGAGCCGCTCGGAACGGGTGGCTTCGCCGACGTCTTCCTGTACGAGCAGCAGATGCCGCGCAGGCGCGTGGCCGTGAAGGTGCTCCTCGCCGATCGCCTCACCAGCAGCGCCGCCCAGGAGTTCGCCGACGAGGCGAACGTGATGGCGATGCTCTCGACGCATCCGGCGATCGTGACGATCTACCAGGCCGGTGTCGCGGGTGACGACCGTCCATATCTGGTGATGGAGTACTGCCCTCGGCCGAATCTGCAGCTGCGCGCCCGCAAGGAGCCGTTCTCGGTCGCTGAGGCGCTGCGCGTCGGCGTGCAGGTGGCGGGTGCCGTCGAGACGGCGCACCGCGCGGGTGTGCTGCACCGAGACATCAAGCCGGCGAACATCCTCGTCACCGAATACAACAGGCCGGCGCTGACCGACTTCGGGATCGCGTCGACGACGGGCGCGACGGGTGAGGCATCCGGCATGTCGATCCCGTGGTCGCCGCCCGAGTCGTTCGCGGATCCGCCCCAGAGCGGCCCCCGCACCGACGTGTGGGCACTGGGTGCGACGCTCTACACGCTGCTCGCCGGCCGTTCGCCGTTCGAGCGACCGGGCGAGCGCAATTCGAGTGCCGATCTCATCGAGCGCATCGAACGGGCGGCTCTGCCGTCGCTCGCCCGCCCGGATTCGCCGGACAGCCTGCAGCGGCTCCTCGACCGGTCGATGGCCAAGAACCCCGATGATCGGTATCCGAGCGCGGTGGCGTTCGCGCGCGCGCTGCAGAAGGTGCAGATCGAGCTGTCGCACTCGGTGACGCCTATCGACATCGTCGACGACCACCCGCCGGCAGAGGATCTGGATGACGACGGCGACGGTCTCACCCGCGTCCGCGAGATCGTCAGCATCGACCCCGACGTCGCGTCGTTCACCCGTCCGTCCGCGGCCACGCAGCCGAAGGGGTCTCTGTTCCCGTCGCCCGACGTGCCGCGCTTCGACAGCCCCGACCCGGTCGACGAGGCCACGCAGCTGCGTGCTCCCGGCGCACCCGCGGCCCCGGCGACTCCGGAGGACGACGATCGCACGATCGCACGCGGTCCGACGGTCGTGGTGCCGCACGCGGCCACGCCGGGAGCATCCGCAGCGTCGCCGTCGTTCACGTCCCCGGCGCCGTCTCGGGCGCCGTCTCCGGCCGCGTCGCCGACGGCCGGAGCGGCCTCCGCACAGCCGCAGGGGCAGCCGACGAGCGGAGCCGCGGCCGATGAGAAGCCCCGCAGCCGCAGGGGGCGGACGATCGGTCTGATCGCCGCGGGGGTCGTGGTCGTCGTCGGCGCGATCGTCGGTCTGAACCTCATGGTCGCGAACCTGCCCACGCCGGAGCCGGTCGCGACGGGCGACGAGGTGGACCCGAAGGACATCGTCTCTGACGTGGTTCCGAAGGTCTCGGATCTCGAGGGCAGCCGCTCGGGCGACCAGGTCACGTTCACCTGGACGAACACCGACGAGCTCGAGGGCGACAGCTTCATATGGGTGCCGGTCGATCTGAGCGGCGAAGGAGCTCCTTCGACGACGACCGACACCACAGTCACGATCGACGACGCCGCCTCGGGTGAGGTGTGCATCGACGTGGCGCTGCGTCGAGATGACGGGCGCGCGTCAGAACCGGTACGGGGGTGCGTGAAATGACGGGTACGGGTACGGGTACGGGCACGGGCACGGGTACGGGCGCAGGCACGGGGACGGTGACCGTCGAGTTCGCCGGCGAGTACTTCAGCGTCGAACCGGGCAGCCGGTTCACCGCCGGGCGCGAGGGCGATCTGGCGATCGACGACAACCTGTTCCTGCACCGCAACTTCCTCGAGATCGCCGAGTCGGCCGGTCTCTGGTGGCTGTCGAACATCGGCACGCGCCTCACGGCATCCGTCACCGACCGCACAGGCGGCGTGCAGGCATGGCTGTCTCCCGGGGCTCGCCTGCCTCTGGTCTTCGACGCGACGACGGTCGTCTTCAGCGCGGGGCCCACCACCTACGAACTCGTCGTGCACGCCACGCAGCCGGCGTTCCGTCCGACCCAGCGCGAGAGCGCCGGCGGAGACTCGACGATCGGCGACGTGCCGCTCACGCAGTCCCAGCGCCTGCTGATCCTCGCCCTCGCCGAGCCGCAGCTGCTGCGCGACGGCACCGGCATGAGCGAGATCCCCACGTCGGCGAAGGCCGCCGCCCGCCTCGGATGGACGGTCACCCGTTTCAACCGCAAGCTCGACAACGTATGCGACAAGCTCGACCGCATCGGGGTGCCCGGTATGCGCGGCGGGCAGAGGTCGTTCGCGACCAACCGGCGCGCTCGGCTCGTGGAGTACACGATCGCCACGCGGCTCGTCACCCGCGAGGATCTCGCAGAGCTCGATCGACCGCAGGGCGCCGGAGAAGACGAGGATGCCTGATCGTCACGTGTCCTGTCGGCGGATGACGGCGGATGCTCCGTGCACGAGCTGAGCGCCCTGGGACTCACCTCCGCGCAGGAGGACGAGTGGCGCGACTTCTTCGGCAGCGGCAGGGTGTTCGTCGCTCCTCTCGATCGCACAGCGGTGCGACGGCGCCTGCGGGTCAACGCGGTCGTGATCGGTGTGGCGGGGGTCGTGCTGCTCTCGACCGTCGTGACGTTCTTCGCGGTGCTCTTCCTGCACATCGGCGGCCCGGTGACCGTGCTGCTGCTGGCGCTGCTCACGATCGCGGCGATCGTCCTCCTCGTGCGCTTCGTGCTGCTGCGTCGCCGTCTGCGCGCGGGGCGTGCCTCGACCGATGACTTCCTCGTGGTGAGCGCGGAGGGGATCCGTCTCGCCGGGCATGTGGACCTGCCCTGGACCGCGGTGATCGGCGGGGTCGGCTTCGATGAACGTGGTGCGGCCTTGCCGCTGCTGCGCGGCCCCGCTGCCGCGATCGAGCGCTCCGCGGGCCGCGTGCAGTCCGAGTTCGTGCTCGGAGTGCGCGGAGTGCGCGCCCTGCGCGACGCCGCTCCACGCGATCTGCACGGGATCTTCGAGGTGATCGGCGCCCACGGCGGCATCCGGGTGCCGGTCGATACGATGGTCGCGGCCGAGAACGTCAGGGCCGCGCTCGCGGCGATCTGCATCGCCGGTGTGCGCAGCGCGGTCGACGTCGAGGTCACCTCCGACAGATCCACGATCTACACCAGAACGCTCGCCCTGCTCGGGCCTGAGAAGCCTGCCCCGTCAGGGCAGGGATGAGAGGGAGATGATGGCCGATCTTCGTGCCAGCCGATGCGAACAGCTCGTCGACCCGGTGACGGCGCTGACCGTCGCGGTCGTGTCGTGCAATGAGCGCATCCCGCAGAGCTTCACCGACATCATCCGCGCGGCCGAGGACGTGCGGGCCATCGCCGAACTCGGTTCGGAGGGGGTCGGCAGCAGCGACTACGTCGAGTGGGCGGCCGGTTCACCGCGGACGCTCGACGCCCTGATCGAGGCGGCCGAGGCGAAGAACACCACGGGCGTGTGGGAGGCCTTCTCGCATCCGCAGTACGGTCTGCACCGCGTCGCCGCGGCCTGCAACGGGCTGCCGCGCTGGGCGCCCCCGGAGGGCTCGGAGTTCGTCTGATCCCCCGCGGGGTCTTCAGCAGCCCGCGGCGGAGTCGAGATCGGGGAGATCCACCGGATCGCCCCACCCCGAGAACTCCAGCTGCAGGCTGCCGGCGATGTCGGCGCGCGTGATCGACGCGGGCAGTGCCGGACCCTGCGTCTGCACGCTCAGTGCGCCGAGAGTGCCGTCGGCGCCCAGGATGAGATCGACCGCGTCGTCAGCCGGCGCACCGAGCGCCGAGGCGTCGGAGGTGTGCTCGGCGAGTGCCTGAAGCGGATGCAGCAGCGATCCCCAGCGCGTCACCGCGGGGTCGTCGTCGGCGACGCAGGAGTACTCGTCGGAGGTGAGGCCGTCGCCCGCCGTGGCCTCGGAGGGTCGGACGTACGCCTGCCCGTCGCTGATCGCGACCGAGGTCGACTGCCCGTCGACCGTGAACTCGGCGACCGTCTCCTCGCTCGAGCCGTGCACGGAGACCGTCAGAACCCGCCCTGCGGTGTTCGTGAACGTGCCGGTCATGGTCACGGGTCCCGCCTCGCGGACCGCGCTGAGCACGGCCGACCTGGCGGTCGCGGCATCCAGCAGCACGATGCCGTTGCCGTCGGTCTCCTCGTCCCAGGCGCCCAGGTCGATGTGCGTCGGGCTGGGGGCGGGCTCGGGTGGCTGTGCGGCTCCCGACGAGCATCCGGTGAGCAGCAGGGCGGAACCCAGGATGACGGCCGTCAGCCGCAGGTCACTCCGTCGAGGCATCGGTGACACACCCCGAGACGGCGCCCTGTGCGTCGAGCGTGGCGCGGTCGAGCTTGACCTCGGCCTTCTCGTTGCCCTCGGCGGGGCGCACCACGATGCACGAGCCGTCGTCGACGATCGCCGCCGCCCGCGGCAGCCACGCCTCGGTGCCCGTGACGAGCTGCGACACGTCGAGCGTCGGACCCGAGGGTCCGTCGACGACGATCACCTGGTACGGCACGTCAGGGCCCGACCAGTCGGCGCGCACGACGTTGTCGGTGACCTCGAGGGTGAGGTCGGTCGCCTTCGACGAGCCCGACAGGCCGCCGACGATCACGAAGACCACGAACGCGATGAGGGCGAGCACGGTCGTGCCGATGGAGATCAGGAAGGCGGGATGCCGCCACAGCGGACGCTGCTTCTCGGGGGCCTCCTCGAGCTCCGGCAGCACGTCGCCGGAGGTCTCGAGCGTGCGGATGGAGCCGGGAGCGACCTGCATGCTCGGGCGAGGCGAGTCCCAGCCGAGCTGACCGTCGAGCGCTGCGGGTGCGGCTGTGCGGGCGGAGGTCCAGGGCACGGGCGCGGCCGTGATCATGCCGTTCGCCGGTCGCTCGCCGACCGACGCAGCGTTCTGCTGCCGGCGTGTGCGCGGGATGTCGCTCATCGATCTGTGCAGATTCTCCGTCGTGGTCGGGCGCGTCTATCCTAGTCATGGCCCGCCGCCGATCCTGGAGTCTCATGACCTCGACGCACCGACGCCGGCGACGAGCTCTCGCTCTCGTCGCACTGCTGGGTGCCCTCACGGTGTGGCCCGCGATCACGGCCGCAGCCGCCGACACCGCGACGGAGGCAGCCGCACCGCCCCAGGGCGGGGCCGTCGAGGTCTCGTACTCCGACGTGACCGAGATCCGCCCCGGCGAGGGGTGGCTGATCGACTGCTCGGGCGTCGGAGATCTCGACGGCATCGAGGTCAGCTGCGCCGACGACTCCGTGACGCTCGTGTCGGCCGGCTTCGACACCGAGCTCGGCGAGCAGACGCTCACCGTGCCGCAGGTCTCGGGATCCACGACCATCTCGGTCGCCTACCGCGTGCGCCTCGAGCCCCCGCCGATCCCCGAGGTCGCCCTCGGACGCCTCGACCTTCCGATCGTCGTCGGAGAGCAGACCCTCGTGCCTCTCTCGGCCCTCGGCATCACGTGCGCGGTCTGCACGACCGACGGGGGAGCGAGCATCCGCATCGACACCCTCCCCGCCGGAGTCTCCGCCGGGGTCAGCGAGACGCATCTCGCGCTCCGAGGGGAGAAGGCCGGTGACGCGATCGTTCCGCTCACGATCACCGACGATGCGGGGCAGGCCGTCTCGGTCGAGCTGACCGTGACGTTCGTCGGCGCTCCCGCGCCGACCCTCGGTGCGCTGCACGTCACCGGGGATGCCGAGAAGCTCGACATCGTCGATCTGATCTGGGGCGGCGATGCCACGGTCGTCTGCAGCTCACCCCAGTCCATCGGTCTGCGGTGCACCGAAGACGGTGCCGTCGAACGCACCGGCAAAGGTCCGGCACAGCTGTTCTTCCGCGCCGTCGACGATGACGGCCGTCTCACCTGGGGCAGCATCACCGATGACGCCGACGCGGATGTCACCGAGCTCGTCGCTCCCTCGTGGGAGAGTGAAGCGCCGCTGTCTCTCGTCTCGGCCCCCGTCGACGAGCAGCAGGCCGACGACGCAGTTCCGCTCGCCGGCCTGGCCCGGCTTCTGGAAGGGATACCCGCATCATGAGCCTTCGGCTGACCGTCGCCGACCGCCCCGGCGCACCCCAACCCGAATCGTGGATCGTCAAGGTCGATGAGGCCACCACGATCTCCGAGATCGGCGAGTCGCTCGACGTCCCCGCCGACGAGCTCGCGCCCGGCACCGACCCGGCGTCGGCCTTCACCGTCTCCGGCATCCGCAGCGGTGTCGTCGTGCCCTCCCGTCATCCCGTGGTGCTCGAGCCCGGCGCACTGCGTCTCGAGTTCGTCGCGGGCCCGTTCGCCGGCGAGTCCGTGCCGATGACCCCCGGCGTCGCGACGACCATCGGTCGCGGGTCGACCGCCTCTGTGCGCGTCGCAGACCCCCACCTCAGCGAGGAGCACGCGACGATCACCGTCTCGGGCGGCATCGCCGACGACGGGTCGCTGCTGCCCCTGACCGCGCACGTCGAGCTGACCGCACCCGAGGCGGAGCTCGTCGTCAACGGCACGACCGACGCCCGGTCCGCCGACATCGTCCCCGCCGACCTGATCCAGCTCGGCAGCAGTGTGATCCGCATCGGTGCGGCACCGGCATCCGACGCCGACATCACGATCGACGAGGTCGGCGCCCGCGCGTTCAACCGACCGTCGCGCATCCGCCCGTCGCAGATCCCGCCCGTGATCACTCTCCCCGGCGACAAGCCGGAGGAGCAGGATGCGTCTCCGCTGCCCTGGCTCTCGGCGATCGTGCCCGTGGTGCTCGGCATCACTCTGGCCTTCGTCTTCCAGCGGCCGATCATGCTGCTGATGGCCGCCGCATCGCCCGTCATGGTGATCGGCTCGTTCTTCGCGAACAAGAAGCTCGCCCGCCGCAAGGGCGAGCGCAGCGAGGCCGACTGGATCGAGGAGATCGACTCGGCGCGCAAGCGCATCGCGGTGCATGTGCGTCAGCAGCGGCTGAC
Source organism: Microbacterium sp. 22215 (assembly GCF_052045655.1). Lineage (NCBI taxonomy): Bacteria > Bacillati > Actinomycetota > Actinomycetes > Micrococcales > Microbacteriaceae > Microbacterium > Microbacterium sp. 22215. Next base: position 41,408 of record NZ_JBQEPC010000013.1, read on the forward strand.
GAGCTGGTACCACCACCTCGACCCCGTGTACATCCGCGATGTGGTCACGCGTCCGCTCTCGCGTCTGTGGGAGCGGCGCCGGGGCGAAGAGGATGCGCTGCGCGCGCGTGTCGGCGTCGCCGACGTGCCGCTGGAGGTGCGCTTCGAAGGCGGGCCCCAGAAGGAACGACGAGACGACAGGCGGGTCGGCGTCTCACCCTCGCCCGTGGCCGTCGACCTCGCCTCCGGTCCCGTCGGCGTCGCAGGTCCGTCGGATGTGGCGACCGGCGTCGTGCGCGCCATGCTCACCGCGCTCGTCTCGCTGCGCTCGCCGCGCGACCTCCAGGTGGCCGTGCTCTGCGATCGCGACCAGGAGCACGCCTGGTCGTGGGTGCAGTGGCTCCCGCATGCGCAGCCGGGCATCGGCCCCGTCGCCCTCATCGGCAACACCGACCTCACCCGCCGCGAGCGCATCCGCGAGATCGGATCCCTGCTCGACATCCGCATGCGGATCGGCAAGGACCGCCGGCTCGACTCCGAGTCGCAGATCGTCCTCGTCGTCGACGGTGCGCGTCGATACCGGATGCTGCCGGGCATGGTGACGATCCTCGAGCAGGGCGCCGCGTACGGCATCCACGTGATCGCGATCGACTCCGACCGCTCCCGTCTGCCCGAAGAGGCGACGACGGTCGTCGTGGCCGACCCGGGCGACCCGTTGCTGGGTCGTGTGGAGTCCGGCGACGCCTACCACTCGCCCGTGCTGCTCGACCAGGTGAGCGTCGGCTACGCCGAGGAGATCTCCCGCGCGCTGTGCTCGATCGAGCACGTGCGCGGTGTCGGCGACGATGCGACGGTGCCCAGCAGTGTGCGCTACACCGAGCTGCTCGGTATCGATCTGACCGATCCGCAGCCGATCATCGATCAGTGGCAGGTCGTTCCGCGGCAGTCGTACGTCGTCATCGGCGCCGGCGCCGAGGGCGAGTATGCGATCGACATCGCGACCGACGGTCCGCACGCGCTCGTCGCCGGAACCACGGGTTCGGGAAAGTCGGAGTTCCTGCAGGCGCTGGTGATCTCGCTCGCTCTGGCCAACCGGCCGGATGCCCTGAACTTCGTGCTCATCGACTACAAGGGCGGATCCGCCTTCGCCGACTGCGCCCGTCTGCCGCACACGGTCGGCATGGTGACGAACCTCGATGCCCGCGAGACCGAGCGTGCCCTCGCCTCGCTCGACGCCGAGCTCAAGCGACGCGAGCGGGTGCTTCGCGACGAGATCGGCGCGAAAGACGTCGACGCCGCGTGGGAGAAGGATGCCGAGGCCGCAGCACGCCTCGGCCTCGCCCGTCTGATGATCGTGGTCGACGAGTTCGCCGAGCTGAAGACCGAGCTGCCCGACTTCATCAACGGTCTCGTGCGCATCGCCCGTGTCGGGCGTTCGCTCGGGGTCAACCTCGTGCTCGCCACGCAGCGTCCCTCGGGCGTCATCACGCCCGAGATGCAGTCGAACATCAACCTGCGCATTGCGCTGCGTGTGACCGACCGCGCCGATTCGACCGACATCATCGGAGTCCCCGACGCCGCACTGATCTCGGCGGCCACCCCCGGCCGCGGCTACGTGCGCGCGGGCCTCGACGCCGCGCCCGCACCGTTCCAGACCGCGCGCGTGGCGGGGCTCCGCATCGGGCATCAGCGCACGACGCGCGTGCTGCCGCCGGCCGCGCGCTTCGACTGGCAGACCGTGGGCCTGCCGCCCCGGTTCCCCGCCGCAGAGACGCAGTCGCACCGCCCGGACCAGGACGACACCGACCTGCGCGGTCTCGTGCAGCTCGCCGGTCAGGCGGCTGCCGCCCTCGGCATCGAACGCAGCCCGTCGCCGTGGCTGCTGCCGCTGCCGGATCTGCTTCCGCTCGATCGCTTCGACGAGTCGTCGGCCCCCGACGGCGGGCTCGTGCTCGGCCTCGTCGACGTGCCCTCGAAGCAGAACCAGCGTCCGCTCGTCTGGAACCCGCTCACCGGCTCGCACCTGCTCTTCTTCGGCGGCAGCCGATCCGGGCGCACGACCGCGGTGCGCACGCTCCTCGCGCAGGCCGTGCAGCGGTTCACCCCCGCAGACCTGCACATCTACGCGGTCGACTACGGCACCGGAGCGCTGCTGCCGTTCGCCGACGCCCCGCACACGGGTGCGGTGATCACGCCGCAGGACGCCGGTCGTCTGCCACGACTGCTCGATCGCCTCGGCATGGACCTCTCGCGTCGACAGGCGCTGCTCGCCCGTGCGGGCGTCGGCAGCATCGGAGAGCAGCGGAGGCAGGCGGATGCTCGTGACGCGCTGCCCTACAACATCGTCGTCATCGACGGCTGGGAGCGCCTCGGTGCCTCGATGAGCGCCGATGACATGGTGCTCGTGCGAGACCAGGTCATGCGCCTGCTGCGCGAGGGACCGGCCGTCGGCCTGCGTCTGATCCTCACCGCCGATCGCTCGATCTCGGCGGACAAGGTCTCGACGTTCATCGACACCCAGTACGCGCTGCGGATGCGCGACATCAACGACTACCGCGGCGCCGGCATCATGATCCGCGACATCGCGCCGAACATGCCCGCGGGGCGTGCGCTCTTCGGCTCGGAGGGCACCGAGGCCCAGTTCGCCGTGCTCTCGGCCGACCCGAGCGGTGAAGGGCAGACGGCCGCAGCCCGCGGCATCGTCGAGTACGTCAGGGGACACTTCGGGCAGTTCCCGCAGCTCGCCGAGCTGCCGCAGCCCATGCGTGTCGACCCGCTGCCCTCGCGCATCGGCCTCAGCGTGGTGCACTCGCTGCCGGTCATGGGAGGCACCGCGTCCGAGACACCCGTCGTCGCGGTCGGCGGCGATCAGCTCTCGCGAGTGACCATCGACTGGCCCGGCATCGGCGGCTTCGTCGTCGCCGGTGATCGGCGCAGCGGCAAGACGCACACGCTCGCCGCGATCGCGCATCAGCTCGGCTGGCACAAGACCCCGATGATCGTCGTCGCACGTGACGGGTCGATCCTCGCCGAGGTGGCGAAAAGCCACGGCGTGACGGTGCTGTCGCCGCGCACCCCGGATGAGGAGATCACCGAGGCCCTCGCGCCCGCCGACCAGCCCCTCACGGTCGTGGTCGACGACAGCGAGTCGATCAGGGACACGTCGCTCGACCGCGCGCTGGGCGCTGCGCGCTCGCACGCGCGCTTCATCGTCGGAGTCGGCGCCGAGTCGGCCGGTTCGTCGCTCACGATCGCGTTGACCGAGGCCAAGAAGGGCCGCGCCGGCATCCTGCTCTCGCCGCCGTCGACGATCGTGGGCACCCAGGTGTTCGGCGTGCAGCTCGCTCGCACGCATGTCGGTCGTGCGGCACCGGGCAGCGGTGTGTTCTTCAGTGACGGGTCGTACATGCCGGTGCAGGTTCCCGACCTGACCGCCTGAGGATCCCGGGTCCGGCAGGCGGGATAGACTGACGCGGGCGCTGTGGCGGCGATCGCGGCTGCCACAAGACCACAACGGGGGAGAGAGAAAGTCGATGAGCACTCAGTGCCGGTTCTGCGGCGAGGCCGTGCGACCGGACAGCATGTTCTGCCCGTCGTGCGGACAGCTCATCGGCATGGCCGGCAACGCGGTTCCTCCGTTCCCCGGGGGCGGGAAGCCCTCGTCCTCCGCCGCACCCGTCGCGCAGCGGCCCAGCGAGCCGCTCGCTCCCGTGCCACTGCCCGCGCCGCTGGCAGCCGACGCTCCGCCGTCGGCTCCGGCTCCGCAGTCGGCTCCCGCACCCACGCCCGTCGCTGAGCCTCAGGCGGCACCGGCGCGGCCCGCGGACGCGCAGCCCGCGGTCGCGCAGCAGGTGGAGGCGCCGCAGGTGGAGGCTCCTGCTCCGGCGCTCGCCTCGACCGTGACGCTGCCCGACGGTCAGCGCCTCGGCCTCGATCAGATCCTCGTCTTCGGACGCTCTCCCGAGCGCGGAGCGGCGGCGTACCAGGGCGTCCCCATCCGTCTCGACGACCCGGCCCGCGCCATGTCGCGCGTGCACCTGGTGCTGGCACCCGCATCCGGCGCCGTGATCGCGACCGACCCCGGCTCGGCGAACGGCACACTCCTCGAGCGCGAGGGCGTCCAGTACGGGCTCGTGGCCGGCACGCCCACTGCGCTGGTCCCCGGCGATCGACTGCTGCTCGGAGACGCCGTCCTGCTCGTCGCCTGACCCTGCGGGAGGCCCATGGGGAGTTCTCCCCATCGGCTCAGGACACCCTCGTGTGTTACGAATGTACCCGGACCAATTCCGCGGCATCGCCGCACAAGCAGGGGGTATGACATGGCTGAGATCAAGGTAACTTCCGAGTCGCTCGCAGGCGTCGCGAACCAGCTCGCATCGGGTGCGACGTCGATCGAGTCGCAGCTCGGAAACCTCAAGTCGCTCGTTCAGGGCCTCATCGCCGGCGACTGGGGCGGATCCGCTTCGCAGACGTTCAACGAGCTCTACGAGCAGTGGGACGCGGCGGGCATCCAGCTCAAGGAGTCGCTGAACGGCATCAGCGACCAGCTCTCGAAGGCCGCACTCGCCTACGAGGAGTCCGAGAACAACATCGGCAACAGCTTCCGTTCGTAAGTCCATCGGCCCGGTGCGCCGGGTCTGCTGATGTGAGGGGGGTGCCTCGTGGTGCAGTTCCATGTGTCCACACCGGCGCTGGGGTTCTCGGCGTCGTCCATGACCGGAGCGGTCGCGCAGTTCGACGCGCAGCTCGCACAGGTCACGGCCGCGGTGAACGCGGTCGTCGGGTCGACCTGGACGGGGAGCGCAGCTGACGCGTTCCTCGCGGAGTGGACGGAGTTCCTCAACAGCGCGGGGGTGACCCGCGAGGCGCTGATGAGCATCGCGGTGCGCCTGCAGAGCGGGCAGAGCACCTACGACGGCAACGAGGCCCAGTTGACTGCCGCCTCGCGGTCGTCGAACGTCAACATCCGCATGCCCGGCAGTGGCGGCGGAGGCAGCGGCGGCGCCCCTCAGGCGTCTGCCGCGACGGCATCCTTCACCACCGAGAACGTGCAGGCCATGCCTGCCGATGTGACCATCGACGCCAGCGTCACCAGGGGAGACAGCGCATGAGCGGCCTGCACACGTACGAGACGGCTGACATCCGCGGACTCGAGTCCGCACTGAAGCAGCTGCACGGCTACTGCACCGAACTGCAGACGCACGCGGCCGGGGCGACCGGCGCGGTGAGCGCGCAGTGGAGCGGCATCGCGAACACCGAGTTCGTGAACTGCGTGCAGACCTGGCAGGTCGGCGCCTCCCTGCTCACCTCCTTCGCCGAGTACCTCGCCGCCTGGGCCGGTGAAGCCGCCACGCAGTACGAGACGGCGCAGTCGTCGGTCGGCAGCATGTGGGGCGGCGGCGGCGGTGGCGCCGGTGGCGGCGGCGGACCTGTGGCGGTGTGATCCGATGGTGAGAATCGACCCCGCGAAGTACTCCGCGGCAGCAGACGCATTCGACGGCATCTCCCAGCAGGCGCTCAACTACGCGATCGAGGCGCGCGGTTCGCTCAGCGGCTTCGGCGGCATCGCCGGAACCGACCCCGGAGGCGAGTCCTTCGCAGAGTCCTACGACCAGATGGCGGCGGCTGCCTTGCAGACGCTCTACGACATCGCCGTCGCGACCCGCGGCCTCGACAGAGCGCTCATGGCGTCCGGCGGAACCCACGCGCAGGCCAACGCGAACGCCGAGCGCATCGTCTACGACGCGTCGGCCGCATTCGTGCTCCGCCCGGAGATCGCCGAGTCCAGCGTCGCTCCTCCGCCCTCCGCGTTCGGCGGTCGACCCGACACCATGGTGCAGGGCCTCGACAGTGCGGCCGTGTGGGTGTGGGATCAGATCCTCAACTTCATCGGCACGCTGTTCCCCGACGGCGACCCCGAGCAGCTCGAAGCAGCGGGGCGGGCCTGGTCGGGCATCCTCAGCGACATCCAGAGTCTGCGCACCGACATCCGTCTCGCGGACAACTCGCTGGCGGGTATCGACAGCGGCGAGATCGCGGCGATCCAGCAGAAGGTCGACGACTTCGCCGATGGCCTGACCACCTTCCTCAGCGCTGACGAGGGCATCGGTCAGATCGACGACATCTGCGCCGAGTACGCGCAGACCATCCGCGACACGCTCGAAGAGACCCGTCAGATGCTCGCGCAGCTGGTGATCGAGGTCATCGCCGGCGCAGGCCTCAGCTTCGCGCTGTCGTTCGTGACCTTCGGCGCCGCAGGCGTCGCGGGTGCCGCGGCCATCACGGCTCGCGTCATCGCGGTGGGCGGACGCATCGGTGCGCTCGTCGCCCGATGCGTGGCCACCGCCACGCGACTCGCGATGCGGCTCCGCGCGATCGTCCCCGGGCTCGCCCGTGCCGCGACGAAGTTCCCGAAGCTCACGCGTGTCGGCATCGAAGTGGTCTCCGGCACCGGCTCGTCCGTCATCGCTGAGACCGTGCAGGGCGGCGAGGCGAACTACGGTGCGGCCTTCCTCTCCGGCTTCGCCGGCAGCTCGGTCACCGCTGCGCTCACCGCTCCGTTCGGCAGGGCCGGCGAGCGTTTCGTCGTGCAGGCGCTGGCCAACGGAGCCGGTGGGGCAGGCGGCACGGTGGTCGACCTCGCCGTACGCGGCGAAGACATCACCGGTGCGGCCATCGCCATGGGCACCGGACTCGGCGTCGCCGGCTCCGCGCGGCTCCCCGGCCGTCGCAACCCCGGCGCAGCGTCGGGCGGCAACGGCGGCGGTGGCGTGCACGTCAACGACTATGACGGCCCCTCGGGGACCGGCGATGCTGCGAACGCCTCGGGTGGCGACGGCGGTGCTCCGCCCCGCTCCGACTACGACGGTCCCAGCGGCCAGGGCGGCGACGTCAGCGGAAGCGGTGGCGACGGCGGAGCTGCGTCGTCGAACCACGGTGACGCGCCGGCGGCGACCGACATCCACGTCACGCCCGAGAGCAACGGCGGCACGTCCGGCGGCGACAGCGGAACGACCGGTGGCGGCGACAACAGCCCTGCTCCCGACAACAGTCCGGCTCCCGACAACAGCCCGGCTCCCGACAACAGTCCTGCTCCCGACAACAGTCCTGCTCCGGAGAGCACCTCGACGGGCGGCGACTCGTCGAGCTCGACCTCGGGCTCCGACGGCAGTGGCTCGACCACGACCGACGCCCCCGCAGCGCCGGTGGGCAACGGCGGCAACTCGTCGTCGCTCGGAGGTTCGGGCGACTCCGCTCCCGCCGGATCGGGTGATTCCGCTCCCGCGGGTTCGGGCGACTCCGCTCCCGCTGGCTCGGGCGACTCTGCTCCCGCGGGTTCGGGCGACTCCGCTCCCGCCGGATCGGGTGATTCCGCTCCCGCGGGTTCGGGCGACTCTGCTCCCGCTGGCTCGGGTGACTCCGCTCCCGCTGGCTCGGGTGATTCCGCTCCTGCCGGTTCGGGCGCCGGAGGCTCGACGGGCACCGGTGCGGGCACGGCGGGCGACTCCGCCTCGCCCGAGGGCGGCCCGTCGTCGCACGGCGACTCCACCGCGCCGACCGACGTCGACCTCGACCTCGACACCGCGCCCCCCGTCGATGCGGACGGAGACCTCGGCGTCGATCCCACCGCTGACGGCACTGCCGACAGCACCGGCGACGGCGGCGACACCGACGGCGCGGACCCGACGGCCGACGGTGCGGATGCCGACGACGCCCCCGTCCACAGCCCGGCCGACGCCGGTTCGTCGACCGGCGACCAGCCGACGCAGTGGGGCGACGGCGGTCCGGCGCAGGACGCGCACGGACGCGACTACCTCGAACGCGAGGATGGCCGCCGCACCCTCGAGGGCGACCCCGCCGACACGTATCGCGATCGCACCGGTCGTCTGCACGACGAGGACACGCACCAGTTCGTGCCCGACAACAACCGGCCCGACGTCGATGACATGCCCGTCGACCGTGCCGTGCGCGGCGAGACCACGGAGGTCACCCTCGACGGCGACGCGCAGACCGCGCACGATGCCCGGGTCGATCAGCGCAACGATCTGCAGGCCGACGCGAGCGCCGCAGCCACGCGGCTCGACGAGCTCGCCCATGCCGCAGGCATCGACCCGCACGTCCTGCGAGGACGCTCGGAAGACGCCTTCAACACGATCGCCGATCTGCGGACCAGCGGAGACATCACGCCTCGTCAGGCTGCAGATCTGCAGCGATCGGTGAGCGAGGCGCGGACGGCGCTCGCTGACCTGCGCGGATCGTCGGAGTCCCTCGGCGACCAGGCGGCCGGTTCCGTGTCGGCAGCTCGAGGAGAGACGACCATCATCGCCCCGGGCGGTGCGGGCGCGGGCCAGTTCGACCACGTCACGGTCACGGGCGATCCCTCGCCGACCCTGCACGTCTACGAAGCGAAGGGCGGCGGTTCGTCGCTCGGCTACCGTACGGTCGACGGCGTGCGCGCCGAGCAGGGAACGACGTCGTACCTCAACGACATCGCCGGCCGTGACACGCGTCTGCAGGACAACCTCGACGCGTATGTGAACAGCCCGGACGCTGATCCTCGGGTGGTGGAGGCGATCCGCAACGGCACGCTGGACGTGCGCTACGAGCTGGTTCAGGCACGCCCTGACGGCAGCATCCGTGTGACCGAGTTCCAGATCGATCGCAGTCAGGTCCGCGTGCCCGGTTCCGACGCCTCCGCCACGCTGCCGCACGGCAGCGCAGCGAGCGGCACGTCTCCGAGCACTCACGCAGCGGGAACGGCGGCACCGGCTGTCGACGCCGACGTCCGCCCTGCGGCGGCTGCAGACACGACGCACGCACCGCACACCACGCAGGATGCCGGATCCGCGCACACCACGACGGACGGCGCCGCATCCGGTGCGGCTGAAGGCCCCGCCACCGAGGCGACGCCGAGCGGCGGTGAGAACGCCAGCGGTGCGACCGACGGCGACCTCGACGGCGCCGACGGCGGAGACCCCGTCGATCCCGCGAACGGCGGCGGACACGGCGGTGGGCCGGACCGCAGCTCCGACCAGATCATCCGAGACTTCGCGGACGAGCACGGGCTGTCCAACCAGGACCTCCACGACCTGCGGCACACGCCGGCGTCGCAGCTCTCGCAGGACCAGCGCGCTCAGCTGCTCGAGCTTCGCAGCCTCATTGACGCTCCGACGCCGGACACGCACCTGGTCAAGGTGATCCCGTTCGACGATGTCAGCCGCTACCAGTACGGTGAGTACGGGCCGCAGGTCGGCGGATTCGTGGCCCGAGCGAGTGACCTGAACCCGTGGGGCGGACTCGATCAGGTCGTCGCCGACGCCCGTCTGGACTACACGCCCAACAGTGGCCAGACCAACCCGTACACGGTGCCCGGTGCCGACTCCTACGGCTTCATCGAGTTCCAGACGCAGGACGTCGACCTCCTGGGTGTGCCGTTCTCTCCGGAGTTCGGGGGCACCGCCGAGTACGACCAGCCGTTCGCCGGGTCCGGGTTCCTGCTGAACCGCGACGACGTCTGGCGGCCGGAGTACGAGGCGTCCGCGCGGATGGATCTGTCCGAGGGGGCGCGTCTGTGGGCTGTCGGACCCGACGGTCCGCGTCTGGTCGGCATCTACATCCCCGGTCGCGGATTCTTCGCCCCCGGCTCGGGCTCGTGACCGGCGCGCTGGAGAAGCGGGGGCTGCACGCCCGGTGGAAGGGTGCCGACTACCGGCTCGAGCGGAAAGGCTCCGGGTGGGTGCTGCAGACAGACAGGGCGACGGCCGGATTCGAGAAGGTCGCCTTCACGAAGCATGCGCCCGAGCGTTTCGAACGGAAGATCGATCCGACGGAGAAGCTCGAATGCTTCCGGATCTCGCACGCCGGCGTCTACCGCAGGATCGCGGTCGAACTCTCTCCGAGCAACCAGGGTCGAGTCATGGCGGTCACCAAGGATCCGAGGGCGCCCGAGAACGGGTTTGATAGCTTTGAGCGCGACGCCTGGGTGAAGCTCATCCCGGCGGACGATCGGGATCTGCGCATCACCGAGACTCGCACCCCGGTGCCCGCACCGTGGCTGACCGCCCCCGGAGGAAGACCATGACCGAACTCATCCTGGCCGTGACGCCCTCGCGAGGTCGCGCGTGGTTGAGCCAGGGGCTCGGGTGGGTCGCAGGATACGTCGTGCGTCGCGACGACGTGGCGTCGGCGAAGACGCCGTCCGCGCTGTTCGCAGAGCTCGGTCTGGGCTTCCCCGGCTCGCCGTTCACCGCCGACGCCCCGTACATCGACACGCTCCGGATACCGGCCGCGTCGTACCTCGCGCTCGAGTCGCCCGGTACCGGCGACGTCATCCCGCCGTTCCGCGACCACCCGCCGCTCAGCGGCACAGGATTCGTCGAGAGCGCGTCCGCCATGGTGCCGTACTGGTGGCTCGCGCCGAGCGCGCTGCCCGCAGGGACGAGCCTGTGGCGTGCGCACGCCGACGGCCGCGAGGAGATCCTCGCGGGCTATGCCCACGTCGCCGTCGGCTGGGTGTCGGTCCGTCCGGACTTCGGACTCCCGACCGTCCCGCTCCGTTCACCCGAGCTGGTGGGGATCTGGGCAGAGGCTGACGGTGAACGCCTGCTGGCCGATGTGCTGCCCGATGGCACGATCATCCTGTGCTCGCCCGAGCAGCGCGAGGGTATGCAGCAGTCCCCGCGCGGGGTCTGGTGGGCCGCGACGTCGCGCGACCGGGTCGACCGCGTCTACGCCGTGCGCGTCGTCGGACGCTGGCAGAATCGCCGTGTGCAGCTCGTCGGGCTCGAGCGAGGCGAGTCGGGGGATCGTGCGCACATCGTCTTCCTCGGACACGATGCGATCGACGCCGAGTCCCTGGGGCTGACCAAGTCGGACGCCGGCGTCTACGAGGGTGTCGTCTCGGCATCCGAGATCTCAGGCCTCGGCGAGGAGCAGACCGAGATCCTCACTGACGCCGCCGCAGGCGCAGCGGAATGACCGTCGTCAGCAGACGTGATCGATAGGGTTCTTCTATGAGCTGGAAAGCAATGACTCCCACCGAGGTCTGCGACATCGTCGACTTCTGGACAGCCGCTCCGTGGCCGCTGACCGAAGACGAGGCGCAGCAGCTGGCCGTCGAACGCCTCGGCTGGAGCATCGAGGTCGAGAACGGCACGCGGTATCTGATGAACACCGTGACGGGGCTGACCGTGCCGGACGTGATGACGATCGCCGTCAAGGATCAGATGCGAGAGCTCTCCTTCGACACCACCGACACGATCCGCGACGTCACGCCCGAGTCGACGGCATTCCTCGGCGACAACTTCGCCCTCATGGTGCGCGAGGGTGAGGCCCGCTGGGGCAAGCCCGATCTGCGGAGAACCGACAAATGGACCACGGCGCGCTGGGACGCCGCCGGGGGGTCGCGCGTCGCGTTCAACTTCCTGCCGCGCGGACTGAACGTGCGCTTCGAGACGCCGCAGGGCGCTGATGTCGAGCGGAAGCTCGGTGATCGCTGATGTCGGACTGGGATGACTTCGGGACGCGACTCGCGTCGACCTTCCGCCACGTGTCCGACCGGGTCTTCCTGATCGTCGCCTCCGAAGCCGATCCTGCGCGCTACGTGCAGTTCGCCGGACAGGCCGATCGGCTCGACGCCGAGGCTCCGGCGACGGACGTCGTGGCGGATGCCGACGAGTCGGTGCTGAGCGCCGCCGGCTGGACCGCGCCGACCGTCGCGCAGCCGAACTGGTCGTCGTCGCTGGGCCTCCCCGCCCTCACCTCCGAGTACGCGCAGCTGGCGGAGCGCTGCGTCGTCGCGCTGCGGGATGCCTACGGTGTCGACAGCCCCGACGAGCTCGGCTATCGCGCCTGGCGCGAGGCGGAGCGCATGCCGGAGGGTGAGACGTGGTCCGCCGAGCGCGTCGAGCGGATGGACCGTGGCGTCGAATCGCTCGAGCTGCTCGGTCTCGGGCTCGCCTCGAGCTGATCGGCCCCGAACCGCCCGCAGCGGTCAGCGGGTCGCGTCTGCCAGGTGACGGGCGTTGTGGTTCAGCACCTTGACGATGATGCCGTGGCTGCGGAGGTCTTTCGCGGTGCGAGCACCCTCTTCGGCATCCCGGCCGAGGGCGTTGATGTTCGCGACGACGAGCACGTCGCCGGGCTTCAGCGTGGCGATGAGCCGCGTGAGTCGATCGCTCCAGCTCTCGAGGATGTCGGGCGCGGGATGACGGAAGCCTTCGATCGGCACGCCGAACCGGGTCAGGTCGTCACGCTGCTCGACCACCGACGGCATTCCCTCGCGTGCCACCACGAGTCCGACCAGGCGTGACCCGTCGGGGCGGGCGAGCCAGAAGTCACGGTTCTGCTGCAGCTCGGTGAAGCACTTCGGGCACTCCGCAGCGGCGTGCGGCAGGTGCAGCGGGCTCGTCAGGGCATCCTCGACGGATGCCGTCGCCTTCATCGGATCGATCGTCTCGCTCATCGCGCACCTCCGGCATCCATTCTGCCCTGCCCGGCCCGTGCGTGGTGACCTTTCAGAGCATCCCGAGGGCTCGAACCGCGTCGCGCTCCTCGACGAGCTCGGCGACCGAGGCATCGATGCGCGCCCGTGCCCGGTCGCTGATCTCGAGTCCCTCGACGATCCGCCACTCTCCGTCGACCGAGCGCACCGGGAACGACGAGATCAGGCCCTCCGGCACGCCGTACTCGCCGTGCGACACGACGGCTGCCGACGTCCAGTCGTCGGTGCCGCGCACCCAGTCGCGCACGTGCTCGATCGTCGCGTTGGCGGCGGATGCGACGGACGAGGAGCCGCGCACCTGGATGATCTCGGCACCGCGCTTGGCGACCCGGGGAATGAACGTCTCGTCGAGCCACGTGGGCACGTCGCCCACGATGGCCTCGAGGGCGTCGTTCACCGGTCGCCCGCCGACCGTCGCGTACGTCACGTCGGGGAACTGCGTGGCCGAGTGGTTGCCCCAGATCGACACGCGTCGCACCGTGTCGACCGGCACCGCCAGCGCCTGTGCGAGCTGCGCCCTGGCGCGGTTCTCGTCGAGGCGGGTGAGCGCGGTGAACCGTTCGGCGGGGACGCCGTCGGCGGATGCGGCGGCGATGAGCGCGTTCGTGTTCGCCGGGTTCCCCACCACGGTCACGCGCACGTCTGATGACGCGTGGGCGGCGATCGCCGCACCCTGCGGTCCGAAGATCCCGGCATTGGCCGCCAGCAGGTCGCCTCGTTCCATGCCGGGTCCGCGCGGGCGCGCGCCGACGAGCAGCGCGAGGTCGCAGCCGTCGAAGCCCACGGCGGGGTCGTCGGTCACCTCGACGTGCTCGAGCAGCCCGAAGGCGCCGTCCTGCAGCTCGAGCGCGGCGCCCTCGGCGGCGCCCAGACCCTGCGGGATCTCGAGCAGTCGCAGCCGCACCTTCTCGTCGGGGCCGAGCAGGTCTCCGGCGGCGATGCGGAAGAGCAGCGCGTATCCGATCTGTCCGCCTGCACCGGTCAGCGTGATCGTGGTCGTCATGACACGAGCCTACGACCGTGAGCGGGCCGTGTCGCAGAGTACCCTCGTGGCATGACCTTCAACCCAGATGCCGATGTCTCGGGCAACACCGCCCGCCGTCGAGGCCGCGGCGCCGTCGTCGCCGGAGCCGGCGGAGTCGGCCTGCTCGCAATCATCGCGCTCATCGCCGGTCCGCTGCTCGGCATCGACCTGACCGGGTTGCTCGGCGGAGGCGGCACGACCGGCGGCGGGTCGGAGCCGCAGGGCGGCAGCGTGATCGAGAACTGCCTGACTGGCGAGGACGCCAACGAGAACGTCGACTGCCGGGTGGCGGCCTCGCAGCTGGCCCTCGACGGCTTCTGGGAGGACGAGGTCGACCCGTACCGCGCGCCTCAGCTCGTGATCGTCGACGGTGCGACCTCGACCGCGTGCGGCACCGCCTCGAACGCCGTGGGTCCCTTCTACTGCCCGCCGGACGAGACCGTCTACATCGACCCCACGTTCTTCGACCTCATGCAGCAGCAGTTCGGAGCATCCGCGGGAGACCTCGCCCAGCTCTACATCGTGGGGCACGAGTGGGGCCACCACATCCAGAACATCACCGGCGTCATGACGGATTACCCCAACAACGGCACCGGCCCAGACAGCAACGGTGTGCGCATCGAGCTGCAGGCCGACTGCTACGCCGGAGCGTGGATCGGGCAGATGACCAGGGAGAAGGACAAGAACGGCGTGCCCTACCTCCTCGCACCGACCGAGACGGAGCTCGAGGATGCTCTGAACGCGGCGAACACGGTCGGCGACGACAACATCCAGCAGCAGTCGTCGGGCACGGTCAACCCCGAGAGCTTCACGCACGGCACCAGCGTGCAGCGCAAGGCGTGGTTCGCGGACGGATACCAGAACGGCCTCCAGGTGTGCGGGCAGCCTCTCACCGTGTCCGGAGACGAGCTCTAGAGGTCGCTCACCTCAGACGCCGTCGATGCTCGTCTTGCCGAGCGATGCGGCCAGGTCGTGCTTCTTCGCGTCGAAGTAGCGATCGGGCGCGATCGCGAAGGGCTCGGTGTCGATCCAGAGCTTGTCGTCGCCGTCGACGCGGATCAGGCCGACGTACATCGCGCGATCCGCAGCCGATGACCAGATCGTGAGCAGACGCTGGTCGCCGGCATCCTTCTGCACCGCTCGGAGCGCGGAGATCACGCCTGCGCTGTCGGCGCTGCCCTGGCGAAGCGCTGCGAGCACCTGCTCGATCGGGAAGCCGGGGCTGTAGCTGTGGATCACGGGGTTCAGCAGCACCCCGCCGCCCTTCACCCGCCACCGTCGAGCGCCGACGAAGATCATGACGATGCTGGCGACGAAGATCACCGGCGGCAGCGCGAACGCGGCGGCGATGGCGAGACCGCCCCTGATGCGCCCGCCCAGCAGCTCGACCGTCCCACTCGGGTTGAGGTAGACGAGCAGCGCCAGCACCACCATGATCCCGGCGACGATTCCCCAGCCCATGGTCTTGCGCGGCGAACGCTCGGGCTCGAACAGGTCGGGGCGCGTGGCGAACCAGGTGTACAGGTTGCGCGACTTGGAGCGCAGGGGCGTGAAACTCATCTGATCACGCTAGCGTGGTCTCTGTTGGACTGCTTTGACCCGGGGGTCGATGACGATGAGCCTGGATGCGCTGTATCCGCCGATCGAGCCGCACGAGAGCGGCGAGCTGCTCGTGGGCGACGGGCACCGGATGTACTGGGAGGTCAGCGGCAACCCCGAGGGCAAGCCCGTCGTGTTCCTGCACGGCGGCCCCGGAAGCGGCACGTCCGCCTGGCAGCGCCGGTTCTTCGACCCCGAGGTGTATCGCATCGTGCTGCTCGACCAGCGCGGCTGCGGACGCAGCACCCCGCACGCGAGCGCGCCCGACACCGACCTCCGCTTCGTCACCACCGCGCACCTGATCGCCGACATCGAGCTGCTCCGACGCAACCTCGGCATCGAGAGGTGGCAGGTGTTCGGCGGGTCATGGGGGAGTGCGCTCGCGCTCGCCTATGCGCAGGCGCATCCGGATGCCGTCAGCGAGCTCGTCCTGCGCGGCATCTTCACGCTGCGTCGCGAAGAGCTGGAGTGGTTCTACGAGGGCGGTGCCGCGGCGCTCTTCCCGGACCTGTGGGAGGAGTTCCTCGCTCCGATCCCGGTGCTCGAGCGCTCGCACATGATCGAGGCCTACCACCGGCGCCTGTTCGATCCGGATCCCGCCGTGCATGAGCCGGCGGCGGTCGCGTGGTCGCGGTGGGAGGCGTCGACCGTCACCCTGCGCCCGGACGCGGCCCAGATCGAGGCGATGTCGGACCCGCGCACCGCGACAGCGTTCGCCCGCATCGAGAACCACTTCTTCGTGAACCGCGGATGGTGGTCGGAGGGGCAGCTGATCGCCGGGGTCGACGCCATCCGGCACATCCCGACCGTGATCGTGCAGGGCCGCCACGACGTGTGCACGCCGATGATGACCGCATGGGATCTGCACACGGCCTGGCCGGAGGCGGAGTTCGTCGTGGTCGACGACGCCGGTCACTCAGCCGCCGAGCCCGGCATCCAGCGCGCGCTGCGCGCCGCGACCGACCGCTTCGCGCACTGAACCGACGCTGCCGGAGGCGACCGGGCGCGGTGAGCGGGAGCGATCGGCGGGCGCGTGTCAGGCGCGCAGTGCCTTCGTGAGCGTCTTCAGCAGCCCGACGGTCCCGCCGTTCGCGCGGAATCGGGTGAGGCCCTCGCTCACCTCGGCCCCGGTGCGTGCGGACACGAACCACGGCGGTTTCGGGAGGATCGTGAGGCGCCCGCCTCCGTTGGCGATCGGCATCGAACGGGGGAACGGCCGGAACGGTCCGCGGATCACGGAACGTTCGACACCGTCGAGCAGGAGGGCGTTGTGCACGACTCCGATGCCGCTGCCGACGTCGTCGATCGTGCTGCCCGGGAACGCTCCCCAGGTCAGTGTCGGGGTGATGAAGCCGAAGGCGGTCCACCCGTTGATCGCGATCGAGCCGTAGCGCAGGGCCGCGACGGCCCGGTCGAATCCGGCACCGAGCGTCTTCTCGGTCGAGGGGTCGATCAGCAGGTTGGCCCCGAGCGTGCCCTGCAGCTGCTCGTTCGCGTAGGCAACCGCCGAGTCGAGGAACTCCTGTCCGGTGCCGGTGAGCGAGACGACGCCCAGCACGGGCGCGAAGTACTCGGTGTGCTGCAGCGCGGCCGCATCGTCGCCCTCCTCGATCTCGACCAGCAGTCGATCGCCGAGCACGAGAGCGTCGGGGTAGGCGTCGGTCGCGAGGTCCATCCGCGACGGTGAGCCGGGGTACCAGATCGGTCGCTCGGGGGCGTTCGCGTACGCGCGGCGCAGAGCTGCACGGAAGTCGTCGGCCTGCGCCCAGTCGGACGACAGGATGACGACCTGGCCGGCGATGCAGTTGTGGCCGCTGTTCTGCAGACGCATGGTCGCGACATGCTCGGCCTGGTAGGTCAGGTCGGCGGCCGTCCAGGCGCCGGGCACGATGATGATCGGCGACACCCCGCCGAGCTCGGCGGTGATGGGCTTCTTCAGTGTCGGGCGGTTCTCGCGGCGACGACGGGTGGCGGCTGCCCCCGTGCCCCAGACGATCGCGTCGAACGTCGCAGCCGAACCCGTGATGTGCACGTGCGCGAGGTCGGGGTGGCCGGTCAGATATGCGCCTACGGCGGGCCCGCCGCGCACGATCCGGAGCAGTCCGAGGGCGATGAGCGGAGCGAAGGCGCGCTTGTACACCGGTACGAGGGCATCCTGTGTCGGGTTGACCTTGAGGAGAGCCGTGCGATTGTGGGCGAGGAGTTCGTAGAGCACGTCGAGCACCGGGATCGAGGTGATGTTACCCGCGCCGAGCACGAGGCCCACGCCCCCGGCCTCCGACGGCGTGCGCTGAGCCAGGCCGGCCCCCGCCCGTGCGGCGTTCGGCGTGATGCCCGGCTCGAGCCAGACCTCACCCGTGTAGCCCGAGAGCAGGAACCGGTCGATGCCGGTCAACGGGAAGGCATGCACGCGTGTACGTCCGCCGGGCGCCCGGTCGATCCTGACGCCGTCGAGCGGATTGGTGCCGTTCGCGAGCCGCGAGAGGGTCTCGATGTAGGCGTCGATGGCTCCGAGAACGCTGTACGGTCCGCTGAGCCACTCCTCGCCGCGCAGCGGATGCCGCCCGTCGAGGCCCTTCGATGCGGCGGCGGTGTTCGCCCAGTCCTCGGCTGCCGCCGCGACGCTCGTGCGCACCCCGTGCAGCAGGGTGACGCGCTGCGCGAGAGTCAGCGCCGACCAGGTGCGGCTCCCGACGTGGAGCTCGGCGATCGCGGCGTCGAGGCGTTCGCGCTCCCCCTCCGACAGATCGGGTGTCGCGGTCTCGGCGGCGGGGGTGGTCGCAGAAGTCATCGGCGTCTCCTTCGGACGGGATCCCAGCTTAGGCCGGGTACTCGCTCACGCGTCGATGTCGGCGCGGCGCAGCCGGTAGCGGCGAAGCGTCAGGAGGCTCGCCACCATCAGGAGGGCGGGGAGGATGCTGAAGCTCAGCACGATCCCCGTGATGGCCGCGTCCGGCTGCTGCGCGGTGGCTCCTGCGACGGTGGACACATACCCGGTCGCCGCGAGAGTGAGCGACACCGCGGTGGCGCCGAGGGCGAACCCGACGGTCTCGCCCGCCGTCCACACCCCCGTGAACGTGCCCGCCTGGCCTCTGCCGCTGGTGCGCTCGTCGTGCGAGATCACATCGGGCAGCATCGCCATGGGCAGCGACTGCAGGCCCGCGTACGCGATGCCGGCGAACCCGATCGTGCTGTACATCCAGGTGCCGGGCATCCAGGCGGCGAGCACGAGCATCGCGGCGGCGACCGTGAACAGGATGCTCGCGATGGCGAAGGCCCGCTCCTTGCCGATCCTCCGCGCCAGGGCCGTCCACGCGGGGGCGGCGATCAGTGCGGGGCCGACGAGCGCCAGAAACACCAGAGTGACGGCGTCCTCGCTGCGCAGCACCCACGTGGCCACGTACTGCGCGGCGGCGAGCATGGTGCCGGTGGCGAGCGCTTGCAGCAGGAACGTGCCCAGCAGCGCGCGGAAGGGCTGGCTGCGCCGCAGGGTGCGCACGCCGGCCGCGTACTGCTCGCGGAAACCGGCCGGCGGGGTGGCCATGGGGCGCTCGCCGGCGTCGGGGCGGTGCGCTGCGGCATCCGCGGTGCGTGAGGCGACGAGCATGCCGACGCC
Source organism: Microbacterium sp. 22215 (assembly GCF_052045655.1). Taxonomy (NCBI): domain Bacteria; kingdom Bacillati; phylum Actinomycetota; class Actinomycetes; order Micrococcales; family Microbacteriaceae; genus Microbacterium; species Microbacterium sp. 22215. Next base: position 60,128 of record NZ_JBQEPC010000013.1, read on the forward strand.
GATCGCGAGACCGGCGACGATCCCCATCAGCAGGTATCCCGAGACCTGGTCCGACCCGGCGCTGCGCAGTTCTGGGCCGCCGGCGCCGAAGAGCAGGATCGCCGCGGTCAGCACGACGACGCGCCACCCGAGCAGTCGGGTGCGTTCGTCGTAGCCCGAGGTGAGCTCGGCGGGCAGCGCGACGTAGGGAACCTGGAACAGGCTGAATGACGTCGCGGTGGCGAGGAACGCGAGGAACACGCTGATCCCGCCGGCGACCGGACCCCACGACGGGGCCACTGCGAAGGTGAGGGCGAAGAACACCGGGAGAGTGAGGGCGCCCACGACCATGAATCCTCGACGGGAGCCCGTCTTCGCGTATTGGCGGTCGGAGGCGGCGCCGATCAGGGGGTCGATGATGACGTCCCAGATCTTCGCCGCGGTCACGATCAGGCCGGCCGCGAGGGCGGCGACACCGAGGTTGTCGGTGAGGAAGTACGTGAGGACGAGCCCGGGGAGGGTCGCGTAGCCACCTGTGCCCAGCGAGCCGATCGCGTACAGGGCGACCGTGCGGGCGGACAGGCGGACGGATGCTCGTTCAGGCCGAGCCGCGGTGCTCATCGCGCCAGTGTATCGGTGCGCGAGGAGCCCGCAGCGGGGTCAGATGAGGGAAAGCTCGCGCAGCTTCGACTCGACGTCGGCGTTCGACGGCTCGACGTGGTGCGAGGAGTCGGGGTAGAGCACGACGGGGATGTTCGTGCGTCCCGATATCTCCTTCGCGACATCGGCGGCCGAGGGGTCGGCGACGAGGTCGACGTAGGTGTACTCGACACCGAGTTCGTCGAGCTGCTTCTTGGTGCGGATGCAGTCGCGGCACCAGTCGGCGCCGAACAGCGTGATCGCGGATTCTGCAGGAGAGGTCATGTATCCAGGGTAGAGCCGTGTGGCTGGGCGGGCGCCGAGATGACCTGTGGTCGTCCATGATCGCTCATCGACCATTGCTGGATAAGGGTAGCCTTACCTATACTTGGGGCCATGAACAACGCCTGCGAGCACCTCGAGGATCCGGACTGGGAGCACATCGAGGGGGTCGTGCTGATCGCCGGTGATTCGACGGACGCCGGGGCGATCGCCGCCATCGCGGCACGGATGCCGTGGGACGCCGAAGGGGTCATCCTGATCGAGGCCGCCGCGCGCATCCAGTTCCGACACATCGACGTGCCCGGGGGCGTATCGGTGCGCTGGCTCCTGCGCGGCGACGGCGCACGGCAGCATGCGAAGGGCGAACGGCTCGCCAACGCCGTGCACTCGTGGTGCGTCGAGTGGACGTGTGCAGAACCGCCACTGCAGTGGACGGTCTGGCTCGGCGCGCACACCCCGCCCCATGTGGCGCGGATGGCGCGCAGTCTGCTCGGGGTGTCCGGATGATCGCGTCGCGCGTGCGCGCCCACCCGTCACGCCCGCGCCCGCGTCGTTGAGGGCGCGGGCGCGACGGAGTCAGCGCGAAGCGAGCGCCGGGGCGCCCACGGCGGTGGCGCCGGCGGTGATCGCATCGAGCGCGCGTCGCAGCGACGAGCTCGACGTGTGCGCGGTGTACGGGAAGTAGACCACCTCGACGCCGACCTCGGCGAACTCGCGCTCGAGGCGCAGGCCCTTCTCGGTGCCACGCCAGTCATCGCCCTTGAAGAAGTGCGTGAACTGCACGTCTCGCCACGAATCCATCTTCGACGGAGTCGTCTCGACGTACACGTCGTCGACGAACGAGATGTGGCGGACGATCTCCGCCCGCTCTGCGGTCGGGATGACGGGCTCGATGCCCTTCACCTGCCGCAGCATCTCATCGCTGACGACACCCGCGACGAGGACGTCGCAGTGCTGCTTGGCGTGACGAAGAAGGTTCAGATGCCCGACGTGAAACAGGTCGAAAGCACCCACGGCATAGCCGATACGCGTCCCCATGATCTCCCCAGATCAGTGATTCCCCAGAGGCGGATCCCCATCCGCCCAGCGACTCCCACAGCCGCATCAGGGCAGTCTAGCAGGAGACGGTTTCCGTGCCCATAGGAACACATGGAACTATGGAGCAGTCAGCAATCGCAGGCGCACGCGAGGGGGATGGTTCGTGGGGACACCGGTCACCGTCATCGTGCCGACGTTCAACGAGCGCGACAACGTCGCCGAGCTCGTCGCTCGCACCGCGGCCGCGCTCGCCGCCTACGACGCCGAGATCCTCTTCGTCGACGACAGCACCGACGACACGGCCCTCGAGGTCGCGCGGGTCGCCGCGGATGCCCCGCTCCCCGTCAGGGTGATCCATCGCGACGACAACACCGGAGGACTCGGGGGAGCGGTCGTCGTCGGGCTCGAGGCCGCGGCGGCGCAGATCTGCATCGTCATGGACGGCGACCTGCAGCATCCGCCCGAACTCCTCCCCGCCCTGCTGCGCCGCCACGAGGAGGGCGACGCCGACGTCGTCGCAGCCTCGCGCTACATCGGCGGCGGCGACACCAGCGGTCTCGGCACGGCTGTGCGCTTCGGGGTCTCCCGGGCGGCGACGTGGCTGACGCGCGCGATGTTCCCGATCCGGCTCGCGCGCAGCACCGATCCGATGACCGGGTTCTTCCTGGTCGACCGGAGCCGCCTCGATCTCGCGACCCTCAAGCCGCAGGGCTTCAAGATCCTGCTCGAGATCCTCGCCCGCACCGATCTGCGCATCGCCGAGGTGCCCATGGAGTTCGGCGAGCGGCGGCATGGCACCTCCAAGGCCAGCTTCCGTCAGGGCACCACGTTCATCGCGCACCTGGCCAGACTGCGTTTCGGCAAGATGTCGCTCTTCGCGATGATCGGCGTGATCGGAGCGGTGGCCAATCTCGGCATCATGTGGCTGCTCACGGTGGCGGGCGTGCCCTACATCTGGGCGGCGATCATCGGCGCCGAGATCACGATCATCGGCAACTTCATCCTGCAGGAGCGGTTCGTCTTCGCCGACATGCGCACGGATGCGCGGGGTCTGGGCGGTCGATTCGCCGCATCCTTCACGTTCAACAACGTCGAGGCCGCGCTGCGCATCCCGGTGATGGCGCTGATGGTCGAGACGTGGCACATCTCGAGCGTGCTCGCCACAGGGCTGTCGCTCATCGTGGCGTTCTTCGCGCGCTTCCTCTTCCACTCGCTCGTCGTGTACGCGCCCAAGCGGCACTCCAAGACGCACGGCCAGATGAGCGAGCCGAAGCCCGACACGGCCGCCCTGCGCGTCATCCGGGCGATCGACGCCGAGGCGATGAAACCGGGCGAGCTCTGATCGTCAGCCGACGCGGTCGACGAGGTACGCCTCGAGCGCGGCATCCGCATCTCGCGGCGTCCACCCCGTCGCCTCGATGCGGCTGAGGTCGAGCACGCTGTTGAGCGGCCGCGGCGCGACAGGACGCTCGACGCCGGCGAAGTACTCGGCCGTCGTGACGTCGCTGACCGACGCGGGATCGTGGCCGGTGACGCGGTAGACGGTGCGGGCGATGTCGGCCCACGACCGCGGCTCGCCCGATCCCGTGACGTTGTAGACACCGGGCGCCGCATCGGTCGACAGCAGATGGGCGATCGCCGAGGCGAGGTCATCGGTGAACGTCAGGCGGCCGATCTGGTCGGCGACCACGCGAGGTGCGATGCCGCGCTCGGCCAGCGACGCCATGGTGCGCACGAAGTTGTGACCCTCGCCGATCACCCACGAGGTGCGCACGATGAAGTGGCGCGGCACGGTCGCGACGATCGCGTCGCCGGCGGCCTTGGTCTGACCGTAGACGCCGAGCGGACTCACGGCGTCGTCTTCGGCATACGCGCCGTGCTTCGAGCCGTCGAAGACGTAGTCGCTCGACACGTGCACCAGGGTGATGCCGTTCTCGGTGGCGATGCGGGCCAGCGCGGCGACACCGGTGACGTTCGCCGCCCAGGCTGCGGCGCGCCCTTCCGCCGTCTCGGCGACGTCGACGGCGGTGTAGGCGGCGGCGTTGATGACGGTGCCGTAGTCCCGCCAGCGGCGGGCGTTCGCGAGATCCGAGGCGCCGAGATCGAAGGTCTCGCGGGTCGTGTACTCGATGTGAGGGGCATCGCCGAGAGCATCGCGCAGTGCGAGTCCGAGCTGACCGGAGGCCCCGATCACCAGAGTCCGGCGAGGACCGATCGGCGTCACGTCGGCGAGACGGGGGTGTGCGAGATCCTTGGCCGAGATCTCGACATCGGCGAGCGGGATGGGCCAGTCGATCGCGGCGGTCTCGTCGGCGAGGTTGAGGAAGGAATATTCGGCGTCGGGCGACCAGTGATCGTTCACGAGGTAGGCGTACGCCGTGTCCGCCTCGAGCGTCTGATAGGAGTTGCCGACACCCCGGGGCACGAGGATCGCGCGAGACGGGTCGATCTCGGCGGTGAAGACCGCGCCGAAGGTCTCGCCCTCACGCAGATCGACCCACGCGCCGAAGATGCGTCCGGTCGCCACCGACACCCACTTGTCCCAGGGTTCGGCGTGGATGCCGCGGGTGGTGCCGATCGCGTCGTTGAACGAGATGTTGTTCTGCACCGGGCCGAAGTCGGGCAGACCTGCGGCGACCATCTTCTCGCGCTGCCAGTTCTCCTTGAACCAGCCGCGGGAGTCGCCGTGCACGGGCAGATCGACCAGGAGGAGTCCCGGGATCGGGGTGCGCGTGACCGTGAGCGCCTTGCCGAACGCCGTCATCACTGTCCCTTGGCCGCGTAGAACGACTCGGTGGCGTCCTTCGAGGGCGCCCACCAGTCCTCGTTCGCGCGGTACCAGTCGATCGTCGACGCGAGTCCCGACTCGAAGTCGGAGTACTGGGGCTGCCAGCCGAGCTCGGTGCGCAGCTTGGTGGAGTCGATCGCGTAGCGGAGGTCGTGACCTGCGCGGTCGGTCACATGGTCGTACGCGTCGGCGGGCAGGCCCATCTGCGTGAGGATCAGCTCGACGACCGACCTGTTGTCCTTCTCGCCGTCGGCGCCGATGAGATAGGTCTCACCGATCACGCCCTTCTCGAGGATCGTCAGCACGGCGGACGAGTGGTCGTCCGCGTGGATCCAGTCGCGCACGTTGAGGCCCGCCCCGTAGAGCTTCGGGCGGATGCCGCGGATGACGTTCGTGATCTGCCGGGGGATGAACTTCTCGACGTGCTGGTACGGACCGTAGTTGTTGGAGCAGTTCGAGATGGTCGCCTGCACGCCGAACGAGCGCACCCAGGCGCGCACGAGCAGATCGCTCCCCGCCTTGGTCGACGAATACGGCGACGACGGGTTGTACGGCGTGCTCTCGGTGAAGCGCTGCGGATCGTCGAGCTCGAGGTCTCCGTAGACCTCGTCCGTCGAGATGTGGTGGAATCGGCGCTCGTGCCTGCGCGCCGCCTCGAGCAGCGTGTAGGTGCCGATGATGTTCGTGTCGAGGAACGGGCGCGGGTCGTGCAGCGAGTTGTCGTTGTGCGACTCCGCCGCGTAGTGCACCACGGCGTCGACACCGGCGAACAGCGAGTCGACGAGCTCGGCGTCTGCGATGTCGCCCTCGACCAGCTCGACGCGATCGTCGGGGAGACCCGCCAGGGAGGCGCGGTTGCCGGCGTAGGTCAGCTTGTCGAGCACGGTGACGTGCGCATCGGTGTGCGCGACGACATGGTGGACGAAGTTGGAGCCGATGAAACCGGCGCCGCCGGTGACGAGCAGACGGGTCATGCGCGGCCTCTTTCGAGCAGTGCGAGCAGATACGAGCCGTATCCGGATTTCACGAGCGCCTCCGCGCGGGAGCGCAGCTCGTCGTCGGTCAGGAAGCCCTGGCGCCACGCCACCTCTTCCGGCACTCCGATCTTCATGCCGGTGCGGCGCTCCATCGTGCGCACGTAGTCGGCGGCATCCGTCATCTGGTCGAACGTCCCGGTGTCGAGCCAGGCGGTTCCGCGGGGGAGCACCTCGACCTGCAGCTTCTTGCGCTCCAGGTACTCACGGTTCACGTCGGTGATCTCGTATTCGCCACGCGGGCTGGGAGCGAGGTTGCGAGCGATCTCGATCACGTCGTTGTCGTAGAAGTAGAGGCCGGGGACGGCGTAGTTGCTCCGCGGGTTCTTCGGCTTCTCCTCGAGCGACACGGCCTGGCCGTCCGCATCGAAGGAGACCACGCCATAGGCCTCTGGCTCGGCGACCCAGTAGGCGAAGACGGCCCCACCGTCGATGTCGGCGAAGCGCTTGAGCTGCGTGCCGAGGCCCGGACCGTAGAGGAGGTTGTCTCCGAGCACGAGGGCGACGCTGTCGTCGCCGATGAAGTCCGCGCCGATCGTGAACGCCTGCGCGAGCCCGTCGGGAGACTCCTGCTGCGCGAAGGTGAGGGTGATGCCGAACTGCGAGCCGTCACCGAGCAGTCGCTCGAAGTGCGCGGCGTCGTGCGGCGTCGTGATGACGAGGATGTCGCGGATGCCGGCGAGCATGAGGGTGGACAGCGGGTAGTACACCATCGGCTTGTCGTACACCGGGATGAGCTGCTTCGAGACTCCGAGCGTGATCGGATGCAGGCGGGTGCCCGAGCCCCCCGCCAGAATGATGCCCTTCATGATCCCCCTCGTGGAAACGTCGATGTCCATGGTGGCGTCACACAGAGGACGACTTCCCCTCGCCGTCCACGACGACCCCCACAGTCGTACGGCACGACTCTATCGCGTCGAGTCGCGTGCGAGGATGTCAGGCGGGGAGGCGACATGAAACGCAAGGCTCTGGGGGCCGTGATCGCGCAGGCGGCGCAGGCGGGCATCGGTCTGCTTCTGCAGATCCTCGTCGCGCGACTGCTCGGCATCGAGGAGTACGGCCGTTTCGCGATCCTGTACGGAGTCGTGATCGTCGCGACAGCGGTGGTCACCGGCCTCGTCGGCGACTCGCTCGTCGTCCTCGAGCGGTCGCAGCGCTCGATCAGGGCGGGCCTCGAGGCCATGCTGCTCGCGACCTCCGTGGTGCTCGCGATCGGATCCTTCCTGATCGCCTGGCTCACGGGGTTCTCGGATGTCTGGGAGTCGGCGCTGTTCGCTCTCGCTCTCGCCGCGTTCGCGGTCGAGGAGATCGTCCGTCGCATGCTGATCGCGCACATGTCGTTCGTGCGCACCGCGATCACCGACCTCTCCGGATTCCTCGTCGCTCTCGCGATCATCCTCACCGTCCACTTCACGGGCACGCTGTCGCTCGCCGCCTTCCTCGGGGGAATCGCTGCGGGGCAGATCGTCGCGACGATCATCGGCTGGTTCCTCGTGCCGCGAGACGACAGGCACCTCGTCGGGCTCCGCGGCGCCGACATCGCCGCGGTCTGGCGATACGGCATGTGGCGCGGGCTTCAGCAGGTGCTGCGCCCCAGCCTGTTCACCGTGCTGCGCCTGCTCGTGCTCGCCGGGGCCGGTCTCACCGCCGTCGGTCTGCTCGAGGCCGCCCGCACCTACACCTCCCCGCTGATCCTCGTGATCGGCGGGCTGTCGTCGTTCCTCTTCGTGCGCTTCGCCGACCAGCACAAGGCGGGCACGGCCGGTTCCGTCCGCGAAGCCGACCGGGTCGTCGTGTTCCTCGTGATCGGCACGCTGCTCATGAGCGTGATCGCCGTGGTGCTGATCCCCTGGGTCAGTCCGCTGCTCTTCGACGTCCAGGTCGATCCTCTGGCGGTCATCGCCTGGCTCGCCTACGGGATGTCCGTGGCGATCGTCACTCCCTACGGCGCCCTGGGCGCGGTCGGGGGGCGCCAGATCGCGGTGTTCCTGATCAGGCTCTCCGACACGATCCTCGCGGTCCTCGCGGCGGTCGTCATGCTCATCCTCGGAGCGCACCCGTCGACGCTGCCCTTCGCGCTCGCCGCGGCCTCGATGCTGGGCGGCGTCGGCCTCCGATGGCTGGTCTCGTCGGGTGGTCGGCCGGAGGGCACCGCGCGGTAAAGGCTCGAAGCGGCCAATGATAGGTTTAGGCCCTGTCTTCGACTGAGGGGGTTGGCGATGGAAGATGTCCCTTACGGACGTATCCTGCGCGAGGGATGGGTCGTCATCGTCGTGCTCGCGGTGCTCGGTGCCGGCATGGGGTGGTTCGTCACCAAGCTGCTCCCGGAGACCTATGCGGCGACGTCGACCCTGCTGCTGCGCGTCGACTCGACCGAGGCGTCGCTGTTCGAGCGCAACCAGTTCAGCCTGGCGCGCATCAAGTCGTACCCGCCGCTCGTCGACAGCCCCGAGGTCATCGACGCCGTGCGCGACGATCTCGATCTCGACGAGGACGAGTACCCCGACCGCGACATCCGCCGGATGCTCTCCGCCGAGAACACGGCCGACACCGTGCTGCTCATCGTGCGCGCGGATGCGCCGACCGCGCAGCTCGCGACCGACATCGCCAACTCGGCGGCCACGCATCTCTCGGAGTTGATCGGCGAGACGGAGAACGACGAGGACGACGCGCGGTACAAGGTCGCGCTCGACCAGGTGCTCCCCGCCGTCGCTCCTCTCGCCCCGATCTCTCCGCAGGTCACGGCCATCACGGGTCTCGGCGGCATCGCCGGCCTCGCCCTCGGCGCCATCGTGGCGGTGTATCGCACGACCACCAACCGGCGCCTCCGCACGATCTCCGATGTCCGGCGCTCGTCGGGTCTGCCGGTGATCGGTCAGATCCCGCGGCGCAGCCGACTGCATCCCGAGTCGAACACCGGTGCGATCGTCGCGTACGAGGAGGCGGCGGGAAACCTCGTCGCCCTCGCCGGCGGCGGGATGCGCACGCAGATCGTGGTCCCCGCCTCGGACGGAGCCATCGACGATGACGCGATCGCCGGGATGCTCGAGGCGCAGCGCCTGATCGGCGCGACCGCGTGCGTGGTCGACACCCGCGAGACGCATGTGACCGGACGAGGCCACACGCTGAACGAGGTTCTCGACGGCGAGTCGATCGCCGACGGGGAAGAGGGGAACGCGATCTTCGTCGCGGACGCCGCCATCGCCCTCGAGCGGCTCGTGACGGAGCTGCCCGATGTCGTCACCGCGATGCACGAGGACTTCGACGTCGTCGTCGTCATCGTCGAGCCAGGAGCGTCCGCGCTCATCGAGCAGCTGGTGGGACCGGGAGCGGGCGTGATCATCAACGTCCGCCACAACGCCACCTCGGCGACGGACCTCGTCGCCGTCACGACGCGCCTGCGCGTCATGGGTGTCCGTCCGATCGGCGTGGTCATGCTCCACACCGGGCCCAAGTCCCTCGGCTCCATCGCGGAGTCCTGGCGGGTCTCCGACCGTGACCCCGCTCTCGCGGGCACGGGGGCCTCGCATGTCCGCTCCGACTGACCTCGCGCGTCAGCCTCGGCAGCAGTCGGCGCACCATCCCAGCACCGCCCGCGTGACGGCTGTCGCCGGTCTCTACGTGCTGCTGATCGTGAGCGTGATCCCCTGGCGCAGCGCCACGATCTACAGCGGTGGAGTGGATGCCGTGGTGATCGCCAAGGCGCTCATCGCCGTGATCGCGCTCGGCGCGACGCTCGCCTTCGCGGCGAGGACCCGAGAGAGGGTCGCCGTCGGGCTCGCTCCGGCGGGGGTCATCGCCGTCGTGCTCCTGGTGAGCGTGCTCGGCTCCGTGCTCGCCGGCAACGACTCCTCGACGATCGTGCTGGTCGGACGGATGTTCGTCGTGATGGCGACGATCCTCCTCCTGCTGACGTGCGTCCCGTGGGTGACGAGCATCGCCTGCCTGCTCTCCGCGATGGCGGCGGTCGCAGTGGTGGCGGCCGTCACGGGCGTGCCGTCGCTCGCGTCGACCGGACGCCTGGGCGGCGGCATCCCCGAGATCCACCCGAACGAGCTGGCCGGTCTCGTCGCCGCGCCGATCATCGGTCTGGTCGTGCTCATGCTCCGCAACGGCATCCGCGTGTGGAGGTTGGTCGCCGCCGTCGTCCTGGTGGGCATCGCGGTCGCCAGTGGGTCGAGGACGGGTCTGCTCGCGATCGTCGTCGGCATCGTGGTCGCCGTGCTCGTGAACGGCATCCGGGATCGCAGTGTGCTGTACATGCTGATCGGCATCCTGCCGCTCGGCTACGCGATCGCGTCGTTCACCGACGTGTTCAGCAGCCTCGCCACCAGAGCCGGTTCGAACGACACCTCGACGGCCCTCGACTCCCGTTTCGACGTGTGGCGGGTGGTGCTCGGGTGGGACTGGGGCGAGTGGCAGAAGTGGATCGGGATCGGCCTGTCGGCCAAGAAGATCCCGGTCGACATCAAGTGGCGCGATGAGCAGGTGCTCGACAGCAGCTGGGCATCGCTGCTCGCGCAGACGGGCCTCATCGGCACCGCGCTGATCGCGGCGCTCATCGTGTGGTGCGTCGCGAGCGCACTCATCTCGTCGCGGCGGCGCTGGCTCGTCGCACCCCTGCTGACCCTCGTGATCATCCGCTCGGTGACGGAGAGCGGTCTCGTCGACAGCGCGACCGCGTTCATCCTCTTCTTCACAGTGGCGTCGCTGCTCACCCACAGGTCGAGACATGCGGACGACCCGACGGGCCCCCGCTTCGACGCGGTCGAGGGGCGCCGTTCCCGGCAGGCGAGTCTGACCTAGAATGGCGGAATATTCCCGTCCTCGACGCGGAGTACCGGTGGGTGGAGGAGGGGAACCATGGCGGATTCGCAGACGGAACCGCGGCGGCGGATGGGCTGGCGCGGCTGGACGCTCATCGGTGTGATCGCCGTGCTCCTCATCGGCGGGATCGTGTGGGGAGTGCTCGCGAACAGCGGCTCCGACCAGGCCGACCCGGGCGCGTCGACGAGCCCCGGCGCGACGCCGACGCCGCAGCCGACCGAGTTCGAGACGCCGTCTCCCGGTGCCACCGACGGTGTGGCCAAGCCCGACGACGGCGAGGAGGTGCCGCTCGACGAGCCGGCTCCTGCCGTGGAAGGGGTCGTGACGGAGGTCACGGACATCCAGTCGATCACCGCGGGCAACGACATCCCCGGCGAGCCCAGCGGCCCGGCCATCCAGGTCACCGTCCGGCTGACGAACGGGTCGGAGAAGGCGATCGACACCGCGGGGGCCAACGTCACCCTGACCTATGGAGGGGACGACCGCCTGCCCGCTGCCGGACTCACCGGCGAGGGCACATCGGTGTGGCCGTCGTCCATCGCGGCCGGCGCCAGCGCGGACGCAGTATTCCAGTTTGCAGTTCCCTCTTCTCCTGACGGGGACGTGCGTGTTATCGTCGATATATTGGCCGCTGTGCCAAACGTCGTCTTCGTCGGCCCTCGACCTTAGGTCGCTGCCGTCGGACGACGGATTACTGGGGAGTTATCGTTCGGTGCCAATGTAGGGGTTGAGCGCGAACGGTCCATCATCTGGGGAGATGAACGATGGGCACTACAGCAATGTCTTGGGGACGCCGCGGACGCGGTGCATTGATCGCGATCGCGGTGACGCTCGCCGTCGCACTCGGATCGCTGGTGACGATGTCGCCCGCGCAGGCGGACGTGAGTCCACCGGCCGGAGAGGCCTCGACGGTCACCGCTGATTCGCTGCCGACGGTGCAGATCAACGGCATCGTCTGGGATCAGGCCGTGGTCGGCAACGTCGTGTACGCGGCGGGCAAGTTCACCAGCGCCCGGCCCGCAGGGGCCGCCGCCGGAGTGAACGAGACCCCCCGGTCGAACCTTCTGGCCTACGACATCCGCACCGGTGTGCTGATCGCGTCGTTCGCCCCGTCGATCAACGGCCAGGTGCGTCAGGTCGAGGCCTCGCCCGACGGCACGCGTCTCTACATCGTCGGCGACTTCACCACGGTGAACACGCAGACCCGCAACCGCGTGGCAGCCTTCGATCTGCCTAGCGGCACGCTCTCGACGTTCAACCCGAACTCCAACGGCGTCACCTCGGGTGTCGCCGCGACCAACGACACCGTGTACATCACCGGTACGTTCGGTCGGGTCTCCGGCAACGACCGCTCCGGCGCCGCGGCGTTCACCCGCGCCGGCGCTCTGCTGCCCTGGGCCCCGGTGCTCGAAGGCCGCCAGGGTCGTGTCGTGACCGTCTCTCCCGCGGGCGACAAGGTGGTTCTCGGCGGTAACTTCCAGACTCTCAACGGCAGCTCGAACCCGGGCTACGGCCTGGCCATGGTCTCGGCATCCGATGCCTCGCTGCTGCCGTTCTCGGCGAACAACGTCATCCGCAACGCCGGACTCGACGCGGCGATCCTCTCGCTCAAGTCGTCGGGCGACGACATCTACGGCACCGGCTACGTGTTCGGCGCCGGCGGCAACCTGGAGGGCTCCTTCCGCGCATCGTGGTCGAGCGGGAACCTCGTCTGGGTCAATGACTGCCATGGTGACCAGTACGACGTGGAGCCGATGGGCGACACCGTGTACGCGGCCGGACACTCGCACTACTGCGGCAGCCTCGAGGACGGCTTCCCGCAGAGCGACCCCTGGTCCTTCTACCGCGGTCTCGCCGTCTCGAAGGACGTCGCGCGGACGACGCCCTACGGACTGAACCTCGGATACTACGACTTCGGCGGAAACCCCGCACCGAAGCTGCTGCACTGGTTCCCGAGCTTCAACACCGGCACCGCCAGCGGCGCCTCGCAGGGACCCTGGTCGGTCTCGTCCAACAGCGAATACCTGGTCTACGGCGGTGAGTTCACCCGGGTGAACAACACCGGTCAGCAGGGTCTCGCCCGCTTCGCGGTGACGTCGAAGGCGCCCAACGCGCAGGGACCGATCCTCTGGAACACGGCCTGGCCCGCCTCGTCGATCGCCCTCACCGGCGGATCGATCCGCGTGAGCTGGCCGCTCAACTACGACCGCGACAGCGAGTACCTGAAGTACGAGGTTCTCCGCGACAACGTGGTCGTCAAGACCTATGAGAACGTGCGGTCGAAGTCTGCGGACTGGGGACTGCCACCCATGGCCTACGTCGACACCACCGTCACGAACGGCACGACGTACACATACCGCGTGCGTGCGACCGACAACGAGGGACACTCGATCCTCGGTGGGACGACGACCGTGACGGCATCCGGATCCGCCGCCCCGAGCGCATACCGCACCGCGGTGCTCGATGACGCACCGTTGAGCTACTGGCCCCTCGACGACTCGTCGGCCACGCTCTCGTACGACTGGGCCGGAGCATCCGACCTCGCCGTGCACAGCGGCGTGACCCGAGGAACCACCGGCGCCATGCTCTCGGACTCGCGCAGCGCGTCGAGCTTCGACGGTTCCGGTGAGGGCTTCGCCTCGACGACGTCGGCGATCGCCGGCCCGAACACGTTCGGCATCGAGGCGTGGTTCAAGACCACCACCACCAACGGTGGAAAGATCGTCGGCTTCGGCAACAGCTCCACCGGCACCTCCGGCAGCTACGACCGCCATGTCTACATGGAGCCGAGCGGACAGGTCACCTTCGGTGTCTACCCCGGTTCGTCGCAGACGATCAGCTCGGCCAGCGCGTTCAACGACGGGCAGTGGCACTACGTATCGGCCGGTCTGAGCGACGGCGGCATGGTGCTCTACATCGACGGCGTCCGCGTCGCCCAGCGCACCGACGTCACGTCGGCGCAGGCGTACAACGGCTACTGGCGAGTCGGAGGCGACAGCCCGTGGTCGGGAGCAGCCTTCTTCCCCGGTCAGATCGACGACGTCGCCATCTACGGCGCCCCGCTGACCCGCGAGCAGGTGGCTTCGCACTACACGGCATCCGGTCGTGAGCTCGAGGGATCGACCGCTCCGGCTGACGCGTACGGCGCGGCCGTCTACGCCGCAGACCCCGCGCTGTACTGGCGACTCGGTGAGTCGACGGGCAGCACCGCAGCGGATGCCTCGGGCTACAACCAGAAGGGCACCTACTTCGGCAGCGTCAGCAAGGGAGCCGATGGAGCCCTCGCGGGTGTGAGCAACAAGGCGGCCTCGTTCGAGGGTGGCCAGGTCATCAGCCAGAACTCGTACACGAACCCCCGCTCGTACTCGCTCGAGGCATGGTTCAAGACGAGCACGACCACCGGTGGAAAGATCATCGGATTCGGCAACAGCCCGGACGGCAATTCGTCGGGCTACGACCGTCACGTCTACATGACACCGGACGGCAAGCTCATCTACGGAGTCTGGGTCGGCTTCGCCGACACGTTGCAGACCTCCGCGTCGTACAACGACGGCCAGTGGCACCAGGTTGTCGCCACGCAGGGCGCCACCGGAATGCGCCTCTACGTCGACGGCGTGGAGCAGGGGTCCAACGGGCAGACGAATGCTCAGGACTACACCGGGTACTGGCACGTGGGCGGCGACGTCACGTGGGGTCCGGGTGACTGGGAGTTCGACGGATCGATCGACGAGGTCGCCGTCTACCTGTCGCCGCTCTCCGGAACGACCGTCTCGCAGCACTACGCGCTGGGAACCACGGGAGCACCCGCGAACATCGCCCCGACGGCGAGCTTCACGAACGCGGTGACCAAGCTCGGCCTCGCGGTCGATGCGAGCGCCTCCGCGGATGCCGACGGCACGATCGCGAGCTACAGCTGGAACTGGGGCGATGGCACGCCTGCGGGCACCGGAGCCACGGCGACCCACACCTACGCGGTCGCGGGCTCCTACACGGTGACCCTCACGGTCACCGACGACAAGGGTGCGACGGGCACGTCGACGGCCATCGTCGAAGCCGTCGCGAACCAGGCGCCGGTCTCCTCGTTCACCTCCGCCGCCACCGACCTGAAGGCCGATGTCGACGCGAGTGCCTCGCAGGACACCGACGGCACGATCGCCGGCTACTCGTGGAACTGGGGTGACGGGACGGCGGCAGGGTCGGGCAAGACCGCGACCCACACGTACGCGGCAGCGGGGACGTACACCATCACGCTCACGGTGACGGATGACGAGGGAGCGACGTCGCAGAAGACGGCGTCGATCACGGTCACGGCACCGGTGGGAGCGGTGACCTACGCCACCGACTCGTTCAACCGCACCGTGGCGAGCGGCCTCGGCACCGCGAACACCGGGGGAGCGTGGACGCTGTCGAACACGGCATCCAACTACCTCGTCAGCGGCGCCTACGCGGCATTCCAGCAGCCGGCCGGGGGAGCGCAGCGGTACGCGTACCTCACGGACGTCTCCTCGACCGACACCGCGGTGGACGTCGACGTGGTGCTGCCGCAGCTCCCGACCGGGGGCAGCGCGTACTACACGGTGGCCGCACGTCGTGTGGGCACGGAGGACTACCGGTCGCGGGTCATCGTCTCGCCGACCGGCGGGGTCCAGCTGCAGCTGCAGCAGACCGCGACCGTCCTGACGACCGCGTCGACCGGTCTGACCGTGAGCGCCGGTGACGCACTGCACGTGCGCACCGAGGCCACGGGCACCTCGCCGACGACGATCAGGGCCAAGGTGTGGAAGGTCGGCACGGCCGAGCCCGCGAACTGGACCTCGTCGACGACGAGCTCCACCGCGGGTCTGCAGTCGGCCGGACACGTCGGGCTCGGCGTGTACCTCGGCGGCTCCGTCACCAACGTGCCGTTCCAGACCCGGTTCGACAACTTCTGGGCAGGATCCACGACGGGCGGCCCGACGCCTCCCGCCAACCAGGCGCCGGTCGCCGCGTTCACCAGTTCGGTGAGCGGGCTCTCGGCCACGGTGAACGGAACGATCTCGACCGACGCCGACGGCACCATCGCCTCGTACGCCTGGGACTTCGGAGACGGAGCCACGGCCACGGGTGTCACGCCCGCCGCGCATGCATATGCTGCCGCAGGCACGTATCAGGTGAAGCTGACGGTCACGGACAACAAGGGTGCAACCGGGACGGTCACGAAGGCGGTCACGGTGACGGCTGCTCCGGCCAACCAGAACCCCGTCGCATCGTTCACGGCGACTCCGACCGATCTCACGGTCGCGGTCGACGGCACGGCATCGACGGATCCTGACGGCTCTATCGCCTCGTATGCGTGGAACTTCGGTGACGGGTCGACCGCCACCGGGGCGACCGCTTCGCACCCGTATGCCGCAGCGGGCACGTACACGGTGACGCTGACGGTGACCGACAACCTCGGCGCGGTGAACACCGTGACGAAGTCCGTGACGGTGGTCGCTCCGGCGGGCGCGGCCTTCGCCGCCGACGACTTCGGTCGGGCGAACGGCACGCTCGGGACGGCCCAGACCGGCGGTGTCTGGACCCAGACGAGCGGCGCGGCGAACGTCGCCATCGACAACGGGGCGGCGAAGTTCACGACGCAGGCGGCGGGGCAGACCCGCACCGCATCGTTGAACTCCGCCACCTCCACGAGCACGGATCTGACGTTCACCGTGACCGCGCCGGCGATGCCGGCCGGAGCACGCGTCTACGTCGCGGCTCTCGCTCGGGTCGTCGGGTCGGATGACTACCGGGCGCGGTGGCTGATCGGTGCCGACGGATCGGTGACGGCGCAGATCGCCCGCGGTGGCACGGCGTTGGTCTCGCAGAACATGGCGGGCTTCACGTTCACCGCAGGAACGGTATATAACGTCCGGGTGCAGGCATTCGGCACGGGGACGACGACGCTCCGGAGTAAGATCTGGGCGGCGGGAACCACGGAGCCGGCTGCCTGGCAGCTGTCAACGACCGATTCCACCGCAGCACTGCAGACCGCGGGGTACGTCGGGATCTCGACCTATGCGGGATCCGGCTTCACCAGCGTTCCGTACACCCTGACATTCGACGACTTCCGAGCACGAGGAGTGACGCCCTGACTTTCGCAGATTCGTACCGGAGCCTCGCGGCCGCCCAGAAGGGGCGTGCACGCGGGGCTCCTGCGTACTCGGTCTTCATCAACCGTCCCGTCGGCCGGGTCATCGCGGCCGGCGCCTTCACCGCTGGACTCGTGCCGAATCAGGTCTCTCTGATCAGCGCGGCGTTCACCTTCACGGGGATCGTGCTCCTGGCGACGGTGCCGCCGTCGATCGTGCTCGGGATCATCGTCTGGCTGCTCCTCGCGGTCGGGTATGCCTGGGACAGCGCAGACGGCCAGGTCGCGAGGCTCCGTGGAGGAGGCTCGCTCGCAGGCGAATGGCTCGACCACGTCCTCGATTCGACGAAGCTCGTCGCTCTCCCGCTCGCGGTGGCCATCGGCTGGTACCGGTTCTTCCCGCTGCCGTCGGACCTCTGGCTCCTGGTGCCGCTCGGCTTCGCCGTCATCTCGACGGTGACCTTCTTCGGCATGATCCTGAACGACCTGCTGCGCGGCAAGAAGGGGGTCGCTCAGGCAGCGCAGGCCGGTGGCTTCTCCCTCGGGCGCTCTCTGCTGGGGCTCCCCACGGACTATGGGGTGCTCTGCTTCGCGTTCGTGCTGTGGGGCTGGCCGCCCGCGTTCATGCTGGTATACAGCCTTCTCGCCCTCGCCGCGGCTCTGTACTTGGGCGCCGCATTGGCCATATGGTTCCGGAAGATGTCTGCGCTCGGCTGACCCGGAAGAACCCTCCGATCGCTGACAGTTATCCAATCGATATCAGCAAATCCTCAGGAACCGCCCAGGGAAATCAGGCTATGGTCTACCATCATCCGCCACCGAAGCCGGATGTCGACGCTGCCTACCCGACCCTGCAGTGACGAGAAACACATCGGAGACCCTCCCCCATGCGTAAAAATACCCTCCCCCTGATCGCATCCTTATCCGCGCTGTTATTACCCTTCGCCGTCGTCGCCCCCGCTGCGGCGGACACCACTGACGTCGTCCTGGTCCAGGACTCCATGGATCGCACCGTGAAAGCGGGCCTCGGCTCCGCCGCCGACGGCACGACCTACGACGCCTCACCCGTCGCATCGGTCTCGGTGGCGAACGGCACGGCGAAGCTCAACGCCGCCGCGCCGGGCGCCACCGTGACCGCCCGCCCTGTGGGTGTCGCTGTCGGCGACTCGACCCAGTCGACCGCCTTCACCCTGCCGCAGCTGCCGAAGTCCGGCTCCGGCGTCTACATGAGCCTGCAGTCGCGGCTCACCGCCGACGGCTTCTACCAGACCCAGGTGCGCGTCGATCCCAAGGGAGTCGTCCTCCTCGAGACCCTCCGCGTGAACGCAGGAGTGCAGACGACCCTCGGCTACACCTGGGTGCCTGAGCTCCGCGTCAAGGCGGGAGTTCCGTTCGTGCTCGAGACGCGCCTTGCCGGCACCGACGCGGTCACCATCGACGCACGCGTGAGCGCGGTCGGAGCCAAGCCGACGAGCTGGAAGCTCTCCGTCACCGACCGTGCGGCGAAGCGGCTGAAGGCCGACGGTCGCACAGGAGTGCGGCTCTACGTCTCGAGGAGCACCCCCGCGCTGGGCGTTCTCTTCGACGACCTCCGGGTGGCCTCGAACGAAGAGGACGCCACTCCGACCACGCCGACGACGCCGACGACGCCGACCACTCCGACGACGCCGACCACTCCGACGACGCCGACGACGCCGACGACTCCGACCACTCCGACGACTCCCGCCACCCCGGCGGGTGGAGCACCCGCCTGGAACGTGAGCGGTGCACGCACCGCCGCGGGCGCGGCTGCCGTCGGTACGACCACGTACGCGGTGCCGGCCGGTGCCCTGTTCGTGAGCCCCAGCGGCGCGGCGTCAGGCACGGGCACCCAGGCAGCGCCCTTCGCCACGGTGCAGTCCGCGGTCAACAGTGCGGCATCCGGCTCGACTCTCGTGCTCCGCGGCGGCACCTATCACGAGTCCGTCGTGATCCCCGCGGGCAAGAAGCTCACGATCCAGTCGTACCCCGGAGAATCCGTGTGGTTCGACGGAGCGTCGACACTGAAGAACTGGCAGGCCTCGAGCGGACGCTGGTTCAGCGCCGACTGGAAGTACGACTTCGACTCGACCCCGTCGTTCACGAAGGGCGAGGCTGACGGCACGGCGGCCGGATGGCGGTGGCTCAACGCCGCGCACCCGATGGCCGCTCACCCGGAGCAGGTCTGGATCGACGGCGTCGCCCAGGTCGAGGTCGCGTCGCTCGCGAACCTCAAGGCCGGCACCTTCTTCACCGACGTCGCGAACGACCGTCTCTACCTCGGGAGCGACCCCACGGGGCATTCCGTGAAGACCTCCACCCTCACCAAGGCGCTGTCGCTGCGAGGCGAGGGGGCGGTCGTCCGCGGCATCGGCATCCGCAACTACGCGACCTCCGTCTGGATGATGGGTGCCGTGACGGTCGAGGCCCCGAAGGCGACGATCGAGAACGTCGTGATCTACGACACCGCCTCGACCGGACTCTTCGTCGGCGCCTCGAACGCGACGGTCCGCGATGTGACGCTGGCGCGCAACGGCCTCATGGGGCTCGGAGCCAACTACGCGGATGCTCTCGTCATCGACGACCTTCTGGCCGTCGAGAACAACGCGGAGCACTTCAACACCTCGCCCGTGTCGGGTGGCGTGAAGATCGCCAAGTCCCGCGGAGTCACCGTGACCGATTCCGCGCTGCTGCGCAACGACGGGCCGGGAATCTGGCTCGACCAGTCGGTGTACGACGTGCGTATCTCCGGCTCGGACATCATCGAGAACAAGGGCGCCGGCGCCTTCCTCGAGCTGTCGCAGAAGATCGACTTCGTCAACAACCTCGTGCTGCGCAATGTGGGCAACGGCGTCAAGATCAACAACACCGGTGGTGTGAACCTGTGGAACAACACGATCATCGGCGGAGACCGTGCCGTGAACATCGTGCAGGACAGCCGCAGCGCGACGGATGCGTCCGTTCCGGGGCACAACGCCCGACGTCCGTTCCCGGACCCGACGATGCCGTGGCTGATCCGCGACATCTCGATGGGCAACAACGTCATCGGCGAGAGTGCCGGCAACTGCACGTACTGCGTCGAGGACTACACCCACCGGTACACGCCCGCCCAGCTCAACATCCGCTCGGATGGCAACGTGATCCAGCGCAACAGCGCTGCGGCACCGACCTGGTTCGTGATCTGGTCGCGCGGTACCGCCAACGTGAACCCGTACGTGTTCACGACGTGGGCGAACTACCGCACGACGACAGGGCAGGACGCCAACTCGACCGCGGTCGAGGGCCGCAAGGTGACGGACACCTCGGGAAGGCTGCTCGCGGGTGCGACCGCCTCGGCGAGGGCTCTCCCGGGAATCGTCGCGACGATCCTCGGATCCACGACACCCACGATCGGGGCTCGGTTCCCCTGATCGGGATCCGGTTCCCCTGATCCGGCTCGGATCCGGATCCGGAACCTGAATCGGACGCAGTCGAGAGGCCGGGGTGCATGGCACCCCGGCCTCTTACTGTGCTGTCCGAGCTCGGGTCCCGTGTCGAGTCCTGTCCGGTGGTGGCACCGTCCGGTGGTGACACTGCCCGGTGGTGGCACCGCCCGGTGGTGGGCGCCTACCGGTGGTGGGCGCCGCCCGTACAACGGAACCATCCCGAGGGTGGAACCACGCCGAGGGTGCTGAGCGTGCGTGCGCTCGACCACGGGCATCGCTCTCATGCGGGCATCGTTCTCGACTGCGGTCGTCGCCATCAACCCAGAAGGGCCGAGGTGGTGAACGCCTCGGCCCTTCGTGTCACTGATGACTACTGCGCGGGTCCCGCCCAGAAGTCGTCGTAGGTGTAGACGACCGGGACGGCGGTCGCGCTGGACGACAGGTAGCTGTTCACGCCGACGTAGCCGGGAACCTGCAGCGAAGCCGTGGCGTCGGTCGTCGTGAGGGTCCACGCCGTCGGCTCCGTGGTGGCGGTGCGCCAGACCTTCGCCTTGAGGGTGGTCGGGTTGGTGCCCGTCACCTGGAACCTGACGCTCAGCTGGTCGGCGCTCGTGATCGTCAGACCGGGGACGGTCGTCGACGAGATGACCGTCTCGGCCCCGGCGATCGTCTTCGTCAGCCAGAGAGACACGACGCCGTTCGACGCCACGCGGAACTTCGCGCGGTAGTCGTTGGCGTTGTCGATCTGTCGTCCGAGAGCGGAGAAGTAATACCCGCCGCCGGTGGACGGCTGGTTGAACGCCACGGAGAACCGCTCCTCGGTGTTCGTCGACGGCGTCGAGCCGGCGAGCGAGGCCGAGTAGTTGTTCCCCGCCGACAGGGTGACGGTTCCGCCGGTGCCGTTGACGGCGAACTTGCTCAGTGCCGTCGCGCTGCTCGGGAACATGGTCCACGCGCCGCCGGTGGTGGTCGCGGTGCCCCAGCCGTTGGTGCCTGTCCGGGTGAAGGCATCCTGCGCCCACACCTGCGGTGCCGCGACGGTGACCGACTTGGTCGTGGTGGCTGTCGCCCCTCGATCGTCCGTCACGGTCAGGGTCACGGTGTACGTGCCCCCGGCTGCGTACGTGTGAGACGACGTCGCTCCCGAAGCGGTGCCGCCGTCGCCGAAGTCCCAGGCGTATGCGGCGACGGTGCCGTCCGCATCCGCGGAACCCGAGCCGTCGACAGCCACAGCGAGGTTCGCCACCGAGGTGGTGAAGGCCGCCGAGGGCGCCTGGTTCTGCGCCACCGTGACGTCATGCGTCACGGTCGCGGTGCCACCCCGGTTGTCCGTCACCGTGAGCTTCACGGTGTAGGTGCCGGCGCTCGCGTAGGTGTGAGACGCCGTCGCACCGGATCCGGTGCCGCCGTCGCCGAAGTCCCAGGCGTACGACCCGATGGTCCCGTCAGGGTCCGTCGACGTCGAGGCATCCAGGGTCACAGCGAGCAGGTTCGACGAGGTCGTGAACGCCGCCGTCGGATCCTGGTTCGGCGCCAGCGTCGTCGTGACGACCCGCGTCTTGGTGGCGGTGGTGCCGTTGTCGTCCTTCACCGTGAGGGTCACGGTGAAGTCGCCCGCCGTCGCGTACGTGTGGGTCGTGGTGGCGCCGGTGCCCGTCGTACCGTCACCGAAGTCCCACGCGTACGACGCGATGGTGCCGTCGGAGTCGGACGATGCCGATCCGTCGAGCGCGACGTCGAGGTGATCCGTCGTGGCGCTGATCGCCGCGGTCGGAGCCTGGTTCGGGGCGACCGTCACCGACCGGGTGAGGGTGTTGACGAGCGAGGTGCTGTCCGTCACCTTCAGCGTGATCGTGTAGGTGCCGCCGGCGGCGTAGACGTGCGATGCCGTCGCCCCCGTCGTGACCGTTCCGTCACCGAAGTTCCACGCGTAGGCGAGCGGCCCTCCGTCGGCGTCGGTCGAGGTGCTCGCATCGACGTCGATCTTCAGCTTGTCGGTCACCGAGGTGAACGCCGCCACCGGTGCGCGTCCCGGCACGGTGCGGCCGCTCGCTGCGAAGTGATCGCGAACCCGCTGCTCCGAGAGCACCGAGGGGTACACGGCGACCTCGTCGAGCGTTCCGGCGATGTAGTTGCTGGACGTGCTGCCCCAGGTCTTGTCCGCACCGATGCGCCAGTACCCGCGGTAGTTCTCCGAGCCTGCCATCGAGTTGCTGCCGACGAGCTGGGTGTCGAGCCACAGCTTCATCCCGTCGGCGCCCTGAGTGGCGACCACATGGTGCCACTGGCCGTCGTTGTAGGCGGTGGGGGTGATCAGCGTGGTCTGCGGCTGACCGCTTCCGAACTGCACCTTCCCGTCGTTCTGCATGATGACGTGGCGATCGTACTGAGTGCTGAGCCCGCTGGTGGCGTTGCCGAATCCGATCAGCGTGCCGCCCCGGGTGGTCGTCGTCTTGAACCACAGCTCGGCGCTGTAGGTGGTCGGCGCCGTCCAGGGCTCCTGTGCGACCACGAGCGCGGTCGAGCCGTTGAAGGTGGTCGCGGTTCCGGTGCCGATCGCGGACGTCTGCCCGCGGGTCACGGTTCCGGCGAGGTTGCCCGTCGTCCCTCCGGCGGCGGAGTCGACGATCGTGCCGGCCGCCGTCTCGTTGAGGCGCCAGTACAGGTCCGGCTTGTCCGTCGACACCGCGGCGCCGTAGACGTCGGTCGGAGCGGCGGTCCACGCGGCCGAGCGACCGCTCGCGAGGAAATGCGACTGGATGTCAGCCGGAGTCAGCGCGGACGGGTACACCGCCACATCGTCGATCGTGCCTGCGAGACCGGCGTTGGTCGGCTTGTTGGTGAAGCCGTTCGTCTGGTCTGCGCCGATGCGCCAGTAGCCGTCGTAGATCTTCGGCGAGGTGCGTGCCTGATCGCGGTCCACGCGCTTGCCGTCGACGAAGAGCTGCATTCCCTCGGAGCCGACGGTGCCGACGATGTGGTGCCAGTTGCCGTCGTTCACCGCGGTGCGGCTGTAGATCGTGCGGTAGGAGCCGTCGTTGATCGCGAAGTTCGCCCGTCCGGAGTTGTCGAGATACAGCACCCGGTCGGTGAGGCCGGACGTCGACGTGCCCGTGGCGGAGTCGCCGAAGCCGACGATGCGTCCGCCCTTCGTGTTGGTGGTCTTCACCCACGCCTCGACCGTCGCGGCGGACGTCGACTTGGTGACATCCTGCGTCGTCATCTTGGGCGTGCTGCCGCCCGCCGAGGTGATCGCCGCGTTCGAATCGTTGAGCAGCGCGCCGCTCGATCCCAGCGTCAGGCTCGTGGCCGTACCGGGTGCGTTCCCCACGTCGTCGTACAGTCGGGTGCCGGTCGTCTCGTCGAGGCGCCAGGCGTGGCTGGCACCGCTCGCCCGCACCGCTGCGCGGTACGTGGCCGTCGGCGTGCTCGACACGGTCACATAGGGCGACCAGGCGCTCCACTGCACGTTGCCGTCGGCATCCTTGGCCCTGACCTGGTAGCGCACCTGCGCTCCCGGTGTCTGGCCGCTGTCGGTGATGCTCAGGCTCGGCAGATTCCAGAATCGACCGTCAGTGCGGGTGAAGGTCGCGATCTTGACGGAGGGGCTGCGGAACACGTCGTATGTGATCGTGGCGTTGTCGCGATCCCAGACGCTGGTGAACGGGACCCTCACCACTCCGGACTCGTTCGAGTACGGCGCGGGGGTGAGGCCGGCGTTGTAGACCGGGGCGACGGCGTGCGGCGAGACGTTCGTCTTGCCGAACCGGACCAGGCCCTGCTGCGCCACGTTGTTCACCTTCGGGAACTCTCCGCCGAGCACGACGTAGTTCGCGTTACCGGTGACCGACCATGCGGCCTGACGCGCGCTCGTGTACGTGCCGAACTCGAGGTCGGGGTACCAGTTGAGCTGCTCCGTGTAGGGCAGACCGGTGAAGTCCCACCCGTAGGCGTCCTTCTTGGTGATCACACCGGTGGGCGTGGTGCTCTCGGCGATCGCCTTCGTCCACCGCGCGCGCGGGTTCGTGTCGCCGAAGGCGCCCACCACGCTGCAGTCGTGCTTGTGCGAGACGGAATAGAGCACGCCGCCCTGCGGGAAGCTCGCATAGGTGTCGCCGAGGCAGTCGTTGAGCCAGTTGATCTGGCCCGTGTACGGGTCGGCTGCAAAGGTGCCTTCGAACGATGCTCCTGCACCGAACGCGTACCCCGTGCCGTAGACCTGGGTGCCGTCGGTGCTGAGGCTCGAGATCGCGCCGTTGAGCCCGGCGGTCTTGATCCTGTCGGTGGCGGCCCAGGGGAGTGCCGCCCCGGTCGCGGTGTCGAGGGAGGCCATGCCGTAGGCGGGCGCTCCGTTGAGAGTGGTGAACGAGCCGCCGATGATGACGCGCGAGGAGTCGGGCGACATCAGCATGTCCCACACGAATCCGTCGCCGGCCGCAGCCGGAGCCCACGACGTGATCGTCTTGGACGTGGTGTTCCAGGCCGCCAGCTCGCTGCGCGGCTGACCGCCGCTGGAGCGGAAGTTGCCGCCCACGTAGACGGTGTCGCCGGCGAAGGCGAAGCCTCTGACCTGACCGTCCGTACGGGGCGCCCAGTCGAGCATCGTGCCGGTGGCGACGTCGAAGGCTGCGACGTGCGCGCGGGCCTGACCGTCGACGGCGGTGAAGTCGCCACCGAAGTACACGGTCTTGCCGTCGGGCGTGACCCGCACGACGAGGCCCTGGGCGTCGAAGGAGTGGCTGAAGTTCGGAACCGGGTTGCCCGTGGTGATGTCGAATGCGAACACGTTGTTCGCGTCGATCTCGCCCGGGCCGCCGACGGCGACCCCCGGCGGTCGTGCCTTCGTGAAGCTGCCGGTGACGTACACCGTGTTCCCGGCGACGACCTGACTCCACACGACGCCGTTGATCTGCCAAGTGGGCAGGACATCGGCGGTGACGGTGTCGGGCTGTCCGGGTGTGTCGGCGGACGCGGACTCTGCGGGCAGAGCGATGAACGCGATCGCGGCGACGGCCGTCGCGGCGGTGGCGATCGCGGCGATCACGCGGCGGAGACGGTCTGCTCCGCGGGCGGTGCGTGTCATGGAGGTTCCTCGTGTCGAGAAGCGGTCGGAATCAGTGGTCGCGGACGGACTCAGCGTGGACATGTCAGTCGAGCCCTCCGTGGAAGACGGCGGATGTATGGTCGCCGTCGAAGTCGACGACCACGGTGACCTCGTCACGCGCATCCTCGGGGATGGCGAAGGCGTAGGTCGCAGTGGCGCTCTTGCCCGCGGCCACCGTGCCGGCGAAGTCGGTGACCTTCGCTTCGGCGGCGTAGACGCGCACGGCGGTCGCGCCCTTCGCGTCGAGCACGGTGAGCACAGACGTGCCGAGGTCGATCGAGTCGGAGGAGCCGTTGTCGATCGTGATCGTCAGTCGGGCGTATTCGCGGCCCGGGAAGCTCCCCGGCCCCTGCGACGTCTCCTTGCCGGACGACACGTCGTCGATGCTGACGCTGACGCCGTCGCCGTAGGACACGGCGTCCGAGGTGTCGGCTGCATCCGCCGTCACCGTCGGTGCATCGGAGTGCCCCGCGCGCTCGATCTTCGCGACGGGCTCGTCGGGCGCGGTCGCTCCCGAGTTCGCCGACGGAGCCGAGCCCGCGGTCGGATCAGGAGCGGGCGTCGCCGACGATGAGCTCGTCGGATTCACTTCGCTCGCCGGCTCCCCGGTGCCGCTGCAGGCGACCAGACTCACGCAGAGCGCGAGGGCCGCGATGGACATGCTTGTACGCGCAATCACCATGATTGTCGATTCCCCAGATTCCCCAATCAGGGTTTGCCGATGTCGACCCGTTCAGAACGAGTCGATCGGCTTGCGTCATCCCCAAATGACGCTATCCCCAGTGAGCGCGATCCTATCATGTCCACCGGATGGGGGACAAGAGTCCTGTGGACAGATTCTGCTGGACCTTCAGCGGCGAAGCGCGGCGAGGACCCCGTCGGCGTATCGCTCGCTCGAGAAGGCCTCGGCGACAGTCGCCGAATCCGACACGGCGAGTGCCGCCTGAGCGGGCCAGTCGTCGATCTTGGCGGCGATGGCCGCCGCGAGTGCGGAGGCGTCGCCGGGTGCGACGAGCGTCGCGCTCTGCGAGTGGCTCACCGCTTCGGGCAGACCGCCGACCTCGCTCACCACTGCAGGACGCGCGGCGAGAGCGGCCTCGACGGCGGTGTTGCCGAACGTCTCGTCGACCAGCGAGGTGATCACGGCGATGTCGCTGCGGGCGAGGTCGTCCCACACCGACGACTTGAACCCGAGGAAGGACACCCGATCCTCGAGTGCGCAGCGCGAGACCTGCGCGTGAAGCTCGGCGAGGTAGGCCTCGTTGCCGGGGAAGACCGCGCCGACGACATCGAGGCGAACGTCGCGACCCTCGCGGACGAGGACGTCGAGCGCATCGATCGCCACGTGCACGCCCTTGCGGTGCGACAGGCGACCGACATAGAGCAGGCGCGTCGGGGCCGTGAGCGTGTCGCGCGGTGTCTCGATCGCATCCGCGCCCGGCACCGCGTTGTGCACCACGACGGTCCTGTCGGCCACCCGCGGGGCCGAGGTCGCCAGCACCCGTCGTGTGAAGTCGCTGTTCGCGATCACGCGATTCGTGAAGACGAGGGGCAGGTAGAGGGCGCGACGCACGATGCCGGCGACCGAACCCTCGCCCTCGTGCACGTGACACACGGTCAGGCGTCGGCTGATGCGCCCGAGAAGGATCCACAGCGGGGGAGTGATGGTGTTCACGATCACCGCGCCGGGGTCGACCCGTCGGATGAGTCTGAGGCCGGGGCCGACCGAGCGGATCGACGTCACGACCAACTCGACGAGTCCCCGCGCGTTCAGCAGTCCCTTGCGGACGATCGGGGTCGCGCACTCGACCACCTCCGCGCCCGCATCCTCGAGCAGCGGCACGAGGGGGCCGGTGTGCGGCACGGTCACGACGACTCGTCGGCCGGCCCCCACGAGGCCGCGCACTGTCTCGAGCACCATCCGATCCGACCCGTAGAGGTCGGCCCCGGGGTTGGCGATCAGAACGACGTTCGGGTCACCCGTCGGCATGTCAGCGCTGCGGCCAGTACTCGTCCACGAGGCTCACCGTGGAGGCGATGTTCGCACGGCTCGACGCGCCGAAGACGATCGACTCGAGGTTGGGAAGACTCGTCACCCACTCGATGGCCTCACGCGGCGGGATGGCCCCGCTCGCGTACACCGACATGGCGACAGCGCGGAACGGACGCTTGTCCATCGCGTCGCGGTAGGCGTCGACACCACCCGACATCCGGAATCCGAGCTTGTTGATGTTCGAGCACACGATCGGGTTCTCGACTCCCGCCTTGTCGAGGTCGTCGAGCAGCCGGGGCAGGTTCATCGTGATGAAGCCGGGCTCGGCGTTGTAGCGCTTGCGCACGTGGTCGGCGAAGATGCGGAACGCATCGGTGAAGCCGAGCCCCGACAGCAGGTCGACGACGACGTTCTGCAACCAGATGACAGGCGTCGACAGGCCGTCGAACATCTTCATCTCGGCGTCGATGAGCAGTGTGGTGACGCCCTCGATGTCCTTGCGGGCGAGCGACGAGGTGCCTCGAGCGATGCTGTCGAGCAGGCCCTCCTCCGGGAGGAACTTGCGGATGGCTCCGAGGAAGCCGTCTTCGGTCACGGCGTTCGCGTACTTGTGCGCGTACGGCATGCACGGGAAGAACGTCATGTCCGAGTAGCGATCCGGGTGGGCTCGGACGTGGTCGGTGACCTCGGCGATGCGATCGTGGGTGGTGCACATGAACGTGTGCACGCCCTCGTCGTACGCCGCGTCGAGAACGCTCATGATCGCTTCGGTGTCCTGGAAGCGCATCTGCTGCGCGCGTGCCTTCTCTTCGGACATGTGGTTGACGCCGAAGAACTGGTTGTCACCGAACAGCAGCCGGTCCATGGTGCGAGTGGATGTCGTCATGGTCATTTCCCTCCACGCAGAGCGCTCAGCGCTGCCGCGATACGCCCCTTCGGTGCCGTCTGCACGGCGAGATCGGATGCTGCCTCCGCGGTGAGTCGCGAGTCCTCGCGCACCGCATCCTCGCTGATCATCGAGATCACCCTGTCGGTGACCGCGGCCGACGCGAAGTCGTTCGTTCCGGCGGATGCGCCGGCCTGGGCGCGCTGCACGAAGGAGTCCAGCTGT
This sequence comes from Microbacterium sp. 22215, assembly GCF_052045655.1. NCBI lineage: Bacteria > Bacillati > Actinomycetota > Actinomycetes > Micrococcales > Microbacteriaceae > Microbacterium > Microbacterium sp. 22215. The sequence continues at coordinate 88,475 of NZ_JBQEPC010000013.1, forward strand.
GCGCTGTACTCCTCGCCGCGCAGGTAGAACCAGGGCGCCTCGGTGAGATCCGTCGTGTAGCGGACGTTCCAGCCGACGCGGTAGCCCTCGGGAATCGTGGCGGTGTCGCGCAGGTACACGTGGATCTCCTGACGGTCGGCGTAGATCCGGCCGTCGGTGCCCCACAGGGTGATCTTGGTCGTCATCTTGCGCTGCGACTCGTCCGACCAGTTCGAGATGATCTGAGCGGTGCCGTCGGGGTAGTGCAGGGTGCTCGCCACGGCGTCATCGATCTGCGCCGAGAAGATGCTGGTCAGCTGGCTGCCGCTGACCGACTCCGGCGTGCCGAGGTACCAGGTGAGGAGGTTGAGCGGGTGGGCCGCGTAGTCGTAGAGGCAGCCTCCGCCGGTGGCGCGCTCGCTGCGCCAGGTGCGACCGGCCGGCTTGAGCACGACGGGGCCGTATGCCTCCGCGAGAGCGGTGTTGACCGTGCCGATCGCATCGAGGTCGAGCAGGCGCTTGACCTCGAGGAAGGCCCCGACGAAGCGGTTGTGGTAGCCGACCTGGGTGACGAGACCCTTCTGCTCGGCCAGCGCCGTGAGCTCGATGCTGTCGGCCGGGTCGATCACGAGGGGCTTCTCGCAGAACACATGGATGCCGCGCTGCAGCGCGTTGCGGATCATCCCCGCGTGCAGGTGCGTCGGCGTCGCGATGATGATCGCCTGCGGGCGGGCCTCATCGAGCATCTTGTCGAGGTCCTTGTAGGTGGTGACCCCGGTGTACTTCGCCAGGATGTCGAGCAGGTACCCCGTGGCGTCGCACACCCCCACGAGGTTGACGTCGGGGTGCGCCTTGATCATCGACAGATGAGAGAGCCCCATCTTCCCGAGTCCGACCACTGCGACATCGATCATGCGTTTACCCCTGTCTGCTGCTGTGCGTGCCCTCGCCGCGCGAGCGCGGTGCGGAGGGCCTGTTCGTACTCGGCGCCGATCTTGGCCCACGTGAACTCCGCGCGGAACCGTTCGCGGCTGGCGGCGCCCATGCGCTGCCTCCTGCCATCATCGGAGAGCACATCGTCGAGCAGACCGGCGAGATCGTCGGCTCCGGTGAAGTAGGCGTTGTCGGGTCCTGCGACCCAGGTGTTGTACGGGTTGTCATGGGCGATCACGGCGTTGCCCGCGCCCATCGCCTCGACGAGCGACGGGTTGGTGCCGCCGACCGTGTGCCCGTGCAGGTAGAGGGCGGAGTGGAACCGGAGCGACTGGATGCGCTCGGGCTCGAAGATCGACCCGGGGAACAGCACCTCATCGGATGCCGCGGCGCGCACCGCCACGTGATACGGGTCGTCGTCGCCGTAGGGACCGACGACCACCAGCGGCATGCCGCGTTCGGCAGCCGACCATGCCTGGACGATCTCGAGCACCGAGTTCTCGGGGATCGGGCGGCAGACGATCATCGCGTAGTCGTCGGGTGTCAGCCCGAGCTCTTCGACCGGTCCCGTCGGGGCATCGAGCACCTCGGGTGCGCCGTAGGTGATGGTCTGCACGCGCCGCTTGCCGAAATGCCGGCGCAGGTACGTGGCGATCACGGGGTGATCGGCGATCAGCACGTCGCCGACCAGCCCGGCGAGGCGTTCGTTCGCCAGCAGGATGCCCTGCTTGACGACGCCCCAGCGCTTGCGGGTCCACTCCATGCCGTCCATGTTGATGACGTTCGGGATCCGGCGGAGCCGCGGGACGATGTCGAACACGCCGGTGTTGTAGCCGAACGTGAGCCACACGTCTCCGTCCACGTGCTCGCGCATCGCGTGACGGATCGAGGTCAGGTCGAACGCCGACGTGCCCTTCCAGCCTTCGCGAGGCTCGTGCACGAGCACGCGCTGAAGGCCGTTCCAGTCGTCGACGGTCGTCGGCCCCTCCCCGGGGATCTGACAGTAGACGATGACGTTCCAGCCCTGATCGCGCAGGTACAGACCGACATGCTCAGCGGCTGTCTCGAAGCCGCCGTACGCGGCCGGAACACCATGGGTGCCAAGGATCCGGACGGTTGATGGCACGTTGATTTCCCCCTCATTTCGGATGCTCCCGCATCCATCTCACTGCATCACGGTCCTGCATCCGCCTCCCCGGCGGACCGAACCACAGCGTTCTGTGACTAGTATGCCCCGCTGGGCTGCACCATGACCTTGGCAGTTCGCCACATGATCTGCAGGTCGTTCATCACGGACCAGTTCTCGACGTACCGCAGGTCGAGGCGGACGCTCTCATCCCACGAGAGGTCGCTGCGACCGGAGACCTGCCAGAGACCGGTGATGCCGGGCTTGATGTACAGGCGACGGAAGACCGTGCCGTCGTACGCCGTGACCTCGGAGGGCAGCGGCGGGCGCGGGCCGACGACACTCATGTCGCCGATCAGGACGTTCCAGAACTGCGGCAGCTCGTCGAGCGAGAGCTTGCGCAGGATCCGTCCCACCCGGGTGACGCGGGGGTCGTCCTTCATCTTGAACAGCAGACCTGCTCCCTGATTCTGCTCCTTGAGCGCGGCGAGCTGCTGCTCGGCGTCGGTCTTCATCGAGCGGAACTTCATGATCTTGAAGGTGCGGCCGTCGCGGCCCACGCGCTCCTGCGAGAAGAAGAGCGGCCCCGGAGAGTCGAGCTTGACGAGCAGTGCGAGGATCGGCGTGATCAGGGCGATCGGGATGAGCGCGACCGATGCGACGGCGATGTCGAGTGCGCGCTTGAGCACGTGCTGGCCGCCCTCGTACGAGGGGATCTGCACCTGGATCAGCGGCAGACCCTCGACCGGCGCGAAGGAGATGCGAGGGCCGGCGACATCGGTGAGGCGGCTGGAGAGCACGAGCTCCGCGGCGGTGCCCTCGAGCTGCCAGCTCAGGTGCTTCACGAAGTCGGGGTCGCCGTCAGGGCGGCTCGCGACGATGATCGTGTCTGCGCCCAGCTCGGCGGCGACGGTGGAGACGGAGTTGACGTTGCCCAGGACGGGGAAGTGCGCGCCGCCTGCCTCGACATCGCGGGCGTTGCCGTCGAGGAGCGTCGCGCCGACCACCTGGTAGCCGGAAGCGCCGATCGGGTGCAGAGTGCGGATGACGTACTCGACGTCGTCTCTGTTGCCGACGACGAGCGTGCGCGAGGCGAAACGCCCGCGCGCACGCTGCGCCGTCAGCCAGTGCCGCCACGCCCAACGCGTGACGAGCAGTGTGAGAACACCGAGCGGCAGGCCGACGAGCAGCACCAGCTGCATCGTCTGCCACCCGAGCAGCACGCTGAGCATGGCGATGATCCCGAACGCCAGGCCGCTGGCGTGAGCCACTCCGCGGTACTCGGTGGCACTGGCACGGAACAGCGCTGCATCACGGGTGTGCAGGGCGCTGAGCATCAGATACCAGAGCGTGGCCAGCAGAATTCCGTTACGCAGGGCCTCTTCCCCTGCGATACCGGTCATCACCTGGACCGCTGCTGTGATTCCGACTGCGAACAGGATGACCCCAGCATCCGTGATGCGCAGTCGCATCCGATAACGCCGCTCCCACTGACGGCGTCGCTCCAGCGTTGCGGACACGCGCGGTGTGACCACCGTATGCGTGACCGACTTGGCGGCTCGCGGTGCGGCGATCGGCGTGAAGACCGAACCCGTGCGAGTGATGCTCAACGCATCCTCGACGGAAGTCATGCCGAGGCCTCGTGAGCCGTGAATGTACGCAGAATTCCCCAGTGCGCCATGATTTCCCCAGATTTCCCCAGACCACGGACCCCACGTCCATGGCATCGTCTGCATCCCGACCCCTCGGGTCCTGCTGCGTTTCGTGATCCCACATCACGAGTCGCGGTCACCGTCCCACACGGTGGTGCTGGCAGCAGGCACTGCAGACTTCGTTCACTCTAGCGGAACCGAACGTTCAGGGGAAGATAATTCACGCGAGTGGACGAACCGATATTCCGATACACACGCTGGGCCCCCCGATCACGCCGATATTCTGACCGCGTGACCACCACCGCACCACCGCGCTTCCGCCTGGCTCGCATGCTGCCGAGAGACCCCGCGCAGCCGCACCGCACGGCCAGCACGCTCGAGCTCTTCTTCGACCTGGTCTTCGTCGTCGCGGTGAGCATCGCCTCGGCGCAGCTGCACCATGCCCTGAGTCACGGCGAGTTCGTGCACGGCATCACCTCCTACGCGATGGTCTTCTTCGCCCTGTGGTGGGCCTGGATGAACTTCACCTGGTTCGCCACCTCGTTCGACACCGACGACTGGCTGTACCGCGTCACCACGATCGTGCAGATGGGTGGTGTCCTCGTCTTCGCCTCCGGCATCCCCGCGGCGTTCGAGCGCGGTGACTTCACGGTGCCGGTTCTCGGCTACATCGTGATGCGCGTCGCGATGGTCGCTCAGTGGCTCCGCGCGTCACGTGGAGCGGGGGAGCTGCGCCCCGCGACCCGTCGCTACGCCTTCGGGATCGCCGCTGTGCAGGTGCTGTGGGTGCTGTTCCTGTTCATCCCCTCGGGGCCTGCGCAGCTCGTCGCCTTCGTGGTCTTCGCGCTGATCGAGGTCAGTGTCCCGGTGTTCGCCGAGTACCGGAAGCAGACGCCGTGGCATCCGCACCACATCACCGAGAGATATGGGCTCTTCACGCTGATCGTCCTGGGCGAGAGCCTCCTCGCCTCGGCGAACGCGATCATCGACGCCGGTCATGAGCTGGAGTCGTTCGTACCGCTCATCTCGATCTCGGTGCTCACCCTCGTCGTGACCGCCTCCCTGTGGTGGATCTACTTCTGGCCGCCGCACCACCGGGCGATCACCACGTTCGGCCGCTCGCTCCGCTACGGCTACACCCATTACGTGGTGTTCGCGGCGGCGGCGGCGTTCTCGGCCGGCATCGAGGTCGAGCTCGACGTCCTCACCGGTGAGAGCCACCTCTCGAACGCGGTCGCGTCGTACACGGTCACGATCCCGATCGCGATCTTCCTGCTCGGGATCTGGTGGATCGCGATCCGCGAGAACGCCGACCGCGTCGTGAACACCGTCATCCCGATCGGTGCCGCCGTGGTGCTCCTCGACCCGATCCTGCCGATCCCGGTGGCCGTCACCGCGCTCGTCCTGGCCGCGATCGTGGCCGTCCTGGTCCTGCATCCCCCGGTGGACAAGAGGTCATAGATTTCGCATGGGCGAGGCATAGCTCGCTGATCGGCTCCTCCGTGACCATGGGTACATCGACACCACCGTCGACACCCCGCACGCATCGAGAGGAGCACGATCATGAGCCGCATCCCCGAACCCGTCCAGACCCCTGAGGGCCCCACCTACGAAGGTCGTCTGCTCGACCGCGCAGATGAGGAGGTCGTCGATCAGGGTGCAGCCTTCGACATCCGCACCCTGGTGACCCGACGAGGAGTGCTGGGTCTCGCAGGGCTCGGCGTCGGCGCGGTCGTCCTGGCGGCCTGCGCGCCGGCCGCGACGGGCACGTCGAGCACCGGCAGCACCGAACCGACCGCGACGACGGACACCGGCAGCTCGACCGGCACGGCGACGGCTGCGGGGGAGATACCCGACGAGACCGCGGGCCCCTACCCGGGAGACGGATCCAACGGCCCCGACGTGCTCGAGGAGTCGGGCATCGTGCGTCAGGACATCACCACGTCGATCGACGGCGCGGCCACTGCCGACGGCATCCCGCTCACGTTCGAGTTCGAGGTGCTCGACATGGCGAACGGAGGCGTTCCGTTCGAGGGCGTGGCCGTCTATGCCTGGCACTGCACCGCCCAGGGCGAGTACTCCATGTACTCCTCCGGCCTGGAGGACGTCACGTACCTGCGCGGAGTGCAGGTGGCGGATGCCGACGGCAAGGTCTCGTTCTCGTCGGTCTTCCCCGGGTGCTACTCGGGTCGGTGGCCGCACATCCACTTCGAGGTGTACCCCGATGTCGACTCGATCACCGATTCGGCGAACGCGATCGCCACCTCGCAGATGGCGCTCTCCGAAGACGCCTGCTCGGCGGTGTACGCGGATTCGCGCTATGACGGCTCGTCGCAGAACCTGTCGCAGACGAGCCTCTCCGCAGACAACGTCTTCGGCGACGACTCCGCGGCCCTGCAGCTGCCCACCATCACGGGCGACGTGACCGGCGGCTACACGGCCACCCTCGTGGTCGGCGTCGACACGACGACCACTCCCACCGCAGGCTCCGCCCCCTCGGGAGGCGACGGCGGCCCCGGCGGCGGCCAGGCGCCGTCGAACTGACGCTCTCACGAAAGGAGAGAAGACATGCTTCAGAACCTCACAGGGTGGCACGCCCTGATCATCCTCGCGATCGTCGTCCTCATCTTCGGCGCCGCCAAGCTCCCCGCCCTCGCCAAGAGCGTGGGGCAGTCCATGCGCATCCTCAAGACCGAGGTGTCCGGGCCCGCGGCCGACACCGCACCCGAAACCGCGCCGCGGCCGGTGACGCCACGGGACGCCCGTGCATACGTCGACGCCGTCGCCGCGGACGACCTCGCCCGTCGCGTCGCGCGCGCCGCGGAGTAGACGGTGGCCGCGCTCGCAGCTGGCG
>NZ_JBQEPC010000014.1:0-55067 GCF_052045655.1 Microbacterium sp. 22215
ACCGAGACCTCGGTGTTCGCCGGCCATCCCGTGCCCGTGACAGGGAGGCTGGTGCCCGCCTGCACGGTCGCTGCCGCATCGATCGCGGCCGCCGCGGTCACCTCGGTCGTGTCGATCGCGGTGACCGCCCCTGCGGTCGCCGTGACGGTGTACGCCGTGCCGGGAACCGCTGATGCCGGAACCGGATAGCTCAGTGTGAACCCACCCGATGCATCCGTCGTCGCCGTCTCAGGACCACCGACGTCCGCACCGCCACCGGGAGCGGTCAGCTGCACCGAGACCTCGGTGTTCGCGGGCCAGTTCGATCCGGAGACCGCGAGGTTCGTGCCCGCCTGCACCGTCGCCGCGGCATCGATCGCCGCGACCGGAGCATCCGTCACCTCGGTCGTATCGGTCGCCGTCTGCGTGCCGACGCTCGCCGTGACCGTGTAGCCGGTCGCGGCGGGGGTTCCGGCAGGCACCGGGTAGTCGAGCGTGAACGAACCCGAACCGTCGGTCGTCACGAGCTCGGGGCCGCCGATGTTCGCGCCGCCGCCGGGCGCCGTGAGCTGCACCGAGACCTCGGTGTTCGCGGGCCAGTCGGTTCCGGAGACGCCGAGGTCGGTGCCCGCTTGCACGGCGGGTGCCGCGTCGATCGCCGCCGCAGCGGTGACCTCGGTCGTGTCCTCCGCGTCGCTCGTGCCGTCCGTCGCCGTCACCGTGTATCCGGTTCCCGGCACCGTGGAAGCCGGAACCGGGTAGTCGAGAGTGAACCCGCCCGTTCCGTCCGTCGTCACGACCTCGGGGTCGCTCACCGGAGCACCCCCTGGCGCGGTCACCTGCACGGTGACGTCGGTGTTCGCCGGCCAGCCGGAGCCGGTCACGGGAAGACTGGTGCCCGCCTGCACGGTGGCTGCCGCATCGATCGCAGCGACGGCCGCAGCGGCCGCCTTGACAGTCGAAGACCCGAGGTCGAGCGAGACACCGCCGCCCACGGCAGGCAGCAGGTCGATGCCGAGTGCACGCACGGTGAAGCTGTCACCGGGAATGTCGCCCGGCGCGGACTGCTCGTTGATCGTGATGGTCGCCACGCCCGACAGCACACCCTGCAGCACAGGGTCGAGGGTCGAGAGCACGGGTCCCGTCAGCGCGGCGAGCGCCGGCTGCACGAGCGGGATGACACTGTTCAGCGCCGTGTTCACCAGCGGTCCGGTCGTCGTGGCGACGGCCGTCGTGACGGCACTCACCACCGGGTTGAGCAGCACGCCGATGTTGAGCCCCGCCAGTGCGATGTCGGTGGTGACGGTCGGCGCCGGGGTCTGAGTCCCCGCGAACTGCGCGAGGGTTCCAGCCACCGTGACGTCGCCCGAGACGAGGTCGATGCCCGTGAGCGGGTTGGTGAGATCCACCCCGACCGTGATCGTGACGCCGAGCGAGTCCAGCGTGGAATCGAGGATCGTCGCGACCTTGCCGTTCAGGCTGTTCGGGTGCGTCCCGGTCAGCGCCGAAGTGATGCCCTGCTGAACGGCCGCGATCGTGGTCGCGGACAGCACCGGCGTGTTCGCCGGGAGCGAGTTGAGGTCTGCGCCTGCGCCCGTCTCGACGAGGATCTTCGCGAGGTCGACCGAGATCGTCCCATCGTTCAGGTCGACGAGGACCGAGCCCGTGGTGTTCTCGACCGGCTCCTCGAGCAGTTCGGTGACGACCGTGTCGCCGACCGTGTCGATGCCGGCGATCGCGACCGTCCCACCGGTCGCCTCGAAGGCCGCGACGAGCGGCACGTCGGGAATCGCATTGATCGTGTTCACCAGTGTCGTGGCGAGGCCGGTGAGCGCTCCGCCCGGGCCCGCGAGGTTGCTCACGGGGGTCACCGTGCCCTGGATCGCCGACCCCAGCGTGGTCGCGAGTCCTGCGACCAGGTTGCTGTGGAGGTCGAGGGTCAGATCCGCGACGCGATACTCGGACGCGGTCGTTCCCGCGACGGAGGTGGCCCGTGACGCGAGAGCCCCGATACCGACCGACGCCTCGTCGAGCACGGCATCCGTGAGGCCGGCGACGGCGAGCTGATCGAAGAGATCGGTCAGCTCGAGGGTCGCGGGGTTCGTGCTGCCGTCGATCGCACCCGTGTCGATCGCACCACCCGAGGTGATCGTGCCCGAGGAGGCGACCGATTCGGTCTGCGACGGCGAAGAGCTGAAGCTCTGCGTGGCACCCAGGTCGCCCAGCTGCAGCAGACCGCGCGTGGTGCCATCGGTGAGCAGCGGGATGTTCAGCGTGCCGACGTCGATGCTGAGAGCCTCGAGCAGGTCCACATCCAGGCCGCCGAGCTCAGAACCCGGTGCTGCCGGATTGCTGGTGATCGTGTGGCCGAGTGCCGCGATGTCCAGCCCGCCGAGCAGAGCGGCAGGCAGCTGGATGATCTGGCCCTGCGCGACCGACGGATCGGTCGGCTCCGCCGCGTCCAGCGCGTGGGCCGCCGTCGGCACCAGCACACTTGCGAGAATCACCGCTCCGGCTGTTGCGCCGGCGATGCCCCCTCCGATGGCTCTGCGTCGCCGCAGAGTCTTCCCCCTCGTGATTTCCATTCGCCTCTCCCGTGATGCAGATGTTCCGCGTCACAAGGCCCTCCCCAGGCGTCAACACTTGTCGACCGAGCGCATGTCCAGACAGTATTGCGGGATTTCGAATGTTAAGTCCAGCGGGCGTCCAGAGATCTCTCAGGACTCGTCGCTATCTGAGACATTTTGTCACGCCAGAACTCAACCACCCCACAGGTATGCGCTGCGGGGTGGTTCCGCCGGACGAATCTGCGTCCGGACGAGTCGCGGGTGAGGCGCCACCGGAGCCCGCGGACGCACTCCCCGAAACGGCCTCCGACAAGACGCGAAAACGCCCCGCAGGTCGATGCCTGCGGGGCGTTTCGGAGCGTTGCCTGGTTGCTAGAGCGTGAGCCCGTGACCGAACCGGAAGAGCGGGTCGGCCGTGTCGAATGGGACATCGGGGCGGGACGCCTCCACTGCCGCCATCGACCGCGGAAGGTCGAACGGCAGCTTGCCCTGCGCGCTCGCGACGCCGCTGAGTACATCGAGCAGTGCGGCCGCCGACACGCCCCAGTTGACCGTGACGGCCGCAGCCGCATCCGTGATCGGCTGGAGGATCGGCGGACGATCGGCCAGCACGTCGACCACGGTCGGCACCGCACTCGCCACCTCGCTCACGTGGGCGATCACGTCGTCTGCGAAGTCGAGCGAGCCCGCGTGGAAGAAGTTCTCGAACATGGTCTCGCGCTGCTCGAACGGCGCCTGCAGCCGGATGACCGCCAGGTCGGCCTCGGCCGGAGTCGCGACCACGGTGCCGTAGGCCGCAGCTGCGTCGGCGTCGATGCCCTCCACGTAGAGCTTGAGCCCCACCGAGAAGGGAAGCGAGCCGTCGTTCGTCAGCACGGTGACGGATGCACGCTGAGCCGCCTCGCCGGCGGCACGGAACTCCGCGCGCCCGACGACCTCATCCGCGGCATCCTCGTCGACGAACGGGTTCTCGAAGAGCCCGAGTTCGAACTTCTCGCGGAGGATGCGGCGGGCGGAGACGTCGAGGCGCTCCTCCGACACCGACCCGTCCGCGACGAGCTCGAGCAGCAGCTCGGGGCAGTCCTCGCCGCCGAACTGATCCGCGCCCGCATCGATCACCTTGAGCATCCGCTCGCGCGGCGTCAGGTCCTCGACGCCCCACGCCCTGGCGGGGAAGGGCTGGCCGAAGATCTCGGCGTCGTTGATCAGGCCCCAGTCGGTGCACACGAGGCCGTCGAAGCCGTAGCGCTCGCGCAGCAGCCCGGTGATGACGGACTTGTTGAACCCGAATCCGACCTCCTCGTACTCGGTGCCGACGGGCATGCCGTAGTACGGCATCATCTGCCGGGTTCCCGCCGCGAGAGCATCCTCGAACGGCTTCAGGTGCAGTTCGAACTGCCCTCCCGGGTAGACCTGCTCACGACCGTACGGGAAGTGCGGATCCTCGCCGTCCTTCTGCGGTCCACCGCCCGGGAAGTGCTTCGTCATGGTCGAGACGGAACCGGGCCCGAAGCTCTGGCCCTGGAAGCCACGGATATATGCCGCACCGAGAATGCCCGACAGCTCGGCATCCTCTCCGAAGGTCGCGGTCTGGCGAGCCCAGCGCGATTCGGTGGCCAGATCGACCTGCGGATGCAGCGCGACGCGCAGTCCGACGGCCGTATATTCCTGGCGCGCGATATCCGCGAAACGCTCGACCAGCTCGGGGTCGCGCGTCGCGGCGAGCCCCAGCGTCTCGGGCCACTGGGAGAAGGGACCGGCGAGGATCGATGCACCCGGGTTCTCGCTGAACGAGTGGCGCGGATCGGTCGACAGCGTCACCGGGATGCCGAGCCGGGTGTCTGCGGCGAGACGCTGCAGGGCGTTCTGCCATGCGGCGATCTCGCGTCCGGTCGGAGCCGCACCCAGCAGGTTGAAGTGCGTCATGTTCTTCGCGTGCACGAAGTCACGCGCACTCGGGGTCGCGAAGATCGGGTTCGCCTCGTCGAGGTCGCCGATCGCGATCATCGTGTGGAAGAACAGCCCTGCCTTCTCCTCGATGCTCATCTCGTCGAGGAGAAGCTGCACACGGTCGTCGACGGGAAGGCTCGTGTCGAGCCACGGTCTGGCGGTGGTCACGTCTGTCATGGTCACTTGACTCCCTTGATGCGGTAGACGAGGACGGCGCCGGCGAGTGCGACGAGCGCACCGAACAGGTACCAGGTGGTGTATCCGCCGAGCGGGGTGGCCGCTCCGAGGGCGATGATGCTCGGGGCGATCGCAGGAGCGATCGACTGCGGGAGGGCGTTGGCGATGTTGAGCACGCCGAGGTCCTTCGCCACGTCGTCGGGATTGGGGAGCACCTCGGTGGCGAGAGCGAGGTCGACGGACAGGAACGACCCTGCCCCGAGGCCGATGATGGCCTGCGCGACGATGACGACCGCGATCGACGGCGCGAGGGCGAGGATCACGAGCCCGACGACCATGATCACTCCGGCGATCGCGACGAACGGGCGGCGCTTGCCGATCTTGTCGGACAGGAAGCCGCCGAGCGGGGCGGAGATCGCCATGGCGGCCATCGAGGCGAGGTTCGCGATCAGGATCGTGCCCACCGCCGCCTGCTCGTCGAGCGCGAACTTGTTGACGAGGTAGAGCGGCAGGAAGGTCGCGATGCCGGCGTAGCCGAACATGACGAAGAACTTGGTCAGCCAGGTCCAGCCGAAGTCGGGGTGCTTGCGGGGGTTGAAGACGAACGAGCCGAAGAACGTGCCGATCGTGAAGGGGGTCGCGGGCTTCGTCGTCAGACGGCGGTCCTTGAGTGTCAGCACGAACACGACGACGAGGATCAGCGCGATCGCGCCGGGCACGACGAATCGCTCGAAGTCACCGGGGAGGAAGTTCACGATGAAGCTTCCGGCGAGGATGCCGATGGGAGTCGTGATGCCGATGATGCCCGAGACCTTGCCGCGGCTGGACACGGGCACCTGGTCGGGCAGCGTCGCGTTGGCGGCGGCGAGCACGGCATTCATCGCCGCCTGCACGAGGCACCACGCCAGCATGACGACGAGCACCGAGGTCGCGGCGCCGATGATGACGAAGCCGCCGAGTCCGACGATCGCACCGCCGAGGATCCACGGGCGACGCATGCCCCACTTGGAGGTGGTGCGGTCGGAGAGGCGGCCGACCAGCGGGTTCGCGATCAGGGCGAAGGCGGCGCCGACACCCATCACGAGGCCGAGGCTGCCCTCGGTGTTCACCGGGTCGAGGCGCTGGATCTTGAACGCCATCGACACCATCACCGGCGTGAGAAGCGCCAGGTAGACGCCGAAGTTCACGGCGGCGAGTCCGGGAGTGTAGCCGCGCGGGGTCTTGAGGGGCGTGGTGCCGGGGGCTTTGAAGCCGGTGGTTCCGACGGCCGCCGCGGTGGCGGCCGATGACAGCTCTGTCATGGGGGGTCCTTTCGGGCAAAGGGTGCGCCGGTCCTCCGCGACTCGGCGTCGAGAGATGACGATACACGAATCTCGACCGTTTGGTAAGTGAATGTCTACCGATTGGTAATGAGAGAGAATGGGACGGAAGGGGGCAGCGATGACGACAGTGGCGACAGGCTCCCGTCAGGCGCGCGCGGCCGAGACCCGTCAGCGCATCGTGGACGCTGCCCGCGAGCTCTTCATCTCGAACGGCTACCGGTCGACGTCTCTGCGCGACATCGCGGCGGCGGCCTCGGTCAGCCACCCCGGCCTCCTCGGCCATTTCGCGTCGAAGGACGACCTTCTCGCCGAGGTCGTCGCGGGCTTCGAAGCCGACAACGAGAAGGACTTCGACCTGATCGCCGCGGCATCGGAGCCCGGCGGGCTGATCTTCGCAGACGTCGCGCGCCGCAACGCCCGCACACCGGGCTACCTCGAACTCTTCGCCGCGCTCACCGGTGAGGCCTCAGCCCTCGAGCATCCCGCACACGAGCGGATGCAGGCACGGTACGCACGCCTGCGGTCGCTGAGCTCCGAGGTCCTCGAGGATGCGGCGCTGCACGGTTCCGTCGACTCCGACCGCGACGTGTCGGCGGAGACGACCCGCCACATGGCCGGCTGGGACGGTCTCCAGCTGATCTCGCAGTACCTCCCCGACCGCGTCGACGTCGTGGACATGCTCGAGGAGCGCGAGTCGCTCTGGGCGATGCCGTTCGGCTGGCGCGATCCCGACCAGCCCGCTCCTGCCGCGGAGTCCGCGGGCCCGCTGCCCGCGCTCGACGGCACGACCGTCGACGGAGCCCCCGACAGCGATCCCGGTTATGCCGTCGGGCGACGACGGCGAGCGCAGATCCTCGCCGATGCGATGCGACTCTTCTCCCGCGCCGGCTACGGCGACACGAGCCTGCGCGACATCGCTGAGGCCGTCGGGGTGTCGAAGTCGACGCTGCTGCACCACTATGCCTCGAAGGAGCTGCTGCTCAGTGCCGTGCTCTCGGAGCGCGACCGGTCGATCCAGGAGCGCACGAATGCTCACGGGAAGGAGCGGGCCGCCGACGTGCTCCGCGCCGTCCACCAGGGCGCCCTCGTGAATGCCCTCGACGAACCGGGGCTGATCGAGGTCTACGCGGTGCTCTCGTGCGAGGCCGTGCCCGCGGGCCACCCCGCCCACGAGTACTTCACCGAGCGGTTCCGAAAGGTGATCGACCATTTCGCGGAGCTGTTCCGGCTCGCGCAGGTCGACGGGGACCTTCCCGATCACCGCGACCCCGAGCACGAGGCCGTCTGGCTTCTCGCGCTGTGGGACGGGCTGCAATACCAGTGGCTGTACGACCGCGATGCCGTCGACGTCGCGGCGCACCTGCGCGCGCACATCGATGACGTGCTCCCCCGAGCATGAGCGACGCCCGGGATCAGGATGCGGCGATGACTGCCAGCACGCCCTCGCCGTAGCCGTCACGCTTCTTGGCGCCGATTCCGGTGATGCCGTCGAGGTCGGCGAGTGAGGACGGACGATGCTCGGCGAGCGCGCGCAGCGTCGCGTCTCCGAAGACCATGTACGCCGGCTTCCCCTCCTCGCGAGCGGTCTCGGCGCGCCACGCGCGGAGCGCCTCGAACAGACCGCGGTCGGCCGCATCCAGAGCATCCGCCGCGCTCGCCTTGCGTGCCCGCGGGCTGGAAGCCGGTCGCCCGATCGTGTCTTTTCGCAGCGGCACGGGCGTCTCGCCCTTGAGCACCCCGGCCGACTGCTCGCCCGGGGCGAGCGTGCCGTAGTCGCCCTGCGCCACGATGATCCCACGCGCGAGGAGCTGCCTCACGACGCTGCGCCAGTCCTGATCCGAGAGGTCGGCGCCGATGCCGTAGGTCGCGATCTTCTCGTGGCCCTGCTGGCGGATGCGCTCGGTCGACGCGCCGCGGAGGATGTCGATCAGATGCCCGGCGCCGAACGACTGGTTGCGCTCGCGCTTGAGACGAACGATCGTCGAGAGCAGCTTCTGCGCGGGGACGAGTCCGTCGAAGGTCTCCGTCGTCTCGAGGCAGGTGTCGCAGTTCCCGCAGGGCTGGGAGTCCTGACCGAAGTAGCCGAGAAGGTTCTGCCTGCGGCATTCGACCGTCTCGCACAGGGCGAGCATCGCGTCGAGGTGCTGTCCCATGCGCATCTTGAAGGTGCGGTCACCGGGGCTCTGGTCGATCATGCGGCGCTGCTGCACCACGTCGCCCAGACCGTAGGCCATCCACGCGATCGACGGCTCGCCGTCACGACCCGCACGACCCGTCTCCTGGTAGTACCCCTCGACCGACTTCGGGAGGTCGATATGGGCGACGAAGCGCACGTCGGGCTTGTCGATGCCCATGCCGAAGGCGATCGTCGCGACCATCACGACACCGTCTTCTCGCAGGAAGCGCGACTGGTTCTTGGCGCGCACCTCGGCGGGGAGACCCGCGTGGTACGGCAGGGCATCGAACCCCTGCGCCGCGAGATAGGTCGCCGTCTGCTCGACGGATTTGCGGCTGAGCGCGTAGACGATGCCCACCGAGCCCTCGGGCTGCGCGCGGATGAACGCGACCAGCTGCTTGCGCGGGTCGACCTTCGGCACGATGCGGTACTGGATGTTCGGGCGGTCGAAGCTCGCGACGTAGTGCTTCGCGTCGTCGAGGCGCAGCCGCTCGGTGAGCTCCTTGTGCGTCGCCCGGGTCGCGGTCGCCGTGAGCGCCATGCGCGGCACACCCGGGAACCGCTCGCCGAGGTCGCCCAGAGCGAGGTAGTCGGGGCGGAAGTCGTGGCCCCACTGCGACACGCAGTGCGCCTCATCGATCGCGATGACGCTGAGGGTTCCCCGCTGCAGCAGTGCCGTCGTCTGCGGCGATGACAGTCGCTCGGGCGCGACGTAGATGAGATCGAGCTCGCCGGCGACATACGCACGCTCGACCTCACGCCGCTCGTCGATCGACTGCGTGGAGTTGAGGTACGCCGCACTCACGCCGTTGGCCCGCAGCGCGTCGACCTGGTCGTGCATGAGCGCGATCAGCGGGCTGATCACGAGCCCCGTGCCCTCGCGCACGAGCGCGGGCACCTGGTACGTGACGCTCTTGCCGCCACCGGTCGGCATGAGCACGACGGCATCGCCGCCGCCGATCACGTGCTCGACGATCGCGGCCTGGTCGCCGCGGAACTCGTCGTAGCCGAAGACCGTGTGCAGCGCCTCACCCGCGCTCGGGTACCGGCTGGGGGCAGCGCGCCGCACTGCGGGAGCGGACGGAGGCCGCGACGACGTCACCGGCGTGACCGGTCCAGGGCCCCAGTCGAGAGGCGGCTCGTATCCCTCACCCTGCGGCACCCAGTCCAGGGGCTCCGGCGGTTCGGAGGGCTCCCACTCGGCGCCGTCCCAGGGCTCGTCTGCGTACGGCAGATCCTCGTACGGGTCACGGGGAGTCTGCGGCATCCCTCCAGCGTAACGACCCCCGCCGACGCCGGCCGGACCTTCCACGCTTCTCGCGGGCGTAGGTTGGACGCAGACGCCCGAAGGAGCCTCCGATGACCGACATCACCGTCACCCGCAACGACGACGAGTCCCGCTACGAGATCCGCACCGACGGAACGCTCGCCGGCTTCGCGGAGTTCGACCTGCGCCCGGGCTCGATCCGCTTCATCCACACCGAGCTCGACCCCGCCTTCCAGGGTCAGGGCCTGGCGGGCATCCTCGCCGAACGCGCGCTGACGGATGCCGTGGCCTCGGGCGAGGCGATCGTGCCGCTCTGCCCGTACATCGCCAAGTACCTCACGACCCACGAGATCCCCGGGGCGGAGATCCGCTGGCCGAAGCGCCCCGGCACCGCACCGACGGAGGCGTGATGATCGGGGAACGACGCATCCTGCTCGAACCGCGCGAGGTCCCACTCGGCGGTGTGCGCGGGATGAACGTCCTGCGCGTGCTGCCGCATCGCAACCTTCCGACGATCGGAGCCTGGTGCTTCCTCGACCGGTTCGGGCCGGCGGACACCCGGATGCGGGTCGAACCGCACCCGCACATCGGGCTGCAGACGGTCACCTGGCCGCTCGTCGGCGAGATCCGCCACCGCGACTCGCTCGGCAGCGACGCCGACCTGCGACGCGGCCAGCTGAACCTGATGACGGCGGGCAACGGCATCTCGCACTCCGAGTACTCGATCGGCGACGACCCGATCCCCCTCGACGCCCTGCAGTTCTGGGTCGCGCTCCCCGAGGGCGCCCGACAGGGAGCCGGTGGTTTCGAGCGCCACACCGACCTTCCCGCCGTGTCGCTCGCGGCCGACGAGGGAGCGGATGCCACCGCCACCGTCGTGCTCGGCGAGTTCGCCGGCACCGTCTCGCCCGCGACCGTGCACACCCCGATCGTCGGCGCCGAGATCGTCGTCCCCGCCGGAACCCGCGTGAGGCTGCCGCTGCGCACGGACTGGGAGCACGCGATCATGCTCGTCGAGGGGGACGCGTCCGTCTCGACGCACGAGATGACGCAGAACGACATGCTCTACCTGGGCGATTCGAGGGATGCCGTCGAGGTGGCCAGCGCCCAGGGCGCCCTGCTCTTCGTGATCGGCGGCGAGCCGTTCGACGACGAGATCGTCATGTGGTGGAACTTCGCCGGTCGCACCCACGACGAGATCGCCGAGGCGCGCACGGAGTGGGAGGCGGCATCCGCTCGTTTCGGTGTCGTCGAGGGGCACGACGTGCGGATCCCCGCGCCACCGCTGCCCGACGTGCGCCTGATGCCACGCGGCCGCCGGATCTGACCCGCACCCGCACCCGCATCCGCACCAGCACCCGCGGACGGAGCGGCGCCCCGCGCTCNAAGAGCACGGGGCGCCGCCCCTGATCCCTACTCTGCGTCGACCGTGACGATCGTGCGCACCTGCGACTCGCCGTACTGCACGAGTCCGAGGTAGCGGGTGCCGGCGGTGAGGTCGGTCCAGCTGAGGTCGTAGCTCGTCGCCTGGCCTCGCACCGCGTCGATCGGGTTCGGGTTCGCGGTGAACGCCCCCTCGCCCTCGGGCTGCACGTTGGCGTAGGTCATGTCCCACGTCATCGGAGCAGAGGTGGCATAGACGTTCGCGACCACCAGGTAGGTGCCGGCCGTCGGAGCAGGCAGCGTGACCTGCTCGTCGGCCGAGCCCGTCGCCGACTGCCAGCGCTCGTAGTAGCGCAGGTCGTCGGGGCTCACGACCCGGTAGACCGTGAGGTCGAGGTCGCTTCCGGTGTCGTCCGACGAATCGAGGTCGAACCGCGAGAGCGTCGTGCCCTCGGGCACATCGACGATCCACGACACGTCCTTGTTCTCGTCGCCCGAGGCCTCGTCACCCGAGTGACCGGTGACGCGACCGTCGGGGTCGTCCAGCAGCGTGAACGGCGTCAGACCCGACAGACCGAGAGCGAGCTGGCCGTCGACACCGGGCGTGATCTCGACCGTGGTCGAGCCGTCGACACCCGTGCCCTCGACCTCGGCGGGAGCATCCGCCGTGACCGGGAACACCGCGATCGGCGAACGCACCGTCTGCTTCTTGTTCGACCAGGTGAGCGAGCCGGTCGCCCACTGCTCGACCGGCGCGCTCTGGTTGTCGAACGTGACCGTGTAGGTCGCCTTCTGGCCCGCCTTGGTGAACTTCAGTGTCGACGGCTTCACCGTCACCTTGACGCCGGGCAGATCGACGGATGCCGTGAACGTGCCCTTCTCGGTCGCGGTGACCGTGCGGGTGACCGTCTGCGCGCTGGCCAGCGATCCGATCGAGAACGATGCGACGTTGAGGTCGCTGCCGTCGATCGGCTCGACGCCGTCGAACTCCGCGAGCCCCTTGCCCTCGAGGAACGCCGCCCAGTCGGGCACGTCGTTCAGATAGAGCAGACCAGGGTTGAAGTAGCGCTTCGGGTCGACCTGACCCGCGCCCTGCTGGAACGGGTCCTTGTTCTTCGAGCCGTCGGCGTTCACGGTGTCGTACGCCGTCGTCATCATCGCGGACTTGATCTCGGCGGGCTTCGCCTTCGGGCGCTCACCGAGGTAGAGCGCTGCGAGGCCGGCGATGTGCGGTGATGCCATCGACGTGCCCGACAGGATGCCGAACGTCGGCTTCTCACCCGGGGCGTTGTTCGTCGCGGCGAGGATCGCCACACCCGGAGCCGCGATGTCGGGCTTCATGATGTCGCTGCCGTCGGCGAGCATCGGCCCGCGGCTCGAGAATCCGGCGATCTGGGGCACGGGAGTCACCACACCGGTCGTGTTCTTGCCGACGAGCGTGATCGGACGATCGGTGCCGCCCTTGACGTACGCCAGCACGGCGGCGCGGTATGCCGACGCGAGGTGCACGGTCGGCACGGCGTGGAAGTCGTTGTCGAGAGAGTCGGCGCCTCCGGGGACGTTCACGAGGACGACCCCCTTGCCGCCGGCATCCTTCACGACCTGGGACTTCTCGGCGCGGGCGTTGCCGCCGCGGTCGCAGACCACGATGTGGCCGGTGACCTTCGCCGGGTCGATGCTGCCGGGCAGGCACAGCGCCGCGTCCGCGGCAGTCTTGCCCGCGGCCGGTGCGTCGCCCGCGTAGATCGAAGGCCCGGTGACGGTCGTGCCGAACGGCACGCTCACCGATGCTCCGGCCTGCGCGAAGCCCGGGAACTGCACGGTTCCCTCCCAGGTCGGGATCGTGGATGCCGCGACCGTGGTGTACCACGGGGAGGCGTGGTCGGCGGTGACCGGGTCGGGTCCGTCGTTGCCGGCGCTGGCCGCCACGAAGACGCCTGCGGCTGCCGCGTTGAAGAACGCGATGTCCTCGGGGGCGAGGACGGTCGACGCCGCTCCACCGCCGATCGAGTAGTTGATCACGTCGACCCCGTCGGCGACGGCCTGGTCGATCGCAGCGATCAGGTCGCTGCCCGCGCAGATGTCGTCGGTGGTGACGGTCTCGTCGGGTCCGACGTAGCAGGCCTTGTAGGCCGCGACCTTGGCGCCGGGCGCGACGCCCGAGACCTTGCCGAAGTCGACGTTCTCGATCGACGCCTTCACGCCGAAGTTGCCCGCCGCGGTGCTCGCGGTGTGCGAGCCGTGGCCGTCGCCGTCACGCGGCGAGAGGTAGTCGTACTGGAAGTCGAAACCGGCAGCCGCGGCGCCGGAGGAGAAGTACTGGGCGCCGATCAGCTTGGTCGAGTAGTCGCTCTTGTCCCACTCCTGCCCTTCGACCATCGCGCCGCGGAACTGGCCGCCGTCGGACTTGTCGAAGTACACGTAGCTGCCGTCGGTGTAGGGCTGGGTGCCCTTGTGTCGCTTGTCGCTCTTCTTCTGCTTCTTGAGCTTCTTGCCCTCGAACGAGGGATGCTCGGGGGCGATACCGGTGTCGATGACACCCACCACGACACCCTCGCCCGCCTTGTCGACGCCGCCGGTCTGCTGCCAGACACCGCCGCGGCCCTTCTTGTCGTCGCCGAGTCCGAGGAAGCTGGTGGACGTCTGCGCGTCGGGGTGGCGGATGAAGTCGGGATAGACGCCGTAGACGTCCTTCGAGGCACGGAGCTTGTCGACCTGTGCGCCCGAGAGTTCGGCACTGAACCCGTTGAGGACGACCTGGTACGTGGTCTCCGGAGTGACGCCTGCCTCCTCCGCGACCGTCTGCTGCTCGGTCTCGAGGTGCTGGACGTAGCGCTGCGAATCCTTCGACTGCGTCTCGAGCTGCTCGCCCTCGGCCGGCTTCGTCGCCTTCAGACCCTTGACTTCGCCGGTGTAGCTGGCGAGCGGGTCGGACTTCAGCACGACGATGTAGTGTCCGGGCGTGCCTTCGACCGGTGTGGGGTGTGTCACCCCCTCTGCTGCATAGCCTGCGGTTGCCGTCGATGCGATGAACAGCGTGGCCAGGGTTGTGGCCGCTGCCATCCGGAGGGGTGTTCGACCCATGTGCTTCTCCCGATGATCTCCGTGCGACTGCGTTGCCGCACCGCCGCTCAAGCTACGCCCGCCTTCCGTCTACACACCAGGGTCGGGGGAGATTCCTAGACGAACGGCCAGCACAGTCGCCATTGGTCGACCCGGCGAGCGCCGACCTGTCTCAGAGTCGTTCCGGGGAGTGCACGCGGGCGAGGAACCGCGAGGTGCGCGGCGAGGGTCCCCGCGGATCGAGCAGCGACACGATCACGGTGACGGCGGCCGCGAGCGGGATGGTCCAGGCTGCCGGCTGCGCGAGATAGGGAGCGGCGACGCCGACTCCTCCGATCGCCCCGTGGATCAGCAGCGCCAGCCCCGCGGCGAGTCCGCCTGCCGCCATGCCGGCCACCGCACCGCGTGCGGTGAGGCCTCGCCACCAGACGCCCAGCAGCACCACCGGGGAGAGGGTGGATGCCGCGACCACGAAGACGACTCCCACGCTCGACACGAGTCCGGCCGGCGCCGTCATGAGCGCGACCGCGAGGGGCACCAGGGCGCAGAGGACGGCCGACACCCGGAACGAGCGCACGGAACCGGAGAACACGTCCTGGCTGATCACCCCGGCGAGCGACACCACGAGGCCCGCCGAGGTCGCCAGGAACGCCGCGAATGCGCCGGCGACGATCAGAGCCGTCAGCAGCTCGCCGAAGACCCCGGGGAACACCCGCGACGGCAGCAGGAGCACGACGGTGTCGGCGATGCCGGGCACGGCGAGATCCGGCGCCTCGATGCGGGCGAGCAGACCCATCGCGCTCGACACCGCGTAGAAGGCGCTGACCATGGCGATCACGATCACGGTGGTCCTGCGTGCCGAGACCCCGGTCGGGCTCGTGTAGAAGCGCACCAGCACGTGCGGCAGGCCCATCGTGCCCAGCAGCAGAGCGAGCAGCAGGGATGCGGATTGGTAGGCGTCGAACCCCGAGGGCCCTGCTTCCGCCGGGAAGACGAGACCGGGGTCGAAGTCGTGCGGTCCCCCGCTGAGCGCGAAGGCGATGCAGATGACCGGCACGAGAAGAGCGGTGAGCTTCAGCCAGTACTGGAACGCCTGCACGTAGGTGATCGCGCGCATCCCTCCTGCAGCCACGGCCGCGGCCACCAGCACGGCGACCGTCACCGCGCCCACCCATTCGGGCAGCCCCGCGACCACGACGAGCGTGATGCCGGCTCCGTGCAGCTGCGGCACGATGTAGAGCCATCCGATGATCAGCACGGCCAGGCTCGTGACCCGACGGGCGGATGTCGATTCGAGCCGCGCCTCGATGAAGTCGGGGATCGTGTACGCGCCGCTTCGACGCAGAGGGGCGGCGACGAACACCAGCACGAGCAGGTAGCCCGCCGCGTAGCCGATGGGGAACCAGAAGCCCCGGGCGCCGTCGAGCAGCACGAGACCGGACAGACCGAGGAAGGTTCCTGCCGAGAGGTACTCGCCGCTGATCGCCGAGGCGTTCCACACGGGGCGGACGGTGCGCGAGGCCACGAAGAAGTCGCCGGTGGTGCGCGAGACCCTGAGCCCGTACACGCCGATCAGCAGCGTCGCCAGAATGACCAGGGCGACACCGACGAGGTTGGCGACCGCGTTCACTCGCGGTCCCTGAGTGCGCGATAGCGACGCTCGTTGCGGCCGGCGGTGCGCGCGTAGAGCAGGGCGAAGACGAGGATGATCGGATAGAACGCGAAGGCCTGCAGCAGCCATGACAGCGGCACGCCCCACAGGGTGACGCTCTCCATGCCGGGAATCAGCGCCACGGCCAGGGCGAGCACCACCACGACGACGACGAACCCGGCGACGGTGCCGAGCGCCAGGCGCAGCTGGCTGCGCATGAGAGCACGCGCGTAGACCGCATCGGCCTCATCGACGGGGGATCCTGGGAGCGCGATGCCCCGGGTGAGGGTCTGCGGGCGTCGGGGCGGCAGGTCGGCCGTGACGCGCACCCTCTTGGGGGTCTCCGCCCTCTTGGGGGTCTCGGTCATGGCCCGACCTCGCCGCGCAACAGCGCCTCACGCACCGTGGGCACGAGGCGTCTGCTCACCGACAGCGAGACGCCGTCGATCACGAGCGACGGATCGGAGCCCGACAGCCGCGCCTCGGTGACCGCCGAGATCCGCACGAGCACCGAACGATGGATGCGCAGGAACCCGGCATCGGCCCATCTGCTCTCGAGCTCGGAGATCGGGATGCGCACCAGATGGCCGGTGCCGTCGTCGGTGTGCAGGCGCGAGTAGTCGCCCTGGGCCTGCGCCCAGACGACGCTCTTGCGATGCACGAAGCGGACGGCGGATCCGACCGTCACCGGGATCACCTCGTCATCGCCGGATGCCGCGCTCTCGCCGAGCTCGAGCACGCGATCGACGGCTCGACGCAGCCGCTCGGTGCGGACCGGTTTGAGCAGGTAGTCGGCGGCGCGGAGCTCGAACGCCTCGACGGCGCGTGCCTCGTCGGCCGTCACGAACACGACGGCCGGCGGATCGGCGAGGGCGAGGAAGGCGCGGGCGAGCTCGGTGCCGAGCAGCCCCGGCATGTGGATGTCGAGGAACGCGATCCGCACGGCTCGCTCCGAGAGCTGACGCAGTGCGTCGGCACCGGTGCGCGCGGTGAGGATCTCGCCGATCCGGTCGTCGGTGCGCAGGAGATGCACGAGCTCATCGAGCGCGGGCTGCTCGTCGTCGGCGACGAGGACGTCGATCATGAGCGCACCTCAGTCGTTGTCCGGATCGTGGAGCGGTTGCGACTTGGGCACCCGCATCCGCACCAGGGTACCCGCGCCGGTGTTGGTCTCGACCACGAGTCCGCCGTCGGTGCCGTACAGCTGGCGAAGACGCGTATCGACGTTGCGCAGACCGATGTGCAGCCCTTCGGCTCCGTCGGTGAGCAGCTCGCGAAGCGCCTCCGGGTCCATCCCGATCCCGTCGTCTTCGACCGTGATCTCGGTGTGCGTGCCGTCATCCCTCGACGCGATGCGGATCTCGCCGCCTCCCTCCCCCGGTTCGAGGCCGTGACGCACGGCGTTCTCGACCAGAGGCTGCACCGAGAGGAAGGGGATGACGGTGGCGAGAGTCTCGGGGGCGATCTGCAGTGTGACCCTCAGTCGGTCGCCGAACCGGGCACGCTCGAGCTCGAGATACGAGTGGATGCTGCCGAGTTCCTCCGCCAGCGTCGTGAACTCGCCCTGCCTGCGGAACGAGTATCGGGTGAAGTCGGCGAACTCCAGCACGAGGTCGCGCGCGCGCACCGGGTCGGTGTGGATGAAGGAGGCGATGGCCGTGAGCGCGTTGTAGATGAAGTGCGGTGAGATCTGGGCCCGGAGCGATCGCAGCTCTGCCTCGGCCAGCTGCGTGCGCGAGCTGTCGAGGTCACCCAGTTCGACCTGGGCGGCGCACCAGTCGGCGACCTCTTCGGCCGCGCGGACGAGCGAGGCCCGCACCGGTGCGGCGAACGCGACCACTGCTCCGATCACCCGGCCGTCGACGAGGATCGGCGCACCGACCCCTTCCAGGTCGTCATCGGCACCCGGCGAGGGGAACACCTGTCGACGCCCCGGCGCCGTGACCTGCTCGGCGATGCGCACCGCGGCCGATTCCAGCCCGTCCGAGGGGCCGTCGAACGACAGGGTGCCGTCGGCATCGACGATCGCGACCGCCGCGCTGCCGAGCAGCACCCGAAGGTGGCGGGCAGCCTTGACCACGTCGGGGCCGGCGAGGCCCGCGCGCAGGTGCGGCGCCGCCAGACTCGCGTGGTGCAGGGCGGTGAGCGCCGCCCGCTCGGCATCGCTGCCGAGGTCGGCCGCCCCGCGCGCGAGCCGACGGGCGAGCAGCAGCAGCACCGTGAGCACGACGCCGCCGAGCACGCCGAGCACCGCTGCGAGAACGACGTCGGTCATGCTCTCAGCCTAGGCACTCGGCGGTCGGCGACGACCGCGCCTCAGCAGCACCGTGCGCCCGGATTCCGATCCTGATCGTCCATCCGCTGCCGCCAGAACTGCCGCTCGGTCATCGGCTCCTCATTCGGATGCTGCCGCCGGTGATGCGCGACGTAGGTCGCGTAGGCGCTGTCGCCCATCAGGGTGGTGATGTACCAGCGGATGCCGCGACCCACCCGTCCCGCGCCGCTGAGAAGCGTGCGCAGGAGGGTGGTCGCGGCATCCGCGCGGTTCACGATGTCGGCCATCTCAGTGGGTCGATGCCTTGCGCTCGTCGGCGAGGATCGGCTCCCACTCCTTCTCGAGCTCGCGCTCGGCGGGGCTCGGCAGGAACCCGGCCGGGGCGAACCGCCGGGAGGCGACCGGAGTCTCCTCGGTGTTCTCGCCGCCCCGGTTGCGGATCGCCTTGATCGTCACGACGACCGCGGCGACCATCACGATGATGGCGAGCGTCACGAAGATGATCGACAGGGTGCCCTGCACGGCCGTGTTGCGGATGACCGCGTCGAGCACCTCGGGCGCTCCGAGCGAGGTGTCGCCGCTGTCGCGGGCCTCGACGTAGCGGAAGTGGTTCGCCCAGTAGCCGATGGCCGGCACGGGCGAGGCGATCTTGTACAGCGACGCGGTGATCGTGACGACCGCCGTGAACGCGAGCGGCAGACCGATGATCCACAGCCACTTGACGTAGCTGCGTCCTCTCTTGGCCACGATCGCCATGACCACGGCGAGCGCGATCGCCGCGAGCAGCTGGTTCGCGATGCCGAACAGCGGGAAGAAGGTGTTGATGCCGCCGAGCGGGTCGGTGACGCCGAGGATGAGGATCGCTCCCCAGCCGGCCACCATGATCGCGGTGCAGATCCACACGCCGGGGCGCCACGAGACGTCACGGAACTTGGGGTACCAGGCGCCGATCGAGTCCTGCAGCATGAAGCGGGCGACGCGGGTGCCCGCATCCACCGCGGTGAGGATGAACAGGGCCTCGAACATGATCGCGAAGTGGTACCAGAACGCCATGAGCGCCTGCCCGCCGAGGGCCTGCTGCATGATGTGCGCGAGACCCAGGGCCAGCGTCGGCGCACCGCCGGTGCGGGAGACGATCGACTCCTCGCCGACGGCCTGCGCTGTGCCGGTGAGTATCTCAGGCGTCAGATTCACCCCCGTCAGCCCCAGCGAGTTCACGAAGGCGACGGCCCCTTCGACCGTGCCCCCTGTCGCCGCCGTCGGCGCATTCATGGCGAAGTAGATGCCCTGGTCGATCGAGATCGCGGCGACGAGCGCCATGATCGCGACGAACGACTCCATGAGCATGCCGCCGTAGCCGATGAAGCGCGTCTGGCGCTCCTTCTCGATGAGCTTCGGCGTGGTGCCCGACGCGATCAGGGCATGGAACCCCGACAGCGCGCCGCACGCGATCGTCACGAACAGGAACGGGAAGAGGGGACCCGCAAACACCGGTCCCATCCCGTTCTCGCCGAAGATGCTGACCGCGGGAACCGTGATCTCCGGGCGCACGAGGATGATCGCACCGGCGAGCATGACGATCACGCCGATCTTCATGAAGGTCGACAGGTAGTCGCGCGGGGCGAGCAGCAGCCAGACAGGCAGCACCGCGGCGATGAAACCGTAGATGATGATGCCCCATGCGATCGTGGTGCGGTCGAGGTGGAAGATCGCCTGGCCCCAGTCGGTGCCGGCCACCCAGCCGCCGCCGATGATCGCGGCCATCAGCAGCACGAAGCCGATGATCGAGACCTCGGTGACCTTTCCGGGGCGCAGGAACCGCAGGTAGATGCCCATGAAGATCGCGATCGGGATGGTCATCGCGACCGAGAACACGCCCCAGGGGCTCTCCCCGAGAGCGTTGACCACGACGAGGGCGAGGATCGCGACGATGATCAGCATGATGAGCAGCGAGGCGACGATCGCCGCCGTGCCGCCGATGCGTCCGAGTTCCTGACGCGCCATCTGGCCGATCGTGCGGCCGCCGCGGCGCATGGAGAAGAAGAGCACCGTGTAGTCCTGCACAGCGCCGGCGAGCACGACGCCGACGATGATCCAGATCGTTCCGGGCAGGTACCCCATCTGCGCGGCGAGCACCGGGCCGACGAGCGGTCCGGCACCGGCGATGGCGGCGAAGTGGTGGCCGTAGAGCACGCGGCGGTCGGTGGGGACGTAGTCCTTGCCGTCCTGCTTGACCTCGGCCGGGGTCGCGCGGCGGTCGTCGGGGCGGGTGATGTACTTCTCGATCACCTTGGAGTAGAACCGGTAGCCGATCAGATACGTGCAGACGGCGGCGAACACGAACCAGATCGCGTTCACGGTCTCGCCCCGCACGATCGCGAGCATCGTCCAGGCGACGGCACCCAGCAGGGCGATCGCCGACCAGATGAGGATCTTCGGCCAGGTCCAGCGGTTCGCCTTCTCATGGTGCTCGTCGCTCAGGGCGACGGGGGGAAGAGAGGGGTCGGTGGTGATCACCGGTTCGTCGAGTCCGGTGCGATCGCGGCCGGTCCCGTCGCGGCGATGCGACGAAGGTGCAGTCATGGGGGTCTCCTCGGGGTGCGCGTCTTTGCGTTCACCCACGCTAGAAAGCATCCGAGTGACCCGCGGGCGCATCTCGGGATGGATGCGACGAACGGCGCAGACCACGCGACGAACGGATGCCGGAGAGGCCTTTTGCACGGCGACCGACCGCATCCCGTCGACCGGTGCGCAAGTAGGCTGGAAGGGTGGCATCCTCCCCCGTCCTGACGACTCGCGTGCTGCTCGTCTGCGCCGCGATCGGCGTCGCCACCGGCATCCTCGGGGGGATCGCCGGGCTCATCACGCCGGGTGTGCTGCTGCTCACTCCCTATCTCTACGGGCTCGTGCTCGGCTCGCACGTGCTGCCGGGGATCATCGCGCAGGAGGTGCTGCGCCGACCGCTCGTCGCGCTCGTCACGCACGTCATCGCCGCCCTCATCTCGAGCGCGTTCAATCCGGCGTGGGCGCTGCGCTTCATCGGCACCGCACTGCTGTTCGGCGCCATCCAGGAGGGCATCGCCGCGCTCACCCGCTACCGGTCGTGGGGTGCCTGGCGTTTCTTCATCTCCGCCGGCGTGATCGGTGTGATCGTGGCGGTCGTCGTGTTCTTCGCCGCCCACCTGGCGGTGCTGCCCCTGTGGGCGCAGATCGCGTACCTGGTGATCTCGGTGCTCGGCCCCATCGCCTGGACCGCCGTGGGCCTCGCGATCGGCTCGGCACTCAGCCGCGCCGGCGTCGCCCGGCGCTGATCCGGCGCCCATCCCGCCCCGATCCTGCGCCGATCCCGCCCCGATCCCGCGAATGCGGATCAGGTAAGGCTCAGCTAAGTTAGAGCTGTACCGATCCGCCGAAACCCGGGGTTATGCCGTGCGCTCATCTGCGCCTCTCCTCCGCGTGCGTGACCTCTCGATCACGCACGCCGATGCCGCGCACCCCTCCCCCGACGACGTCACCTTCGACATCCGTCCCGGCGAGGTCGTGCTGCTGCTGGGTCCGTCGGGTTCGGGCAAATCGACCCTGACGCTCGCGCTCAACGGACTCATCCCGCACGCCGTGCCGGCGACCATGACGGGGTCGGTCGAGGCCGGCGGGCTCGACACCGCCGACACTCCCACCGCGTCGCTGAGCACGCACGTCGCGATGGTGTTCCAAGACCCGGATGCGCAGATCGTCACCGGCACGGTCTACGACGAGGTGGCGTTCGGCCCCGAGAATCTGCTGCTGCCGCTCGACGAGGTGCGCACGCGCACCGAAGACGCACTGCGTCGAGTCGCGCTGTGGGAGCGACGCGACGAGAACCCCGACCGGCTCTCGGGCGGTGGCCGCCAGCGCCTCGCGATCGCCTGCGCCCTGGCCATGGGCTCACCCCTGATCGTGCTCGACGAGCCGACCGCCAACCTCGACCCGCAGGGCATCGACGACGTCTACGCGGCACTGACCGACGTCATCGCCGCGGGCGACCGCGCCATCCTGCTGGTGGAGCATAACCTCGACGCGGCGATGGGGTTCCTCACCCGCACGATCGTGCTCGACCGCGCGGGGCACGTGGCGTTCGACGGTCCGCCCGCCGAGATCATCCGCACGCACGCCGCCGACCTCGTGGCGATGGGCGTCTGGCTGCCGGGCGCGACCCTGGCCGCACTGCGGATGCAGGATGCGGGTACGCACTTCGCCGAGCTGCCCCTCACGCCGGACGAGCTCGCCGCGGCGCTGGCCGCAGCCACGAGTCACCACGTTTCGACTCGCTCGGCTCTCTCTACGACCGAGGAGCGCGCCGACGACGGCACTCGCTCGACGCCCGACGGCGGCCGCCGCTCGCTGAGCGAGGAGCGCAGCGACGAGCGCAGCGACGAGACGAAACGCTCCGGCACCTCGATCATCACCGCTCGCGGCCTGACTGTTCGCCGCCACCGCACCGAGATCCTGCACGGCATCGACCTCGACATCGCCCCCGGCTCCCTCACCGCGATCGTCGGCACGAACGGCGCGGGCAAGACCACGCTGCTGCAGGCGCTCGCCGGCGTCGTTCCGCCACCGAAGCGGCAGGTCACGGTCGACGGCATCGATCCGGGGTCGGCGTCACCCAAGGAGCTTGCGAGCCGCATCGGCTTCGTGTTCCAGAACCCCGAGCACCAGTTCATCGCCCACACGGTCTTCGATGAGCTGGCGCACGGGCTGCGGCTGCGGCACATCCCGGATGCCGAGATCACTGAACGCGTCGATGCGATGCTCACCCGGTTCGGGCTCGAGGCCAAGGCCGAGGTGCATCCGTTCCTGCTCTCCGGCGGCGAGAAGCGCCGCCTCTCGGTCGGCACGGCACTGATCACGCGACCGCGGGTGCTCGCGCTCGACGAGCCGACGTTCGGGCAGGACCGCGCCCGCGCATCCGAGCTCCTCGCGCTGCTGCACGACCTGCGCGACGAGGGCACCACGATCCTCATCGTGACCCACGACCTGCAGCTGGTCGCCGAGCACGCCTCGCACACCGTGATCCTCGCCGACGGCCGTGTGCACGCCGCCGGGCGCACCGAGGCGCTGTTGCGTGATGAGACGCCCTTCGTCGAGGCCGGGCTGCGGCTTCCGGCGCTCCAGCGCGTGCTCGCCGCGGCAGGACGTGCGATCGCATGACCGCGCAGACGTTCGATCCGTACGCGACGGTCGTGGCATCCTCTCGGCGTCAGTTCCTCCACGCCCTGAACCCGCTCGCGAAGGTCGCGGGCGTCGCGCCCGCCATGGTGGTGCTGATCTTCGTGCGCGACCTCGCGACCCCCGCCGCCTTCCTGGTGCTGTCGCTCGTGCTGATCGTCGTGGGGGCGCGACTCACTGTCCGCTCCGCCGCGCTGCTGTTCCTCGCGCTGCCGGTGGGCATGCTCGCGATCGGTCTCGGGTTCTCGCTGTGGGTCGATGCCGCGCACGTCGGCGACACCCCGCCCGCGGTGCAGCTCGGCGACTGGACGCTGTACCAGGGCGCTCTCGCGATCGGCTTCGCCACCGCCCTCCGTCTCGGCGCGATCATCTCCCTGGCGCTCATCGGCGGACTCACGACCACCGGCCCCGATCTCGTGCGCGCCAGCGTGCAGCAGCTGCGGGTGCCGTACCGCATCGGCTACACGGCGCTCGCGGCCTTCCGATTCGTGCCGCGGTTCGGGCACGAGCTGTCGGTGATCCGCGCCGCACATCGGGTGCGCGGCCACCACGGTGGCAGCGGACCGTTCGCGCGGATCGCCCGCGGGTGGGGCTACATCGTGCCGCTGCTCGCCGGAGCGATCCGTCACGCCGAGCGCGTCGCCCTCGCCATGGACTCCCGCGCCTTCGGCGCCCACCCCACACGCACCGAACGTCATCTCGTGCCGTTCCGCGTGCGCGACACCGTCTTCATCGTCGCCGCGATCGTCGCATCCGCCGTGATCTTCGCGGTCTTCTTCCCCTGGCAGCTGCCCTGAAAGGCGCCCGCATGGCATTCAGCAAACTGGTCAAGCCCGAGTCGTCCGAGCTCATCCACCTCAGCGTGCTCCGCACGGAACGGCTCTCCGAGCACTGGATGCGGGTCACGCTCGGCGGAGGCGAGATCGAGAGGTTCCGCCCGATGGGCTTCGACCAGTGGTTCCGGCTGTTCCTGCCGATCGGCGGGGACGCCGGACTCGAGCGGGTGCCGGCGAAGGCGAACAAGATGTTCGGGTACCTCAGGTTCCTCCGCATCCCCGACGGCGAGCGCCCGGTCATGCGCAACTACAGCGTGCGAGCCCATCGCCCCGCGAACGCCGAGACCGGCGCCGAGATCGACGTCGACTTCGTGCTGCACGGGTCGGCGGCCGACGGCACGGCCGGCCCCGCGTCACGGTGGGCCGAGACGTGCGAGCCCGGCGAGCACGTGCTGATCATCGATGAGGGACTCACCTTCAACCCGCAGCGTGGCACCGACCGGGTCCTGCTCGTGGGCGACGAGACGGCGCTGCCGGCGATCGCTTCGATCTGCGCCTCTCTGCCTGCGAACGCCACGGGCACCGCGCTCATCGAAGTGCCCACCGAGGAGGATGCGCTGGAATTCCCGCATCCCGCCGGCGTCGACGTCGTCTGGCTCGTGCGTCCCCATGAGTTCCCGCCGGGTTCATTCGCCCTCGCGCGACTGCGCGACCTCGCTCTTCCCGAGGCGCCGTTCCACGCGTACGCGGCGGGTGAGCAGTCGCTCGCCTCGGGCGCCCGCAAGCACCTCGTCGGCGAGCGCGGTGTCGACAAGAACGCCGTCAGCTTCTGCGGCTACTGGAAGATCGGCGCCTCCTCTCCGTCATCGAAGGCCGCCCGCGACGCCGCGACGGAGCCCCTCGCATGAGCGGGGCGGATGCCGTGAGCCGGAACCCCTACGCGGAGTCATCTCCTCACACGGTCTCATCGGCCGGTGCGGGGCCAGGACCGCATCCCGCGACCGGTGCGGGGTCAGAAACGCATCCGACATCGCCTCGTGAGATGCACAATCGACCACGCACCGGCGGCGGACGCTCGCGCTTCCGATTCCCGACGGCGATCCTCCTGACCTGTGCCGCGCTCGGCGTCGCCGGCGGCATCCTGCTGGCACCCGCCAACTGGATCTCGACGCTCCTGTTCCTCGGCCTGCCGTTCGTCAGTGTGGGCCTGGCCGGGCTGTGGCTGCTGCCCTCGGTGATCGCGCTGCGGCTGCTGCGACGCCCCCTGGTCGGCCTGCTGGTGGGACTCCTCGCCGGACTCGTGATCGTCCCGTTCTCGGGCTACGGCTTCAGCAGCGTGGCCACCAATCTCTGGTGGGCGGCGTTCACCGAACTGCCGTTCCTGTTCGTCCTCTGGCGCTACTGGGGAACCTGGTTGCACTACCTCGGTGCGGCGATCGTCGGCGTCGTCTACCCGATCCTCGCCTGGACGTCGTTCAACCTCGGCACGTTCGACCTGAGCCTGCAGATCACGTTCTTCGCGATCACGCTCGCGAGCTGCCTCGGCGGCACCGCCCTCGGCATCCTGATCGCCGATCGCCTGCGCCGCGCCGGTGTCGGTGGCCGTCTGCCTCGCTGACCGGCGCAGGACCGGCCCTGACTCGCGCCCTGCTGTCTCTCAGAGGGAGAGGTGCAGGCGAAGGGCTTCATCGACCGCCGCGACGAGTTCGGCCGGAGCCCAACCGACCGGACGCACGATCCGACTGACGGCGATGGTGCGCACCTGCTCGGCCTGAGCCTTCGAATCGTGATCGAGGCCGGTCGCGTCAGCGGGAAGCAGTACTTGGAAGGGCAACACCCGTGCGATGTTGGACGTGACCGGCACCACAGTCACCGTGGCTCGCGGTGATCGCATCGCCGCGGCATTCGCCGCATTGTTGCTCACGAGCATGGCGGGCCTGGTCTTGCCCGCTTCGGAACCGACCGCAGGATCCAACGAGGCGAGCACGATCTGTCCTCGGCGCAGGAGCGGGATGGACGAGTCAGTCATGCGGATGCGAGGCCATCGGCGTCAGCGGCATCCCACGCGTCGTCGTACCCCTCGGCGAACGCTTCTGCATAGGCATCGGCGAGCCGGCTCTCGCGCAGAAGTCGGACGGCATCCTGCACCGCGGCAGAGCGAGAGGCGTACCTGCCGCTCAGCGTCTCGAGGTCGAGGAACGCGACATCACCTTCACTCAAGCTCAGACTGACTTTGGTGTGTGTCATACATCGATGCTACTCGAGTAGCAAGGCCTATCCTACTGTCGGCACAGCGAGAAGGGCCCCGGATGCCGGCATCCGGGGCCCTTCTCACAGCTCATGCGTCAGCGCTTGCCGACGATCTGGCGACCGACGAGGTCGCGCATGATCTCGTTCGTGCCGCCGTAGATGCGGTGCACCCGGGCATCGGTGAAGGCGCGGGCGATCGGGTACTCCATGATGTAGCCGTACCCGCCGTGCAGCTGCACGCCCGTGTCGAGCACCTCCCACTCGCGCTCGGTCGCCCAGAACTTGACCTTCGCGGCATCCTCGGCGGTGAGCGTGCTGTTCTTGTAGGCGAGCAGCGCGCGGTCGATGTACGCCCACATCGCGTCGGTGGTGGCCGCCATGTCGGCGAGGCGGAAGCGGGTGTTCTGGAAGTCGGCGATGCGCTCGCCGAACGCCTCGCGGTCCTTCGTGTAGGCGACGGTCCAGTCGAGGGCGGCCTGAGCGGCGGCGGCCGCAGCGACGCCGATCGAGAGACGCTCGAGCGGCAGGTTGAGCATCAGCTGGATGAACCCCTGACCCTCTTTGCCGCTGATGAGGTTCTCGTCGGGGATGAACACGTCGGTGAAGCTGAGCTCAGCCGTGTCCCAGCCGTGGAAGCCCATCTTGCTGAGCTTCTTGCCCTGGTCGAAGCCCTCCATGCCCTTCTCGACGAGCAGCAGGCTGAACGCGTCGGGACGATTGCCCTCGCCGGTCTTGACGAAGGTCACGACGACGTCGGCCGTCGTGCCCGACGAGATGAACGTCTTCGCGCCGTTGAGGATGTACCCGCCGTCGACCTTCTTGGCGTTGGTCTTGATGCCGCGAAGGTCAGACCCCGCACCGGGGTCGGTCATGGCGAGCGCGCCGAGCACCTCGCCCGTCGCCATGCGCGGGAGCCACTTCTCCTTCTGCTCCTGCGTTCCCATGTGCACGAGGTACGGCACGGCCAGATCGTCCTGGATGCCGAAGGCGCCGGCGAGCGACCCCGCGCCCGAGGCGATGACCTCTTCCATCACGATGGTGCGGAAGCGATAGTCCTGCAGCATCCCCGCGCCGCCGAACTCCTCGGGGACGGAGAGCCCGATCAGGCCCGCCTCGCCGGCGGCCAGCATGGTCGCGCGGTCGATCTCGCCCGCGGCATCCCACCGCTCGATCGCCTCGTTGCTCACGTGGCGCTTGACGAAGTCCTTGACGAGGTCGCGGAATGCCTCGTGATCCTCTTCGTAGATGTCGCGTTCCATTGCGTCCTCCCGAACGTTCGTGCGTCTTTGCTCCGGCGATTCTATGCCGGGTCACCGACACGAAGACAGCCCGTTGTGAGAATGCATCCCACAATCGGTGGGACTGGGTACCGCGATTGTCGGATGCCGCAATGCGGCCGACGACGGGTGCGCCTGCCCTCGTTCAGTGCGCGCTCACTGCGTGCTCGATGCGCGGTCAGTGCGCGTAATCGGGAGCCGCCGGGAGCCCGAAGAACTCCTCGAGTGTGTGGTACCCGCCGTGGTGATACGCGGCAGCGAGATCTCGCCCGAGGTAGCGCAGATGCCAGGGCTCCGGCTTGTAGCCGGTGATCCCGGATCCGACCTGCTCGTAGCGCACGATGAATCCGTACTCCCAGGCGTTGGCGGCGATCCACTCCCCCTGGGCGGTGGCGCCGAACGACTCGATCGCTCCGCATCGCGAGTCGCACGCCACGAGATCGATCGCGAGGCCGGTCTGATGCTCGCTGTGGCCGGCGCGTGCCGACGACGCGTCCGCGTGCGCCTGCCCGCTGCTGCGCACGTGCGAGGCGTGCGTCGCGACCTGCAGGTCGTACGAGCGGTAGCCGTTGTTCGCCCCGATGCGCCCGGCCCCCTCGGCCGCAGCCGCCTCGGCCATCTCGCCCACCGCAGACGCGACATCGGCTCGCGCCTGACCAGACGAGGTGGTCATCTGCAGGGGGATGTCGGCGAGCGACCCCGGGGCGAAATCGATCGGAGCGAGCGGGCGAGCCTTGTTCACGACGACCCACACGTGAGCCGGGTCAGCGAGCGCCACGCAGGGTGCGTTTCCGGCGATGACCGCCGCGCGGAAGCTCTCGGCGCCGCCGAAGCCCGCGATGATCGCGGCGTCATCGGCGGCCGTGATCGCCTCGAGCACGCTCGGCTCGGAACAGGGGTCTGCCGCCGTGGTCGCGCCGACCTCGACAGCGGGAACGTCCTGCACCACGAGCGGCTGCGGCATCGCCAGCTCATCCCGGCCCGCATCGGCGATGGGCGCGCCCGCCAGCGAGAGCAGGATGCCGACGGCGGTTACCGCGAGCCCGAAGGGCAGCGCGGGGCCATGGATCGGGGAACGCGGCGCCGCATGCTGAGGCTGCGGCGCGAAGGACATCCTCCCATTGTCCCTTAAGTCGACTAGAACACATGTACCCTTCGGGTTGACCTCAGGGTCGTTCATATGTTCGAATATCTGTCATGAGGTGGCAGGGACAGAAGCTCGGCGATGTCGATGACTCTGCCCTGCCCGGACTCGAAGATCGCTCGAACGTCCTCCGCACGGTGACGACCCCCGAATTCGCGGGCATGACGTTCCACGAGGTGCTGTCGAAGTCCGCGCTCAACCACGTGCCGGGCGCATCGCGCATGCCGTTCGCCTGGACCATCAATCCGTACCGCGGATGCAGCCATGCCTGCCTATACTGCTTCGCTCGTGGAACGCACGAGTATCTCGACCTCGACGGCGGAGCGGACTTCGACTCGCAGATCGTCGTGAAGGTCAACGTCGTCGAAGTGCTGCAGAAGGAGCTGCGCAAGGGCAGCTGGGAGCACGAGACCGTCGCGCTGGGCACCAACACGGATCCGTATCAGCGCGCAGAGGGGCGCTACAAGCTGATGCCGGGCATCATCGACGCCCTCGCCGCATCGGGCACTCCGATGTCGATCCTCACGAAGGGCACGCTGATCAGGCGCGACATCCCCCTGCTGGTGAAGGCCGCGCAGCGGGTGCCCGTCGACATCCAGATGTCGATCGCGATGTACGACGACGAGCTGCAGAAGGCGATCGAGCCGGGAACGCCGACGACCCAGGCCCGGCTCGACACCGTGCGCGCGCTGCGAGACGCCGGGTTCCGGGTCACGGTGTTCCTGATGCCGATCATGCCTCACATGACCGACTCGGTCGAAGCGATCGACACCGCACTGCGGCGCATCAAAGAGGCCGGAGCGAATCGCGTGATCTATGGCGCTCTACACCTGCGGGCCGGCGTGAAGCCGTGGTTCATGCAGTGGCTCGGCGAGTTCCGCCCCGACCTCGTCTCGTCGTATCGGGGGCTCTACCCGGGCGTCTCGGCCGAGGCCCCGAAGGGGTATCGCCAATGGCTCGCGAAACGCGCGCGGCCGCTGATCCGACTGCACGGCCTCGACGGGCAGCACGAAGACGACTACCCCGTGCGCGGCATGCGGTCGTCCGCGCCGCACGGGCGGCCGGCACCCGCGTTCACCCCCTCGCCCGCCGCTGCGCAGCCGATGCTGTTCTGAGACTGGGCCGGGGGACGACTTGCCGTCTGACGACAGCTGAGCCACCACGACCGCACGTTCCCTCGCCTGCTGAGCACCCGCATTAGGTTGGACAGCATGTTCCGCGGATACGTCGCCCTGTTGTTCCTCGCCGGTCTCGCCGCCGCTGTCTACGGCACCCTGCTGCCCGGGGGCGGTGGCACGACGCTGGCGATGGTGGGCGCAGCATCCCTGGGCGCATCACTCGTGCTGATCGGGATCGTCCTGCTGCGCGAGGGCGAGCAGGATCTGAAGCAGGCGCGGGCGAGGTCCGACGCCGGGCGCTGACCGTCACGGCGCCCCGGCCAGGGCGCGTAGGCTCGGACGTTATGGCTATCGGCTCCACAATGCACACGTTCGAGGTCCAGCTGGCCGACATGGATCGTGGCGTGTACGACGACTTCTCGCTGCGCGTCGCACGGCATCCCTCAGAGACCAACGCATACATGCTGACCCGCGTGCTCGCATACGGACTCGAGTTCACCGAGGGCATCACGTTCGGCGGCGGCATCTCGCAGACCGACGAACCGGCCGTCCTGGTGCGCGACCTCACCGGACAGACCACCGCGTGGATCGAGATCGGAGCCCCCGACGCCGAGCGTCTGCACTACGGCAGCAGGCTCGCCGAGCGCACGGTCGTCTACACGCACCGCGACCCGGCGAAGGTCATGGCGCCGTGGGCCGACAAGAGGATCCACCGCTCCGAGGACCTCCGCGTCTACAGCTTCGACGCCGGCTTCATCGACTCGGCCGCGCCACTCATTGAGCGCCGCAACACCATGATCCTCACCGTCACCGAGCAGGTGCTGTACCTCGACCTCAACGGCACGACCCTGACCACGGCGATCCACGAGCACGAGCTCGGCTGAATCGAGCCGCCGCCCGCACGGCGAAGGCCCCGCCCCCGCGATGCAGGAACAGGGCCTTCGAGCGTGACGGATCAGGCCGTGAGGTCTGCCGCGGTCGGCACGCGACCCGCGATCTCCTCGATCAGGTCGTCGTCGATGCGGGCGTTCTCGAACGGAGCGTCGATCTCGGCGCGCTCCAGCAGCTCGGTCATGCGACGCTGACGCTGACGTGTGATCAGCGTGACGACACGGCCCGAACGACCGGCGCGGCCCGTGCGGCCCGAGCGGTGCAGGTACGTCTTGTACTCGTCGGGGGCATCGGCCTGGACGACCAGGTCGATGTCGTCGACGTGGATGCCGCGGGCGGCGACGTCCGTCGCGACGAGCACGTTGACGCGACCAGAGGTCAGACGCTCGAGGTTGCGCGTGCGCTTGGCCTGGTTGAGGTCACCGTGCAGCGAGACCGCGGGGAT
The DNA here is from genome assembly GCF_052045655.1 of Microbacterium sp. 22215. Classification (NCBI taxonomy): domain Bacteria; kingdom Bacillati; phylum Actinomycetota; class Actinomycetes; order Micrococcales; family Microbacteriaceae; genus Microbacterium; species Microbacterium sp. 22215. Next base: position 30,920 of record NZ_JBQEPC010000014.1, read on the forward strand.
GCCGGCGTCGTCGAACTGCTCGGCGAGCATGTCGGCGTAGGCACGGGTGCGGGCGAAGACGAGCGTCTTGCCCTCGCGGTCGACGAGCGAGGTGAGGATGTCGGCCTTGTCACGGTGCTCGATCACGAGCACGCGGTGCTCGATGGTGCTCGAGTCCTGGTCTTCGCCGGCGACCTCGTAGACGGCCGGGTCGACGAGGAACTCGTCGACGAGAGCCGCGACCTCGCGGTCGAGCGTCGCCGAGAAGAGCAGCTTCTGGCTGCCGTCGGCGGTGTGACGCAGGATGCGCTGCACGGGCTCGACGAAGCCGAGCTCGCACATGTGGTCGGCCTCGTCGAGCACCGCGATGCGGCAGTCCGACAGGTCGAGCTTGCCCTGGTTGATGAGGTCCTCGATGCGACCGGGCGTGCCGATGACGATGTCGACGCCCTTCTTCAGCGCACCCACCTGACGACCCTGGGGCACGCCACCGTAGATCTGCGTGGTGAAGAGACCGACGCTGCGCGCGATCGGCTGGATCGTGCGGTCGATCTGCAGTGCGAGCTCGCGGGTCGGGGCGAGGATGATCGCGCGCGGCGACCGACCGAACTCACGACGCTTGCCGGCCTGCGACTGCAGCACGCGCTCGACGAGCGGAGCACCGAAGGCGATGGTCTTGCCGGAGCCGGTGCGGCCACGGGCGAGGACATCGCGTCCCTCGAGCACGGCCGGGATGCTGGCCGCCTGGATCGGGAACGGCGTCGCCGCGCCCATGCCGACGAGGGTTTCGACGATGTTGGATCCGAGACCGAGGTCGCCGAAGGTCACACCGTCGACCTCGACAGCAGCGACGGACTTGGCCTCGAGGCGCTCGTGCACGACGTCATCCGTCGGCTCGAACTTCTTGGCGGGTGCCGTGCTCGACGTGGCGTTCCAGTCGTTCCGGCTGGGGCGCTCGTTGCGCGCCGGCCGCCCGCGGGTGTCCGACGTCAGCGGGCGCGGACGCTCGGTGCGGTACGCGCCACCGGTCGAGGGACGCGAACGCTCGTCGCGGCCACCCTCGAACGAACGCTGAGTGCGGTCACGGTCGAAGGCACGACGCGCGCGGTCGGCGTCGTAGGAGCGCTCAGGACGCTCGGCGCCGCCACGGTCATCACGACGGGGGCCTGCGCCACGGTCATCACGACGGGGGCCCGCGCCACGGTCGTCGCGACGAGGACGCTCGTCACGGTCGAAGCGCGGACGCTCGGATACTGTGCGATCGAAGCGCGGACGCTCGAAGCGGTCGCCCGAGCGGGCAGGACGGTCGTCGCGGGTGAAGCGCGGACGCTCGGACGCGCCGCGGTCGTCACGCTGCGGACGGTCGTCGCGCGAGAAGCGCTGGCCGCCGCGATCGTCGCGGAAGCCACCGGAGCGCTGGTCACGGCGGTCGTCACGGCCCGGACGTCCGCCATCGCGGTGATCGTTGTCGCGGAAGCCCTGGCGCTGCGTGCCCGCACCGCGGTCGTCACGGCGCGGACGCTCGTCACGCTGGCCGCCGCGCTCATCGCGGTAGGTGCCGGGACCGGTCGGACGCTGGCCGGCGCGGTCGTTGTAGCGCGGACGATCGAAGCCCGCCGAGGAGCGCTCGTTGTAGCGCGGACGGTCGTCGCGGTTGTGCGGCGCCTCGCGGCGACCCGACTCTGCACGGTTGCGGATGCCGCGCGACTCGTCGCGACCCGCACGCTCCTGCGCGCTCCAGCGCTGCTTGGGAGCGCCCTCTTCGGCCGGACGGTATCCACGGTGACCGGCGCTGCGACTGCCGGGGCGACGGTCGAAGCCGGCCGACGCGGTGCGGCGGTCGCCGGCATCCGCGCGTCCGCCGCGAGCATCGCGGGAATCACGCGTGTCGCGACCTGCGTCGCGGCCGCCGGCGTGGCGGTCGTGGAACGAGGTCTTGTTCGCGCCGTAGCGCGGCTCGAAGTTGGCGGCGGGGCGTCCGCCGCGGGGCTTCTTGTTCTTGGGCATGGGTGTGTCCTTCTGAGTTCTCGCACGAGAACAGCGCCGCGCACACGCGCGTGCACCCTGCGCCCGATCGGATGCGATCGAGCAGGGTTCCGGACTGTCAGCGGCCGGGGCCATTCATGTGATGGTTGATCAAGCGTCGAGCGACGCTCACCATCGGCCCCTGGACTCACACTTCTTACAAAAACGTCCGCGCGCTGCGCGGGTGTCCGAAGCCGACCCATCAAGTGTAGCGGTCAGTCCTGAAAAACCGCCCAGTCCCCTTCGCACTCATCGCTCCCCATACGATTGCGGGGTGAACTCCGCATCCCCCACCGGCATCCAGGTGCACCTCCAGCTCGGCGACGTCAGCGCACAGATCGCTCAGGTCGGCGCTTCGCTCCGCTCCCTTCGCATCGGCTCCGTCGACCTGATCGCGCCCTACCCGCTGGACTCCCCGACGCCCTCGTGCTCGGGGGTGGTGCTCGCGCCCTGGCCCAACCGGGTCCGCGACGGCCGATGGGACGACGAGGGCACGGCGCGGCAACTCGCGATCACCGAGCCGAAGTTCGCCAATGCGAGCCACGGACTGCTGCGCTTCACGGCCTACGACGTCAAGGAGTCGGCCTCGGCGACGACGCTGAGCGCGACGATCTTCCCGCAGACCGGGTATCCGTACCTGATCGAGACGAGCGTGACCTACGCCCTGCGCGCCGACGGCATCGACGTCACCCACGCGCTGACCAATCGTTCGGCGACCGCAGCGCCGGTCGCGCTCGGCACCCACCCCTTCGTCACCATCGGCGATGTCGACCCGCGCGACCTCGTCCTGACCGTGCCGGCCCGCACCGCCTTCGACACGGACGAGCGGATGCTGCCCACGGGCACTCGTCCCGCCGATGCCGTTCTTCGCGACGGAGTGCGCCTGGGTGACGTGAGCCTCGACACCGGATTCACCGACCTCGATCGCGATGCCGACGGACTCGTGCGGCACTCGCTCACCGCGCCGGACGGACGCCGCCTCACACTCTGGCAGGGCGCCGGCTTCGACGTCGTGCAGGTCTACACGACCGACAAGTACCCGGGACAGTCGCTCGCCGTCGCGATCGAACCCATGACCGCGCCGGCCGACGCCCTGAACAGCGGCCTCGGCATCCGTCGCCTCGCCCCCGGCGAGACCTGGACGCTGCAGTGGGGCATCACGCTCGACTGAACCCGACGCCACTCGGCCGCGCCGGCCGCGCACACGACTCCGCACGAGACGACCGATGCCCGCCCGGGAAGCGATTCCGGGCGGGCATCGGGCACAGCCGTGCTGAATTGTGAACGCGGCGGCGGTCAGTCGCCGCGTTCGCGGAGCTCCCGGCGGGTCAGCTGCGGCGCGTGCGGCAGGTCGGAACCGGCGCCGCCGGTACCGGCACCCGCACCCGCTCCGGCGAGCACCAGCCCGTCCGCCGGCGCAGGCCCGTCCGACGGGTCAGACCCGTCGACCGGCGCGGATCCGTCGTCGCCCGATCCCGCCTTGCGGGCCCGGCGCCGCTCCTTCGCGCCCTCGACGAGGTTGTAGAGGGTCGGCAGCACGATCAGCGTCAGCACGGTCGACGAGATGAGTCCGCCGATCACGACGATCGCGAGCGGCTGCGAGATGAACCCGCCGTGTCCGGTGATGCCGAGCGCCATCGGCGTCAGCGCGAAGATCGTCGCGAGGGCCGTCATGAGGATCGGCCGCAGACGCTTCTCGCCGCCGGCCTTCACGGCGTCGATGGTCGACAGCCCCTTCTCGCGGTACTGGTTCACGAGGTCGATCAGCACGATGGCGTTCGTCACCACGATGCCGATGAGCATCAGCACACCGATCAGCGAGGCCACGCCGAGCGGAACGCCCGTGACGATCTGCAGCAGGATCGCACCGGTCGCCGCGAACGGCACCGACACGAGCAGCAGCAGCGGCTGACGCAGCGACTTGAACGTCGCCACCATCACGACGTACACGATCAGGATCGCGGCGAGCATCGCGAGGCCGAGCTGCGAGAACGAGTCGGCCTGCTGCGAGGCGACACCGCCGACCTCGGCGGACGCACCGTCGGGCAGATCGACGGCTGCGAGAGCGTCGGTGACCGACTGGGTCGCCACGGCGAGGTTGTCGGATGCCGGCGGCACGGTGACCGTCGCGGTGCGGCGCCCCTGCTCGGTGGTGATCGAGGTCGGACCGTTGCGCTCCTCGACGGTGGCGATGTCCTGCAGCTGCACGACGCCGGCCGCGGTCGGGATCGCCAGCTCGCGCAGCGCCTGCGCGGTGGTCGGCGGCTCCGGCGCCGCGAGGTACACGGTCAGCGCCGTGTCGTCGATCTCGACGGTGCCGACCTGCTCGGGTCGCATCGTGTTCGACACGATGGATCCGACGGCGACCTCGGAGAGCCCGCGCTGCGCCGCGGCGTCACGGTCGACGACCACCGCGAGGTACGGCAGAGCCGCTGCGAGGTTGTCGGTGACCTGCCCGACGCCGTCGCGGCCGTCGAGCTCATCGACCACGGCGGTGGTGGCGGTCTGGAGGTCGTCGGCGTTCGACGCCGTGATCGTGATCTCGATGTCGCTCGAGCCGAGGCCGGCGGATGCCGCGACCGACACCTCGCCCACGTCGGTGAGGTCTTCGATCGCCTTCTGCACATCGGCCCGGAGCTTCTCCTGGTCGGCGTCGGCGTCGGTGAGCACCGAGTAGGTCACGCCGGCTCCACCCGAGAACGCATCGCGCAGGGCCGACCCGCTCGATCCGATCGAGGCCTGCACAGTGGTGACGCCGTCGATGTCGAGCAGCGCGTCCTCGACGGCGACCGCCGCCTCCGACTTGGTCTCGAGGCTCGCGGTCGGGCCGAGGTCCTGGGTGACCGTCATGGTGTTCTGACCCGAATCGCTGAGGAAGTTGATCTTCATCAGCGGAGCCGCGGCGAGCGTGGCGCCGAGCACGACGACCGCGAGGATCACGGTCACGCCCGAGTGCTTGAGCGTCCACCCGAGGATCGGACGGTAGGCGCGCTGCAGCGGCGTCGGCGGAGCCGCCGGGTCCTCGGGATCGATCTGCACGCCGTTCTCATCGAGCAGCGGCTTGCCCGGTCGGAGGAACCAGTACGCGAGCACGGGCACGATGGTCAGCGACACGAGCAGTGAGGCCACCATGGCGATCGACACCGTCATCGCGAACGGCCGGAACAGCTCGCCGACCATGTCGCCGACGAACACGATCGGCAGGAACACCGCGACCGTGGTGATGGTCGACGAGGTGACCGCCATCGCCACCTCGCGCACGGCGAGACGGATCGCGTCTCCCTTGTCGGCGTCGCCGACGTAGTGCCGCTTGATGTTCTCGATCACGACGATCGAGTCGTCGACCACGCGACCGATCGCGATCGTCAGCGCACCGAGGGTGAGGATGTTGAGGGAGTACCCGAACGCCTGCAGGCCGATGAAGGTGATGAGCACGCTCGTCGGGATCGAGATGGCGGTCACCAGCGTCGAGCGGATCGACAGCAGGAAGATGAGGATGACGATCACGGCGAAGGCGAGGCCGAGCAGCCCCTCGGTCGCGAGCGTCTCGATCGACTGCTGGATGAACGGCGCCTGATCGAACACGATCGTGAAGGTCGCGTCGGGGAAGGCCTCTCCGATCGTGTCGAGCGCGGCGATCACGCCCTGCGACACCTCGACGGTGTTGGCGGCCGGCAGCTTGGTGATCGAGATCGAGAGGGCGTCCTTGCCGTCGACGCGGGAGATCGACGAGATCGGGTCGGCCTCCTGCACGACGGTGGCGACGTCGCCGACCGTCTCGTTCGTGCCGACGAGCGGGAGCGCGGCGATCTCCTCGACCGAGGTGATCTTCGCGCCGGTCTGCACCGTGAGCGTCTGGCCGTCTTCGGTGATGTCGCCGCCGGGGAACAGCGTGCCGTTCTGCTGCAGTGCGGTCTTGATCGCCTGAGAGCTCTGTCCGGCTGCGGCGAGCTTGCCGTTGTCGGGCGTGATCGTGATGCGCTGGCCGACGCCACCGATGATCTCGGCGGCGTTGACCCCGTCGACGTCCTCGAGCTCGGGGATGGCCACGCTCTGCAGTTCGGCCTGCGCGTTCTCGGCGTCATCGAAGCCGGTCACCGCGACCTGGATCACCGGGAAGTCGTCGATCGACACGGTCAGCACCTGAGGGCTGACGTCGTCGGGCAGCTGGCCCGAGATGCGGTTGATCGCCTGCTGGATCTTCTGCTCGGCGGTCGCGAGGTTCGTGCCGTACGCGAAGGTCGCCTGCACGATCGAGGCGTTGGTCGTGCTGGTGGCCGTGGTGCCCTCGAGCCCCGGAACGCCCTGGATCGCCGACTCGATGGGCGTCGAGACGTCGTTCTCGACGACCTCGGGCGACGCACCGGGGTACGTCGTCATGACCATGAGGTTGGGCAGCTCGAGCGACGGGATGAGCTCCTGCTTGAGGTTCGTCAGCGCGAGCCCGCCGAACACGGCGGCGACGATCGTGATCAGCGCGATCAGTGCGCGGTTCTTGAGACTCAGGACGGCGAGGTTCGACAAGGCGGGTTCTCTCTCGGTCGGATCAGGCGGATGCAGCGGCGGTGGATGCGGAGGGGGACGCCGGAGAGGGAGTGAGGATCCCGGCGAGGGCGTCGCGGATGAGCTCTTCGTCGAGCGGCTCGTCGTGGATCTGAGAGTGCCAGAGTACGCCGTCGATGAAGACGGCGGCCGCCCTCGCCCTGTCGAGTCCGTGCACGGGGGCGATGAACCCGACGATCTCGTCGGACCACTGCCGGGCGAAGGCGCGCACCCGGGGGTCGTGCACGGCTGCGGTGACCACGGCACGGTCGGCCTGGATCGCGCGGGCATCCGTGAGTCCCTGGTGCACGAGCTTCGCGAGCCCCGCGGGGGTCACGCCCTCGACCACGACGGCGCGCCGGGTCTCGTCGATGCGGGCCTCGACCTCGGCCGCGAGCGCGCCGATGGCGGCGTCTCGGAGATCGTCGAGAGTGGCGAAGTACTGCGTGGTCGCACCGAGCGGCACGCCCGCGCGGGCGGCCACCTTGCGGTGGGTGAGGGCATCGACGCCGATCTCGATGATGAGCTCGGCGGCCGCCGTGACGATCTCGAGACGGCGCGCTTCAGGATCGCGGCGGCGGCGTGTGCCCTCACTCATGCGGATCCCCCTGCGCAGTCATGCCTGTACGCACGTACATGTACGTTTGTACATTCTGCCTAGCGAACCTGGAGATTCGCCCGGCAGCGATGCGCGGCATCCCGCTATTCGACCTGCCCGCGCTCGAAGTAGGCGACGAGATCGGCATCAAGTTCGGGGATGCGGATGGCCGAACCGTCTCCGCGCAGCGATTCGGTCGCGAGGATGCCGGCGGCGACCGCCTCACGAGCGGCCACGGGTGACGTCTCGGTGACTCCCCCGTCGCGCACGAACCGCAGGAACTCTGCGACGAGGAGCGCGTCCGCCCCGTCGTGCCCCGCCCCTTCGCCCTCGGGGACGATGAACGTCTCGTCGGCGTCGGCCGCGCCGCGGTGACGGCGGTTCCACAGTCTGACCTCGCTGCCGGCGGTGTCACCGACGTTCTCGATGCGCCCCTCGGTGCCGATCACCGTGTAGTTGCGCCAGTAGTCGGGCGTGAAGTGGCACTGCTGGTACGACGCGAGGATGCCGCCAGACAGGCGCATGTTGACCATCGAGATGTCCTCGACGTCGATCACGGGGTTCAGCCCCGTGAGCGACGTGGGCGGCCAGTTGTCGACGCTGAACCAGTCGGGCATCCGCTCGCCGGTGCGATCACGGCGGTCGGTGATGTCGCCGTAGACGCTGAGCTCGCCCATGGCCGCGACCTGCTCGGTGTAGGCGCCCGCGAGCCAGTGGATGATGTCGATGTCGTGCGCGCCCTTCTGCAGGAGCAACCCGGTCGTGCGGCGCCGGTCGGCGTGCCAGTCCTTGAAGTAGTAGTCGCCTCCGTGCCCGACGAAGTGGCGCACCCACACGGCTTTGACGTCGCCGATCCGGCCGTCCTGGATCAGCTGGCGCATCAGGGTGATCACCGGCATGTGGCGCATGTTGTGGCCGATGTAGAGGCGGCTGCCGGTGCGGCGAGCCGTCTCGAGCATCGCGTCGGCATCGGCGAGGTCGATGGCGAGGGGCTTCTCGCAGAACACCGCGACTCCCGCCTCGAGGGCGCGGATGCTGAGCGCGGCGTGCGTGTCGTCGGGCGTCAGCACCATGACGGCGTCGATGCCCGAGGCCAGCAGCTCGTCGAGGGAGTCGGTGACGAACGCGTCGGGGAGCAGACGCCGTGCGTCGTCTCGCGCCCGCTCCGACGGATCGCAGATCGCCGTGATGCGCGAGCCGTGTCCGGGGCGATGCACCTCCTCGCGCAGTGTGGCGCGCGCGCCGAAGCCGATGATTCCGATGGTGAGGTCCACGGGTGTCCTTCTGAGAGTCGAATCGTGTGTGCGCGGACGCCTGCGTCAGCGCGCGTGAGTGGTGGGCGCGTCGAGGTCTGTCGACGCACCGGGGAACAGCGACCAGGCGAACTCGTGCAGGCGACCAGGGGAGTCGTCTGCGGCGAGCGCGCGGTCGATGATGATGCGCGCCTGCCGGTCGTAGAAGTCGGTCGGGCCGACCGTGGTCAGGGTGGGGGCGATGAGCTGCGCATCCGGGGTGTTGCCGACGCCGATCACCGCGACGTCGTGGGGCACGCGGAGTCCGAGCATGTGCGCCGCATTGATCGCCGCGATGGCCGCGAAGTCGGTGGTCGCGTAGATCGCATCCGGCCGGTCGTCGCGCGAGAGCAGCTGCACGGCCGCGGCGAAGGCGCTCGCCTGGCCTTCGGTGTACGTGACCGTCCACTCGGGGTCGACCTCGAGTCCGGCATCCGCCATCTTCTCGAGGTACGGCGTGTAGCGAGTGATCTGCGTGGGCGCGAGGCGCACGGCGCCCTCGGCCGCCAGGCATCCGATGCGCACATGCCGTTCGAGCAGGTGGTCCATCGCGAGCTCGCACCCGGGGATCGCGTCCGACCGCACGACGTCGAACCCGGCGGGTTCGAGGTGCTCCGAGAACACCACGAGCCGCTGGCCGCGCTGCACGAGGTCGGCGAGCTTGCGCTCGGCATCCTCGTCGATCCCCACGCCGTCGAGGTAGGCGACGTCGCTCTCGACCCGGTCGAGGGCCGCATGCCAGTCTCCGTCGGCGAGGATGAGCGTCGTGAGGCCGTGCCTGTTGGCCTCGACGTTCACGGCATCCGCCACCGCGAGCGACCACGGGTCGCTGAGCATGTGCAGCGAGAGCTGCACCATGCCGCTGCGACCGGTGCGGATCGTCCGCGCCGCGATGTTGGGCCGGTAGTTGAGCTCGTCGGCGGCGGCGAGCACTCGGGCGGCGGTGGCCTCGGCGACACCCGCCCCCGATGCCGCACCCGAGCGACCCGAGAACACGTACGACACCGTGGCGGTCGAGACGCCCGCGCGCTCTGCGACCATCCTCAGGGTCGGACGCCGTGAGGTCGTCGACTGCTGCCTGCGCTCTGCCATGGGTCAGCCCTTCGATCCGCTGAAGGCGATGCCTTGGATGAACTGCCGCTGCAGGATCATGAAGGTCACCAGCATCGGCAGGGTCGCGAGCAGCGCTCCGGCCATCAGCACCGGGTAGTCGGTGCCGTGGATGCCGACGAGCTGCGAGAGCCCGACCGACAGCGGCATCTTGGCGGGGTCGGTCGTCACGATCAACGGCCAGAGCAGATCGTTCCAGGACCACAGCACAGTGAACACCACGAGAGCGATGATGCCAGGCTTCGCGAGCGGAACCATGATCCGCCAGAAGGTCTGCCACGGATTCGCGCCGTCGATGCGGGCCGCCTCTTCGAGTTCGGCGGGCATCGACATGAAGAACTGACGCATCAGGAACGTGCCGAACGCACTGAAGATGCCGGGCACGATCAGGGCCTGCAGGGTGTTCAGCCAGCCCAGCGACTGGATGATCTCGTACTGCGGCAGCAGGTACAGCTGCGACGGCACCATCAGCACCGAGAGGAAGACCACGAACAGTGCGTTGCGGCCGGGGAACGGGATGCGGGCGAAGGCGTAGCCGGCCATGGTGCACAGCACGACCTGACCGACCGTGCGTCCGACCGTGAGCAGCACCGAGTTGGCGAACATCTGCGCGAACGGCATCGAGTCGAACACCTCGGCGAAGTTCGTGAACACCCACTCGCGCGGCAGCAGGCTCGGCGGCACCTGCACCGAGTCGGACAGCGTCTTGAACGACGTCAGCAGCTGCCAGATGAACGGGAAGACCATGAGGATCGCGCCGACGAGCAGCACGGCGTGGACGATCCAGATCGCCCGGTTGCGGGGCTTGCCGGGGCGGTCGGTCGAGCGGCCGGTCGGGGCACCGACGATGGCGCGCGTGTCGAGCGAGACGTCACTCATAGTGCACCCACTTCTTCTGCAGACGGAACTGCACGACCGTGAGCACGAGGATGATCACGAGCAGCAGGAAGGCGACGGCGGCCGCGTAGCCCCGGTCGTTGTCGAGGAACCCCGCCTCGTAGAACAGGTAGACGACCGTGCGGGTGTTGGGCATAGCCGGATTGCTGCGTCCGAGCATCATGTAGATGAGGTCGAACACCTGCAGGGCGCCGATCACGCTGATCACGCTGACGAAGAAGATCGACGGCGACAGCAGCGGGATCGTGATGGAGAAGAACTTGCGTACGGGTCCGGCGCCGTCGAGGTCGGCCGCCTCCATGATCGTGTCGGGGATGCCCTGGAGCCCGGCGAGGAAGATGACGATGTTGGTGCCGAGCCCCGCCCAGATGCCCACGACCGCGATGGCCACGAGCGCCGTGTTCGGATCGGTGAGCCAGCTGCGGCCCTCGATGCCGACCGCGCCGAGGGCGGCGTTGAGCACGCCGTAGTCGCCGTTGTAGATCATGCGCCAGACCAGCGCGATAGCGGCGGGCATCGTGACGACGGGGATGAAGTAGAGCGTGCGGTAGGCGCTGCGCCCCGCGAGCCCTGCGGTGTTCAGCAGAGCGGCGATGCCGACGGCGAGCGGGATGCCGATGAGGGCGATGACCGTGTAGATCGCGGTGTTGCGCAGCGCTCCGATCAGCTCGGGATCCTGGAACAGGCGGGCGTAGTTCTCGATGCCCACCCACTCGGAGCCTCCGAAGGGCCCCGACTTGGTGAACGAGATGATGAGCGTGCGCACGGTCGGCCACAGGTAGAAGACGGCGATGCCGAGGGCGGTGGGGCCGATGAAGACGAGGGCCCACCAGGGGGAGGCCCCCGGGTTGCGCCGGCGGCGGCGGATGCCGGGGCTGGGCGCCGCCGGCATCCGCTCTGCCTGCACGCGCGTGGGTGACGCGGTGACGGTCATGAGTGACTACTCCTGCTCGGCATCCAGCGCGGTCTGCATCTGCTCGGCGAGGTCCTTGAGCCCCGCGTCGGGAGCGACGGCACCCGACCAGACCTGCGAGAGCACCTCGCTCTCGATGCTCGTCCACGCCGACGTGTTCTTCGAGACCGGGTACGGCACGGCGGTGTCGAGGGCATCGATGTAGACCTGCAGGTCGTACTGCGGAAGGGCATCGACCCACGCCTGCTGGGTGCCGTTGAACGCGGGGATCACGGTGCCTGTCTCGGCCTGGATCTCTGCGGCCTCCTTGCCGCTCGCGAAGGCGGCGAACGCCTTCGCCTCGGCGACATGAGGGCTCTTCGCGTTGGCGACGTTGCCGACACCGTGGATGACGCTCTGGTTGCCCTCGGGCCCCTCGGGAAGAGGTGCCACGTTCACCGTGTCGGCGATGTCGGCGTTGTCTCCGTAGGCGATGGCGGCCCACGAGCCGTTCTGGAACATCGCGACCTTGCCCGAGAGGAAGAAGTCCTCGGGGTTGGTGTCGGTCATCTGCTGCGCCGTCGGCGACGACCCCGCCTCGATGAGGTCCGTCCACAGCTCGATGCCGGCGAGCGCCTCGGGCGAACCGTAGCCGCTCTCGGTGCCGTCGGCCGAGATGACCTCGCCGCCGGCCTGCGCGATCGAGTTGTAGAAGTTCTCCTGGCCGTACTGGCTGGCGGCGACGCCGAACTGGCCCTTGGCCGGGTCGGTGAGAGCTGCGGCCGCGGCGGTGAAGTCATCCCACGTCCAGCCGGCGGTCGGGTAGTCGACACCGGCCTCGTCGAAGAGCGCCTTGTTGTACCAGAGGGCGACCGTGTCGAAGTCCTTGGGAGCGCCGTAGAGCTTCCCGTCGAACGTGTACAGGTCGATGAGACCCTGCGGGTAGTCGGCGGCATCCACACCGGCGTCGTCGAGCGGCGCGAGCTGACCGTTCGAGGCGTACAGCTGGAAGTTCGGGCCGTTCATCCAGAACACGTCCGCCGCGGACCCTCCGGTGGCGGCGGTCTGCAGCTTGGTGAAGTACTCCTTGTAGGGCGTTACCTGGATGTCGATCGTGACGTTCGGGTTCTCCTTCTCGAACGCCGCGGCGATCTCCTCCATGGCCGGCTTCTGGTTCTCGTCCCAGATCGCGTAGCTGAGGGTGACGTCGCCTCCGGACGAGCTCTCGCCCCCGGTCGATGACGAACAGGCGCTGAGCGCCAGGACGGCTGCCGCCGAGGCGGCGAGGGCGCCGAGGGCGCGGCGGGAAGTACGGGGCATCGGTGTCTCCTTTGACGGGTGCAGGGGATCGGATCGGGCGGAATCGTGATGTTAAACGATTAGCAGTTAAACGATTAGCAAGGAGACTAACCCGACGGATGCACGCTGCGCAAGCACCGATCTGCGCGAGTGCGCGAGCATCGATCTGCGCGAGTGCGCGAGCATCGATCTGCGCGAGTGCGCGATCCGGGCTCAGCGTCGGGTCAGAGCACGGAGCCGAGCGCCAGCCCGAGGCCGGCGGCGAGCAGACCGAGCAGCAGCATCCCGACCGCGTCGAACGCGGATGCCGCGCGCTCGCCGTCCCGCCACAGGGCGACGGCGTCGAGCATGGCGGTGCTGAAGGTCGTGTATCCGCCGAGGAGTCCCGCCCCCAGCAGGAATGCCTCCGAGGGCAGAGCCGTGGTCACGAGACCCAGTGCGAACGAGCCACTGAGGTTGACGACGAGAATGCCCCACGGGAAGCGACGGCCGGCGAATCTCGCGACTCCGAGGTCGACGAGATAGCGCAGCACGGCACCCACCCCTCCGGCGAACGCGGCACCCACGAACAGCAGCGGGGTCACGAGGTGGCCTCCGCGACAGGATGCGTCGCCCGCGGTCGGCCGAGCCGCAGGCCCAGCGCCGCGGCACCGAGGCCGAGCACGAGACTGCCTGCCGCGTAGACGAACGCGAGCAGCGGAGCATCCGCCCAGAGTGCGACCGTGCCCGTCATGAAGGCGCTGTACGTCGTGAACCCGCCGAGCACGCCTGTGCCCAGGAACACCCGCAGGCCCGTGGTCTGCGGCAGCCGCGCGGCGAGGATGCCGATCAGCAGTGCCCCGAGCACGTTGACCGCGAGGGTCGCGAACGGGACGCCCCCGGCATCCGGCATCCAGAGTCCGACCGCGAGTCGCGCTGCCGTGCCGATGCTGCCGCCCGCGAAGACGAGGAGCAGGCGGCGAGCGGTCACGCCGCCACTCTATCCGCGCCGTCGCTGTGCAACCGTCGATTGTCAACCCGGTGTGAGTCGGCCGCTCCGAGGCGAAGACTGTCGCCATGAAGCCACTGTGGAAGCTCGACCGGACCCCGCCGACCGGCACGCCGTTCGACCCGGGAGCACGACACGACGTCATCATCGTCGGCGCAGGCCTCACCGGTCTGAGCACCGCGGTCATGCTCACCCGAGCCGGGCTCGACGTCGCGGTGATCGAGTCGGGTGAGGTCGCCGAGCTCGCGACCGGCGCCAACACCGGCAAGCTGACACTGCTGCAGGGCAAGCGGCTGGCCGAGATCCGCAAGCATCACCCCGCGGCGCTCGTGCAGGCGTACGTCGAGGGCAACCGCGAGGGCATGGACTGGCTGCTCGCCTTCGCCGACCATGCGGGCGTCTCGTACGAGCGGCGCGTCGACCACTCGTACGCGCAGGATCCGAGCGGTCTCGGCATGATCCGCGAGGTGCATGACGCGGCGCAGGAGGCCGGGCTGCCGACCAGGATGCTCTCGCGCGACGAGCTGTCGTCGATGGCGTTCCCCGTCTTCGGCGCCGTCGCGCTCGACGACCAGGTGACGATCGACCCGGCGCTGGTGACGCACGCGCTCGCCGGCGAGCTGCTCGCCGAGGGCGGCACCCTGCACACCGGCGTGCGGGTCACGGCGACCCATGTGCTCCCTGAGCCTCGCGTCGAGACCCCGGTCGGCCCGATGTTCGCCGAGCACATCGTCATCGCGACGGGCTCTCCGATCCTCGACCGAGGGCTGTACTTCGCCAAGATGCGGGCCTTCCGCTCGTACTGCGTCTCGTTCCGCGTCAGCGGCGACCTCCCCACGTCGACGTTCATCTCGGTCGATGGATCCACACGGTCGATCCGCCCCGTCTCCGACGCCGACGGACCGGGCGGCGATGCACGGCTCGTCGTGGGCGGCAACGGGCATCCGGTCGGGCGCTCCGACAGCGAGGCCGCCGCGGTCGACGATCTCGTCGAGTGGACGAGGCAGTACTTCCCCGATGCCGAAGAGACCCATCGCTGGTCGGCGCAGGACTACGAGTCACACAACCAGATCCCGTTCGTCGGGGCGATGCCGCGCGGACTCGGCAGCATCCGCTTCGCCACCGGCTATGCGAAGTGGGGGCTCTCGAACGCCCCTGCCGCCGCCCTGCGTCTGACCGCCGAGATCCTCGGCGCGAGCTGGCACGATCGACCGTCGTGGATGGTCAAGATCGGCACCAGACTGACCGTGCCCGCCGATCTCGCCCGAGGCGCCGTCGAGGGCGCGAAGGTCGCCGCTGCTGCGACGACCGGATGGGTGGATGCCGAGCGGACGCCGGTTCCCGTGCCGAAGCCGGCCGAGGGCGAAGGCGTCGTCGCGAACCGCAGCGGTCGCCCCGTGGCCATCTCGACCGTCGGCGGGGTCACGCGTGCCGTGTCGGCCGTGTGCCCGCATCTCGGCGGCGTGCTCGCGTGGAACGACGCCGATTGCACGTGGGACTGCCCGCTGCACGCCTCGCGCTTCGAGGCCGACGGCACCCGGATCGAGGGCCCGGCGGTCGAGGATCTGAAGGTGCTGCCCCGCAAGAGCGGAGGCTGAGCGTCAGCGCCGTGTCTGCGCCGAGGGCGGGCTGCGTCAGTCCACGTCGAGCATCGTGCAGGTCGTGAGGAAGGCCACGAGGCGGGTGCCGTCATCGGTGCGGAAGAGCTCGTCGAGCGCGACGTTGAACTCCTCCTGTCGCGCGAACGGGATGTTCACCGGCTCGAAGCCTGACCGGATCAGTGCGCCCGTCATCATGATGCGCGCTGTGCGCTTGTTCCCGTCGAAGTAGAACTGCGAACGAGTCGCCGAGGCGAAATACAGCAGCGCGCGGGCTCGCGGGTCGTCGAGCGAGCCGAGCGCGGCGAGCAGGTTGCTGTAGTCCGCCTGCAGCTGTTCGCCTCCCGGTCCGGTCGGATCGCCGTCCACAGTGCCACCGGCGGCGAGGCGCACAGAGCCGCCACCGTTGACGGCGCCTTCACCTCGGAAGCTCCCCGACTCGATCGCCTCGTGCTTCGCTACCGCTCCGTGGACCCGGTCGCTCATCTCCTTGCTCAGCGAGAACGACCGATCGCGTACGGCTCGGATCATCAGACCCATGCCTTCGCTCAGGGCGAGGATCTGCTCCGCTTCCTCGATCCTCTTCCCGCCGACGGTCACGCCGTCGAGCAGCGTCTGCACCTGGGGCAGCGTGAAGGTGTTCCCTTCGAGAGCCGCAGCGTTCCACACGAGTTCCGGCAGCGACTTCTCCAGTCGGAAGAGTGCGCGCTCCACGGTGGACGGCCTGATGAGGTCGAAGTCGACTGCCCCCGGCCGCCAGGTGATCCTCCCCGTGCGCAGCTGACGCAGAGAGTCACCACCGAAGGGGTCACGGGTGCTCGGCGCCGTCTGGTGACGCGCCCGGTTCGCGGCTGCACGCGCGGCGAATTCCGACGACGTCATGCCCCACTTCTCGTCGGGACCCTGATCCTCCCCCGGCTCGATCATCCTGAGTCACCACCCTTCCGTGATCTCGTCAGCCAATTCGGTGTACCCCAGACCGTAGAAGTCGATCGCCGCCTGAATCGGCGAGACGATCCGGTGCCGCCAGGCCGGAGGCATCGTCATGTCGACCAGGTACGGACGCATCGTCGGAGCCAGGAGCACGCCCGCCGGTTGATACTCACCGGTCTCGCGCAGTGTCGCGGCCAACCGATCCGCCACAGCATCCGTCTCGATCGACCACACCACGATCGGTCCCGGATCCGGTGCGTGGCCGAGGTAGACCCCCGCAGCGGCGACACCCGAGAGAGCTCCGCCAGCTCGTCCGATCGCACCGTCGGCCACCTCTACGAGCTGCTCCTGACTGATCCCCGGCCTCGGTGCGAAGAACCGTGCACCCTTTCGATGCTGCGGCGCCGAAGAGCGACCGGCGAGTTCCAGCAGCCTCCTCCGGTCATCCGGCGCTTGGCGCTCGAGGCGGGAGACCCACTGCGCGATGGCCGCGACCTCGTTCGAGTCGACCATCTCCCACCCCTCGAGATCCTCGATCCTCGGCGTCGCAGGATCGAGGATCACCCGAGCCGCGACCGCAGCCGCCGGATCGCTCGCAGGCACCAGGGTCAGATCGATGTCGTATCCGGCCGCCAGCGCGAGCTCGCGCAGGGTCTCCATCGTCGGCGAAGACTTCCCGTCGCGCACGCGCTGGATGGTCGAGCGTGCGAGTCCGGTCGCCCGCGCCGATGCGCTCGGGGTGCTGCCGAGTGCATCGAGGAGAGCGGGGATGTCCATGCCCACATGGTAGCGAGGATGCTACAGGTGTCGCAAGGATGCTCCACATGGAGCGGAGATGCGGCCGATCCTATTCGTCGTGAGAAGCCGCCGGCGGCGCATCCCACCCCTGTTGGGGCTGGTCGCAGTTCTCGCGGAACACGTACTGCGAGGCGAGCTTGCGCTGGTGGCTCGACCAGTCGATGGCGGGGCGGCGCTGCTCGGGCGGCAGGTAGCCGAGGCGATACACGGCCATGAGCTCGAGGTCGTCGGGCACATGGAGCAGGTCGATGATCTCCTCCCACCGCCCGGGGACCTCCATCGGGAACGAGATG
This sequence comes from Microbacterium sp. 22215, assembly GCF_052045655.1. Taxonomy (NCBI): domain Bacteria; kingdom Bacillati; phylum Actinomycetota; class Actinomycetes; order Micrococcales; family Microbacteriaceae; genus Microbacterium; species Microbacterium sp. 22215. The sequence goes on from NZ_JBQEPC010000014.1 coordinate 48,164, forward strand.
AACTGGATGCCCATGCCGAGCTCGACCGTCGTCAGCCAGACGTTCTCCATCGCCGCGCCCATGCTGAAGACCGAGTAGAACGACGAGAGCTGGCCCGGCCGGTACTCGCTGCGATCGAGCATCACGCCGAGCAGCAGCGGCGAGCCGCCGACGAGCTTGTGGTTCTCCTCGCCCAGCGTCTTGGGCACACCGAACGTGTTCATCAGCTTCTGACCGCGCTTCGTGAACACCTGGCTGGTGAACGGACGCAGGGCCGCGGGGAGCTTGTCGAACAGCATCCCGCTGCGCTTCTCCTCCATCTCGGCCTGGCTGAAGCGGAAGTACGGCTTGTAGCGCTCGAAGAACGTGCCGTTCGACATCGCCTCGGTCATGCTCTCGCCCGAGATCCGCGCGATCCTGTCGATCGTGTCGCGGTTCTCGATGACCACGAACCGCCAGGGCTGGCTGTTCAGCTGCGAGGGTGCGCGGCCGGCCGCCTCGAGCAGGATGCGCTGATGCTCCTCCGACACCGGGTCGGGCAGGAACGGCCCGTTCGTGGTCTTGCGGCGGCGGATGGCGTCGAGCAGTTCCATGCGTTCACTTCCGGTCGGTGGAGAGGCGCGAGCAGATGAGGCCCGCGACGATGAAGGGGGCCGCGGCGAGCGCGACGAGCGGATGCCGTCGGCCGTGCGTGCCGAGGTACGGGATCGCGGCGAGCGGCGCGGCGGCCGGCGCCAGCGCCAGGGCGGCACGGCGGCTCGCGTGCTTCGGCCGGCCCCAGATGATCGCCGAGAACGCGGCGGCCGAGCTCACGCAGGTGGCGATGTAGATCGCGTGGTGCAGCCACCGGAAGTTGCTCGTGTCGATGAGCCTGGTCGCGACGGCAGTGCCGAGGGCGACGTTCGCACCGTAGGCGACGGCGGCTGTCGCGAAGAGCGGCGCGGCGTCGGTGCGTCTGCGGCGGGGGGCCATGACCCGACCCTACGCCCACCCCCGGCATCCGATCTCGGTCTTGCCGTGGTGTCTCGATCTGTGCAAAGCACCCCTTCGAGCAGCACCGTCGGGTGCGCTCGAAGGGGCGGATGCCGCGAAGCCGGCTACAGGTTGCCGTCCGCGTAGATGCGGAGCGCGTCGCGGACGAACTCCGCGCCCTGCGTGCCGCCGGCCGACGTCGCGTAGTTCGCGCCGAAGCGCGGGTCGGCGACGTACATCTCACCGAGTCCGATCACGTATCCCTTCACGTCACCGCCCGGAACGGCCGCGGGGGTTCCCGGGATGCCGGTGAGCCACCCGACGTGGCGACGAGCGACGTCCTGAGCCTCGTCGGATGCCGGGTCGATGCCGCTCTCGGCGGCGGCGATCCAGTCGCGACCGAGGTCGGACACCCGCTGCTGCCAGTCGGCGCGCTCGGCGTCGGTCATCCCGCGCCACCAGCGGTCGCTGTCGGCGTAGGTCTTGCGACCCCAGCGCTCTTCGACCTCCTCCTTGTACTGGGTGTGGTCGAAACCGTCGAACATGTTCTCTGCCATGAGTTCTTCACCTCCTCTCAATGCGTTGATGGTGTTCTCGACCGAAGCGATCTGCCGCGCCAGCCGGTTCTGCTCCTCGCGCAGCAGCGCAAGGTGCGTCTCGAGAGCGGACTCCTCGCTGTGCCGCGGAGTCACCGGGTCCAGCACCTCGGCGATCTGCGGCAGCCCGAGTCCGAGCTCGCGCAGCAGCAGGATGCGCTGCAGACGCACGAGGGCGGCCTCGTCGTAGTGGCGGTAGCCGTTGTGCGCGATGCGCGACGGCGTCAGCAGGCCGACGTCGTCGTAGTGACGCAGCGTTCTGCTGGTGGTGCCCGCGAGTCGGGCGATCTCCTGGATCGACCAATCACGACCGGTCATCGCGCCCTCCTTCCGTGGATCCGTTTCCTCGATAACTCCACGGTAGAAGTTGACGCTGCGTCAAGGTCAAGCAGGTCTTACCAGCCGAAGATCCCAGACACCGTGGTCCAGCAACCCATGACGACAATCGCCGATCCGACGATCAGCAGGTGGAGCGAGGCGCGTGGCACGATGAGGTGCTCAGCGACAGCCTCACCGTAGAAACGCGTCAACCCGGCGCGCATGACGCCTGGGAAGACGCGCCTTCCGGTGATCACACCCACGCCGAGAAGGATCGCGATCGGGCCGAGGATGATCTCCGGGAACATACGCTGTCTCCTCAAGACTCTGAGAGGGCTGATGGGACGTCTTGTTCTTCCGTCCGGCGGTGGCCCGTCAAGGTAAGCGTGACGCGGTTCGCGGCGAGAGCAGCGACGAGGTCGGCCGGAACCACGATCCCGGCGATGCCTTGGCTGGCGGAGAGCTCGATCGCCACCTGATCGGCACCGTCAGAGATCGCCTGGCGCACGGCCCCAATGAGCAGCACCTGCCGCCGCTCCGCGGATGCCTCGACGATCTGCGCTCGCCGTTCGACTCCGTCCCGCCGCCACTCGATCATGACGACATCGGTGCTCGGCGACACCGGAGCATCCGCATCGCGTTCAGAGTGCGAGACCTCTGCCCAGATCTCGAATTCACGCCCGCAAGCACTCAGCCAATCGCCATCGAAAACCACCGGATGCACGTTCGCCGGCTCGAACCAGATCGCGATGTCGAGGTCGATCGCCGTCTCGCCGGACAGTGCGCGCAGAACGGGCTGATCACGACGGATGATCCCGTCGAGCGCGGATCCGACATGGACTGCGCCGGTGGGAAGTGGGATGTCCACTGAGAAACGCGAATCACCGTTGGACGTTGAGCGGCGCCAATCGAAGTCGTATTCGCGTCCGATGCGATCGGCTTCTGCGCCTGCGGCAACACGCCCGAAGAGCGAGCACGTCACGCTGTTCGCGTCCATGCCATTCACCCCGTATCCGCGTCCGACCGGTGGACGAAACGCCCGGTCAGATCAGCTCCAGCCCGAACGCTATCTGAATCAGCCCCATCAGGATTGCTCCCATGCCGACGATCAGGAGGGCCTTCGAACTTTCTCCGGGGTTCATCGACGCTTCGGCGAGCGCCTTACTGAAGAGACGGTTACTCGCTCTCCTCAAGAATCGCCAATAGCGCTGGTGAACGATCGCAAGGAGGGCGCCGAGAAGCACGCACACGACGCCTGAAACCAGCACCTCAGCTCCTTTCACAGTCGAACCGCTTGCCGACACGCAGCCGCGGGCTTTCTCCCAGCTGACGACACAAGACAAGTATCAGGTAGCACGCACCACCCGTCGACTCCTCTCGCCCTCGCCCCTACCCGTCGCGACGAGCTCGTCGCCACGCGGATCCCAGCCCCGAGAGCGGCACGGTCAAACGAACTCGCTCACGAAACTGATCCTGTAGGTCCTCACGTCACTCATCGACGAGACGGTGAGGAACCTCACGCTGGCGACCTGAGGATCAAGTCGCTTCAGCACACGGAACGGAATCAGGATCAAGATCGCCCACAGGTTCTGGTCGTACCAGCAGATCGCCTGCGCGATGGACGCCTTCTGCGCCCACCAGTGGACGAGCAGCCATGATGCGGCCGCGACCGGAACGACTATCCAGAGCAAGATTCCGCGAACCAGCAGGAGCAGGAACCAGCACACACCCACGAAGAATCTCACTTATATCCTCCGATCATGCAGTCAATCAAACCGTCAGCAATCCTGGCGCGGCCTCTATTCGTATGGCGCCGCCTTCGAAATCCAGAGGACTTGATCGTCATCGGCCGCCGGATACTCATACGCCCGAGTCGACGTCGACCCCATCGACGAATGCGACGTCACGCTCGTCCGATTACCCGTGGCCATGTCATACGCATAGTCCACCCACATCGGAGCCGGACCACCCAAAGTCGCCGCAGACGCCGCATCCGCGCACGTTCGTTATTCGTCCCCGCCTCGGCGTCACGGTTTCTTACTCACCAGCCGCCTCGCATGGTCCAGCGTGCAGGTCACCGTCGGTACTCAGCCACCGCCCCGGCGCTACACCGCCGTCGGGCCAGACAAACCGCGCGGACGACACCCGATCAGGCATGTCATTGAACAAGGCGTGATATTGAGTTCCCGGCCCCGGAGTCACGTCCCTCACCAGCCCATTGATCAAGCCCCGATTCTCCCCACCGACAATCAGTGGGTCCTTCTCGGCGAGCGACCGCTCGCCAGACGCCTCCCAAACCCTTTGCGAGCTCGACTCGCCCGGTTTCCGGATGTACTCGCTCACGCTAACTTCAGTCACGCTCGCATCCTGACAACTCACCAGCAACAAGCGCTCACCATCAAACCCCACCTCGAAATCCCCACGAAGAGGGACGTTGTCGCACCCCGTTAAAGCAAGCGCTAGCACGACAACGGACACTGAAAGACATTTCCCCGAAGTGCTCAACATATGGCGTCTTCTCTCCTGCGGAGGTTATCCACTCGGCGCTAGTCCGCCGAACAGGGAGCGCTCCGTACTTCACCGTCGGGCGAGACCCAGTCGCCGTCCTCGATTCCTGCCGCGGGGATCACGAACAACGCGGATTCGTCTCCTTCTTCGGACTTACTCTCAAAGAAGTATCTCGCGCCGGGAATCACGGTGAACGACTTGCGGAGTTCATTTTTCAAACCCGCATTGTCTCCGCCGACGACGAGCACATCGCCGGCTCGCATCCCACTGCGACCACCAACCTCCCACACGTGCCTACGCCCGCGGTTCCCCGGAGCGTCTGGACGCTCTTCAAGGTAGGCAGACTCCAGGAGCAGGTTCTCGCATGACGTGATGAGCACCTGATCTCCGTCAGTCCCCAGGGCGAACGGGCCGTAGTGATAGAAGTTCTCGCAGCTGACCAAGGCAACCGATAGCGAGGCTGCGGCGATCATCACGCCTGACGCACGCAGCACACGCCTCTTGCGTTCCGTGTTACTCAGCACTTCTCGTACCCACCTCACGTGGCGGCAGAACGAGCAACAACAGCAAGAAGGCGATCGAGGCCACAGCCCCCGCGAACAAAGGGAAACCGAAGAGCAGCACCCACGACGACCAGGTCATCAGCGACACCGCCAGGCCGGTGAACAGGGCCCCAACGATCTTTCCTAGCATCCCCGCCTTGCGCAGGTACGCTACGAAGGCGCCTACGGAGCCCACCAAGATGATGACAGTCATCATGACCCCAGTCTTCAGCATGGCTTCAGCGCTCAGCTGGAATGCTTCACCCAAAACGCTCCGCAGAAGAAGCAACTGATAGATGGCCCCCAACACCATCCCCAGGACGCCGCTCAGCAAGGCAGCGCGAGAAATGTACGCACTCACATCAAGCCTTTTAGCCTGATCCACCTATCAACATCCTCTCGAGGTCACGGTACTGCTGCACCGTCACACCCGTCACCGCATCCGTCTGCGCATCCACCGTGCCCTCCAGATTCGTGAACAACCACGTCACCACACTGCCCACAGTCCCCGACTTCGCCGACCGCTGCGTCACCGGCTCACCCTCCGCACCAGAATACGTCCCAAGGCTCGACGCAAATCGTGGGAGCGGCCCGGTGCCCGCTGAGGCTAACGCGAAAGCTCTACGAGGCGACTCGCAGAATCGTCTTCTGGATCCGCGCCCAGCCAATCCTGGATCACCAAATCGCCCGCGACCAGCCAGACCTCGAATGAGAGCGCCCCGGGGCATTCGCCACCGTCCGAGAACAAGCTCAGACTGTACTCGTACCCGTCCGGGCCGAGTTGCCACACGCCGCTGAAGTCCCGACCGTCACCCCAAGCGACGTCCTCGACATACTCGGCTTTCGGCGCAGCACATCCTAGATTCGAAGGCCAGTTTTGCATCTCGAAAGCCCTGTCGCCATGAATCACGAGCGTCACCTCCTCCGTTTGGCCAGCAATACGCCACTCTCCTTCCAAGTCTTCAGCAGTTACGTCGCTTGCTGGAACGCTCTCACTCGAAGCGCACCCGACAAGCATTGCGATAATGGACAACACAATAGCCGACCCGCCTCGCCTAAAGCGCATCATGGAATTGTCTCCGTCCACTGATATGTCTGCGAAACGTTCGACATGGGGCCAGAGTCTCCAGGAAGACTATTTAACAGCTCTCGCCATTGATCATTCGGGCCTATGGCGGACCCCAGGTTCATGTCGTTTGTGATAGTGAATTGAACAACGACGGATCCGTCGTTGTTGCTGGTTACGGCTTTAGCTTGCATGTAAAACGACCCTACAGTCGCAAGAGACCGATCAACATTGGACGCATTGGACCAGTCGGCCATTGCCGCCATATCGCGAAGGAAGTTCGAATTGCTCAGGCTCGGCTTTCCTGCCCGGTACCGACCATCTTCAATAGGCCCACCGGCCCGAAGCGCAGCGAGAACGTCATTGCGATATACGCCGATCTGAGGGCTATCCATCAAGCCTTGCGTAATCATTGACTGCGGACCGAATCTGACGCTATTCGGCGACGTTCCGTTCATCCACGCCCAAACAAAGGCACCCTGTTCGCTCTTGAGGATTTCCCCCAGATTTCTCTGAGCGTACCCTCGCCCCCAGGTCTCGAGGTCGGATTGCACCTGGCGCGGAGTAACCGTAAACGGGTTCCGCATCGGTACGCTATTCATCGTCTTCTGACCCTTATCAATCAGGCGGGCTCCAAGCTTGCTAGTGCTGGCATAGGACGGAGGTGCCGCGTAAGTCTTGGTGCAGTTAGCGCCCCACCCGCATCCCTGGTCCAGGCGGAGCCCGGTCGGGTCGGTGTACGTGGTCGGGTTGTTGCCCGCGTACGCGTACCCCGTGTTCTGCTGCGGCAGATTCGTATCGATCACCGGATCCACGGACAGGAACTTCCCGATCGACGGGTCATACGTCCGCGCCCCCACATTCGTCAGCGCGGTCGCTTCCGCGACCTGCTTGTTCATATACCCCGCACCATCAGCCCACGC
>NZ_JBQEPC010000015.1:0-31350 GCF_052045655.1 Microbacterium sp. 22215
CGGGAATCGGTCGAAACGCGGTCATTCACGCGATTCGAACGCGAAAGCGGGCCGGGACCACCGCAAGACAGAGAAGACCCCCGCCGACCCGATTCGGCGGGGGTCTTTCGCGGTGTGTCACCGCAACGGGAGCAGACGCTCACCGTGGTGCGCGGATGACGTGACTACCCGATCCGGTCTGAGTCTGTGTCCGCGCATATGCAGTTGTAGTCGGTCGACGTGTACGAACGGTGAACGACCGGCGAACACCGGTTCGAGACGGTCACCAGGCGTACGCCTCGGGGGCGGTGCCGCCGGGACCGGGCCAGATGCGGTCGAGTTCGGCGAGCGTGTCGGCATCGAGCGTCACGTCGAGCGCCTCGACGGCAGAGTCGAGCTGGTCGATCGTGCGCGGGCCGATCACCGGGGCGGTCACGGTCGGCTGGTGCAGCAGCCAGGCGATCGCGACGACACCGGGGCGGATGCCGAGCTCGGCGCAGAACTCCTCGTAGCGCTCGATCGCGGGGCGACGGTCTCCGAGGGCGTCGAGGCTCGACCGCGAGCGGTCGGTCTTCTGCAGCACCCCGCCGAGCTGCCCGCTGGCGAGCGGCGACCAGGGCAGCAGCCCCATGCCGTACTGCTCCGCGGCGGGCACGACCTCCAGCTCGACGGTGCGCTCGGTGAGGTTGTACAGCGACTGCTCGGTCACCGGGGCCGGATAGCCGGATGCCGCGGCGATCTCGTGCACGCGCGCGAGGTGCCACCCGGCGAAGTTCGAGCTGCCGAGATAGGTGATCTTGCCCTGCTCGCGCAGCGTCGCGAAGGCGCTGAGCGTCTCGTCGAGCGGCACATCGCGGTCGATGTGGTGCATCTGGTACAGGTCGATGTGGTCGGTGCCGAGTCGTCGCAGCGACGCGTCGACCGAGGCGCGGATGTGCACCGCCGACAGCCCTCGGTCGTTCGATCGGGGACCCATCACGCCGAACACCTTGGTCGCGACGATCAGGTCGTCGCGGTTGCCGCGGTCCTGCATCCAGCGTCCGAGGATCTCCTCCGACTGCCCGGGGTGGTCGCCCCACCGGCCGCCGCCGTAGACGTCGGCGGTGTCGATGAAGTCGATCCCGGCCTCCACCGCGCGATCCAGGATGGCGCGCGAGGCCTCCTCATCGATCACGGGGCCGAAGTTCATGGTGCCGAGGGCCAGGCGGCTCACGCGGGCACCGGCTCGTCCGAGACGTGTGTAGTGCATCAGCTGTTCTCCTTCTGAGAGTTCTGCGAGTTCTGCGAAACCTGCGAGTCCTGCGACACCGACGACGGCGAGTCGCTCGTGTCGACGAACGCCCATCCGTACGCCCCGAGCTCGCGGCGCGCGTCGGTCGAGCCGGTGAGCACATCGGTACCGGCCACCTCGACCGCGAACGGCTCGGCGCTGTGGTTGATGACGGTGAGGATGCCGCCGCGGCGGGCGATCTCGACGTGCGCGGGAAGTCCTTCGATCTCGGCGGTGACCCCGGCCTCGGCCGCGAGCCAGCCCAGCACCGCGGTCATGCCGTCGTCGTCGGGGATCGTCGCGAGATAGTAGCCGTGACCTGCGCCGAAGTCCTTGCGGGTGAATGCCGCCCGGCCCTCGGTGCGCCCCTCGGTGAAGCGGCCGAGCACCTCGGCATCCTGCACCAGCAGCTCCTCGGCGAAGTACTGGCCGACGATCCGGCCGGCGGGCCCGTCGAGCGGGGCCTCCGACTGACCGGGCCCGTCGGGCACCGCGTGGCTCGCGATCTCGCCGGCCGAGTCGGCCGAGCGCACGGACTCGGGCGGAACGAGCGCACCGAAGTCCTCGAGGGCGACGCCGAGCGCGTCGCGCAGCGAGACGATGAACCCGCCGTCACGGAAGGCGTCGTCCTGGTCGACGACGTCGCTGAACGCCGAGACGAACAGGTTGCCACCTCGGTGCGCGTAGGCCGAGAGGTTGGCCGCGCCCTCGTCGCTCAGCAGATACTGCTGAGGTGCGACGACGAGCGAGTACGCGCTCAGGTCACTGGTCGTGTTCACGATGTCGACGGCGAGGTTCTGACGGTGCAGAGCCGCGTGCCAGCGGTGCGAGAGCGTGAGGTAGTCGAGCACGATCGGATGGTCGCGGCCGTCGATGGCCCACCAGTTCTCCCAGTCGAACACGAGCGCGATCTTCGCTCCCGAGGTCACGTCCGGCAGCTCGGGCAGCTGCGCGAGCCGGCCGCCGAGGTCGACGACCTCCCGCCACGTACGTGTGTCGAGCCCGGCCTGCGGCACCATCGCCGAGTGGAACTTCTCGCTGCCGCGGCGGGACTGGCGCCACTGGAAGAACATGATGCCGTCGGCACCGCGCCCGACCGCCTGGGCGCTGATCGCCGCCATCTGACCCGGCGCCTTCGGCGCGTTGGTCGGGCGCCAGTTCAGCGCGTTCGTCGACTGCTCGGTGAGGATCCACGGCACGCCCGGCTTGAGCCCGCGCATGAGCTCACGGGCGAACGCCGCGCCGCGGAACGACTCGGGGTCGTTGGGGTCGGGGTAGTTGTCGTCGCAGATGACATCGACCTCATCCGCCCACTTCCAGTAGTCGGCCGGCGGGAACGCCCCCATGAAGTTCGTGGTGATCGGCTGCGTCGCCCCGGAGGCGCGGATGATGTCGCGCTCCATCACGTACAGCTCGAGCAGGGTGTCGGAGGTGAACCTCTTGAAGTCGAGCACGCTGGTGGGGTTGATGCTGTACGGCGCCTTGCGCGGCGGCACGATCTGGTCGAACGCGGTGTAGCGCTGCGACCAGAAGTCCGTGCCCCAGGCGTGGTTGAGGGCGTCGATCGTCGCGTACTTGCGCTCGAGCCACACGCGGAACGCGTCGCGCGCCGCGTCGGAGTAGTCGTAGTGCAGGTGGCATCCGTACTCGTTGTTGACGTGCCAGAGCACGACGGCCGGATGCTGCGCGTAGCGCTCCGCGAGGGCGGTGACGAGCTCCGATGCGAGGCGACGGTAGACGGGCGAAGCGGGCGCGTACGCCTGGCGGCTGCCCGGCCAGAAGGTCGATCCGTCGGCATCCTGCGGCAGCATCTCGGGATACGCGGCGGAGGCCCACGGCGGTGGGGATGCGGTGGCGGTCGCGAGGTCGACCTGGATGCCGCCCTCGTGCAGCAGCCCGATGATCTCGTCGAGCCACTCCCAGTCGAACTCCCCCTCGGCGGGCTGGATCCGCGACCACGAGAAGATCCCGAGGCTCACGAGCGTCACACCCGCTTCGCGCATGAGCCGCACGTCTTCGGGCCACACCTCTCGTGGCCACTGCTCGGGGTTGTAGTCGGCGCCGTAATGCATGGATCTCCTGGGTCGGTGGTCGCGAGGACCGGATGGGTGGGGAAGGTCAGTGGGAGCGGGTCGAGGCCCGAACCACGAGCTCGGGCACGAAGCGCGCCTCGATCGGATCGTCGGAGCCGGCGAGGTGGTGCATGAGCAGCTCGACGGCCCGCGCGCCCATCTCCCGGGCGGGTTGGCGCACGGAGGTCAGGGGCACGACCGCGGCGCCGGCGAACTCGATGTCGTCGTAGCCGACCAGCGAGATGTCCTCGGGCACGCGCAGGCCCCGCCCGACGAGCCCCTGCAGCAGGCCGAGGGCGAGGTGGTCGTTACCGGCGAAGATGCCGTCGGGGCGGTCTGCTGCGGGCAGCTCGGCGATCTGCTCGCCGATCTCACGGCCGAGGCCGGTGTTCAGCGTGGTCGTCTCGATGAGCGTGGTGCGCACACCGGCGGCATCCGCCACCTCGTGCAGTCCGGTGAGACGCTCGTTCATCTGCTCGCGCGACTTCGGTCCGCCGATGAACGCCAGGTGCCGGCATCCGCCGTCGAGGAGCGCCTGAGCCGCGATGCGTCCGCCGAGCCGGTTGTCGACCGACACGGAGGAGAACTCGCCACGCGGATGCCGCTGGTCGACGAGGACGACGGGCACCCCTCGGCGGCGGAAGCGCTGCAGGTACTCCTCGTGGTACTCGACCGGGGCGATGAGCACACCGTCGACGCGCTGCCGCTCGAACAGGTCGAGGTAGCGGGACTCGCGCTCGGCCGAGTCGAAGCCGTTGCCCACGAGCACGGAGTAGCCGGCGGTCAGCGCCTGCTCCTCGGCGCCGAACGCGAGGTCGGCGAAGAACGGGTTGGTGATGTTGATCACCGAGAACCCGATCGCGTCGCTGCGGCCCGCCTTGAGCTGGCGGGCGGCGATGTTGGGCACGTAGCCGAGCTCGTCGACGGCCTCGGCGACGCGGGCGGCCGCAGACTCCGAGACGAGCTCCGGTCGATTCAGCGCGTTCGAGACGGTTCCGATCGAGACCCCGGCGCGCTCGGCAACGTCTCGGAGGCCGATGTCAGGCATGCCGCTCCTCCTGCGTCCGAGACAGAGCCCGCAGGTCGTCGAGCAGTCGGACGCGATTATCGAGCTTGACGGGCGCCGGGCCGTGCACCACGACGACGCGCCAGTCGTCTCCGAGCAGGATGGCAGATCCGTCGCCGCCGCCCTGCCAACGCCCGTGCTCGGCGACCAGCGCGATCCCCGCGTCGGCGGAACGCAGCATCCGTCCGTCGATCGCGGCTCCGGGCAGGTCGACACGCAGACCGCCGTCGACGGACGCGAGTCGACCGACCTCGCGGCCGTGGCTGTGCAGGGCGGCACCGCCGGCGGGCAGGCGCTCGAGCAGGAGGTATCCGGATGCCAGCAGCTCGCCGTCGTCGAAGTGATCGGCGAAGCCGGCCACTCCCACATCGCCGCCGCGCGGTGCGATCGCGATGAGTTCGTAGTCGAGCGCGGCCGCCTCGAACGCCGGTACCGGCGGGATCGCCGACCGGGCCGGGTCCAGCGCATGTTCGGTACCGACCAGTTCGTCGATCAGCGCATGCAGCAGCGCGCGCGTGCCGTCGGCCCGATAGGCCTCGACGCCGTGGCCGAGTGCCGAGTACGCGACGCCGCCGTGTCCGTCAGCGCCGTGGCGTGACCAGGCGAGAGCGTGGCTGATGCCGTCGTCGGTGTGGATTGCTCGCACCGCGGAACCGTCGGCGACCTCGAGGTGCGAGTAGCGCTCGTCGTACACCCGGAACGGGGGGAGTGGAGCGGCCGGCTGCACCACGCTCCAGCCGATCTGCGGATGCATCGTCACCCCCGGCACCCATCGCCCACCCAGCAGCTCGGCCCAGCGGGGGTCGTCACGGAAGGCGAGAGACGAGGAGTGCACCGCGAGCAGCGGGATGCCCGAGGCCACCGCGTCGAGCAGAGGATCGAGCACGGCGCTCGCCGCAGCGGCCTCCGCGCCCAGATCGCCGCTGATGTTCACGACGAGCAGCGCGGCATCCGTCAGAGTCGCTCCATCGGCCACATCGTCGGTGTCGAGGCGGCGCACCGGCATCCGCTCGGCGAGCACGCCCGCGAGCGCCTCGCTGGTCGCTGCGAGTCCGTGCCACGGGTCGGCGTGCGCGCCGACGCCGGTGACGAGCAGGGCGGGTCGGTCAGTCATCGATCCACGATTCCCGTGAGGGGCGGAGCGCGTCGAGCTCGTCCCAGAGGGCGTCGGGGATGACGGTCTCGGCCATGCGCACAGTCTCGTCGAGCTGCTGCGGTGTGACCAGCCCGCACACGGTGGAGTGGATGCGCGGATCGCGCAGCGAGCTCTGCAGCGCCGCCACGATCAGGGGCACTCCGTGGCGTTCGCACGCCGCGCCCATCGCGTCGATCGCTGCGAGCATCTCGGTCGACGCGGGGGCGTAGTGATAGCGGTCGGAGGTGCGGGGCCAGCTCGCGAGGATCCCGCCTCCGTAGATCGCCGCATTCACCACGCCCATGTCCGCCGCGGCGGCGGCGTCGAGCAGGGCATCCGCCGTGCGGTCGACCAGTGTGGCCCGGTTGTGCGTGATCAGCACGTCGAAGACGTCCGTCTCGACGAATCGGGTGAGCATCCGCGCCGGCCCGCCCGAGATGCCGATGAAGTCGGCGTATCCCTCATCGCGCAGCGACTGCAGCACCTCGACGGGGCCGCCCGGTGCCATCGCCGCGTCGAAGCCGATGTGCTCGGGGTCGTGCAGGTGCAGGATCGGCACCCGCTCGATGCCGAGCCGCTCGAGGCTCTCGTCGAGCGAACGCCGCATGCGGTCAGGGTCGAACGAGTCGCTCTCCGGGTCGCGGTCGAGCTTCGTCTGGATCACGAAACCCTCCGGTACGCCTCCCGCCCGACGAACCGCCAGACCGATCCGGCGCTCGCTCTCGCCGTCGCCGTAGTTGTTCGAGGTGTCGATGAAGGTGACGGGGCTCTCGAATGCAGACAGCGTCAGCCGCACCGCATCCTCCTCCGGCACGGTCAGGCCGTGCACGGGGGACGAGACTCCCCACGCCGCGGTGCCGATGCAGATCGGCGAGACGGCGAGGCCGGTGCGGCCCAGGATCGTGCTCTCGAGCGTGAGCGGACGGTCGGTGCTCATTCGAAGGCGTCCCCTCCACGGAAGCGGTCGACCAGCACGGCGGCCAGCAGGATCACCGCGACGATGAGGTCGAGGTAGTCGGGGTCGATGAAGCTCACGTTCAGGATGTTCGTGATGCCCGCCACGACCAGCAGACCCAGAAGCGCGCCGATCGGGTTGCCGACGCCGCCGCGGGTGATCGAGTAGCCGCCGATCATCAGCGCCGCGTAGATCTGGAACTCCAGTCCGGTGCCGAGGATGTTGGATGCCGAGCCGAGCTGGCCGACGTAGAAGATGCCGCCGATCGCCGCGCCCACGGCGCTCACGATGAGCGCGACCGTCCGCACCTTCACGACCGAGATGCCGGCGCGCTGGGCGGCCCGAGGGTCGCCGCCGACGGCCTGGATCTTGCGTCCGACCCGGGTCTTCGAGACCACGCCCGCCGCGACGAGCGTCAGGCCGACGCCGATGAGAAGCAGAGTCGGGATGCCGAACGTGGTGCCCTGCGTGACGTCGTAGAGCGGTTCGATGAGCGTGGTCGGCGGAGCCTGCACGACGATCGCCTGGCACACGCCGCGCAGCAGCGTCAGCATGCCCAGGGTGACGGCGAGCGGTTCGGCGCCGAGGCCCACGATCACGAACGCGTTGATCGAGCCGACGACGACGCCGAGCAGGATGGTGGCCCCCGCGGCCATCCACGGATCGATTCCCGACGCGACGAGCTGGTTGAACGCGACGGCGCCGAAGCCGACCATCGATCCGATCGACAGGTCGACCACACCGGCGAGCAGCGCGAACGAGGCGAGCACGCCGACGATGAGGGGGATCGCGACCGCGACGCCGACGATGCGCACGTTCGAGACCGAGAAGAAGGCGGGGCCGACCGCGATCGCACCGATGATGATGACGGCAGCGAGCATCAGGCCGATGCTGCCGACGGGGCCCTTGAGGTATGAGAGCACTTGGGGGAGAGCCCGGGGCGACTCGACGTCGGATGCCGGGGCGAATGCCGTGGTCATCGTGCACCTCTCTTGATGCGGAAGCCGTCGATGCCGACGGCGATGATGAGGAGTGCGCCCTGGAAGATCAGCGCGAATGCCGGCGGGAGTCCGAAGAAGGCGATCGACACCGGGATGGTTGAGAGGAATCCGACGCTCAGCAGCAGCACGAGGAAGTTGCCCTTGCCGCCGGAGAGGCTGATGCCCGCGAGGATCACCGCGGCGATCACGATCAGCTGGTAGCTCGCTCCGGCGTTGGGGGTGAAGCTCGGCGTCACCGAGGCGAACAGCACCCCGGCGAGTCCCGCCACCGCGCCGGCGCCCGAGAACGTGGCCAGGCGGACGCGACGCAGTGAGACACCACGAGCGCGGGCGGCCTGCGGGTTGCCGCCGACTGCGGTGAGCCGCCGACCCCAGCGGGTCCAGGCGATCGCGAGACCGGCGAGCACGACGATCGCGAGCATGGGCCAGAAGATGTTGGGGAGCCCGAGGAACTGCCCCAGGCCGAAGGCCCGGAGCGCGGACCCCGAGGGGATCTGCGCCGACTTGAATCCGATCATCATGATCGCGAGGCCGCCGAAGCCGGTGGCGAGCGTCACGATGATGGGGTTCAGCTTGCCGAAGACGATGATCAGACCGTTCAGCAGGCCCCACGCGGCACCCGCGACGATGCCGGCGACCACCGCGAGGAGGTCGGGAACGCCCGCGGCGAGCAGCGTCACGGTGGCCCAGGCGCTGACCACCAGCGAGACCGGGAGGCTGAGGTCGAGCAGGCCGCCGCCGATGACGACGATGCCCTGGGCGACCGAGAGCACGCCCGAGATCGCCATCGTGAACGTGATGGCCAGCAGGGACTGGCTCGACAGGAAGTCGGGGCGGACGATGGTGGTCGCCGCCGCGAGGAGGAACCACACGGCGGCGATGCTCAGGGCATCCCGCAGCGTGGTGCGGCTCCCCGCGTCCGAGCGCGATGTNACGCTCGGACGCGAGGCGGCCGGATCGGCCGTGAGGGTGGGAGTCGTCATGAGAGTCTCGTTCTTCTCGAGACCGATCCGGGAGGAACGGTTAGTTCTTGCAGTAGAGGTCGTAGAGCGTGGTGCCCTCGTCGGCCTCGGAGATCGCGGCGACGCGCTCCTCGATGCCGGGGATGGCCGCGGCCTGCTCCTGGGTGACGGCGCAGGGCTGCACGCTCACGGCCGCGTCGTCGCCGGAGTCCTTGACGGCGGGCGGGTCGCCGGCGGCGATGGCATCCGCGATCTCGAACGCGTAGGCCGCGTACCCCTCGAGGAAGTACATGACGCTGCCGGCGAGGTTCGGGTCGACGTTGTCGCCCGTGATCAGGCCGCCGTCCTGGCCCCAGCCCATGATGTGCGCGTCGCGACCGAGCTGCGTCGCCGCCTGCAGGGCGCCGACGACCGCCTGGTCGTTGAGTCCGACGACGAGGATGTTCTCGGCATCCGGGTGCGCGGCGAAGACGCCGGGCGCGTTCTGCAGCGAGGTGGTGAGGTTGCCGTCGGCCTCGTACGCGACGTATGCGTCCTCGGGGATGTCGGGGCAGACCTCGCCGACGGCGGTCGCGGCGTTGCCGGTGCGCCAGGTGTCGATCTGTCCGGCTGCGGTGCCCTGTGCCGAGATCACGAGGTCGACATCGCAGTCCCACTCGCTCTTGGCGAGCTCGCCGAGAGCCGTACCGCCCTCGGTGCCTGCCGCCGCGTTGTCGATGCCGACGAAGTACCAGCCCTCCTGGGCGATGTCGAACGTGATGACGGGGATGTCGGCATCCTTGTACTTCTTCGCGATGACGGGGTTCGCCTCGGGGCGGCCGTTGAACATCATCACGGCGTCGACGCCCTGCTGCACGAAGAGGTCGGCGTTCTTGACGGCCGTGGCCTCGTCGCCGTCGTTGCTGAGTTCGACGTACTTCCAGCCGCGCTGCTCGGCCAGGGCCTGGGCGACGTCGCCCTGGTAGTCCTGCCAATCGGCGTCGGCCTGGCCGCCGACGGCGAACCCGAGGGTGAAGGTGTCGTCGTCGCCGCCTGCAGAGCCGCCGGCCGGCTGATCGGCGCAACCGACCATCGAGATTCCGGCGACGAGTGCCACGCCGGCGCCGAGAAGGCGCAGGGCGGTGCGGGGTGAGTGATGCGTCATTGCAGTGCTCCTCTTGAGTGGGTGTGTTCGGATGGTGCGGTGTTCGGGTGGTGAAGTCTGGTCGTCGTCAGCTGACGAGGGTCTCGGTGTCTTCCGGGGTGGGGACGTCCGCCGGGATCGCTCCGGTGATCAGGCCGACGATGTCCTGCGCGGTGACGTCGGCGATGTCGCGCACGGCGACCGAGCGGCCGAGGCGCATCACCGTCACGCGGTCGGCCACCGTGTGCAGCTGCTGCATGTTGTGGCTGACGAGGATCACGCTCACGCCGTGCTCGCGCAGGCGGCCGATCAGGTCGAGCACCTGCTGCGATTCACGCACGCCCAAGGCGGCGGTGGGTTCGTCGAGGATCACGATGCTGCGACCCCAGAGCAGTGCGCGGGCGATCGCGAGGCACTGGCGCTGTCCGCCCGACATGCCCTTGACTGACACGTTGACCGACTGGATGCCGACGCCGAGCTCGGCGAGCACCTCGCGAGACCTGGCGCGCATGCCGCGGTCGTTCACGATGTTCAGCGCCTTGAGGAACGGGTTGGTCGAGAGCTCTTCACGACCGAGGTACACGTTCTGCACGGCCGACATCGTGTCGACGAGCGCGAGATCCTGATACACCGTCTCGATCCCGGCGGCGAGGGCGTCGGTCGGGCGGCGGAAGTCCACGGGCGCGCCCTCGACCTCGATCGTGCCGCCGTCGGGGATCACGGCTCCGGAGAGCACCTTCAGCAGCGTCGACTTGCCGGCTCCGTTGTCGCCGACGAGGCCCATGACCTCTCCGCGGCGCAGGGTGAGCGAAGCGTCGGCGAGGGCCGTGACCGCGCCGTAGCGGCGCGAGATGTTGCGAGCGTGGAGAACCAGGTCCTGGTCAGCGAGTGCCATGATCAACCTCATTGTCGAAGGGCTGGAACGTCGACTTTAAACGTTTCAGGTGTTTAAAACGTTTCAGACTCTACAACCGGATCCTCGGATCCGGCAAGGACTTTTCTCGCCGGGGCATGTTCGAATCGCGTGAATGACCCGATATGCCCCCCGAATCGGGTCATTCACGCGATTCGAAAGGGGAGATACAAGGACGACCTAGTAAATCTCAGGATGCCGAAGTACCATTCTCATAGTGCCAACGACGGCGCGAAGGGACATCGCACAATGACTCGTACCATTCCCCATTTCGTAGGCGGATCGCACCTCACCCCCGAGGGCGGCCGCTTCGCCGACGTGTTCGATCCGAGCACCGGCTCCGTGCAGGCGCGGGTGCCGCTGGCATCCGCCGACGAGGTCGCCGACGTGATCGCGAATGCCGAGGCCGCGCAGGTCGAGTGGGCGGCCACCAATCCGCAGAAGCGCGCTCGGGTGCTCCTGCGGTTCCTCGATCTGGTGCAGCGCGAGATGCAGTCCCTCGCCGAACTCCTCGCGAGCGAGCACGGCAAGACGGTCGACGACGCGAAGGGCGACATCCAGCGCGGCCTCGAGGTCATCGAGTTCTCAGCCGGAGCCCCGCACCTGCTGAAGGGCGAGTACTCCACGGGCGCCGGAGCGGGTATCGACGTCTACTCGATGCGTCAGCCGCTCGGTGTCGTCGCCGCCATCACTCCGTTCAACTTCCCCGCCATGATCCCCCTCTGGAAGGCCGGACCCGCCCTGGCCGCGGGCAACGCGGTCGTGCTCAAGCCCAGCGAGCGCGACCCCTCGGTGCCGGTGCGCATCGCCGAGCTGTTCCTCGAGGCGGGGCTCCCCGCCGGCGTCCTGAACGTCGTCCACGGCGACAAGGAGGCCGTCGACGCGCTGCTGACCGACGACCGCATCCGCGCCGTCGGATTCGTCGGCTCGACGCCGATCGCCGAGTACATCTACTCGACGGCTGCCGCCCATGGCAAGCGCGCGCAGTGCTTCGGCGGCGCGAAGAACCACATGATCGTGATGCCGGATGCCGACCTCGACCAGGCCGTCGACGCACTCATCGGCTCGGGCTACGGCTCGGCGGGCGAGCGCTGCATGGCCATCTCGGTCGCGGTGCCGGTGGGACAGCAGACGGCAGATGCTCTCGCCGCCAAGCTCACCGAGCGCGTGGCGCAGCTGCGGATCGGCCCCTCGCTCGCGGCCGACGTCGACTACGGGCCGCTCGTCACGCGCGCAGCGGTCGAGCGCGTCGAGGGATACATCCAGCAGGGTGTCGACGAGGGTGCGACGCTCCTCGCCGACGGTCGAGGCTTCTCGGTGCCGGGTCACGAGCAGGGCTTCTACCTCGGACCGACGCTGTTCGATCACGTCACGACCGACATGGCGATCTACCGCGAGGAGATCTTCGGCCCGGTGCTCGTCATCGCACGCGCCGCCGACTACGAAGAGGCGCTGCGCATGGCGTCCGAGCACGAGTACGGCAACGGCGTGGCGATCTTCACGCGCGACGGCGATGCCGCTCGCGACTTCGCCGCCCGGGTCGAGGTCGGCATGGTCGGAGTGAACGTGCCGATCCCCGTGCCGATCGCGTACTACACGTTCGGCGGCTGGAAGCGCAGCGGCTTCGGCGACCTCAACCAGCACGGTGCAGACGCGTTCCGCTTCTACACGAAGACCAAGACGGTCACGAGCCGCTGGCCATCTGCGGGGATCCGCGAGGGCGCCAGCTTCGTGATCCCCACCATGCACTGATCCCGACGTCACCTCCCACAAGGAACCACGATGACCATGACCACCGTCACCACCACCGCCGAAGAGCGCGAGGCCATCCTCGACGCCGTCCGGGAGTTCGCCGACACCGAGCTCGCCCCCTTCGCCGCCGAGCGCGACGAGAAGCACATCTTCCCCCGCGAGTCGCTGGGCAAGGCCGGCGAGCTCGGCCTCGGCGGCATCTACGTGCGCGAGGACTTCGGGGGAACGGGCCTCAGCCGCTCCGACACGGTTGCGATCTTCGAAGAGCTCGCCAAGGGCGACCCTGCGGTCGCCGCCTACATCTCCATCCACAACATGGTCGTCTGGATGATCGACACCTACGGCGACGATGCGCAGCGCGGCGAGTGGCTGCCGAAGCTCACCGCGATGGACGAGTTCGGCGGCTACTGCCTCACCGAGCCGGGAGTCGGATCGGATGCCGCGAACGTCGCCACGAGCGCGGTGCGCGACGGAGACGACTACCTGCTCACCGGTGTGAAGCAGTTCATCTCGGGCGCAGGAGAGGCCGCGGTCTACGTGGTCATGGCGCGCACCGGCGAGCCGGGCGCACGGGGCATCAGTGCGTTCCTCGTTCCGGGCGACGCCGAGGGGCTCAGCTTCGGCGCCCCCGAGAAGAAGATGGGCTGGCACGCGCAGCCCACTCGTCAGGTCATCCTCGACGGCGTCCGCATCCCAGCATCCGGGATGCTCGGCGATGAGGGCCGCGGCTTCGCGATCGCGATGTCGGCGCTCAACGGCGGTCGCCTCAACATCGCCGCCTGCTCGCTGGGCGGTGCCCAGTGGGCGCTCGACCGTGCCGTGCAGTACGTGCACGAGCGGGTGGCCTTCGGCGAGCCTCTGGCCGAGAAGCAGTCGATCCTCTTCGCGATCGCCGACATGCGCACCGATCTGCAGGCCGCGCGTCTCATGGTCCGCGACGGCGCGCTGGCGGTCGACGAGCAGGCACCGGATGCGACGATGCGCTGCGCCATGGCCAAGCGCTTCGCGACCGATGCCGGGTTCGATGTCGCCAACCGTGCGCTGCAGCTGCACGGCGGCTACGGGTATCTGCAGGACTACGGCATCGAGAGGGTCGTCCGCGATCTGCGGGTGCATCAGATCCTCGAGGGCACGAACGAGATCATGCGCCTGATCGTCGGGCGCGAGATGCTGCGACCGGCAGGGTCCGCGTCCCTCCAGCGGAGCGGCGGAGACCGGATGCGGAGCGCATCATGACCGAGGCGCAGAAGAGGCGGATCGCCTTCCTCGGTCTCGGCCACATGGGCCTGCCGATGGCGAAGAACCTGGTGGCAGCCGGGCACGAGGTGCACGGGTTCGACCTGGTGCCGGCGGCGATCGAGGCGGCGCAGGCGGCCGGCATCCCGGTCGCGGCCAGCGGAGCGGATGCGGTCGCCGACGCCGACGTCGTCATCACGATGTTCCCCGCAGGCAGGCACGTGATCGAGGCGTACCGCACCGAGCTGCTCGCCGCCGCGCGCCCCGACACTCTGTTCATCGAGTCGTCGACGATCGCGGTCGATGAGGCGCGGGCCGCCCATGCGCTCGCCCTCGCCGCCGGTCATCGCAATGTCGATGCTCCGGTCTCGGGCGGCGTCGTCGGCGCCGAGAACGGCACTCTCGCCTTCATGGTCGGCGGCTCCGACGACGATTTCGCCGCAGCCCTGCCCGTGCTCGAGGTCATGGGAAAGCGCATCGTGCACTGCGGTGGCCCCGGACTCGGCCAGGCGGCGAAGGTCTGCAACAACATGGTGCTGGCGGTGTCGCAGATCGCCGTCGCCGAGGCGTTCGTGCTCGGGGAGCGGCTCGGACTCGAGCATCAGGCGCTGTTCGACGTCGTGTCGCAGGCATCCGGTCAGTGCTGGTCGATCACGACGAACTGCCCCGTGCCGGGGCCGGTGCCGACGAGTCCGGCGAACCGCGACTACCAGCCCGGATTCGCCGGTGCCCTGATGGCCAAGGACCTGGGTCTCGCGCTCCAGGCGATCGAGCAGACCTCGACCGACGCCAGGATGGGGCGCCTCGCCCAGCAGCTGTACGCCGCGTTCGCCGCGGGCGAGGGCGCGAGCCGCGACTTCTCGGGCATCATCACCGACATCCGCGACGGGTCTATGTGACGATCGTCTCGGACGGGCTTTCGAATCGCGCACTTTGCAGTGGTTCGGCCCTCAGATCAGCAAAGTGCGCGATTCGAAACGGGAGAGGGAACCCTTCATGACCGAGTACGAGACGATCCTGGTCGAGCAGCGCGGACGCGTCGGGTGGATCACACTCAATCGGCCGCAGGCGTTGAACGCCCTGAACAGTCGACTCGCCGAAGAGGTCACCGCCGCTGCGGTGGCGTTCGATCTCGACGACGGCATCGGCGCGATCGTCGTCACCGGCTCCGAGACGGCATTCGCCGCCGGCGCCGACATCAAGGAGATGGAGAGCATGTCGGCCGCCGAGATGCTCGAGACCGACCACTTCGGGGTGTGGCACGAGTTCGCGGCGGTGCGGACTCCGGTGATCGCCGCCGTCTCGGGCTTCGCACTCGGGGGAGGATGCGAGCTCGCGATGATGTGCGACATCATCCTCGCCGCGGACACCGCGAAGTTCGGGCAGCCCGAGATCAACCTCGGCGTGATCCCGGGGATGGGAGGCACGCAGCGCCTGATCCGTGCGGTCGGCTACTACAAGGCGGCCGAGCTCGTGCTGTCTGGTCGCTTCATGGGTGCCGAGGAGGCGGAGCGCTCCGGCCTCGTGTCCCGCGTCGTGCCGGCAGCCGACCTTCTCGCCGAGGCGTCGACGCTCGCCGAGACGATCGCCTCGAAGTCGCTGCCGTCGGTGTGCGCCGCCAAGGCCGCCCTCGATGCCGCGATGGAGACGACGCTCGCCGAGGGCCTGGCGCACGAGAAGAAGGCGTTCGCGGCGCTCTTCGACACGGAGGATCAGAAGGAAGGCATGTCGGCCTTCCGGGAGAAGCGTGCGCCCGACTTCCGAAACCGCTGAGCTCCGCGACGCTCGGTTCACGTTTCAGCACAGACGCTGCGGAATGGGCGTCGATGGGCCGGTTCGAGACCCGGCGCACCGGTTCATGCTGAGTTGTGAACGGCGGACCGCCGGCAGGTCAGCCGCGCAGCGCCTCGACGATCTTCTCGACGCGGCGGTCGCGGGTCGCCTCCTGCTTGGCCTCGGCGACCGTGCGTGCGTGCTCCTTGCGCGCCGAGTACGACAGGGCATCGAAGGCGGCGCGCAGCGCGGGGTCCGCATCGAGGGCGGCCGAGAGGGCGGGCGGGACCTCGACCTCGCGTTCGGCCGAGTCCACCCGGATGACCGCGTCGACCTCCTGGTCGATCTCGACGCCGAGCTCGGCGCGCACGGCCTTGCTGAAGCCGATCATGTTCTGCCCGCCCATGCGGGCGAGGCGCAGCCGGGCGGTGCGTCCGTCGATCGTCACAGCCACCGGGAATGCCTTGCCGGCGCCGAACGAGGCGACCTGCTCGTCGGTGAGGATGATGGCAGCCGCGGGGCCTCGGCCTTCGAGGGTGGTGTGCAGGCGCAGTTCGCTCATGCGGGCAGTGTACGCCCGCGCTCCTCGGCCTCGGATTGCACATGGTCGTTGCGCTCCTCGATCAGCCGCCGCATGTACGCGCCCAGCACGAGGCGATCGACGAGGCGTCCGATCGGGCCGAACGGCGAGCGGAACCTGATCGTGTCGCGCATCAGCGTGCCCCGCGGATGCTCCTCGAAGACGTGCTCGTGCCAGAACGAGCCGAAGGGCCCCGAGACCTGCCGGTCGCGGAAACCGTGGGGCGGGTCGATGTCGTACACGACCGACCGCAGTCTGAACGGGATGCCGAAGTGCCGCGCACGCCATGTGACGGTCGTTCCCTCGGTGAACGTGCCACCGGCCGGGGCCTCGATCATCGTCTCGCCGTACTGCGCCATGGAGCGCAGGTGCAGCCCCGGGTCGAGGGCGACGGTGAAGACGTTCTCGGGCGCGGCGGAGATCACTCGCTCGAGCACGAATTCGACCATCTCAGAGCGCGTCCGGTTGCGGCCTGGGGTCGCTGAAGTCGCCGGCGGCCTTGCGCATGCGCGCCACGATCGCGACGAGCTCGGCGGCGTCGGCCTTGCTGATGCCCGGGTCGGCGAAGACGTCGTCGTTCAGGGCGACGGTCGCGCGGTCGACGAGGTCGCGACCGTCGTCGGTGAGCGCGAGCAGGGCTGCGCGCCCGTCGTGCGGATGCGGTTCCCGCACGATCAGCCCGTCACGCACCAGCCGCTCGGCGGTGCTCGTGACGGTCGTGGCGTGGACCTGCAGTCGGGCGACGACGCTCGACAGGGGCAGGCGTCCGGATCGGCTGAATGCGAGCAGTCGCAGCATCTCGTAACGGGCGAAGCTGAGTGCGAAGGGCTTCAGTGCGGCATCCACCCGTGCGAGCAGCAGCTGCTGGGCCCGCATGACGGAGGTGACCACGGTCATGCCGTCGGCGGCATCCGTCCACCCGTGCGCGAGCCACTGCCGCTTCGCCTCGGCGAGCGGATCCACGGGCAGGGGGCGGGGTCGGACCACGGTTCTACGGTAGGGCATCAGCTTCGAGGCGCGGGGAGGCGGCGCTCGAGCCGCATGGTTCTCAGTCGCTGCTCGGATGGGACTCAGTATCAACGCGCTAGAATCGACGCAGTCGTGAGGAGCAATCGATGAAGATCTTCGTCCTGGTCAAAGAGGTGCCGGACACCTATGGCGATCGCAAGCTGGATCTCGAGACCGGGCTCGCCGACCGCGGCGCCGGTGACGTGGTCCTCGATGAGATCACCGAGCGGGCCCTCGAGGTCGCGCTGAGCCACGCCGACAAGAACGAGGGCACCGAGGTGGTGGCGCTCGCGATGGCCCCGGGCGGCTCGACGGCGTCGGTGCGACGGGCACTCGCGATCGGAGCCGGCTCCGCCGTGCACATCGCCGACGAGCAGCTCGCCGGCGCCGATCTCGGACTCACCGCCGAGACGCTGGCCGCGGCGATCCGCCGCGCCGAGCCCGACCTCGTGATCACCGGCAACCTGTCGACCGACGGCTCGGGCGGCGTCATGGCGGCCATGCTCGCCGAGCACCTCGGCTGGGCTCAGGCGACCGCGCTCACGAGCGTCGAGATCACGCCCGAGGGCATCGCGGGAACCCGAGGGGCGGATGCCGGAGCGCAGCCGATCTCGGCATCCCTTCCCGCCGTCATCTCGATCACGGAGGCGCTGCCGGATGCGCGTTTCCCGAACTTCAAGGGCATCATGGCGGCCAAGAAGAAGCCGCTCGAGGTGCTCACCCTCGACGACCTCGGCGTCTCTGCCGACCCTGCCGCGGCTCCTCGCACGATCATGACCGCGGTGGCCGAGAAGCCACCGCGCGCGGCGGGCGTGAAGATCGTCGATGAGGGCGATGCCGCCGAGAAGCTGGTGGAGTACCTCGTGCAGAACAGGCTGGTGTGACATGACCTACCCCGAGAACCCGATCCTCGTCCTGATCGACCTCGACCCCGCGGGCAACCCGGCCAGCAGCACGGCCGCCCTCATCGGCGCCGCGTCGACGATCGGATCGCCCGTCGCGCTGATCGTCGGCGGATCCGCGGATGCCGCATCGAAGGCCGCTGAAGCCGGAGCATCCGTCGTGCTCACGGCCGACGCCGACCAGACGACGCTCACGGTGCCGATCGTCGACGCGTTGCAGGCGGCATTCACGCAGGTGCAGCCGGATGCCGTGCTGATCTCGAACTCGATCTCCGGCCGCGATGTCGCCGGTCGTTTCGCCGTGCGCGCGAAGCTCGCGCTCTCGGTCGACGCCGTCGGCGTCTCCCGTGACGACGAGGGCGTCATCGCGCACCACTCGGTCTACGGCGGCGCGTACCTCGTCGATTCGGCGCCCACCTACGGCGCCGCGGTCATCACGGTGCGTCAGGGTGCGGTCGACGCGAGGGCGGAGGCCGTGGCCTCCCCGACCGTCGAGGCTCTGAGCGTCGCGGCATCCGGTGCTCCGGGTGCGACCGTGGGCGCGGTCGAGGCCGTCGAGGCGACGTCGTCGAGGCCGGAGCTGCGCGGCGCGACCCGGGTGGTCTCGGGCGGGCGAGGTCTCGCCTCGAAGGAGAAGTTCGTGCTCGTCGAGGAGCTGGCGGATGCCCTCGGTGCCGCCGTCGGCGCGTCGCGCGCCGCGGTCGACGCCGGCTACATCCCGCAGTCGCATCAGGTCGGCCAGACCGGTGTCTCGGTGTCGCCGCAGCTGTACATCGCTCTCGGCATCTCGGGCGCGATCCAGCACCGTGCCGGCATGCAGACGGCGAAGAACATCGTCGCGATCAACAAGGACGGCGAGGCGCCGATCTTCGACGTCGCCGACTTCGGCATCGTCGGCGACCTGTTCACGGTGGTGCCGCAGGTGATCGCGGCTCTCGAGGCGCGGAAGAAGTAGTCATGGCGACGCGGATGCTGAGGCGCGGACTGCCGCGTGTGCGCGGTGGCGAGCCCTGGCCTCCCGGGGTCATGGTCGACGAGCCGACCGACGAGGGCGCCGTTGCTTCGCCGGTCGTCGAGCGAGAGGGTGCCTCTCCCATCGTTGAGCAAGAGGCTACTTCTCCGGTCCCTGCGTCTCCGGTCTCTGCGTCTCCGGTCGTCGAGAGTGCGGCGCAGCGACGAGACGATACGTCCGCCGCGACGGGCGCATCGCTCCGCCGGGGACTGCCGCGTGTGCGCGGCGGCGAGCCCTGGCCCCCCGCTGATGCTGCGGCCGGTGCTGCCGCCGGGGCGTCGGGTGCGGCGAGCACGGCCTCGTCCTCGCCGAGCGGTCCGGCGGAAGCAATGCTCGCGGAAGATCACGCGTCATCGGCGTCGCCGATCGATGCGCCCGCGATCGACGCCTCAGCCTCTACTGCCACCTCCGTGAACTCCGTCGTCGAGTCGACCACCGCCCCGGTCGCCGCACAGACCGGCTCCGTACGCCGTGGCCTGCCGCGCGTGGTCGGCGGGGACCCGTGGCCGCCGGCCGGCACCGTACCCCTGGTCGTCGCCGACGCCGCGCCGGCCGCGGTCGTCGCGAACCCTGCCGCCCCCGCCCCGGCGGTCACCGACGCCCCTGCCCCGGTCGCCGACATCGCGGCATCGGCGCCTTCCGCGGCCGAGGCCCCGGCATCCGCATCCCTCACGCTCCGCGACACCAGCGTCCCGCTGTCGGCGCCGCGCACCGTGTGGAACGGCAGCGCTCCTCGGCGCATCCCGGCCGTCGCTCCGGCATCCGGTCGCCCTCGTCCCACCTGGACCCAGGCGATCGCGGGTCTCGTCGGCGCCGCGGCCCTCGGCATCCTCGCCGCCGCCGCTGTGGCGTTCGTGCGCGCCCTGCTGAGCTTCCCGTTCATGCAGGACTTCCTCGCCGCGTTCCCCGGTGAATACGAGCCGGCCGTCGCCGTCGAGCCCGGATTCGCACCGTGGACCAACTGGGCGCACTTCTTCAACGTCTTCCTGATGGTGCTGATCATCCGGTCGGGACTCCGCATCCGCAACGAGAAGCGCCCCACGGCCTTCTGGACCCCGCGGGGCGACCCCAAGGGCAAGGTCAGCCTGACGATCTGGTTCCACCAGGCGCTCGACATCCTGTGGCTGGTCAACGGCGTGATCTTCGTGGTGCTGCTGTTCGTCACGGGGCACTGGGCGCGCATCGTGCCGACGAGCTGGGAGGTCATCCCCAACGCGCTGTCGGCCGCGCTGCAGTACATTTCGTTCGACTGGCCGACCGAGCACGGCTGGGTCAACTACAACAGCCTGCAGCAGCTCGCCTACTTCGTGACCGTGTTCATCGCGGCCCCGCTCGCGGCGGCGACCGGCATCAGGATGTCGGGGATGTGGCCGAAGAAGGCCGAGCGTCTCTCGAAGGCGTACCCGATCGAGTGGGCCCGCGCGCTCCATTTCCCGGTCATGATCTACTTCGTGGTGTTCATCATCGGGCACGTCGCCCTGGTGTTCCTCACCGGATTCCTGCGCAACCTCAACCACATGTACGCGTCGTCGGATGCCGTCGGCTGGACAGGCTTCTGGGTCTTCGTGGCGTCCCTCGTGGTCATCGCGATCGGCTGGGTGGCCGCGCGCCCGCTCGTGATCGCACCGATCGCCAAGCTCTTCGGCAGCGTCTCGGGGCGCTGACCGGTTCACGGCTCAGCACCGACTGCGCCTCCACGCAGAGAAGCGGCCCTCTGCCGATGGCAGGGGGCCGTCTCATGCGGAATGGTGAACGCGAGGCTCACCGCGCCGAGGGTCAGCGGACGAAGCGCACCTCGGTGAGCGTCTCGCCGAGGAAGGGCTCCGTGTGGCTGGCTCCGTCGAGCGTGAAGCCGTTGCGCGTGTAGAAGCGGTGGGCGCGGGGGTTGTCTTCCGCGACCCAGAGGTAGAGCGACTCGTCCTTCTCGACCGCGGCGTCGAACAGCTTCTGGCCGATGCCGGTCGAGTGATACGCGTCGAGCAGGTAGATGAAGTAGAGCTCGCGGAACGCCGGAGCGTCCTTGTCGCGGGCGGGGCCGGAGCCGACGAAGCCGACGATCTCGCCGTCGACGAGCGCTGCGCGCATCGTGAACTCGGGGCCCTGAGAGGCCCAGTGCGTCCACAGCTCGGCCATGCGCCGGGGCGAGACCTTCTCGAGCGCGGCCTTGCTGATCAGGTGGTCGTAGGTCTCGTGCCAGCACTGCGCGTGCACGCGACCCAGGGCTTCCGCATCCACATCACGGACCGGACGGACGATGACTTCAGGCTGGGCTTCGGCGCTCATATCGTGACTCTACGCGCGGCCTCCGCGAACGGGAAATCGAGCGGATGCCCTCACAAACCCCCGGTGCCGCGCTGGAGGGTTCGCACAACGATGTTCGTGATCCGTTCATCGATGGCTACGATCGATCCTCGTGAACGTGATCTGGCGCACTCTCCTCGTGATCCTCTCCGCCCGTCGTCGCGTGCGTCGGGGCAAGACCCTCGATGCCGCCTCCGTCAGCAGCATCAGACTGACGACCCTCCCCACGGACATCGACATCCTGCGCCACATGAACAACGGTCGCTACCTGTCGCTGTTCGACCTCGGCCGCTGGGATCTGCTGATCCGCACGGGGCTGTTCGACGCGATGACCGAGCGCGGCTGGTACGCCGTGGTGTCGAGCGAGACCGTGACCTTCCGCAAGTCCCTGCAGCTCTGGCAGCGGTTCGAGGTGCAGTCGCGCTTCATCGGTCACGACGACAAGGCCGTGTTCCTCGAGCACCGAGCCGTCGTCGGCGGCGAGATCTACGCACGGGTGATCGTGCGCTCGCGGATGCTGCGTCGCACCGGAGGCACGGTCAGCAACGAAGAGCTGTTCGCCGCGGTCGGCAAGCCCGAGGGGGTGCCCGAGATCGACTCCTGGGTGCACGACTGGGCCGCGGCATCCGCTCTGCCTCCCGTGCGCAGCTCGGCGCCGAGTGTGTGGAACTGAGATGACCGATCCGTGGGGACTCGAGACTCGCGCACCGG
Organism: Microbacterium sp. 22215; assembly: GCF_052045655.1. Lineage (NCBI taxonomy): Bacteria > Bacillati > Actinomycetota > Actinomycetes > Micrococcales > Microbacteriaceae > Microbacterium > Microbacterium sp. 22215. Next base: position 21,752 of record NZ_JBQEPC010000015.1, read on the forward strand.
GGTCGGTGCTGCTGGTCGGATGCGGCAAGCTCGGAACGCGCCTGGGTGAGCGCCTGATCGCGCAGGGCGCGGAGGTCACGGCCATGCGGCGCCATGCGAGCGACCTGCCCTTCGCGACGATCGAGGCCGATCTGAGGCATCCGCTCGACCGGGAGCTCCCGGCGTACGACTCCGTCGTCATCACGCTGCCGCCGAGCACCGAGGGCGACTCGATCTATCCGCCGGCGCTGCGCGGACTCGCGGATGCTCTCCCGGCGATGCCGTCGCGCGTGGTGTTCGTGTCGTCGACCAGGGTGTTCGAAGGCCGCCCCGGCGAGACGCCGTTGACCGAGCGCGACGCGCCCCGGGTGTCGAGCGAGCGGGGCGGCGATCTGCTCGAGGGCGAGCAGCTGGCGATGGAGTTGTTCGGCGCTCGGATCGTGCGACCGGCCGGCATCTACGGGCCTGGCCGCGACTTCCTGATCCGTCGGGTCACCGAGGGGGCGGCCGTCGATCACTCGCGCCGCACGAACCGCATCCATGAGACCGACCTCGTGCGTCTGCTCGAGGCGATGCTGCGCGCGGACTCGGCGCCCCCGCTGATCCATGCCGTCGACGCCGAGCCTGTGCTGCTCGGCGACGTGGTCTCGCACATCGCCGGTCGTCTCGCGGTCGAACCGCCTCCGCACGTCGATCCCGAGGTCGGCGGCGGCACGGTTCTCGACGGGCACCTGCTGCGGGAGTTCCTGGGTGCGCTCGAGTATCCGACCTTCCGCGAGGGCTACGACGAGATGATCGCCGCCCGCTGAGTCGCGACGACGGGAGCTGCCGGTGCGCCCGAGGCGACTGAGCGCCCGTCGCTCAGGGCCGCGCGCCCACCGCAGTCCTAGGCTGAGGTCATGGCCGACCCGACGCCCTCCACGGATCCCGAATCCGCCTCTCTCGCGGACCGTGCGGTCGAACTCGCTCGCCGCTGGGTGATCGAGGCGGCGGCCGCCGACGTCGACCCCGCGGCGGAGCGCCTCGCCGGAGTGCTGCAGGATGCCAACGGGCTGCCGTTCACCCTGGGTTTCGTCGACGGGGTCATGCGCCCAGAGAGCCTGGGGGCCGCGGCCTCGCAGCTGCACCGCATCGCGCCGATCGTGCCCGACTTCCTGCCCTGGTACCTGCGTTCCGCCGTGCGGCTCGGCGGCGGCGTCGCACAGATCCTGCCGAGCCCCGTGGTGCCCATCGCGCGCAGGGTGCTGCGCGACATGGTCGGCCATCTTGTCGTCGATGCCCGTCCGACCAAGCTGGGTCCGGCGATCGAGAAGATCCGCGAATCCGGTGCGCGTCTGAACCTCAACCTGCTCGGCGAGGCGGTGCTCGGTGAAGCCGAGGCGCAGCGGCGGCTCGACGGCATCCATGATCTGATCCGTCGCCCCGACGTCGACTACGTCTCGGTGAAGGTGTCGGCGATCATCAGCCACATCTCGATGTGGGCGTTCGACGAGGTCGTCGACGCGGTGGTCGAGCGTCTGCTGCCGCTGTATCTGACCGCTGCGTCCGACCGCACGTTCATCAACCTCGACATGGAGGAGTACCGCGACCTCGACCTGACGATCGCGGTGTTCACCCGCATCCTCGAGGACCCGCGCCTGGAGGGCCTCGAAGCGGGCATCGTGCTGCAGGCCTATCTGCCCGACGCCCTGCCCGCCCTGCAGCAGCTGACCGCGTGGGCGCGCGACCGCGTCGACCGTGGTGGCGCACCGATCAAGGTGCGGCTCGTCAAGGGCGCCAACCTCGCCATGGAGCGGGTCGAGGCGCAGATGCACGGGTGGGAGCAGGCGACCTACGACACCAAGCTCGACACCGACGCGAACTACCTGCGCTGCCTCGACTGGGCGCTGCGCTCCGAGAACATCGACGCGGTGCACCTGGGAATCGCGGGGCACAACCTGTTCGGCATCGCGTACGCGTGGCTGCTCGCGGGGGAGCGGGGCCTACGCGGTCTCGCGGCTGACGGCACGGCGGCCGGCCAGCCGCCGATCGAGTTCGAGATGCTGCTCGGCATGGCCCAGGGGCAGGTGCAGGCGGTCTCGCGCGCGGTCGGCGAGGTGCTGCTCTACGTGCCGGTCGTGAAGCCCGACGAGTTCGACGTCGCGATCAGCTATCTCGTGCGCCGGCTCGAGGAGAACGCGTCGAACGACAACTTCCTCTCCGCCGCCTTCCGGCTCGGCGATGACGAGTCGCTCTTCGTGCGCGAGCAGGACAGGTTCCTCGACGCGCTCGACCGCTCGATCTCGCCGACCCTGCAGGTGGGGGCGCTGCGCACCCAGGACCGGCTCGCCCCCGTGCACGAGTCGGTGCGTCCGGCACCCGCGGCCGTGGCGCCGGAAGAGGGCTTGACCAAGGCGGTGCTCGGCATCTCTCGAGGCTCGGATGACTCGGGCGAGCCGTTCCTCGAGACCGCGGTCTACGCCCCGCGCGAGGTCGACGAGGGCACGGGCGGTGCCCCCGGGTTCGAGAATACCGCCGACAGCGACCCGTCGCTTCCGGTCAACCGCGAGTGGGCGCGCGAGATCCACGCGCGGATCGCCGACTCGACTCTGGGTGCGGCGACCATCGAGGCCGCCCGCATCGACGACGACGCCGTGCTCGAGAGCACGATCGCCGGGGTGCGGGATGCCGGAGCCCACTGGGGAGCCCGTCCCGCCGCGGAACGTGCCGAGGTTCTGCTCCGCGCCGCTGCCGCGCTCGAGGCCCGGCGCGGGGAGCTCATCGAGGTCGCCGCCGCAGAAACGGGCAAGGTCTTCGCCGAGGCCGACATCGAGGTCAGCGAAGCCGTCGACTTCGCGCGTTACTACGCCGCAAAGGCGCGAGAGCTGGATGCCGTCGCCGGCGCCGCCTTCGAACCCGCCCGCGTGACCGTCGTCACCCCTCCGTGGAACTTCCCCCTCGCGATCCCCGCCGGCGGAGTGCTCGCCGCGCTCGCCGCAGGATCCGGTGTCGTGTTCAAGCCCGCTCCGCAGTCCCGACGCTGCGCGGCCGTGATCGCCGAGACGCTCTGGGAGGTCGGCGTGCCTCGCGATGTGCTCGCGCTCGTCGACATCGAGGAGGGCGATCTCGGTCGCGCGCTGATCGCGCACGAGTCGGTGGACCGTGTCATCCTCACCGGGTCCTGGGAGACCGCCGCGTTGTTCCGCTCGTGGCGGCCCGACCTGCCGCTGCTCGCCGAGACCAGCGGCAAGAACGCGATGATCATCACGCCCTCGGCCGACCTCGATCTCGCGGTCTCGGACCTGGTGCGCAGTGCCTTCGGGCACGCGGGGCAGAAGTGCTCGGCCGCGTCCTTGGCGATCCTCGTCGGGCCGGTCGGTCGCTCCAAGCGGTTCGCCCGGCAGCTGGCGGATGCCACGCGGTCGCTGCATGTCGGCTGGCCCACCGATCCGCGCGCCGAGGTCGGGCCCGTGATCGAGAGGCCGCAGGGCAAGCTCGCCTGGGCGCTCACCGAGCTCGAGGGCGAGGAGCAGTGGCTCATCGAGCCCGCGGTCTCGGTCGACGACGAGAGCGGACGGCTATGGCGCCCCGGCATCCGCGTCGGTGTGCAGCCGGGGTCGCGCTTCCACACCGAGGAGTTCTTCGGGCCGGTACTCGGCATCATGCATGCGCCGACCCTCGAGCGGGCGATCGAGATGCAGAACGCCGTGGCCTACGGGCTGACCGCGGGGCTGCACACGCAGGATCCCGCCGAGCTCTCGCTGTGGCTCGACCGCGTGCAGGCGGGCAACCTCTATGTGAACCGCGGCATCACGGGCGCGATCGTGCAGCGTCAGCCGTTCGGCGGCTGGAAGCGCTCCTCGGTCGGACCGGGCACCAAGGCCGGCGGCCCCAACTACCTCGTCGGACTCGGAACCTGGCGCTCGAGCGGATCGGGCCCCGTGTCGAGCACGCTGCATCTGCGGGGCCTGGACTCGCGCATCACCGAGCTGATCGAATCGGCCCAGCCGTCCCTCGACTACGAGGCGTTCGAATGGCTGCGTCGCTCAGCGCTGTCGGATGCCCTCGCCTGGGACCGCGAGTTCGGCCAGGTGCGCGACGTCTCGCACCTCGGCATCGAGCGCAACCTCTTCCGCTACCGCCCCGTGCCGGTCGCGATCAGGGCGACCGCGGATGCCGGGTGGCAGGAGCTGCTGCGCGTCGTGGTCGCCGCGGTCCGCGCCGGTTCCGCGTTCGTGCTGTCGACCCCTGTCGGGCTGCCGCCTGAGGTGCGTCGCGCGCTCGGATCCCTGGGAGCGGTCGTGTTCATGGAGAGCGACGACGAGTGGATCGACCGGATGCGGCGGCGAGAGGCCGGTTCCGCAGACGCGCTCGCATCGCTCGGCGCCGAGCCCCGGCCGAATCGGGTGCGGCTCGTGGGTTCACGCGACGCGGTCACGACGCTGCATCGCGCGCTGGCCGTGGCGGTCGACGGCGACCCCGACCTCGCGGTGTACGACGGCGAGGTCACCTCGGCCGGACGCATCGAACTGCTGCCCTTCGTGCACGAGCAGGCCATCGCGATCACCGCGCATCGCTACGGCAACCCCGACCGCACCTTCGCGGATGTGATCTGATCCATCCGTGGACGACATCGAACGGCTGGCGCGCGCATGGCGCGAGGTCCACGACGGTGAGACCGGGCATGCCTATGGTGAGGCGCTCGAAGCGGCCGGGTGCATTGATGAGGCAGCGATCGTGTACCGAGAACTGGCGGATGCGGGATTTCTGATCGGCTTTGCGGACCTCGCTTGGCTGGAGCATGAGCGCGGCAACGTCGCCGTGAGTCACGAACTGCTCGCCGACTACCTTCGCGCGGACACGAGTCCGGATGAGCAGACCGATCTCATCGCGGGCGTACTCGGACACTGGCAGTGGTGCGACGACCGCAACTTCGATGCCGAATCGCTCTTGCGGCGCGGCGCTGACGCCTATCCGTCCGCGCGCGCCGATCTCAGCCACCTTCTGCGCGAGTCCGACCGTGAGGGAGAAGCTGAGGACATTCTTCGGGCCGGGGTCGCTCAGGCGGAAGTCGAGAGCTTTCTTCCGTTGGCGAATCTGCTGGAAGAAGGTGGTCGGGTCGACGAAGCTGTCGAGGTCCTGCGGCTGGGGTACGCGCTCGGTGACGCCTTTTCCGCCTACAACCTCTCACTCATCCTCGATGACAGGGATGACGTAACGGAGGCGCGTGAGTGGCGTTGGCGGGCCGCCGAGGGTGGGGACGACAAGGCGATCGAGGTGCTGTCGGACGTCGACGAACCGCCGAGCGACTGACGTCACGCTCGGGCGGCCCGGTCTTCGCTTCACCGTCTGAGTGGTTCGGCACCGGACAACCGGAGTGCCTTCGCGTGCGTGGTCAAAAGCGCATCGCAATCGCGCGATTCGGATGCTTTTTTGACCACCGCTGCCGACACGCCGCCGCCATCACCGAGCGTGTAAAGAATTCTTGACACAGCGGATGCCGCGGACGTACCCTCATGTCAAGAATCTTTTACATCGGAGGGCATCATGGTCTACGAGGAGCGCAACGCCTGGTCGGGTCTGATCGTCAGCGCCGTCGTGATCTCGGCGTACGTCATCATCGTGCTGCAGCAGGCTGCCGGGAGGGCGGTGACCGAGGTCGACTGGCTCCCGCCGATGCTGTGGACGATCGGTGCCGGCATCGTGGCCACGATCGTGATCAGCATCGTCTGGGGGATCATCGCCGGCGCGAAGGATCCTGACGGTGTCGGCAGGTCCGACGTCCGCGACCGCGACATCAGCCGCATGGGCGCCCGCGTCGAGCAGGCCTTCGTCGTCATCGCCGGGCTCGGCGTGATCGCCCTGTGCGCCGTCGGGGCCGATGTCTTCTGGATCGCCAACACGATGTTCGCTGGGTTCGCCGTGTCGGCCGTCGTCGGCAGCGTCGCGCGCGTCGTCGCCTACCGGCGGGGGCTCGTCTGATGGTCAAGCCGACGCTCGTCTCCAACCGCATCCGTGCCCACCGCGAAGCAGCGGGGCTCACTCAGGCCGAGCTCGCGCGCAGCATCGGCGTGACCCGGCAGACGCTCATCGCGATCGAGCAGGAGAAGTACTCCCCGTCGCTCGAGCTCGCGTTCCAGATCGCCCGCGCCTTCGGCGTCGGGCTCGACGACCTGTTCCAGTACCCGGAACCTTCGATGAAGGATGCCTGAGATGACCGACATGATGCCCGCCTGGGTGCGGGAGACGTACGGCCCGGCCGACGGGTTCCGGCTCGAGCACATCCCGATGCCGGTGCCGCGCCGGGGCGAGGTCGTGCTGCGGGTCGAGGCGACCGCTCTCAGCGCGGGAGACGTCCGGCTGATGCTCGGTGACCCACTGCTCGTGCGCCCGGTCTTCGGCCTGACGCGACCCAAGCATCCGGTGCGGGGCATGGAGGTCGCCGGCACCGTCGTGGCCGTGGGCGAGAACGCGATCGGCGCCGAACTCGGAGAGCGCGTCGTCGGCGAGCTCGTCGGCGGCGGCGGCCTCGCCTCGCACGTCGCAGTTCCGGCCGCGCGACTCGTGCCGATCCCGCCCGACGTGTCCTCCGTGACCGCGGCCACGCTGCCGGTGTCCGCGGGCACGGCCTGGCAGGCGCTCGACCGCGCGAGCATCGGCATCCACTCCGAACTCCGCGCCGACCGACGACGATCTGCGCACGCGGTGCCTCGGGTGCTCGTGATCGGTGCGTCCGGAGGAGTCGGAACGTTCGCGGTGCAGCTCGCCGCGCTGCGCGGGGCCGAGGTCTGGGCGACGTGCGGGGAGCGCAACGCGCGGCTCGTCGAGCACCTCGGCGCGGTGCGCACGCTCGATCACCGCCGCTCGCCGCTGTCGGCCCTGCCCGCGGGGCACTTCGACGCGGTGATCGACATCGCCGGCGGCATCGGCCTGCGGGAGTTGCAGCGACTGGTCGCGCCGGGTGGCTCGGTCGTGCTCGTGACGGGAGACGGCGGGCACGTGCTGGGGCCCATCCCGCGGATGCTGAAGGCGGCCATCCTGTCAGTCGGGTCGAGTCGGCGCATCCGCCCGCTCGCGGCGACGCCCCGCCCCGAAATCCTCGCGAAGCTACTGGAGCTCACGGCCGAGGGGCGCATCACCCCTGTGATCGAGCACGAATACGGCTTCGATCAGGCATCCGCTGCGCTCGCGCACCTCGAGGCAGGGCACACGGTCGGCAAGGTCGTCGTGCGCGCCGTCGAATCGCGTGAATGACCCGATTCCCGTTCGCCCCCCAGTCCCGTTCGCCCCCCCAGCCCCGTTCGAATCGCGCACTTTGCAGCATCTGCCGCCCCGAAGCTGCAAAGTGAGCGATTCGAAAGGGGAGGACGGAAGCAGCGCGGCTCGCGCTCTGGCGGCGTTCAGGGGCGGGTGACAGAATGGATGCTGGCGTGCCCGAGTCGCATCTTCCCCGGGCGCCGACTCTCACCGAGCGGCGCGGGTCGAAGGACCGCCGGGCCCCTGGACAGCGTCCGCCGCATCCGTTCGAGGAGCCCCATGTCTGTCGAAACCACTGCGTCGACGTCCGAGACCGCCATTCCGGTGCGCACTGCACACCACCGTCACTACCTGATGTGCAAGCCGTCGCACTTCACCGTGAACTACTCGATCAACCCGTGGATGGAGCCGTCCAAGCCGACCGACACGGCCAGGGCCGTCGAGCAGTGGCAGAAGCTGCACGACCTGTACCTCGAGCTCGGCCACGACGTCGAGCTGATCGAACCCCTCGCCGGCTACCCCGACATGGTCTACACCGCGAACGGCGGATTCCTGATCGACGGCCGCGCGTACGTGCCGAAGTTCCGGTTCGTCGAGCGCCAGGGTGAGGCACCTGCGTTCGCCGACTGGTTCCGCGGCGCCGGGTACGACACCGTCATCCCCGAGGAGGTCAACGAGGGCGAGGGCGACTTCCTACTCGTCGGCGACGTGATCCTCGCAGGCACGGGCTTCCGCTCCACGGGCGACAGCCACCGCGAGGTCGGTGAGGTCTTCGGCCGCGAGGTCGTCTCCCTCAACCTCGTCGATCCGCGCTTCTACCACCTCGACACCGCCATCGCGGTGCTCGATCCGGTGCAGGGCGTCGAGCACGGCGGGCCCGAGCGCGCCAACATCGCCTACCTGCCCGGCGCGTTCGACGATCAGAGCCGCGCGATCCTCGAAGAGCGTTTCCCCGACGCGATCCTCGTGTCCGATGAGGACGGCTCGGTCTTCGGCCTCAACTCCGCCAGCGACGGGTACAACGTGATCATCTCGCCGCGGGCGAAGGGCTTCGAGGTGCAGCTGCGCGAGCGCGGCTACAACCCGATCATGGTCGACCTGTCCGAGCTGCTGCTCGGTGGCGGCGGCATCAAGTGCTGCACCCTCGAACTGCGCGGTGAGGCATGACCGCCGTCGAGCCCGGCGTCGAGGACACGGCCGAGCCGCACGTCGCCCACAACTACCACCCGCTGCCGGTCAACATCGCCCGCGGTGAGGGTGCGTGGGTGACGGATGTCGAGGGCAAGCGCTACCTCGACCTGCTCGCCGCGTACTCCGCCGTGAACTTCGGGCACCGGCATCCGGCGCTCGTGGCCGCGCTCACCGAGCAGCTCGGCCGGGTGACCCTGACGAGCCGCGCGTTCATGAGCGATCGGCTCGAGCCGTTCGCCGCGGCGCTCGCTGCACTGTCGGGCAAAGACATGGTGCTGCCGATGAACACGGGAGCCGAGGCCGTCGAGACGGGCATCAAGGTCGCCCGTGCATGGGGGTACCGGGTCAAGGGCATCGCCGAGGGCAAGGCGCGCATCATCGTCGCCGCCGGCAACTTCCACGGGCGCACCACCACGATCGTCAGCTTCAGTGACGACGAGCAGGCGCGGGCCGACTTCGGTCCGTACACTCCGGGTTTCGACGTGGTCCCCTACGGGGATGCGGATGCCGTCGCCGCCGCGATCACCGAAGACACCGCCGCCGTGCTGATCGAACCGATCCAGGGTGAGGGCGGGGTGGTGATCCCACCCGAGGGATACCTGCGTCGCATCCGTGAGATCTGCGACGAGAAGCACGTGCTGTTCATCGCCGACGAGATCCAGTCGGGTCTCGGCCGTGTGGGTGAGACGTTCGCCTGCGATCGCGAGGGTGTCGTGCCCGACCTGTACCTGCTGGGCAAGGCGCTCGGTGGGGGGATCCTTCCCGTCTCCGCAGTGGTGGGGAACACCGATGTGCTCGGCGTGATCCGTCCCGGTGAGCACGGATCGACGTTCGGCGGCAACCCGCTCGCGGCGGCCGTCGGTCTTCGTGTGGTCGAGATGCTCGAGTCGGGGGAGTTCCAGGAACGTGCTCGCGCTCTGGGTGCTCATCTGGCCGCCGGCCTCGAACCTCTGATCGGTCATGGTGTCACTGAGGTGCGCATCGCCGGCCTGTGGGCGGGCGTCGACATCGACCCGGCCAAGGGCACCGGCCGCGAGATCGCCGAGAAGCTCCTCGATCGTGGAGTCCTGGTGAAGGACACCCACGGTCAGACCATCCGCATCGCTCCGCCGCTCGTCATCCGGGCGACGGAACTCGACTGGGCCGTCGAGCAGCTGAAGCTGGTCCTGGGGTCCTGAGTCCCGTCCGCCGGG
>NZ_JBQEPC010000016.1:0-4751 GCF_052045655.1 Microbacterium sp. 22215
GTCAGCACATACGTCCACGTCACCACATCACCGGCCCGGCCCGTCGCCCCCGGAGCCAACGCACCACGGTCGGTCACCGACACCGCCGGAGCCGCCGCCACCGTCGGAACCACACTCTCCGCAGACACCACCGTGATCGGCTCACTCCGCGCCGGCACACCAGACGCCGACGCCGTGTTCACCACACGACCCGCATCCACATCCGCCTGCACGATCACATACGACCCCGTCGCCGTCGCCGTCTCCCCCGGAGCGATCACCCCCGGAGCACCCGCATCCGGCCACACCACACCCGACAACACCACACCCGGCACCGCATCCGACAGCACCACACCCGACACCGTCACATTGCCCGTGTTCGTCACACCGAACTCATACGACACCACATCGCCCACCGCACCAGCACCCGACGCCACACCCGACTTCGACACCGACAACCCCGCCGCAGGCAACACCGTATTCACCCGCACCGTGTTCGTATCCGCCGACACCCGCACCCCACCCGGAGCGAACGCCGCCACCGACGCCGTATTCTCCACAAAACCCGCATCCACATCCGCCTGCGTCAGGTCGTACTTCCCCCGACCGACGGCCTGCTCACCGACACCGACACGACCGGGCGCGGCAGGGTCGGGCCACACGATCGACACGTCATACAGGCCGACCATCGGATCCACCAGCACACCGCCGGTGACCGTCACGTTGCCCGTGTTCGTCACCACCACCTCGTACTGCACCGTGTCTCCGACCGCACCGATGTCACCCGCAGCCAGAACACCCGACTTCACCGCAGACAGCGCAGGAGTCCTGGGGATGGTGACCGTCGCGGCGTCGGCGGCATCGACCGTCGTGCCGGCGGGTGTGCTCGCGACGACCTCGACCGCGTTGGCGACCGATCCGGCATCGATGTCCGCCTGGGTGAGCGTGTAGGTCGCGGTACCGCGTGCCGCGGTACCGACCGGAAGGACGCCGGTCGCTGCGGGGTCATCGCTCGGCCAGACCACGTCGATGGCGCTGAGCCCCGACAGTGCGTCCGAGAGCTCCACGGCGCGGAGAGTCTGGTTGCCGCTGTTCGCGATCGTGAAGCCGAACTGCACGACATCGCCGACCTGACCGGTGGAGCCCGGCGCGAGTGCGCCCGTCTTGTCGATCATGATCCCGGCATCCGCCTCGATCGTCGGGGTGCTGACACGGTCGGAGTCGTCCTGCACGGCAGCCCCGCTCGGAGCGGACCCCGCGGCGGTCGCGATGTTCACGATCTCTCCCGCGTCCACATCCGTCTGCACGATCGCGTAGCTCGCGGTCGCCGTCGCGACCTCGCCCGGCGCGAGCACGCCTGTCTCACCCGGCCAGCGCACCGTCGGCGCCGAGAGTCCCGGAAGAGGGTCGGAGAGCGTGATCGCGGACACCGTGACGTTGCCCGTGTTCTCGATGGTGAAGGAGTAGTCGACGATGTCGCCCACAGCACCGTCGCCGCGCACCGTCGCCGTCTTGCCCGTTCGCAGCTCCGGTGCCGCAGCTGCGACGCTCGTGTCCGTCGGCGGTGTGCTCGCCGTGATCGTGTCGCCCACCGGCGGCTTTCCGCTGGCGGTGGCGATGTTGGTGACGGAGCCGCGGTCCACGTCGGCCTGCGTGATGGTGTAGTCGGCCGCGGCGTCGACCGTCTCACCCGGCAGCAGGATGCCGGGCTCGCCGGGCCAGTCGAACGTGGGCGAGCTGACGCCGACCAGGGCATCCACGAGGTCCACGAGCGTGAGTGTGACGTTGCCCGTGTTCGTGATGCCGAAGGTGTAGTCGATCCGGTCGCCGACGTCGCCCGCACCGTCGACCACCCCGGACTTCGTCGCAGCGATGCCGGGGCGCGCCGCGATCTCGACCGAGGCGACGGAGCTGCCGGTGACGTCCGCTCCGCGCGGCGGGGTGCCGACCCCGTCGACGGCGCTCGACACACCGCCGCGATCGACGTCTGCCTGGGTGAGTTCGTACGTCGAGACCGCCGTCACCGTCTGACCGGGGAGCAGCACTCCCGGGCGGGCCGGGTCCGGCCACGTGTACTCGGGGGCCGTGGAGCCGCTGAGACGGTCGGTCAGGGCGACGCCCGTGAGAGTGACGTTGCTCGTGTTCTGCAGCGAGTAGCTCCAGGTGACGACATCACCCGCGACGCCTGTGGCATCGGGGTCGAGCGCGGCGGTCTTGTCCACGACGATCGAGGCCTGGATGCCCTGGGTGTCGACGGTCTCGATGCCGGCAGGACTCGTGACGGGACCACCCCGCGAGCTGCCGCTCGCCGTCGCCGCGTTGGCGATCGATCCGGCATCGACGTCCGTCTGGGTGATCGTGTAGCCGGCCGTCGCGATCGCGGTCTGCCCGGGCGCGAGCACACCGGCCGCTCCCGGCCAGGTGATCTGCGCCTCGCTGAGCCCCGGCATCGGGTCGGCGAGCGTGATCGCGCTCACGGTCACGTTCCCGGTGTTCGTGATGCGGAAGGTGTAGTCGACAGAGCCGCCTGCACCGCCGTCGCCGTCGACGACGCCGTCCTTCACGACGGTCAGCGCCGCCGCGGGCTGCACGGTGTTGATCACGACCGGGTTGGAGTCTGCGACGACGATCGTCCCCTGCTCGGTGACCGCCTCGACGCCGGCCACGTTCCGCACGAACCCCCGATCGATGTCGGCCTGGGTGAGCGTGTACCGAGCGACTCCGACGACCGTGTCGCCGACGAGCAGCTCGCCCTCAGGGCCGGGCCAGGCGATCTCGGGCAGAGAGAGTCCGGCGAGACGATCGATGAGTCGACCGTCCTGCACGGTCACGTTGCCCGTGTTCGTCACGACCAGGCGGTACTCGATCACGTCTCCGACGGCCCCGATCCCCGGCTCGAGCAGCTGTCCGCTCTTGACCGTCGTCAGCTCTGCCGCCTCGGTGATGGGAACCGTCGCGGTCGCCGTGCGTTCGACCGGCGCACCGCCGGGGGCGGATGCCGTCAGGGTGACGCTGTTGTCGACTCGCCCTCGATCGACGTCGGCCTGAGTGAGCTCGTACTCCGCGGTGGCATCGGCGGTCGCGCCGGGGGCGAGGACGCCGTCTGCTCCGGGCCAGGAGACCACGATGTCGGACAGGCCGACGAGCTGGTCGTCGAGAGCAACCCCAGACAACGTGACATTGCCCGTGTTCGCGATGCGGAACGAGTACCGCACCGTGTCGCCTGCGCGGCCCGTCGCACCGGGCTCGAGCACGCCGCTCTTGCTCACGGTCGCATCCGGCGCGGCCACGACTGTGGGAACGACGACTCGGTCCGACGGGTCCTCGACGGTGGTGTCCGAGGGATCGGTGCCGGAGCCCACCGCGATGTTCGACACCGACCCACGATCGACATCGGCCTGCGTGATGACATATCGCGCGGTGCCCACGAGAGTCTGCTCGGGCGCGAGAACCCCTGCGACGCCGGGCCACACGACCGAGATGTCGGAGAGGTCGTCGAGCTCGTCGACGATGCCCACGCCGTCGAGGGTCACATTGCCCGAGTTGCGCACGGTGACCGTGTACTCGATGACGTCGCCCACGGCTCCGTCGGCACCGTTCGCGATGACGGCGGACTTCGTCGTGACCACGGCGGGTGCGAATGCGTCGAGTGGCGTCACGACGGCATCGGAGGATGCCGAGATGCTCGTGCCGCCGGGAAGCGACGCACTGGCCGATGCGGTGTTCGTCACGTCGCCGGCGTCGACATCGCTCTGCGTGATGACGTACGTCGCGGTGGCCGTGGCGACTTCGCCCGGCGCGAGCACACGGTTCGTCGTCGGCCACGTGATCGTCGGGGTGCTGAGACCGGAGAGCGTGTCGGACAGCACGACGCCCGACAGGGTCACGTTGCCGCGGTTCTCGATCGTGAACGCGTACTCGATCGTGTCTCCGACGCTGCCGCCTGTGGCGGTGTCATCCTTCGTGACGACGAGCTCCGGAGCGCTGACGATCGGCACGGTCGCCGGGCTTGTGGCCGAGACCGCGGCTCCCCCGTTGGCCGGTGTTCCTGTTCCGGTGACGAGGCTCGTGACGCTGCCCGCGTCGACATCCGCCTGAGTCAGGACGTACGTCGCCGTCGCCGTCACCGACTCGCCCGGGGCGAGGATCCCGACCGGAGTCGTCCAGGTGTAGCTCGGCGGGGTCGTCCCGGTGAGGGAGTCGGCGAGGGCGGCACCGGTCAGGGTCACGTTGCCGTCATTGGTCAGCACATACGTCCACGTCACCACATCACCGGCCCGGCCCGTCGCCCCCGGAGCCAACGCACCACGGTCGGTCACCGACACCGCCGGAGCCGCCGCCACCGTCGGAACCACACTCTCCGCAGACACCACCGTGATCGGCTCACTCCGCGCCGGCACACCAGACGCCGACGCCGTGTTCACCACACGACCCGCATCCACATCCGCCTGCACGATCACATACGACCCCGTCGCCGTCGCCGTCTCCCCCGGAGCGATCACCCCCGGAGCACCCGCATCCGGCCACACCACACCCGACAACACCACACCCGGCACCGCATCCGACAGCACCACACCCGACACCGTCACATTGCCCGTGTTCGTCACACCGAACTCATACGACACCACATCGCCCACCGCACCAGCACCCGACGCCACACCCGACTTCGACACCGACAACCCCGCCGCAGGCAACACCGTATTCACCCGCACCGTGTTCGTATCCGCCGACACCCGCACCCCACCCGGAGCGAACGCCGCCACCGACGCCGT
>NZ_JBQEPC010000017.1:0-1955 GCF_052045655.1 Microbacterium sp. 22215
CAGTCCCCGACTTCGCCGACCGCTGCGCCACCGGCTTCCCCTCCGCACCAGAGTACGTCCGGAACCCCTCCACCACCGACGACCCCACAGCCTGAGACACACTCGTATCCCCCAGGAACAACGTCGCACCCTCCGACGACGACACCCGCAACAACAAGTTGCCGTCAACGTCATACACGTTCGACTGCTCCTCAGCCCCCGCCACCACCTTCGACACCTTGCCGCGTGTGTTGAACGTGATCTCCTGCCCGGGACGACTGACCGCGTTCCCGGACTCGTCATACTCGTACGAGCCCGACCCATCACCCGCCGCACCCGTGATCTCCTGCACCGCATGCGGACGAGCAGCCCCCGCCGCCGGATACTCATACGCCCGAGTCGACGTCGACCCCATCGCAGAATGCGACGTCACACTCGTCCGATTACCCGTGGTCGTGTCGTACGCGTAATCCATCCACATCGGAGCCGGACCACCCATCGTCGCCGCAGACGCAGCATCCGCACACGTCGCTGACGCATTCGGCGTCCACGCCCGCGTCAACTGACGCAGACCGTCGTACGTGTAACACGTCTCCTGCGTCTGCGTCTGCGTCGCAGACAGGACATGAAAGATTTTTGTCACACTTAGCGCAATTACTTCGCTGCTTAGGCGCCGTCGAACATGCGGGAGCCTATACGCAACGCTATTAGAAAGGTTGTTGTGCCCATGACCGCAAGACCGCCGAGCACCAGCAGCCTCTGATCGACCTCCCAGATCAGGAAGTAGAGCAGAACCAGTCCGCCTAGGAAAGATACCGCATTTCCAGCGAATGCAAACCTCAGATGTGCGGCAAATGGAACTACCTCCCCCCTCTCGCGGCTAGCCAATGCGTTGGTGACAAAAGCTCCGGGCAGGCCTCCGATAATAAACACCAGCGACGTGCCGACCAGCCCCCAGAGCATTTGCGAAGGTGGTTGAATGGAGATGCTTTGGGCGTCAACCCAAGCGAATCTCACGGCGGCTATAGTGATAGACGTCAGAACGACCGCAATCACCAAGATCCAAATTGACATGTGGTCTCGGCGCCTAGGTGATTTCATCGAGAAGACTCCAATGTCTCAGACAAGTTCATCGCTTGCTGATCCCACGTTGGCCCTGCCGCGTGAAATACACCGATCGAGACGGCGGTTAGCGCGTCTGCTCCGTGACCGTCTGCCAGTCGAGTGAGATATACGTTCCCATTCATGTCACCCCACGTTGAGAACTTGATTGTCGAGCCCGGCGCGTCGAAGTAACCGCGATCAAGAACAGTAAAGTTGACGGAAGTGGGAGTCGTCGTTAGACCAACTACCCCGTTCGGATTGAGCAATGGAGTTCCCGTATACAATTTGCACTCCATCCCGGTTTTGAACGTCGGGCACCCCTGAACCTCGAACGGAAAGATCTTCGAGGGGTTCGCTTTAAACGCATCCATTGCTTCCACTGCCGTGAACCTTCCACCGGTCGAGACGAGCGCCGTGTCTCGATATGAGTACGGCCAGATGCCAGCTCCAGGGTTCTTATCACAGGTTCGGAATTTGCCCGCCCCTGCGCACCGCGTCGCCGAGTTCGACTGATCGACTCGGCACTTCCAGTCACCAGCACTGCACGAGTCACTCTTCGTCGGGGCGCTTTGCGTGCGCGTAACACTCGTCGGTTTTGGCTTCCCCGCAGACTTGGACGGAGAATTCCTGGTGCAGTTGACGCCCCACCCGCATCCCTGGTCAAGCCGCAGCCCGGTCGGGTCGGTGAACGTGGTCGGGTTGTTGCCCGCGTACGCGTACCCCGTGTTCTGCTGGGGCAGGTTCGTATCGATCACCGGATCCACGGACAGGAACTTCCCGATCGAGGGGTCATACGTTCGCGCCCCCACATTCGTCAGCGCGGTCGCTTCCGCGACCTGCTTGTTCATATACCCCGCACCATCAGCCCACGC
>NZ_JBQEPC010000018.1:0-702 GCF_052045655.1 Microbacterium sp. 22215
GGTTGTAGCCACCTGAACGGGGGGCGCCACCGTCACGGTTGTAGCCACCCGAGCGAGGAGCACCACCATCACGGCTGTCGCGGTTGTAGCCACCCGAGCGAGGAGCACCACCATCGCGGCTATCGCGGTTGTAACCACCCGAACGAGGAGCACCACCATCACGGCTGTCACGGTTGTAACCACCCGAACGAGGAGCACCACCATCACGGCTGTCACGGTTGTAGCCACCAGAACGCGGAGCACCACCATCACGGTTGTAGCCACCCGAACGAGGGGCGCCGCCGTCGCGGTTATCGCGGTTGTAACCACCCGAACGGGGAGCGCCACCATCGCGGCTATCACGGTTGTAGCCACCCGAGCGGGGAGCGCCACCATCGCGGCTATCACGGTTGTAGCCACCCGAGCGGGGAGCGCCACCGTCACGGTTATACCCACCAGAACGCGGCGCGTCGTCGCGACGCGGACCGCTGCTGCGGTTCTGCGCGGAGCGTTCGCCAGAAGGTCGGTGACCGCGCGATCCATTGTCGTCGTTGCGACGCGGACGGCGCTCTTCCTCTTCCGGCATGATGCTCCCTGTTGTTGTTGCTGTAAACGCAAAATGGCCACCCAACGATGGGTGGCCATTTGCTTAAAAGAAGTCCGGCGGTGTCCTACTCTCCCACAGGGTCCCCCCTGCAGTACCATCGGCGCTGTGAGGCTTAG
>NZ_JBQEPC010000019.1:0-395 GCF_052045655.1 Microbacterium sp. 22215
ACACGCCCGGCGGACAGCCCGGATTTGCCGGAACCCCGGAACCCACGTAACTTATTACTTGTTCGCCCCACAGGGAAGCGGAGAGGCCGAGAGCCTTACCCCCCTCAAGCGGAGAACCACCTCCACTCGATCAGTTCCTCGGAGCAGATCGCAGACATACTTCTGTCTGACCTGGAGCTTCCACTTCGGAGAAACGGTCGATTTGACAGCGACTCCGGAACGGATAAGCTAGTGAAGTTGCCTCGGCGGCCTTGAGCCCCGAGCTGCAGATCTGGTTCTGAGCCTCACGGCGTGTCGATTTGACAGGCCGAAAAGCACAGATAAGATAGAGAAGTTGCCCTTCGGGCCTGGTTGTGATGACTGGGTCGTGGGAGCATCCGATCCTTGAGAACTCA